>JAYVRX010000059.1:0-26687 GCA_043775825.1 Deinococcales bacterium
AATCAAATTGCCTTTTGACGCGCAAGTGGTGAAAGGACTGATGAACTTCGTCTCCAAACACCTCGAGCTTGAACAAGCCTAAAAACCCCGAGTTAAGTATCTCCCGACTCCATTCTTACATTCTGCTTCTTGACCATAAAACGCACCTGTCTTGCCCTTAAAGCAGCACCTAACGGGCTTGGGCGCTGCGGGCATGGTCGCTAAACCCAACAGAATTCCAGAATTCCGCGTGAGATACGCTTTCCCAACGAACATAGCTCAACTTAGCTGACGGACACAGGTGCTGGGATGCGATCAGGCATTCTAAATTCAATGTCTTCGGGTTTGCCCTCTTCGGTCACCTGAAGGTTTGGGTTTTGAGTTCTGAAAAACGCAATAATTTCTTGCACCAAATCCTCAGGCGTGCTTGCAGCACTTGTAATGCCCACGACACGCACCCCATCAAGCCAGGAATCTTTCAAATCAGAAATGGTATCCAGGCGCTGCGCATTCGGCGTTAAACTTTCGGCAAGCTCGAGTAAGCGCATACCGTTGCTCGAGGTGATGCTGGTCACCACCAAGAACAAATCGACATGGGGCGCAATCTGTTTGACGGCTGCCTGACGGTTTTTGGTGGCGTAGCACAGATCATCTCGGGAGGGAATGGTCAATTTGGGAAAACGTGTTTTGAGCACTTCAACGGTTTTGTCGGTGTCATCTACCGAAAGTGTGGTTTGGGTTAAAACGATTACTTTTTGTGGATCAGGAACTTCAACCGTAAAAGGATCAGCCATATTGGGATCAAATTTGCGGTTGCCCAGTACGCTCACCAATGTTGTCTGATCTGGCGCTTCACCGAAAGTCCCAACAATCTCTTGATGGTTGCTCGAGTCGCCAATCAACAAAATTTGATATCCCAACGCCGCATAACGCTTGGACTCTGAATGAACTTTCGTGACCAATGGACAGGTCGCATCTATCGTCGCCAAGCCTCGAGCCGCCGCCTCCCGACGCAAAGCGGGGGAGACGCCATGCGCCGAAAACACCACGGTATCCCCAGCATTCGGTAACTTCTCGAGGTCAGCCAAATTTTCAACAAACCGCACACCGTCCTCACGCTCGAGCCGACCAACCACCGTGTCATTGTGAACGATGCTGTGATAAACGACCAAATCGCCAGTTTTTTGGTCGCTGGCAGATTTGGCAGCCAGTTTAACCGCGTCAATTGCCATGACCACACCGGCGCAAAAACCTCTGGGTTGGGCGAGATAAACCTTCTCAATCATGGGTTTAGTGTACCGAGTTTGCTATTTATCTTCCAGGTCAAAGTTCCCAACGAATTCAAAGTTGCCCTCAAGCTCTAGACAGCGAAACCCCCAAAATCATTTGGGTCTGGATTCAATCAAAAATATCAAATATCCGACCCAATGCACCTCGTTTACTTCGTTTTGAACGATCATCGTCGTCATCATCGCGGTAAGGTTTTCGATCACGGTTATCTCGAGATTCATAACGCGGCTCTTCACGGTAACGCTCGCGGTCTGGTTCGCCCCGAGGCTCGTTTCGCGGTTGATCGCGGTTGAACTCGGCTTCAAGTTCCTTGGTCACATTCACGATCTTCTCGAGTTCGCCTCGGTCTAACCAGACACCTTTGCATTCTGGGCAGACGTCAATCATGACGCCAGATTTGTTGATTTCCATCAATTGCGCGTTGTCTACGGGACAGTTTTTCATACAACTCCTTTAAAGCCCAAACAGGAAAACTGAGTTTCAACTCGAGATTCAGGCGGTCTCGAGTTTTTTCGGAGCATTTTTTGTTTTAATGATGCTGGCGACGATACTGACCACAAGAATGGTGATGACCACACCGAGGGACAGCGCCGTTGGTATTTTGAAAATGTCTAGCAGCAATAATTTTGCGCCGATAAAAACCAGAATGACTGACAAGCCAGTTTTGAGGTAAACAAAACGATCCACAAAACCCTCGAGCAGCACGTACAAACTTCGCAAGCCTAGAATCGCCATGACGTTGCTGGTGAAAACAATAAATGGTTCTCGAGTCACCGCAAAAATGGCTGGAATGCTGTCGACTGCAAAGACCAAATCGGTAAATTCGATCACGATCAAAACCAGGAATAACGGTGTCGCCATGCGAACGCCATTGTGGATGGTGAAAAACTTCTGCCCATCGTAGCTTGGCGAAATCTTAATAAAACGCCGTGCCATTTTAACAATTGGGTTGTGCTCGAGATCGCTGGGTTCTTCTTTTTTGGCGAACATCATGCGGTATCCCGCGATCAAAAGTATCCCGCCGAAGACGTACAAAATCCAGTGAAATTGTTCGAGCAATGCCGCACCAAGGGCAATCATTGCACCTCGCATGATGAGTGCGCCGATAATTCCCCAAAAGAGAACACGCCGTCTATAAGCCACAGGAACGGCAAAAGCGGTAAACACAAGCACGAAAACAAAAATATTGTCTACCGCCAAGCTGTACTCGATCAGATAGCCGGTAATCCATTCCAGACCGCGTTGCTGTCCTTGCCAAACGAACATGAATGCCGCAAAGCACAGCGACAGTGTGACCCAAATTGCAGACCAAATCGCCGCCTGTTTGGTCGAGATCACATCGGATTTACGGTTGAAAACCCCTAAATCCAGAGCCAACATCACCAACACGCCTGATAAAAATGCAAACCACACCCAAATCGGGATATCCATCAATCCTCCGATTTGAGTCTCGCCGTCAGATTAAAACTAAGATTTAAAACCTTAGTTTTAAAAACTGTGCTCGAGACGGAAAGTCGATGACTTTCGTATTGACGACCTCGAGCGCCAAAAGGTGGCTACTCCCTCAACTTATTCGAGGATCATAACAAATGAATAAGAGTGATTCATGAGGAAATTTGGCTCGAGGCTCACTTTTTTGTCAGCCACAAACCAACGCCCAGCAGTGCCACCCCACCCGCCAACATCAGCAGGTCGAGGAAACTGTTGGTTTTTAACTCCTGGCTGCGTTCAAAAAACTTCACCACTAACAAGATGACAATCACAGTAGCAAGCTTGCCCTTCAAGTCATCGAGCGATTCAATGACCAAGACACGCCGAAAAGGATGATCTTCGGGCACATGAATCGGGGCAATAAACAACTCGTACAAGCCAAGCGCAAAAATAATCATCACCGCCGCCAGCAGGCTCGAGTCTACGGCTTGAATCAAATACAACGCGCTTTTCTGGCTGGTTTCGGCGGTGAAGCCTTTGATCGTCTCGAGGATCGTTAGGTACGCAAAATAACCCGATCCAAAAATCAAAGAGATGACTGGAGCAATCATCAACCAACGTGAGGCGAGTAAGACCGAATTGAGAACGTTCATACGATAGTTTATGCGTTTTTTAAACGGTTTTGGTCAGATGAAAAATTAATGATATTCGGGCGTCAATCAAGGCTTTTAAATTCGCTGATCTTTTGGTGCTCTCGAGCTAAGGTTGAAAACGTATTCATTTTCTTGAATAATCGCGTTTTGGTCACAGATCAAAGCTCGAAAGGTCTGGATTTATGATGCAGCCTCGAGTTTCGCCAGTGCATCGCTAAGCTGAGTTGCCAATTCGAGTTCATCGCCAGCATTTTCGAGCGTCACTGTAGCGTGAAGTCGTTTTTCGCTGGCTGGCATTTGCGCCGCGTCTCGAGCCAGAAAAGCTTCCTTTGTGATTCCGTCCCGAGCCATGACCCGCGTCAGCCGAATCTCGGGTGGGGCATCGACCAGAATCACGGCGTCAAACAGATGCTCGAGCTTACTTTCAAACAACAACGGAATGTCTTGCACCACTGCGGCAACCCCCGTTTTTTCAAGCTCGAGTTGCAATCGGTTCATCTCGAAACGCACCCGAGGGTGAATGATGTCGTTCAGTTGCGCTCGAGCCTCGGGTTTGGCAAAGACCAATTCTGCCAGTTTCGCACGGTTTAAGCCCCGCTCGAGCACAAATTCAGTTCCAAAAGTTTCTCGAACGGCTTGCCGAACCTCGAGCGAATTTGATACCTCTCGAGCTACGGCATCGGCGTCGAGCACAGGAATTCCCTTTTCACGTAACAGTTTGGCAACGGTGCTTTTGCCCGCGCCAATGCTGCCAGTCAAACCAATACGTTTCACGGCTCTTGCGCAGGATGTTTGACTTGTTGTTTGATAATTTCGCGCTCCAAGTAACCAAAAAAACTGAGAATCAGAATCAACAAAACGGTGCTGCCAAGTGCCAAAACATAACGCTGGAGTCCACACGCCATGCCGACTCCAGCAGAACCCAAAATACTGGCAGCGGTGGTTAATCCGTGTTTACGCCCTGCGGGACTCATAAAAATAGTGCCCGCGCCCAAGAAACTGATGCCCGAAATGGTCGCGCCAATGATGGCAATCGGGTCGAGTTTCAGCGCCGCATAACCCTGAGCGCTAGACCTCGCCATTACAATTTCGCCCAAAACGATAAACATTGCCGACGAAAAGCCGACCAGCATGTGCGTGCGCAAGCCCGCCGATTTTCCTCGAGCTTCACGTTCAAAGCCGATCAAGCCGCATAAAACCATCGCCGCCAGTAAACGCAACAACATTTCGAGGTCTGGATTCACAGATGCAGTTTAAGTCAGGATCGCTCGATGATACGAATTTTTGTGCCGCTCAGTTTTCCAAAACCCGCTTGTTTTACAATAATTTTGTTTCCTGGAATGTTGAGCTACAAAAATATTCTTAAAGCCTGTTTATGAAGGTTTCTCGGGCAGAGCTACAGGCTATAAGCTACAAGCTATAAGCCAAAGAACGCTGTTCCTTGAAGCTTACGGCTTATAGCCAAAACCACAATAATCCCCTCGCTATATCTTCTTTTAATTAACTTCGTAAACACGCTCTTAGAATATTTCTCGAGGACGTAAGGTGATCCCGTTAATCTTTAAGTTTTTTTGCTGCCGAGATCAGGGCTGGCAGAATCAGGTTAAGGTCGCCAATGATCCCGTAATCGGCAACCTTAAAAATTGGCGCTTCGGCATCTTTATTGATCGCCACAATGTATTTGCTTTTTCCCATGCCTGAAAGGTGCTGAACTGCCCCCGACACCCCAGCACAAATATAGGCATTGGGCTGCACCGTTTTACCTGTTTGTCCGACCTGTTCGGCGTAAGGTCGCCAGCCCGCATCCACCGCCGCTCGAGTTGCGCCGACACCCGCCCCCAGCACATCGGCTAAGCCTTCGATCAAACTAAAATTCTCGGGGTTGCCCATGCCGCGCCCGCCCGTTACGACCACACTAGCTTCGGTCAGGGCAACTCGAGAGGTCTTCTCTTGGGTTCGCCCTAAAACTTTGAGGCTCGAGGCGTTCAATTCCAGTTCAACCTCAAAGATTTCACCCTCGCTGGCGTTGGGTGTGGCGGCGGGTTGCGTGTTTGGCTTGATGGTGGCAACTACCACAGAAGCGATTGCCTCGAGTGTTTCGGTGACCCGAGCCAAAAATGCGTAGTGCGAAATTCGCAAGCCACCCTCAACGCCCTCAAGTTTGACGGCATCCTCGAGGTAGGGCGCGTCGAGGCGTACCGCCAAGCGCGGCGCGAGTTCCCGTCCCGCCCGAGTCCCCGCAACCAGTACCAGGCTCGCCTCAGCCTGTTCAGTGATCTGCTGCAAGGCTTGGCTGTAGACCCGAGCGTCATAAGGCTCGAGTTTGGGGTCTTCAACCACCAAGACTTGCCCCACGTATTTTGCAGCCTCCTCGGCAACTTTGCTCGAGCCTGCGCCCAAAAGCGCCAGCGATATTTCTGGATTTAAACCTCGAGCCGCAGAAATCATCTCGAGTGAGGTTTTTTTGAGTTTATTGCCGTCGTGCTCTGCCAGAATTAAAATCATTCAAATCACCTTCGCCTCAACGTGCAAGAGTTTGATCAGTTCTTCGGCGGCAGCCACCGGGTCTTTGCCATCAATCAATTTGTTCAAGCGCTGCTTTTCTTGAATTTCTTGATTCACCACGCGAATTTTGCCGCCCGAGATTCCATAATCTGCCAAACTTGCCTTACGAATCTCTTTTTTCTTGGCTTTCATGATGTTCGGCAGCGTCGGATAACGCGGCTCGTTCAAACCCTGCTGGGTGGTGATGACCAAAGGCAATGCAAGCTCCAGTTGTTCCTTACCCTCGTCAACATCATGGCTGGCTTTGACGCTCGAGTTTTCAATTTCCAGCGCGGTTGTCCAAGTGATTTGATTCCAATTTAAAGCCTCAGCCAGTGCCGCCCCTAAAGCTTGCGAGTCGGTGTCGGCGTGTTGCGCACCGCAAAAAACGATGTCAGGTTGTTCTTCCTGGACGATTTTGGCGAGGATTTTGGCTTGTGTGACCACATCCAAATATTCACTCGATTCGACATGAATTGCTCGCTCGAGTCCCATCGCCAATGCCCGACGAATCGCATCCTCAAACCGTGCGCCACCGAGTGCCACTGCCACGGTGCTCATACCGTCGGTGTTGATGCGCAGCGCCTGCTCTACGCCGTATTCGTCCATGCCGTCCAATGCCAAGGTCGCGCCCTCGAGATCGACCCGACCATTTTGCGCTTTGACTCGAGCTTCGGCGTCTGGAACTTGCCTGATTAAACAAAGAATTTTCATGGATTTAAACCTCTCTAAAATATTATACCAAGTTTAAGAATTTGCGAACCCCGTGACGATCAAGTAGTGGTCAAGCTGGTATTCTAAGCCATGACCGCCTCAATTGCCGAACGTTATATTCGCGCCGCGCACGGCGTTAACCTTTACAAAGACGGTTTTATCGACGCCTATTTCGGCAATCCTAATTGGACTCAGCCCTTCTCGAGTGATCTGAAAGATTTGGCTGTTGAACTCGAGAAACTTCAAAATGATGTTTTGGAGGTCAGTTCTTTTGAACGCCAAGCCTATTTGAGCGTACAAATCAGAGCCATGCAAACGATGGTCAAACTCAAACGTGGTGATTCAATTTCTTTTCTCAAAGAAGTCAAGGGATTACACGACATTGACCCAATTCGTAAACCAGACAGTTTGTTTGAAACTGCACACCAAAAACTCGAGCAACTGCTGCCAGGAAATGGAAATCTGAATAACCGTTGGCAAGACTATCGCAACAAATTTAGAATTGACCCAAACCGAATTCAAGCTTTGATTGACACAATCTCGCTCGAGTTACAACAACGAACGAAAAAGCTATTTGGCTTACCAGAAAACGAATCTTGTCAGTACGCCCTGGTACAGAACAAACCCTGGAGCGGTTACAACTGGTACTTGGGAAATGGTCGCTCGAGAATTGAGGTCAACACCGATTTGCCGCAGTATGTTACCGATCTGCCAGACTTGGTTGCCCACGAATCCTACCCAGGGCATCATTGTGAGCACGTCAAGAAAGAACAAAAACTGGTGCTCGAGAACGACTGGCAAGAATACGGGATTCAACTGCTCGATTCACCCGAAAGTCTGCTTGCCGAAGGCATTGCCACCAGTGCGCTCGAGGTGATTATGGATCAATCCGAGTTGGCGGTTTGGATTGCCGATGACCTCTCAAAAATTGCAGGTTTAAACATTAATCTAGAGCAAGTACAGCTTTCGTTTCAGATCGCAAAAGCCCGTGCAGCCCTGGATTATGTTTCAGGGAACGCCGCTTTAATGTTATTTGAAGAGCATGCAACCCAAGAGGCTGTTCTCGAGTATTTGCAACACCATCAACTTTCAACCAAAGCACAAGCCGCTAAGAGACTCGAGTTTATCAAACACGCCAGAGCCTATGTTTACACCTACACCACCGGTTATGACTTGCTCGAAGCCCTGCTTGCTGGCAATGACAAAGTGACTTGGTTTCAACGCCTGCTCCAAGAACCTGTCACACCCAGCCAACTCAAAGCCTGGGCTTTGGAAACTCGAGCGCCAAAGCCTTAAAATTGCAGAATGACATCATTGCAAGGAAAGATTTTAACGCCCAGCGGTTGGCAGGATGGCAATATTGAGTTTGGGGCTTCAGTAACGAACATCACTCAAGCTTCGATGCCCAAAAACGCGCCGTACATCGTGCCAGGATTCATCGACGTTCACGTTCATGGCGGCGGCGGGTTTGACACGATGGACGGCATTGCTGGCATTCGTGGCATGGCAGCCTTTCACGCCAAACACGGCACGACGGGTTTACTTGCCACGACCATTACAAATCCCTGGCACAACGTCATTACCGCCCTCGGAAACGCCAAACAGGTCATGCTCGAGCCAAATTCTGGTGCTCAAATCTTAGGTGTTCATCTCGAGGGTCCATTTGTCAGCCCTCATCGTTTGGGTGCACAGCCAAATTTTGTGGTTGAACCCACAGCCGAACGCGTTCAAGAAGTGCTGAATTTCGATGTGATTCGAGTCCTTACCATTGCCCCTGAACAACCTCAGGCACTCGAGGCGTGCGAAATGTTCGCTCGAGCTGGCGTCAGGGTCAGTATCGGACATACCATCGCCAACACCGACCAAGTTGAGCTGGCGATTTGCTCGGTTGAAAATCTTGGTGGCTTCTCAAGCGGTACGCACTTGTTTAATGCAATGGGTGGACTTGAGGGGCGAAATCCTGGAATTGTTGGTGCGATTCTGGCGAATCCTGATGTTTGGGCAGAACTGATCCTGGACGGTCATCACGTTCATGTCTCGAGTTTTAAAACTGCCCTCAACGCCAAACCCGAACGCCTGATGTTGATCACCGACGCCATGCGAGCCGCCGGAATGCCAAATGGGGTTTACGACCTTGGTGGGCAAATGGCATACGTGGCAGATGGTACGGCTCGGCTCGAGAATGGTTCGTTGGCGGGCAGTTTGCTGACGATGGATCAAGCCGTGCGAAATGCGGTACAGGCTGGACTCAAGCTCGAAACGGCAGTTCAACTTGCCTCGAGCCACCCTGCGCATTATTTGGGACTTGAAAAAAAGGGAAGACTCGAGCTAGGTTGCGACGCGGACATCGTGGTGCTGGGTGATGATCTCGAGGTTCAAGAGGTTTTTGTGGCTGGAATTCAGTTGGTATAGTCTCAGCTCTTTTAAAAATTAAAATAACTATTTCACGAATTAGAAATGATCGTGATTTATTTCACATACAATGTCCAGTAGCAATCAATACTTTCCTGAGACGATTTGTAGCAGCGATTCAAACTCTCAATTGCACAATAACCTTACTCTGGTCGCCGCCCCAGCAACACGCAAGTACCAGTCAGATGGTAACTTTTCTCCAGCCGCATCGAGATTGACATCGAAACTCGACGGGTGCGGATGGTTTTCCCTCAGAGATTTTGAGGAACTGGCAACCTTCCTCGAGTAATCTGATGGTCTTTTCTCTTTGTTGATTTGTTCGAGCGGCAATTTTGCTGGACATCTAAGGGCGCACAAATGTTCGTGAATTTGAGTCAATGCTTTGGAGGAATTCTACTAAACTGGTTTTTTCTTGCGCCGATAGATTGCCTGAAACGTGTTTTGGATTCTCGAGCACATCTGCAAGTGTTTTGGCACTGCCATCGTGTAGGTACGGTGCGCTTGAAGCTAAACCCAAAAGGGTTGGAACATCAAACCCATGTTCACCAAGGATATCGCGTCCAACTTTGAAAGTTCCCACATCGTGTAAACTTGACCGAACTTCGATATCGTTGTTTGTAACTGGAACAGAAAGTGCGCTGTTTGTCCACTGCATTCCACTGTGACAACTCGAGCATCCAGCTTTTGTAAACACTGTGCGACCTTGAGCAATGGCTGATTCGTCAAATTGAGGAGCGTCTGGAACATGGATGCCCTCAAGTACGTACTTTGCCAGTGCGTCAAGATCTTTGGAAAGCCCTGCGTTTGGTTGACCCAATTCGCGTTGTGCATTTTCGGGTGCAAGTCCAATACCATCCATCAAACCTTCAATATCATGCTCAAAATCTTGTACCTCGTCTCGAGTTGCCGAGGCGTGAAATGGGGCTGTACCTTTTAAGTTCCATAAAGGCTGCGTTTGGCGTGCACCATCAGGCGTGGTCCAAGTTGTGCCATCTATGCCACCATCGAAGTGACATGTTCCACACGAAATCCAGCCCAAATGCGAGATTCGGGGGTCGTTAGCATTGTTAAACAATTGCTTCCCAAGCAATATTTCTGGTTTGAGTGTTTCGGATGTAACACTCAAACGTTTTAATTCACGTCTTGTCACTGTATCGCTTAAATCAAGTATACTCACGTCCCTTGAAAGATAATTCATTACAAAAGCTTTGGTTTCGTCGCTTGAGAGTACCAAGCCACGAGGGTTCTTACCCGTAGCCCAGAATCCGATCAACTTGGGTTTATTTGGATTCTCGAGGTTAATGCCCATTACGGCGTTCGTGCCAGCTAAAACAATAAATGCACGCTTTGCATCTTTTGTAACCGCGATGGCTCGGGGGAAGTTAACGGGCGTACTAAATTCAGTTTCATTGATATGCACACGTTGCTCAATGAGTTCTGCACTACCCGAGAGCGAAATGGTCGAAAGTGCGGCTGAAACTGTTGTTTCAAAACGTCTTCTTAAATCTTGTGGTAAATCTGGACTGTTGAGTAGGTGTGAAACAAAGATAGTGTCGCCTGTAACAGCCAGCCCCTCGAGTCCGTTGGCATAACCAAAGTTATAGGGTGCAATTGTGGTTTCTGAAAAAACGGGTGCGCTCGAGCTAGCATTTCTAACAAGGCTTAACCAACCTTCTTTACCGTCGTTCAAGCCCTCTGCACCACCTGGGCGAAGTCGTGAAAAACGATGTGTCACAATTAAGGTTTCGTCGCTATCACTGTCATCACCATTGTCTGTTACCGCCAGCGCCCAAGGCATGTAGCCAACTTGCAAACGCTTTATGACTTGTCTCGAGTCTAGGTCAATCACGGCAACTGCGTTTTCGGCTGATATCGTGACGAACGCAGTTTTTCCACTGGGGGACAGTGCTACACCGGCTGGTTCTGCGCCAACCTCGAGATCGCTGCGCGTGCCGTTTGCAAGAATACTCAGTGTTCCACCGGCTCGGTTGACGACCAAGACTGTGTTATTTGGCGCGACTGCCACACTCCAAGGTTCGTGACCCACGGCAATGGGTGCGTCTATCTCGAGCGTGCTAGCATTTATTCTTGTCACCGAATCCGCATCTGGATTCACCACCCAAACAGCAGTGCCATCACTCGAGCGGGCAATGGAACTCGAGACACTCGGTAAACTATCTGTGGTGGGTTGTGTGGTTGGTGTCGTGGGTGTACATCCCATTAACCAGGCTAAGACTGCTATCAACCAGACTCGAGGATATGCCATTTTTAATTGCTCCAATTCTGGTTGTACGATGCCCAATTTGTTGCTCGAGTTTGCCAGAACTCGTCTCGAGCGAGGCATTGTTGCGTGGCTCGAGATCTGGTTTTAAGACCTCACCTCGAGCCAATGCCTGAACTTATGGAACGACTTGCAATGCCACTCCAGTCGCATTGTAGGTTGTACTAAATTTACGTCCCGAAGTAATAGCCGTACCACTCACATTGGTAAACGTGCTGCTTCCCGAACCTTGGGTCACAATCTGAAAACCATCGTTCAGGTTTGGGATGTAACTGTTCACCAACTGAATCTGAAGTGAACCAGCCAGCGTTGCCAAACCTGTCACAACAAACTGGTCAAATTGAGTGCCAGCCGTGAGTCCGCCGATATCTACGTTCATACGTCCGTTGCTGGTTTGCGTGTAATTACCCGTGACGGTCAGTTTTCCAATTGAAGCACCAGCAACCTCGAGCGTTGCTGCGTTATCGAGGTTGCCATTGATCGTTCCAGTTCCAATCAACGTTCCACCCGTCAGACTGGTGGTTGGCACGGTGTAAGTCGGGTTTGCCAGGCTTAAGATTCCTGCAACAACTTCTGTTTTTGCCGTTCCTGAGCCTGTAATTGTACCGCTAAGGGTGTTTAATCCGTTGCTGAAACGTAAGATTGCACCCTCGGCAACATTGACAATCCCAGCTAAATCGGTGTCGGTGGCTGCCGTACCATCTTGCACCCTAAAATCCAGAATGCCAGAGTTGATATTAAGCGTTCCGGTATTGACAAATACTGGGTAAATATACCCGAGTTTGCTACCATTTCTGCCTGCGGCGGGACTAAAATTAAGTGTTCCTTTGTTCTCAACTTTCAACCCAGTTTGGTTGCCACTGTACGTGAACAACGAATGATCTCCAGTCTGAGCATCGGTGAAAGTTGCGGTAGTATCGTTGGTGAAAACAGATCCTGTTTGTAAGTAAAACGTACCGCTATTCAACTTACCTGTTCCCTTATTGATAAGTTGTCGTGTCTCTAAGGTAAAACTACTTCCAGTCATGGTCAAGCTCGAGCTTACGGTGGCACTCGAGCCGATGCTTCCACTAAGCGTGCCACCCAACCAGTTGAAATTGGTGATGCTGAAATCATCTGATCCGTTTAGTGTCCCACCCGAAAGGGTCAGTGCTGGAATGGTTTGACTCGAGCCTTTGTTAAACGTTAATTTGCCACTTTCGACGCGCACATTGCTGGTGGTTAAACTCGAGCCTGTTTGAAAAATTGTTGTTCCACCGGCGTTCTCGAGTGTACTGATTCCAGTTCCTGTGATTGTTCCTGAAATGCTGTTCAAACCGTTACCAAAACGTGAAATTGCAGTGTCGGCAATGTTGACTGTGCCACTCAGCGTAGTATCGGTAGCGCCAGTTCCCTCTTCGGTTCTAAAATCTAAGATGCCCGTATTGATATTAATCGTTCCGGTATTAACAAAAACTGTATAGATTGAACCAATTTTTCTGCCGTTAGTGTCTGCAATAGGGTTGAAGTTAAGTATTCCTTTGTTTTCAACTTTTAAACCCGTTTGGTTGCCGCTATAGGTAAATAAATAATGATCACCTGTCTGTGCATCAGTAAAAATTGCACCAGTATCGTTAATAAATGTCGCTCCGGTTTGTAAATAGAATCCACTGCTCCCGCTTAGTGAAGCATTACCTTTGTTAATTAGCTGCCGCGCATCTAAGGTATGACTGCTACCAGTCATTGTAAGACTCGAGGTTGCTATTGTACTTGAACCTGTTTTACCGCCTAAAGTGCCACCTTTCCAATTGAAGTTGGTGATTTTAAAGTTATCTGAGCCATTTAACGTGCCGTAATCGAGGTTTACGGTGGGCAAAATTAAGCTCGAGCCAGTGTTAAAGCTGAGTGTACCACTGCTGACTTTGGTAACTGGCAGGTTGTAACTCGAGCCTGCCAAGAACGTGGTCGTGCCACCATTGTTATCTAAGCTTGCGCTTCCCGTCCCTGTTAGTGCGCCAGCGAAAGTATTCGTTCCGCGTTGCATCTCGAGAATTGCCCCGTCAGAGATTGTGATTGCGCCGAGCGTATTGTCGAGCGCATCGCTGCGATCATCGCCACTCAAGATTAACCTACCAGAATTGATGTTCACTGTTCCTGGGCTGATAAATGGTACTTCAATGTTTCCTTGTCGAACGCCGTTTGTGTTGGGTTGTGGGTCAAAAACCATTGAACCTTTGTTGATCACCCGACTTGTACCGATGGGACTCGAGTACGTAAATAACGTCTGATTTCCTGTTTGGTTGGCGGTTAAAGTCGCACCCGTTTCGTTGGTAAACGTTGCATTGCCTGTCAGATACAATGAGCCACCCGTGGTCGTTGCCGTTCCCTTGTTCACAAGTTGCAACGTGTCCAAGGTGTGACTGCTGGTGGTCATGGCAAGACTCGAGTTAATGGTCGTAGTCGTACCAGGTACGCCCTTCAGCGTGCCGTAACTCCAAGTCATGTTGTTAATGCTCAAGTTTCCAACGCCGCCGAACGTACCACCTTGCAGGTCAAGGTTTTCGATTGCGGATGGTAAATCCACCTCGAGCGTACCGCCTGAAACCACCAGTTTTTCTTTGCTTTCAATGCTTGTGACGCTCAGCGTATCTCGGGCATAAGTGACTGTAATGTCACCTGGTACGTCAATCACAACGCGGTCACTGCTACTTGGTAGCACATCGCCTGCCCAGTTTTTGGCGTCGCTCCATAATTTACCGTCACCCCCACCGTCCCAAGCAATCTGGTTGCTGCCCGTTGCGGTGATCGTGGTCGTGTCGGTATTCTCGAGCGTTCCGTCGGAAACCTTCAAACTGATCTGATACGCGCCAATTTTGTCGGCAATAAACGTGGGTTTGACCACGCTCGAGCTACTCAGGGCGGCGGTACTTCCGTCTGGTTTGCTGGTTACACTCCAAGCGTAAGTGATTGCATTGCCGTCAGGGTCGCTTGAGCCACTGCCATCTAAAGTGACAGTAGCACCAACTGCCAGCGACCTGGCTGCCCCCGCTTTAGCGACGGGTGGACGGTTTTGTCCGACTTGCGTGGTCGTAATGCTCACGGTGTCCGTTGCGGTCAGTGACCCGTCAGAAACGCTGAGCGTTGCAATGTAATCGCCAGCCACATCCGCAGTGAAGCTTGGATTGACCGCAGTCGCATTTGCCAAAATTGCGGCACTGCCCGCCGGTTTGGTGGTCAAAGCCCAAGAATACGTAATCGCAGCACTTTCGGGGTCGCTCGAGCCAGCACCGTTCAGGGCGACGTTTGCTCCGACGGTCACAGATTGGTTTGCGCCAGCGTCAGCAATCGGGGCTTGGTTTTGCGGCGAGAAGTCAAACGTTTTAAACACGGATTTACCTGAAGCCGCTCCCACGCCTTGAATGCTGCGCTTTTGTCCTGTCACACGGTCAATCGCGGTGGCAGTAAAGGTTTTGCCTTCTGGTACAAACGGCAGGTAAAAGTAACCCGAGGCGTCACTGATACCCGCGAACGGTACGGCACGACCCTCCGTAGTGACTTTGACCACGTAACGCCCCGCTAAATTTGCAAACGGAAATGCTGTGTTTGTTGATCCCGCTCGAGATAGCGCATTGGTGGACGCTCCGTCGGAAGCCCCTGGGGTTGAACTGCCGCAAAATGAACCGCCAGGAGGTGGTGCAGAACCCATTCCAGTTGGTGTTGGCGGTGGTGTAGCACGTTCGAGATTGTTTGGTGTAGATGATACACTGCCGCCGCCAGATCCACCAGCACCACTGCTTGGAAGACATGCTTGTGGTTCATTCTGGTAGCATTCTTTCTTTAAGCTGTAGTTCTGGTAGAATCCGTATGCAAGAAGTCCAAGACCTGCAACAATTAAGACAGGTGCAGCAACAGCAGCAACAGTTGCTGCTGTACCTGCTAAAGTTACTGTAGTAAGACCGAACCCAGTTCCAAATGCCACTTCGCCAGCAGTCATATAGTTGTTTATAATTCCACCTTCAAGCTGCGGATTGTTACCGTCACATCGTCCTCTTGCTTGAAATGAGGAAATCGCATCACTACTTTTCGATCCCAATAAATCAAGGTTTTGAAAAGTAATAGCCATGTATTGCAAAAATTTCTGAATTTCTCCGTTTGACTCGTTTTTCAACTGCTTAACAGATTTTTTGACATCCTCGATCTTTGCGATTGTGTTCGTCCCAGTATTTGGTGTCCCTTCAGTAGTCGTTTTTGAAATTAGTAACTGTATTTCAGTTAAAGTTTCATTGATGATCTGATCGGCAGGCTTGTTCAATGCTGGCATGTTGCTTACCGAAAGGTTTATAGGATTGCTCACATAACCTGTCGTTGTACTCTTTAAAACCAGTTTTGCATCGCCTGCTGGCATCATTGGAATGAGAATCCTTAGTTTTTGTTTGATCTGTTCTTGGGTAACTCCGAACGGTACTTGAACAGTCTTGCCGCCAGCACTAGATTCAAATACGGCAACGTTACCCAGTGGTGAATAACTATTAAATCCTGATCCCTCAAGCGTCAAAAGCGTTCCTGGGCTGACATTTAATGCGGTTGCTTGCCTACCACGTATTGAAACGGAACGTTCGCCGTCTAAAGATTTCACTTGAATTGTCGGCTCGAGTTGCACTTGTGGAACTGGATCAGAGATAACATCCCCGTTCGGTGCAACACTAGCCGAATTCACCACAACCAATTCGCCTTTGCCGTCGCCATCCGCGTCGGGTGCGATCATGTAGTTGACCACGGCTTGTCCTGGTTGCACTTGCGGTCCAAAGCCGCCACTGGAGACACCCAATGGTCCGTTTAATGTGGCGCTCGAGGTGATGGTTTGTGCGCCCAGAAAAGTGACGCCCAGCGCGTCGTAATCTACGCCCGTTGAGGCTTTGATTTCTTCCTTGGTCTTGGATTGGAAGCTGACGTTTGCGCCTTCGCCCACACCTGGTGGCAGTGTCAGGGTGCTGACCGCACCACTCGTTTCTGTTGTTCCAAGGACTGCACCGTTCGCGGCGACAATAACGCTCGAGGGTGGGGTGGGAACGTTGTTAACCGTAATGGTTTTCGAGCGGGTTGTGCCATCTTTGCCTGTCACAACGGCTTGAAGCTCGAGGTTGCCTGCCGGATAATCTTTGGGGATCACGAAAGTTTTGAAACCGTCTGCGCTTGTTGTGTCCGTAGCTAAATCTTTGCCGCCCGCCTTAAAATTTACGCTTGTTACAGCATTTGGGTCGCTTGGTTGAGCCGAGAAGAACACCGCCCCAGAGACGCTCGAGTTTGCGGCGGGACTGTTGATCATAAATTCTGGACCAGTGCTAGCGGGTGGCGGGTCTGGTGGCGTCCAGCATGAACTGAGCAGTGATTGAAGTAGTAAGATCGTTAGGATAAAACGGAATTCTCTTAAGTTGACAAGGTTTTTCAAGGTTTGTCTCTTTTCTAAATTGAACGTCTGAAAAAGTTTTACGAGGTCAAATTCTGACCTAGTTTCGAGTTAGCCGTTGTCTGGTTTCTCGGGTTTTAAAGATGGTTTTTGTCGTTTAAATTGTGTGATCATAATTTTTTTTGATCCTCTGATCCTCGAAGCGACTCATGTTCATTGAAATCTCACTTTCTGAACGTCCAGTATTCTTTACTGGACGACCTGAACAACTTAAAATATGCGGCGTCACTGGAGCGTCACTGGGAACGGCTGAGCAATTCTATTTTGGCAGGATTCAGGTTTGGAATAGATTCAACCGAACAGGTGGGAGTTTATTGGTTTTTTTATGGAGTTAAAGGAGTAATAGAATAATTGTTTCACAAATATAATATAATCGTGAATTAATTCACATAACAAGCTGTTTTAGAACTGTAGTTCAGTTTTAAACCTTTAGCCTCTACAGAGGCGACTTCTTTAAAAAACAACACCCTTCACACCTTTAAAAATCTCTCGAGATATTGTTATGAAAGGTTCTTTTCGCTTAGTTTGATATGCAAATCCTCGAGTTGCTTGAAATCCACCGCACTCGGCGCATCCGCCATGATGTCGATTCCTCGAGCATTTTTTGGGAAGGCAATCACGTCTCTGATGCTGTCTGCCCCAGCCATGACGGCAACCATACGGTCAATCCCCCAGGCAATACCACCGTGCGGAGGTGTGCCGTACTCGAGAGCATCCATGAAAAATCCAAACCGTTCTCGAGCCTCCTGGGTACTGAACCCAATCGCGTTAAACATTTTTTCTTGGACTTCTGGCTGATGAATCCTGATGCTGCCGCCACCAACTTCAAAGCCGTTCAACACAAGGTCGTAAGCCCTGGCTTTCATACTGCCCATTTCGGGCGTACCAAATTTTGGCAAATCTTTGATCGTCGGACTGGTGAAGGGGTGGTGCATGAACGTATACGCGTTTCTTTCGGCATCAAACTCGAGCAGTGGGAAATCCACGACCCAGGAAAAGTGAAAGCGCGGCGACTGTTCGGTAATCAGTTTTAATTCATCACGTAACGCCACACGAACCGCTCCAAGGGCTTTGACGGCAGTATCCCAGGTGTCAGCCCCAAAAAGTAGGGTATTGCTCGGCTGAGCGCCTGTGGTCTCGAGCAAGGCATCAATTTCGGTAGGGGAGAGGAACTTCGAGATTCCACCCTCGAGCGAACCTGCAACAACTTTTGTCCACGCTAGACCTTTTGCGCCGTTTTGTTTGGCGGCAAACTCGAGCGCTTCAATTTGTTTTCGAGTCAATTCGGCTGGAGCGACCACGACTTTAACTACGCCACCAGCCTCGAGAGCCGCCTTAAAAACTCCAAAACCCGAATCTTTTAAAACACTCGAGACATCGTTCAACTCGAGTCCAAAGCGTTGATCTGGTTTGTCCGAACCAAAACGGTTCATGGCGTCCTTGTAGGGGAGACGTGCGAACGGAATTGGAATATCCAAATTCAAGGTTTTCTTGAAAACATCTTGGATCAAACGCTCATTCAACTCGAGCACGTCATCAACGTCAACAAAACTCATTTCAATATCAAGCTGCGTAAAATCGGGCTGGCGGTCAGCCCGCAAATCTTCATCACGAAAGCAACGCGCAATCTGAAAATACTTGTCAAAATTGGCGATCATTAAAAGTTGCTTGAAGAGTTGCGGCGATTGCGGCAGCGCGTAAAACTCGCCAGGATTGGTGCGGGACGGCACAAGGTAATCTCGAGCACCCTCGGGTGTGGATTTGGTCAGCATCGGGGTTTCGACGCTGATAAAACCTTCAGAATCCAGAAAGTTATAAATACTCGAGACAACCTTGTGACGCAATTTCAATGCCTCGCGCAAGGGTTCGCGGCGCAAATCCAGATAACGGTACTTCATGCGAACTTCTTCAGAGGCTGTTAGCGGCGTGCCATCGACGGGAAACGGCACTGGTTTGGCGGTAGAAAGCACTTCGAGCCGCGTCGGAATAATTTCGATTTCACCCGTGGCGTACTGGCTGGTTCGGTTGTTTTCCTCGCGCAATTGCACCAAGCCTTCAACCTCGAGCACGAACTCAGAACGAACCTCGGTAGAATGTGTATAACTCGAGTTAGAAGCTTCAACCGTGATTTGCACGATGCCCGAACGGTCACGCAGCACAATAAAATTTGCGCCTTTGGTGTCCCGAACTCGAGACGCCCAACCTTGAAGCAATACGGTTTGACCAACGTTTTTGGCGGAAAGATCGTTACAGTAATGGGTGCGTTTCATAAACTCCTAAAAGACTTGTGGTTTGAATGATTAACGACACTCGAGAAACCAGGCTTCAAGATCATGAATTGGAATGCTGACTTGCTCTCGAGTTTGCATGTCACGAATGCTGACCGATTTCTTAGCGATTTCGTCTTGACCGATCAACACCGCGAATTTTGCACCGAACTTTTCGGCGTCGCTAAGGGATTTACCAACACCCTTAACTTTATAAGCGGTCAAAACTTGTCCAACATTTCGGATCACTCGAGCGACATTGCCAACGGCACTCAAAACCTCAACCTCGAGTGGCACAATGTACGCCAAAGGCTTGACTACCTCGGGAACTGGAATGCCCTCCGTCTCGAGCGCCAACACAATTCGTTCCACACCGCAACCCCAACCGATGCCTGGGGTGTACTGCCCACCGAGCATCTCTGCCAGACCGTCATAACGTCCTCCAGCCAGAATGGTTGAGCAACCGCGCATCGATTCGTGGTTGTGAATGAATTCAAAGGCTGTTCGGCGGTAGTAATCCAAACCGCGCACGATGCTCGAGTCCACCACAAAAGGGATTTTCCACTCGCGCAAAAAGTGTTGCAATTCTTCAAAATGCGTCTTCGCGGCAGCGCCCAGAAACTCGAGCATGGGTTTGACGCCCAGTTCTTTGAGTAACGCTTGGTCGCCAGCACTTTTTGAATCAAGAATCCGCATCGGGTTTAACTCGAGGCGTTCTTTGGAATCCTCCGAGAGCCTGTCCACAACAGGGGAGAGCTTCTGGCGCAAATACGCGTTGAACTCGAGCCTGTCGGCTGGGTCGCCGACGCTGCCCAAGTGAATCTGATAATCCTGAATCCCGAGCGCCGTCATCATGCTCCAACCCGCATCAATACATTCGGCATCGGCAAACGCATCGCCCAAACCAATAATCTCAAGTCCAAGTTGGTGAAATTGCCGTTCGCGCCCACGTTGCGGCTTTTCGGCGCGAAACATCGGTTCAAACGTCCAAAATTTCGTCGGACTTGGTTTACTCGAGAAACCATGCTCGAGAAAGGCACGAACCATCGGCGCGGTGGCTTCGGGACGCAAGGTGAGGTTGCGATCACCCTTGTCCGAAAAGTTGTACATTTCCTTGCGGACAATATCGCTCGATTCACCGACGGCTTTATGAAACACGCCTGTGTCTTCAAAAATGGGAGTATGGATTTCGCCTGCGCCAAAACGCTCGAGCACCACACGGGCGGTCTCAGTAATGAAACGCCAAGTTGGGGCATCGCTGGGAAGGCGATCTTTTGTGCCTTTGATCGTTTGATACTTCACGTGTGCATCATAACGGCTTTTTTTTGGTGCGTCACCATGCCATAAAAACCGCCGTTGAAATCTTCAAAACTCGAGACTTTCAACGGCGGTTTTAAGTTCACAATGGTTTAAGGGTTAACGCTGTAAGGCAAGAAATTAGAACGCACGCCGCCAACGTCAATAAAGACAAAATGCCCGCCAGGACGCGCTCCAACTGGCACCTTCAAAACGATCTCGGTTGAAGTCCAAGACACAACATCTGAACTCGAGTTTTTCACGCCACCATTGCCAAGTTCATCTGCGCCAAGGGTCACGCTGCTGTTGCTAGGTCCGCCCAGATAACGCCCTTGAATGGTTAAATTCTGCCCGACAGCGGCTGGTTCGGAGAGTTTAATCAAGACTGGCAGCACGCTGGGACGGTCTGGACTTGGGGCGCAACCCACAAACAATGCGGCGGCGGATGCGAGTAAGACTGTTTGAAATTTCATGCTGAACCTCCTGGGGTTTTGAACTGGACTTTTGACGCTTCAATCTGGTGCTACAAAGTATTCTAACGCAATCAATGGGGTTGGCGCGGTCATTCTTGGACTGACCGCTAAGAATCTCATTAAAACCTCGAGCACGCGACTCGTCCACTCGAGACTTTCAAAACATTTTTAGACCTATTCTTTTAGCATTCAAGCAGTCTTGGAGGTGCTTGCAGTGATGATTGTTAAGACTTTAAGTTTGGTCTGGTACGCTCATAAACAATGGCAGCGGCGTCACGCCTTGATGTAAAAGCCATAGCTGTGCTCGCCATGTAATCGAATGACCCAGAACCCGCTTTGAGGTTGATATTATACTTATGATTATTGTACTAAGCACGAGTATGATATATTGATCGAACGATGATTCAAAAACTGATTCCAATAATTGCGCTCGAGGCTCTGGCGTTGGTTGCTCTCGTCGTTACTTTCTCCTCGAATGTCATCACTCGAGATCAATTGATTTTGGGAATCATTCTTCTCAGTGCAATCAGTTCTGTTCTGATTCTGAACATTGTCCGAAAGCCAAAACCATGAGCGACAAACTCGAGCTTCAACTGGTTTCCAAATTTCAGAATTCCGAGAACCGCAAACGCGAAGCGGTTCGTGCCGCCCACGATCAAGACGTCACAACCTTGCTCGAGCTTTTAAACCATTACCTGACCCTGAAAAGCGCTCGCAAAGCCGACACCTCACCAGACACCAGACGCTTATACGAACTGGCAGTCAGGCGTTTCCTCGAGTTTGCAAACCGCGACGGTGCGAGGCTCGAGTTGACACGGCTCGAAGCCGAGGATATTGAATTCTGGATGGTGGGTTTGCAGCAGGAAGGTTTGACACCAGGTTCAATTGCTGCCTATCTGTACGGCTTACGCGCCATGTACCGCGCCTTAATTTGGGCGAAAGCAGCAAGCAGCAATCCGGCGGGGGAGGTCAGACCTCCCAAAGACCCGACGCCCGCCCACTCGAGAAAAAATGCACTCTCCCCTGCTTTGTACCGCGATTTACTCGAGGCTTCGGCACTTAAATACGGCGTGGATGACGCCCGTTACGCTCGAGATGTGCTGCTTTTGGCTTTGGGAGGTTCGGCTGGTTTGCGGGCAATGGAAATTGTCAGTTTAGACGTGAGTGACATTGAAATTGGCGTTAAACGCCTAACTGTAAAATCAGGCAAAGGTGGCAAACAACGCTTTATTCCACTCTCAAAAAACATCATGGCACTCCTCAAAACCTGGCTTGAGGTTCGTCAAGGCATGGTTTTAAGAAATGAAATCTCCCCTTCTGAAACGACATTGTTGGTTTCAGTCTCAAGGAATGACTCGAGCGGAAAGCGACTGACCACCGACGGCGCAAGGTTCATTGCCAAAGGCTATTATCAAGCTTTGGGTTTGCCCGCCGCCATGTGGGGATTGCACACCTTGCGCCGCACTGCGGGGACGCACTTGTACCGTGCCACCAGGGATTTGCACGTGGTTGCCGATGTGCTCGGTCATGCCAGTGTCAACACCAGCGCGATTTACGCAAAGATGGACATGGACGTTCGGCGTGAGGCGCTCGAGAAAATGGAATTGATGCGTGACGAAGCGGAGTGATGTTGAAGCTCGAGGTACACAGTCATTTTGGGAAAACCGAGTAACCTCGATTGAGTTTAGAACCCTCGAACCTGCGCAATGTGTTGCGCTTGTCCAATTGCATTTTGTAAAATGGTCTTGATTTCATTGGCTCGAGCGCTCGATTCTGGAGTACACAAATAGCACAATTGATTGTCAACCACAACACCCAGTGTTTGCACTGTGCGGTGCTGAACGTACCGTTTATAAAATCTGAAAGCCATCCAGACACACAAAACCCCGATGATTGCAGCATTTAATCTCGGGTCTAACCATTTGGAAAACCACAATGCCAAGCCGCTCAACAAAACAATTGTGGTTAACGCCACTCGGGTGGCGCGTTTTGTTTCGCAAATACTACGCATGATTAATTTATGCTCTTTGATTTCGGTGACGCGGTGCAAACCAAAGGCGGTATTGTCATCGGTGTAAACATGGGTTTCAGTTAGCCTTAAACCTTCGGGTTCAAAATCGATTGGGTAAGAGATAGAATCTGAGGTCATATTAAAAGCTAGCATTTCTATCCTGAAATGGCAGGTCAATTTTCTCGAGAAACCAAATCCAGCCGTGATGCTGCTGAATAGCCAAATTCTTGGGGTGTTAGAACCCTCGGGATTGGTTCAAGGCGGCTTAAAACGGCTTACAATGCAAAGAAGATTTTTGATTCGTGTAGCACATAAGAAGTGACCATATGATTCAAAAAATCATTGAAAATCGAGTTTTTCGATAAAAACTCGATCCTCAAAAGTTACCTGCTGACTGCGTAGGCTTCGATAGAATCATTTCTAATACTAAATGTTCTCGAGATACCACTCGCATCTGTGGTCACCCCCCAGAGCGCATCAGCAATTTCCATCGTGGCTTTCTGGTGAGTCACCAAAATAAACTGTGTGCCTTTGTCGGCAAGCACCCGTAAGAATTGCGTGAAGCGCCTGATGTTCGCCTCGTCAAGTGGCGCGTCCACTTCATCAAGCACGGCAAGCGGCAAACCTCGAGAGTCTTCTGGCGCTTGGGCGAGAGCAAACAAGAAACCCAGTGCCGCCATCGTTCGTTCGCCGGTAGACAGCAAGTGCAGTGATCTGGTGCGTTTTCCTTTTGGCGTGACGCGCAACGCCAAGCCCTCGAGCGCTCCAGCTTCGTCGCGCACCAGTTCAACTTCACCCTCGCCGCCCAGCAGCTCGAGAATATGGGCGCGGAAGGCTTCGGTCACGCGTTTGATGCTTTCGCGGAGTTTGCTGGTAACTTCACGCTCGAGTTGATCGAGCGCGGTTTCAAGTTCCAACACGGCGGCGCTGGAATCGGCAATTCCTGCTTCAAGGTCAATCAAGCGTTTGGATTCAATTTCAAATTCGTCTTTGGCGAGTGGGTTGACCGCGCCAAGTTCGTCCAGTCGGGTACGAATTTGGTTGACTCGAGTCGCCCAGGAACGCGCTGTGCCTTCTGGGTTTGGTTGCTCGAGCAAGCCTTCGAATTCAACTTCACTTGGCGGTTCAATTTCAAGATCGCGCCCGAGCAACTCCTGAATCAGCGTCTCGAGGTTGGCTTCGCGGCGTGCTTTCGCCAGTTTTTGATTCTCGAGTTTTTCGCGGGTTTCGGACAAGTTGCGTGTTTGGTTGGCGAGTTCAATTTCAAGTTGCTTGCGCTTGGTCTCGAGTTCAGCGAGTTCTGTTCGGGTTACGTCGAGGTCGAGGGATTTTGCACTATCTTCCAATCGTAAAATTTCAGGATTGGCTTCGGACAATCGATTCTGAATCTCGAGTTGTGCCAAATGCAGTTCCTCGAGTCTGGTACGAATGATTTCGAGTCGTGTTTTGGATTGTTGAAACCGCGCCGTTGCGGCGTCAAAGGTGCGTTGCTGCTCGGTGAAAACCGCAAGTTTTTGTCGGGTTTCACGCAAAGCGGCGTCGGCGTTTCGCTCCGATTCTCGAGCTTGCGCCAGTTGATCGCTGGCGGCAACAATTAAACCCTCAAGCGGAGAGAGGTCAATTCCCGAAATTCCTGACGCGAGTTTGCTCTCCCCTGCCAACGGCAGGTTTTTTAACCTCAGCTCGAGTTGCGTCACACGGCTGTTCAGGCTGTCCTGACGGGTCTCCAGAGCTAGAATCGCGTCTCGAGCAGTGTCAAGGTTTTCACGGTTGCTCTTGAGACGCTGATCGGCTCGTACCACCGCCTCGCGGCTGCTTTGGGCGGCATCACGGTCTTCGGTCAGCAATTGTTCGGTGGCTGCCAAGTCTTGCTCGAGTCGCTCGAGTTCGGCTTTGGCTTCATTCAAACGCCTATTTTCGGCAAACGTCTCCCCTGCCGTGTCGCGTCCTTTACCGCCCGTCACAGCGCCGCCCGCTTCGAGCAATTCACCCTCGAGCGTGACCAGCCTTGGACGGTTTGGGTGTTTTTTGGCAAGTTTGAGAGCAATGTCCAGCGTTTCGATCACCAGCGTATCGCCAAGCAACGTGTCAACCACAATGCGGTACTCGGACTGAATCAAATCGGCGGCAAACCCGAGCACGCCTTTTTCGCTACTGATTGGTGTTTCACGTCTTGGACGTGCCCGTAGAATCTCGAGCGGCAAAAAAGTTGCACGACCACCAATACGCTTCAAGTGTTCGATGACGGCTTTGGCGACTTCGCCGTTTTGCACCACAATTTGTTCAATGCGCCGACCCAAAGCAGCGCCCAATGCCGTCTCGAGGTTTTCTGGCACGGTGATTAAGTCGGCGACAGGTCCAATGATGCCCTCGACTTTGGAATTAAGGGCTTTGCGCGGACCCTCAGACAGATTGGCTCGAGATTGACGCGTTGCCTCGAGCCGAGCATATTCTTTTTGAATCGGTGTACGTGCCGCCCGCAACTCTGCGGCTCGAGTGCCGTTTTCAGAGATTCGGCTGGACACCATGCTCGATTCGCGCTCGAGTTTATCGAGCATTTTGTTCGATGCCTCAAATTCGGCTCGAGCATCGTCGGCAGTATTTTGGGCATTTTGCAGTTCGGTTTTGATGGTTTCAAGCTCAACCTGACACGTGTTAAATTCGTGCAAAATGGTTTCGCGCTCTGCGGTTATGGCAGCCATTTTCTCGCGGCGTTGACTGGATTCCTGCAATTCAGAATCGCGTCTGGTTCGGGCTTCGCCGTAATTTTTTCGGGCTTGCAATTCTTGCTTTTCAAAATCTCGAAGTTCCAACCGAGCATCATCGAGCGATTTCTCGAGCTTGGAAAGATTGTCCTCAGGCGCAACTGGTGGAGTTGGTGGCTCGAGTTTTGCCAGATTTTCTTGCTCCGATTCTAAATTCTGTTGTTCACGCACCAAGCCGTGAAGATTGGAATCGGCGGCGCTTGCACGTTCGCGCAACGCCCTCGCCTCGCCCTGCAAACGCTCCACTTCGGCGCTGCGTCTGGCAAACTCGAGTTGAACAGTTTCGCGTTGCAACCTGGTTTGCTCGAGTCCTTGGCTGGCGGTTTGAATGCTGTTCGAGGCTTGATTTGAGAGCGCTTGGGTTTCTTGGCTTTCTTTCTCGAGCACCGCGATTTCATCCCTCAACGTCCGAATTCTGTGGCGTTGAATGGCAGCCTCTAAGGTTTTGACTTCCAAATTTAAGCTTGTCGCCTCAAGCGCCGCGCCAGCATCTTTCTCGAGTTTGACCACGCGCTGCTTGAGTTCGGTTGTTAAATCCCTGGCGCGTTCCAAATGCAGTTTTGCCTGCTCGAGCCTTTCGATGCTTTGGGCGCGGCGGTGCGTGGCACGGGACAATCCTGCCGCCTCCTCGAGATAACCGAGCATGGTTTCAGGGTTCGCGCCGATCACCGCACCAATTTCGCCTTGACCAACCACGGCAAGCCCGCCGGGTCCAAGCCCAGAGCCGCGCAAGACATCGTGTAAATCCCGCACCCGAATGGTTTTGCCCGCCAACTCGAGGTCGCTGTCCCCGTCGCGGTACAAGCGCCGAGCGATGTTCAGGTTCGCGCCCTCAAATTGCTCGAGTTCAAGTTCGACCTCCGCCAATCCCAGCGGGGCTTTGCCCAAAGAGCCGTGAAAAATCAATTCGGTGCTTTCGCGCACCCGCAATTCCCGGGTTCGGGCGGTATGGGATGCCCAACGGATGCCTTCGATGACATTTGATTTGCCCGAACCGTTCGGTCCGATCACCGCGTTGACCCGAGGACTGAATTCGATTTTGATTTTCTCGCCAAAAGACTTGAAACCGACGATGCTGACCGAACGGACCCTTAAACTCACTTGCACTCCTGCGCCGTGAACGGC
>JAYVRX010000060.1:0-26676 GCA_043775825.1 Deinococcales bacterium
GCCAAGTTGACGGCAACGGTGTCCACGTCGGTTAAGTACATCGAAACTGGGTCGTCAGATTTTTCACCGATTTTGAAGGCGGCGCTTGGGGCGGTTGGCATTAACAGCACGTCCACGTTTTCAAAAGCTTTAGCAAATTCTCGAGCAATTAAAGTTCGGGCTTTTAAAGCTTTGGAATAATACGCATCGTAGTAGCCGCTCGAAAGGGCGTAAGTGCCCATTAGAATTCGGCGTTTGACCTCCGCGCCAAAACCCTCGCCGCGTGCCTTCATCATGGTGTCGTTGATATCGCCAGAGAAGTTGCCGCGATGCGAGTAAATCATGCCGTCGTAGCGTGCCAGGTTGCTCGAGGCTTCGGGGCAGGCGATCAGGTAGTAGGTGGCGAGGCAAGTCTCGAGTGAGGGCAGTGAAATTTCGGTCAATGTCGCGCCCAGTTGCTCGAGTTGGGATTTGACGGCTTCGAGCGCTCCAAGCACGCCGCTTGAGTTGCCAGCCCCGACAGCCTCTTGCACAATGCCAACTCGCAAGCCTTTGATCTCGCGCTCGAGGGCGGCGCTGAAAGTATTTGCTTGTTTGAGCGAGGTTGCGTCTTTGGGGTCATAACCGCAAATGGTTTGCATGGTCGCCGCCAAATCGGCGCTCGATCTGGCGATTGCACCCACTTGATCGAGGCTCGAGGCGTAAGACACGACACCGTAACGGCTGACGCGCCCGTAGGTGGGCTTCATGCCGAGCGTACCTGTGAAGGCGGCAGGTAAGCGCAACGAGCCGCCAGTGTCCGTACCGAGGGCAATGGGCACAATTCCAGCCGCCACGCTTGCTGCCGAACCACTGCTCGAGCCTCCAGGAACGCGGCTGGTATCCCAAGGGTTTTTGGTCGCGCCAAACGCGCTGTTTTCGCCACTCGAACCCATGCCGAATTCGTCGAGGTTGACTTTGCCCACACTGATTGCACCAGCGTTTAAAAGCTGTTGCACGGCAGTTCCAGTGTAGGGCGAAACGAAACGCTCGAGCATTCTCGAGCCTGCGGTGGTGCGTGTGCCGCGAACGCAGAGATTGTCTTTGAGCGCCACGGGAACACCCGCCAACGCCCCAACCGTCTCGCCTTTGGCAATGCTGATATCTACGGCTCGAGCCTCAGACAACGCTGTTTCGGAGATGCTCAAAAAAATATTCAGATCGCTCGAGTTTTGGGCGGCGGCAAGGGCTTGGGTGATGGTTTCTTCGGCGCTCACCTGGCGGGTTTTGATGCGGTGAGCCATTTCGAGCGCAGTCATGAATGTGATGTTACCAAGTTTGTTGTGTTTGAGCGAAATGCTCTTGGGATTTGATCTCGAGCAGAACTTTAGGGTAAAGTCCCTTATTGAGAATTGATTCTCAATAAGGGACTCAGTTCAACTCGGAGGCTTAACTATGATTCAACCCAAACAGCTATTACCAGTCACTGTCCTTTCAGGATTTCTCGGCAGTGGTAAAACAACTTTACTAAACCATATTCTTACCAACCGCGAAGGAAAACGGGTCGCCGTGATCGTCAACGACATGAGCGAAATCAACGTGGACGCGCAACTGGTTTTAGAGGGCAACGCGAACCTCTCGAGGGTGGACGAACGACTGGTGCAAATGAGCAACGGTTGTATCTGCTGTACCCTGCGCGAAGATTTACTGCTCGAGGTTGGCAAACTGGCGCGTGAAGGACGTTTTGATTATTTGCTCATCGAATCGACTGGAATCTCTGAGCCGCTTCCCGTTGCCGAAACGTTTACCTTTGAAGATGAGAATGGAATCTCATTAGGTAGCATCGCTCAACTCGATACGATGGTCACAGTGGTAGATGCGTACAATTGGTTACGCGACTGGGATCAAGCCCAAAGCCTCAAAGAACTTGGGCAAGAACTCGGTCAAGACGACGAACGTACTGTAACAGACCTTTTAATTGAACAAGTCGAATTTGCCAACGTTTTAATTCTCAACAAAACCGACCTTTGCAGCGATCTCGAGCTTGGCAGGCTCGAGGGAATCTTGCATCATTTAAATCCTGAAGCCAAAAAATTGCGTTCTGAATGGGGTAAAGTTCCGCTAAAAGAAATCATGAACACTGGCTTGTTCGACTTTGACCAAGCCGCACAATCGGCTGGTTGGTTGAAAGAGCTTCGCGGCGAACACACCCCAGAAACTGAAGAGTACGGCATCGGCAGCTTTATTTTTCGCGCCCGTAAACCGTTTCACCCAGAGCGTTTACACCGAGTTTTAGAAGCCGAATTTAAGGGTGTCATTCGTAGCAAAGGACACTTCTGGCTTGCCACCCGTATGCAAGCCGCAGGAGCGTGGGCGCAAGCCTCGAGAATCGCACGGTTTGACCAGGCAGGATTTTGGTGGGCAGCCATTCCTGAGCATCAAAGACCCGACACCGAAGATTTTGAAAAATACATGCAAGATGTTTGGGACGAAACTTGGGGTGATCGCCGTCAAGAAATTGTCTTTATTGGCGCGAACATGAACCAAGTCGCCATTCTCGAGCAACTTAACTCAGCCCTTTTAAGCGATGCCGAAATGAAACTTGGAATCGATGCTTGGACAAATTTTCCAGACCCATTCCCAGTCTGGAATGAGGGCGTACCAGATTTAACCGATGAATTTGAAGGCGAGTTTGAAGAAGCACTCGAGACGGTGAATTAACTATGTTTCAATTTGAAACAAACCCGTTAACCGTCCAATTCTGGTTGTGGGGCATTGACGCAGCACAAGGTGATCTCGAGCGACGAGGTTTCAAACGAATGGCGCGTCCAACAGAAATCAAAACCAAATCGAGCATTTATCAACTTGGGGCTTTACACCTGCACTCGAACGTCTTATGGCTCAAAGATCAAACGCTTTTGTACCACCGAGGGCAAGAAAAGTTCTTTGAATCAAGCAACATTCTGTTTTCGTTAGAAACACCAAAGCTCGAGGTTTTACCGTTTATTCTTGGGCTTGAAAAAACCCGAGCTTTAATCGTTGAACACGAACATTACATTTTGGGGCATCGCGGAGAACAATACCGTAACACTTTGCTCAACGGTCATGCGCCATTTGGTGTGCGTCGCGCCTGGAATGCTTGGCACAGATGGCTCGAGTTGAACGAAACTCAAACGCCAATTGTGCAAGATCAGTTTTTGAGACTGGCGAGGTACGCATGAAAGTCGGCGCTCAAACCGTGGTCAAACTCGAGTACACCCTGATGATTGATGGCAAGATTATTGACCGAACCCTAAAAGGCGAAACGCAAACCATATTGATTGGTCACGCCCGAGGTTTACCCATCGGACTCGAGAATTTATTGTTTGAACGAAACGCAGGTGAAACATTTAACAGCAGTCTCGAGCCTGAAGATGCTTACGGCTTTTACGACCCAAGCAAACGCATAACAGCAAAGGCGGCTGATTTCCCAACCAAAACCAAACTCGAAATTGGTAATCGGTTTTACACGCAAAACACTGCGGGACAACCGCTTGAAGCCCGAGTGATAGCAGTGAACGGGGATCAAATCACAGTGGATTTTAACCATCAATACGCTGGGAAAACCCTTAAGTACAGCATTACCATTCATAGTGTTCGGGAGGCTGAGGCAAGTGAACTCGAGCATGGGCATGTTCATGGTGAAGGAGGCGTGACGCACAAGCATAACGAAGCACACAATCATTAAAACCACTTTGAAAGGATTCAGCATGAAAAAAATGATTACACCACTGGTTCTTGTCTCGAGCCTCCTGATTTTTACAAGCCAAGCCGCCGCACCAATCAAAATCGTAACCAGCTTTTCGATTCTCGAGGATTTGGTCAAAAACGTGGGTGGAAATCTGGTCAGCATCACCAATTTTGTGCCACGCGACGGCGATGCTCATACTTATCAACCCAGCACCCAAGATGTAAGGGCGCTCAGTGAAGCAAAGCTTGTCTTTATGAACGGCTTGGGACTGGAAGGCTGGTTTGAGAAACTGGCAAAAAACGCTGCCGGCAAAGCCCAAATCGTGACCGTCTCGAGTGGCTTAAAACCCCAGAAGATCAGTGTTGGTGAAGAAACTGGGGATACTGATCCGCACATGTGGTGGAATCTTCAAAACACCATTGCCTACACCAAAAAAATTGCAGTGACATTGCAAAAAGCCGACCCGAAAGACTCGAATACTTACCAAAAAAACGCGGCAGCTTACATCAAAACATTGCGAAATCTTGATGCTTGGGCAAAACTCGAGGTGCAAAAAATACCTCTGAAAAACCGTGTGTTGGTGACAAACCATGATGCGCTCGGCTATTTTGCGGCACGGTACGGTTTTAAAATTTTAGGAACGGTGATTCCAAGCGGTGGTACAGAACGTGAAGCCAGCGCCAAAGAAACCGCTCAATTGATCGATGCCATCAAAGCCAACAAGGTGCGGGCATTGTTCACCGAGAACATCCTCAATCCAAAACTAGCAAAAGCCATCGCTAGCGAAACAAAGGTCAAAATCGCACCACCACTTTACACAGACGCACTCGGTGTACTTGGCTCGAGCGGCGAAACGTTTGTTAAAGCATTTCGCTACAATGTCAATACGATTGTCAATGCGTTAAAGTAAGTTATTGAGAGCCAGCTCTCAATAACCCCATCATGCCTCAAACACTGCCAACCCCAGAACGATTTCCCAAAGACCACAGCCACCAGTTGCTGACGGTCAGTGATTTGGTGGTGTCTTACGGCGAAACACCAGCGTTAACGGGCGTGAGCTTTCACTTGTGTCCCAAAGAATTTGTTGCCATTATCGGACCAAATGGCGCTGGCAAAAGCACGCTGTTAAAAGCCATTTTAGGTTTGACCAAACCCTCGAGCGGCAGCATTGCATTCTCGAGCGAACTGGGTTTACACCCGACTCAAGCCATTTCTTACGTGCCGCAACAGCAAAGCCTGGATTGGAGTTTTCCTGTGACTGTGCGCGATGTGGTCATGATGGGAAGAATTGGGCGAATGGGTTGGCTCAAATACCCGAACGGCAATGACAAACAACTGGTCGAACGAGCGCTGGAAAAAACGGGCGTGAGCGACCTGTCCAACCGCCCCATTGCTGCGCTGTCTGGCGGTCAAAAACAACGGGTTTTGCTGGCAAGAATGCTGGCTCGAGAATCAAAACTTTTATTTCTGGACGAACCTTTAACGGGCGTGGACAGCAAAACCCAAGACAGTATTTTTGAAATTCTCGAGGCTGAACGCGCCAGCGGCAAAGCGCTTTTGATGGTCACTCACGATCTCGAGGCGGCAAGAACTTGGTGCTCTCATTTGATGTTGATTAACCGTGTGGTGGTGGCGGCGGGAAAACCAGATGTGGTTTACAACGCCAAGAACATCGAAGCGACCTTCTCGAGTGGGTATTGAGCAGATGATTATGAAACTTAGACTGATGAACAAGATAAAATCAATCACTTGGTTGGTTGTTAAGCTGACAAAACCTTTTTCAAACTCGGGCATTTTTGAAAAACAGGTACTCAAAACATGAATTTTGTGCTCGAGCCTCTGCATTACGAATTTTTTGTGCGCGGTCTGGTCGGCGTCAGTCTGGTCGCGGGCTTGTGCGGTGTGATTGGCGTGTACGTGGTCTTGCGGGGGCTTTCGTACATTGGTGACGCGATGGCGCACGCAGTTTTTCCTGGGATTGTTGGCGCGTTCTTACTGAAAACCAACACGTTGTTCGGAGGTTTGCTGGCGGCAATCTTGACCTCGCTGGGGATCGGTTTTGTCACGCAGCGCAGCGGCTTAAAACAAGACAGCGCGATTGGTATTATTTTTGTCGGCATGTTCGCGCTCGGGGTGGTGCTGCTCTCGAGCGTCAAGACCTATGCGGTTGACCTCTCGAGAATCTTGACCGGCGACCCGCTTGGCATCTCGAGCGGCGATATTTGGTTGACGCTGGGCTTGGGTCTGGTGGTTGGACTGGTGTTGATGGCGTTCAATAAGGAATTGCTGCTGGTCGCGTTTGACCCGACTGAAGCCAAGGTAATTGGGCTGCCAGTGAACCGTTTGAACAACCTATTGCTGGTCTTGATTGCCTTCACGGTGGTTTTGGCGATTCAGATGGTCGGTACGATTCTGGTGGTCAGCTTGCTGGTGACCAGTGCCAGCAGCGCCAGATTATTGACGAGCAGGGTCAGCACCATGATGATGCTCGGGGCTGGAATCGGAATAATTTCGGGCGTGGTCGGACTGTACGCCTCGTATCATCTGAGCATTCCGCCAGGCGCGACGGTGGTGTTGGCAAACACGTTTTTCTTCTTGCTGGTGTTGTTGTTGCGCCGCCGTACCGACCCCGCTCGGGTTTAATAAAACCTCATTGTGCAAAATTGGGACGCAAAAGCCATCCGTAGGCGTAAACTGCCTGTAAGCTCTACGAACCCTTGGAGGTCGCATGAACACATCTGCCGAACTTGATATCACCAGCATCTTACGTTACGCCGTGGAACGCGTTGCTTCGGACATTATTTTGACTGTGGGTTTGCCGCCGCAGTTTAAAATTCACGGCGAATGGACTTCTGGCGAGTGGACGAATCCGCTCAATCCTCAAGAAACCCGCCGCCTGATGTATTCGATGATGACCGAAAAGAAGCAACGCGATTTTGAAGAGAACCGCGAGAACGACTTTTCGTTCCAGATTACGGGCTTGGGACGGTACCGCGTCAACGTTTTTTATCAACGCGAAAGTGTTGGTGGCGTGCTGCGATTGATTCCAACCGCGATCAAACCACTTGCCGACATTGGCTTACCAACCGATACTTTGGTCGCCATTGCCAATCAACCTCGAGGTTTGGTGCTGGTCACAGGACCGACGGGTTCGGGTAAGTCCACCACCTTGGCGGCAATGGTTGACTACATCAACACCAACCGCAAAGTTCATATCGTAACCATCGAAGACCCTGTAGAATTCGCGCACAGCCACAAAACCAGCATCATCAACCAGCGCGAAATCGGGCAGGATACCCAAACCTTTGAAAAGGCGCTTCGTGCCGTGCTGCGACAAGCGCCAGATGTGATTCTGGTCGGTGAGATGCGCGATTACGAAACCATTCACTCGGCGGTCACGGCAGCAGAAACGGGTCACTTGGTGATGGGAACGCTCCACACCAACAGCGCCCCAGAGGCGATTGACCGCATTGTGGACGTGTTTCCAGAGGTTCAACAGGCACAGATTCGGGTGCAACTGGCGAACAACTTGCAAGCCGTCATCACCCAGCAAATCATTCCGCGCATGTCTGGCGATGGTCGCGTGATCGCTTACGAGATCATGCAAGCCACCGCCGCCGTTCGCGCCCTGATCCGCGAGGGCAAAACCTACCAATTGACATCCGTGATTCAAACTGGCGCAAATGTTGGCATGATTACGATGGACGCCTGCCTAGCCGATCTGGTCAAACGCAAGATCATCAGTTACGAGATGGGTTTCTCGAGGGCGGTGGATTCCAAAGAGTTTGATCGTCTGAGTAAAATCACTGGTTTTACCGATCAAAGCCTCAACAGTCCCAACGCTGGGCAGGCGGGTCAACCAGGGCAACGCCCTGCCGCAGCCGCAACACCGCCAGCCACCGGTGGGCAATTCGGTAGAAGATAAAATAAAAGCCAAACGCCCTGAGCCATTAATGCTCGGGGCGTTTTTGATGCTCGAGCATTCAAAATCTCGGGTTTTTGCTATTTGCTGACCGCTACAGTAATTTCCGTAATGGTTGATAAACTTCGTTTATCAACCATTACGCGAGCTGTGCGAGCAGAAGCGACCATGCCCGTCAGGTGCATCTTATGGTCAAGAAGCGACCATGCCCGAAGGTGCATTTTGTGGTCAAGACATTGGTCAAAAAGCGTAGCTTTTTTATCAATGAATACCCAAACCACTGTAATTGCCATCTGCTTCCTTTGGGAACGAACTTCGACTAAACTCGTAGTAACACTTATGAAACCCCAAACCCCTCCTGCCCAAACTTCATGGTTGCCGCTTGGCGTGCTGCTCTTGATCTTGTTATTCACTCCACTTGGCGGTTTGTGGTGGTTGTTTTTGGTCGCGGTGATCGCGCTGGGCTGGTTGAAATTCTTACCCCTCGAGCGGGCGTTATTGTGGGGCGCAGTGATTTTTGCGGGTGGTTTGTTCAGCGCGGGTGGTTGGAATGCCAGCAGTTTGAGTCCTGTGTTCAACCCTCGAGAGGTTGAAGATTCGCAAGCTTTTGACACGAATGGTCTTAAACGGCTCGAGGTGCGAAGTTTTAATGGCTTCATTCGTTTGAACGTCACCAGCGAATCCAAGCTTGGAGTCGAACGCAAAGGTGGTGCAAATCTTAACCTCGAGCGGCGCGGTGATGTCTTGTTTTTGACAGCAAAAAAACCGTTTTTTGCTTGGAATTCTGGGATCAATTTAACCTTAAATGTGCCAGCCAACCTCGAATTAAGTTTAAAAACCTCCAATGGCGTGATTGATGTGGTTGGGGCAATCAAAAATCTCGAGGCAACTACGTCCAACGCCAGCATCAATGCCAAAGACACGGGCAATACCGATTTAAAACTCGAGACGAGCAACGACATCGTTACCCTTGAGCGAATTGCAGGTAAGGTTAATGTCAGAACGTCCAACGGCAGCATTCGCGTGACAAATGCAAACGATGTCGAACTGAAACTTGAGACCAGCAACGCTAACTTAACACTCGAGCGGGTGAACTTTGCTAACAATAGCAAAAGCAGTTTGTTCACCAGCAACGGCAATGTGCAACTTTCAGGGTTAAATGCGCCGTCAGGCTTTGTGATTCGTGGCAGCACCAGCAACTCGAAAATAGATGTGAATTTGCCAGGCTTTGACCTCAAACTCGAGGATCAAAAGTTTGAGGCAACCCGCAACAACGGTTTTGGCATGGCTGAACTCGAGGTCAAGACCAGCAATGATCGGGTCACGGTCAGACCGTAAATTTGTGCGGCTCGAGCCTTACCGAATCCCAAATCTTTCAAGTTCATGCCCGTCACCAAACTTGCACCCGCCAAAATGATCGCGCACACCAGAATTTTCTCGAGTCCCAGGGGTTCGTGCAAAAAAATGATGCTCCAGAGTGTGCCGAAAACGGGAGCAATAATTCTGAAGGAAATAAAACTTACGCCAAATGGCAGCAAGCAACAAGCGTTGAAGGTCGGCAACACGCATTTTAAAACCTCGAGTTCAGAACAATGCAGTTTGAGTCGGTTTCTCGAGCGTTGCGGGTTTTTGAAGTTTGACGCCTTCGTGCTCGAGCAACCACTTTTTGCGTTCCAGACCACCCGCGTAACCCGTGAGCGTTCCCGAAGCGCCGATCACGCGGTGGCAGGGCAGCACAATCGAAATTGGGTTTAAACCGTTGGTCATGCCCACGGCTCGAGAGGCGGTTGGTTGCCCAAGTTTGGCTGCCATTGCGCCGTAAGAACGGGTTTCGCCCGCCCGAATTTCTCGCAACTCGAGCCAGACTTTTTGCTGGAACTCTGTGCCGCCAGTCGAAACGGGAATATCGTTTACGGCGCTTAAATCCCCCGCAAAATATGCCTCGAGTTTGGTGCTATAACCGAACGGATTTTTAGTATTCTCGAGTTGGTATGTGCCAAAACGTTTCTGAAGGAGTTGCTTCATACGCTGTTCGTTACCCTCAAAATCCACGAAGCACAAGTTCTGATTCTCAACCACCAGAACGACTTGCCCAATTGGTGTTTGAATCGTGTCAAACAAAAGTTTCATGCCGCCCTCAATTCTGTTTGTACGCGCGTTTTGCGGTACTCGAGCGGTGAAGTTCCCATAAAACGTTTGAAATTGGCATTGAAGGTGCTTAAAGATTGAAACCCAACCTCGAGCGCAATCTCACTGATGCTCGAGGTTGGATTGTCCAGGCACTTGCAGGCGTTTTGTACCCGAATACGATTCAGCATCTCGAGCGGCGTGATGCCACGGTGCGTTTTGAAGAGTTTGTACAACCTCGAGACGCTGACGTTCGCGGCGTTTGCCATGTCGGTCACGTCCTCAAACATAGTCGGGTCACTCATCGCGTTTTGGGTTAAAGCCTTCACGATGCGCTGTTCAATCTCGAGGTTGGAGATTCCGTCGGGACGGCAGAGTTTGCAGGCTCTGAAGCCAGCTTGTTTTGCCTCGAGTGGCGTGTTGAAAAACTGCACGTTTTCGGGTTTGGGTTTGCGCGGTGGACGGCACGATGGACGGCAGTAAATGCCCGTGGTTTTGACCGCCACCGTGAACAGATCGTCGGAGTTGGTGTCGCCCGAGAACATGGTTTGGAGCATTTGTGCTCGGGTTAAGTTCATAGCTGTATTTTGAAGCTTTTTGCACCAGAATGCTACCTGAATTTTGTTTGCTTATTCGAGATTACTTCTGTTGCAACTCGAGCCAGTCTGCTACGTCCTGAATCGGTTGTGGATTCATTGGACGGAAACGATCATCAATCACGCTGTTGGCTTGTCCAAGCGAATGTCCAAGGTTTGGGTAGAGCTTGAGCGTGTGAAGATTTTTCAAGACTTTATCCAAATCTCGAGCACCATCGGCACTGGTGTTCGCGTCGTTCTCGCCTTGCAGAATCAAGGTTGGCGTCTCGAGTTTTGGGGCAAGTTGAATCAAACCTGGCAGCGCGAGTGCACTGGCATAAATACCAAGAAAACTGTTTGGGGCATCACGCATCCATTCGTTGACAACAGGTTTTGCCTCGAGTTCGAGGTTGATCAAACCATCTTTGTTTTTGTCCATAAACGTGTTGAGTTTTGGCTTGGCTTGGCTCGAAGTTTGGTCGAGCAGATAATAGGCTTGCGATACCGCCAACAATCCACCATCACCCAGCAGTGCCTTTAGCGCACCTTGAATGTCGATCAAACCGTTTTTGGCAAACTGTGACAGGTACGGAATTCCAACACGTGGAAATTGTTGTTGGAAGGTTTGGGCATACGAGTACGCCACACCACCTTGGACAATCAAACCTTTGATGCTGGGATTCTCGAGCGTGAGTTGTGCAGCAATTGGTGAACCTTCGCTCCAGCCGTAGACAAAAATTTTCTTTGGGTCAACGCGTGGATTGGTTTGCAAAGCAAGTAACGCCACTCGAGAATCCTTGAGAAAATCTTGCAATCGTAAACCGTAATACGCCGCAACATCGACTTGACCCAAACTGGTGACATGGCGTTTGTTGTAACGCAGCACGGCAAAACCGCGTTGGCTTAAACCGTCACTCAGTTGCTTAAAAATGCTCGAGACGGTTTGAGCGTTCCATTGCACCGTTGCGTTCATGTCCATTGGGGTCGAGCCGTGAATCAGCAGTACCCCAGGCAATAAACCGCTTGAATTGCTTGGGTAAGTCAGTTGTGCTTTGGATTGAAAATCTCCGAGTTGCAAGGTCAAATCCTGACTCGAGACACTTTGAGCGGCGGCAAAACTTTGAGCACAGATCAGCACAGTCAGCAGGAATCGTTTCATGGTTGTAGTTTGCGCTAGACTTTACTTCCAATGAAAGCCACTTCTGGAAGCAGCGTTATCACCAGGCTCGAGAATTTTGAGGCTTGTTCCGTTTTGGCAGACCGTGAGCAACTGCGCTTGCTGGGCGTGTTTCTGGGACGTGAAAACACGATCTCGAGCGCGGCACAAGAACTCGAGGTGAATGCCACCAAACTTTACAAGCAAATGCAACGCTTTCTGGCGCTGGGTTTGGTGAAAATCAGTCGGCTCGAGAAGCGGGCTGGGCGTGCCATCAAATACTACCGCTCGAGCAGTGATCGCTTTTTTATTCCGTTTCGCACCTATCCGCCAGAACGGATTGGACAGCAAAATCGGGAATACCACACGCGGTTATTCGCGCTGGGACTCGAGCGAGTGTACCGTCAGGAGCGGTTTACTGAACAAGATTGGGGGGCAATTACGGCACAGATGCCTGGTGGTGGCGTGTATTTATCAATTGCCAATTGTTTTGGAAAGCAGTGGAGTTATCTTGATGCGGACACGCCTGCGGTGGTGTCGGGTTGGAACAGAATCATGCTCGATTTTGAAGATGCCAAAGCATTGCAACGCGAAATGTCAGAATTGTTGACAAAATACTTGAAAAAAGCTGGCAACCACGGGTATTTGCTGGGTTTGTTCTTAACCGATATTGAAGGTTGCGAATGAACATACCTTGGGTTTTGACAGCTTGACAATTAATGACCAATTAGTTATTATTCTCTTGTGGCAAGAATCACCACCATCACCAACGAACAAATCCTGACCGCCGCCCGCGAAGTCTTTCTCGAGCAGGGTGTAGGCGCAACCGCTATGGATGTCGCCAATCGTGCAGGTATCTCGAGCGGCAGCATTTTTAAGCGTTACCCAACCAAAGAGGCGTTGTTCTTTGCCGCCATGTTGGAAGCCCCCAAACCGATCTGGAATGCGGAACTCGAGGCGGCAATTGGTCACGGTGACACTCGTGCGGATTTGTTGTTGATTGCGCAACGAATTGTGGCGTATGCCAGCGACGTTTTCCCCCGTTTGATGTTGGTGGTTTCAATGAAGCAGTCCCCAGGGCTTCCGACTCCACCGCGCATTCAAGACGATTTTTTGGCATTGGTCAGTTACATTGGGCGCGAGATGGCGCTAGGTCGAATGGCTCGAGGTGATCCAACCATTCCAGCCTTCACGTTGCTGCATACTTGCACTGGTTTTACCATGAGCCTGGAGCTTGCATCGGCAGCAGCGTTGTTTAATCCGAATACTTTTCTTGAAGATTTTATTGCCGTGTTCTGGCGCGGTCTTGATCCAAGAACGAAATCCACGGGAACGGAGGTTTGATTTTTTTTACCTATATTAATAACTGACTGGTTAATCTTTAATAGCACTATACCCAATTCCAACGCCTCAACCCTGCTCAAAGGAGCACCCATGAAACACTTGATCGAATTCATCCTCAAAAAAAGCTGGTTGGTCATTATCGGCTTTTTGGTCGCCACCATGCTCATCATGGCTGGCGCACCACGTTCCAAAGTCAACAGTGACAGCAGCGCCTTCCAACCCGACCACCACCCGATTTTGACCATCAACGACGAAATCAAAAAAACCTTCGGCTCGAGCGAAAACGTGATTGGCGTTTTGGGTGGCAATATTTACAACCAAGCCAGCCTGAACGCCCTTCGTAAACTGAACAGCAAACTCGAGACGGTGTACGGGGTCGAAAAAATCACATCGCTCACCAACCTCTCCAAGCTCGAGGAGGACGACGGGCTAATCAAAACCGTTGATCTGGTCAGCAAAAACGATCTCTCGAGTGTAGAAATTGCCGCCGTGAAAAAGTACGTTGAAGACGAAAACATTAGTTTGGTGTCCAAAAACGGTCAACACGCAATTTTGATTGTGCAAATGAAAGCGGGATCGAATCAGCAACAATTTGGGGCTGAAGTCGCCAAAGTCGTCAATGCCAACTGGCAGGGCAAAGTGGCACTGGCTGGCACGCCATTTATTATTTCGGAAGTCAACCGTACCATTGTCAGCGACATTCAAGTGATTGGGTTGATCGCGCTGGGTTTAATTCTGTTTTTCTTATACCTCAATTTCGGATCAGTTCATGGCGTGATCTTGCCTTTGGTGCAAGTCGTTTTGGGACTGATCTGGGCAATGGGCATTTACGGCTGGCTCGGCATTCCCTTTGGCGCACTGACCACCATCGGCATTATCGCCATTCTGGCGGTTGGCTCGAGCTTCTCGCTGCATTTGCTGGGCAGATTTTACGGCGAACTGGCACATGGTCACAATAAAGCCGACGCACTGCGAATCACCTATACCCAAACCTCGCAGGGCGTCATTATTAGCGCCATTGCCATTGCCGCGTCAATGCTGACCTTTAGGCTTTCGGACATTGGCACACTGCGCGACCTTGGTTTGTTGATCGTTTTTGGCGTAATTGGTGCACTGGCAAGCGCCATGATTCTGATGCCCGCCGTGATTAACCTGCTGGCGCAACCAAAGGTGCGTGTCAATCCAGAAAAGCCAGGCGCAATTGGCGGGGTGTTAAAAGGTTTGGCAAAGTTTGTGATCGCACACCGTGTTGCCACCATGATGGCGGCGCTGGTGCTGGTTGCAATTGGGTTGGTGGGCATCACCAAAATCAAACCGAACACTTCATTTTTAAGTTTTTTTCCAAAAGATTCGGACACAATCAGAAGCATCAAAACCGTGGATCAAATTTTTGGTGGTTCTGCCAGCGTCAGCATTCTGCTTGAAGGTGATGTGCTGCAACCCAAAGTTCTAAACGCAATTCAAACCTTTGGGAATCGGGCAAAAAACGAGATTCCTGGTATCGGCAAGAGCATCAGTATTAGCGACACGATCTTGACGCTGAACAAAATTTTTAGTGGCAAACGCGAAATCCCAGATTCTCGAGCAAAAGTTTCGCAAGAATTACTGATCTATCAGTCCAGCAGCGACACCTCACAGATTACGCAACAATTGTCGTTAAACCAACAGCAAACCCTGATCTCCGTACCGATTCCGCTCGGCACGACCAGCGAAACTAGGGGCTATTACACTAAAATCCAAACTCTTGCCAACGATGTTTTCAAAGATGTCGCCAGCGCCAAAATCGGTGGTGACTCGCTCGGCGTTTTGGCACTCGAGGATGCACTGATTCACGATTTTGTCATCAGTTTGACGCTCGCCATTATTTTGGTGATCGCCATTGACAGCTTCGTGCGAAGCTTCAAAGCCGCCATCATCACAATCTCGAGTCTCTTGATGACCATAGTCTTGCAGTACGGTTTGCTCGGTTGGCTTGGCATTGACCTGGACATTTCGACCATGCTGCTTGGGGCACTGGCAATTGGTGTCGGCGATTACGCGATTCATTTGACCGTGCGCTTCCTCGAGGAACGCAAACTTGGACACACGCCAGAACAATCGCTCGAGAACACGATCATGAGCAGCGGACGCAGCATCTTGTTTACCGCCCTGACGCTCGGCGCGGCATTCGCGGCGTTGTCGTTCAGCAAATTGCAACCCGTCGCCAGCCTTGGTCAGATGATGGTTTTCACCGTTCTTGCCGTTGGCATCTCGAGCCTGAGTTTGTTGCCTGCCATGAGCTTGCAATTTCTTGGCGATGTGCTGAAAAGTAAAAAACTTGTACCAAATGCCGCCGATTAAATCAGCAACTTTCTAAAGGAGCATCACCATGAAAAAAATATTCAGCATCGGACTTGCTGCCGTCGCCACGCTCAGCGCCCTCAGCCTCGCGCAAACCCAAACCTATAAAACTGGACTCGAGGTGATCCAAGCCATTGATGCCCGCGCCAAACCAAAATCCAGCATCAGCACCATCACCCTCGAGATCAGCAAAAACGGTCAAACTTTAACCCGTACCTTAAAAACCTGGTCGAGCGGCGACAAAAGCCTGGTGAAATTCCTCGCGCCAGCCGATGTCAAAGGCAGTGGGATTTTAACCATCAAGAAAAACGGCATGACCGAAACGCAACTCTACCTGCCCGCCCTAGGGCGCACCCGCAGGCTCGCCACGGGCGGCGGTGACTCGAGCGATTGCGACGGTGCGTTCTTCGGATCGGACTTTAGTTACTGCGACCTGGGAACGCTGGAAGTCAACAACTACGATTACAGCCTGACCTCGAGTGACGCGAGTAAATACTTGATCGAAGCCAAACCCAAAAAATCTAGCAGCTACGACAAACTGAATTACGAGATTGACGCCAAAACCTTGAACGTCCTAAAGACCGATTACTTCAAAGGCAACAAGATTTTCAAAACCCTCAAAGCCCTCGAACTTGGCACGGTCAAAAGTTACAACGTCATCAAAACCAGCTCGATGGAAACCCCGTCGCAAGGCTCTAAAAGCACGTTCCGCCAAACCAGCCTCGAGGTGGATGTGGCAATCAACGACAACGTGTTCACCGAACGGTTTTTAAAACAACCCTAAATCATAAGACGGCTAGAGTGCCCAATACCAAAAACTCGTTTTACAGACAAGAAAAAGAGTCAGAGATCAACATCCTCTCGAGTCAATCACTTTCATTTCAACAAGGATTTTATTTATGCGTAAACTCATTCCAATTCTTGCGGCGCTGCTCTCGAGCGGCTGGGCGCAAACCCAAGAACCCACCCCACCCGAAATTTCAGCACCGACCAGCAATTTTCGTTACAGCATCGGCGGTGTGCTCGAGGCGACGTTGGGCTTGAACACCAACGGCACTGCCACGGGGAGCACAGCCTTCACCTTAAAATTCAGTGGTTCGCTTGGGGCTGAAGATTTTCCAGATGCAACTTTTAGTGCCAACCTGCGCTCGAGTTTTGATGCTGCGACTGGGGCAACCAGCGTTCGTCTTGGCGAGACGGTATTGACGGCTTATCTGGGCAGTGTTGACCTGAGTGCAGGAAATTTGAAAGTCGATTGGGGTTCGGTGGATGTGCTCGGCGTGGTCAATACGATCAATCCGATTGATACCAATACGCTGGAGCGCATTGCCATTCCTGCGGTTCGTGCGACTTGGAACATTTCTGAAACCATCAAACTCGAGGGGGTGATTGCGCCTGGTTTCACCCCAAGCACACTGCCTTCCGCAATGGGGACAATGCCTGCAATCGCAATGCCGCCTGGGGTGACCATTGTCGGACAAGACCCGATTTTGGACAACCGTCCGACGGCGACGCTCGAGAATGTTCAGTACGGTCTGCGGTTTACCAGCGCCTTGTCGCTGTTTGATGGTGGCGATTTCAGTTTCAGTGTCTACGGTGGTCCACGCCATACGCCGACGCTGACCATAAAGCTCAACCCAACCGCGCAGGCAGGTCAATTTACGGTACAGCCCGTACTGAATTACGACTGGATTCATGTGATCGGCGCGGACACCAACTTGACCATCGGCAGCGTTGCCATAAGAGCCGAAGCCGCGTACACCTTTACGCAAGACCCAGGTGGCACAAACCCGAGCATTGGCAACCCCAGCCTCGAGGCAACAGTTCAGACCGAATTTGCTGTTGGCGGCATTAACCTGACGGGCTTACTAAACTCCCGTTGGCAACGCGGCGAAACTGGCAATCTCGATGCGTTCGGCATCAATCTTGGATTGATTGCGAGCAGCGAACTTGATACCCGCACAAGCATCTCTGGCGCTTGGCTGCAAAGCCTGACCGATGGCAGCGGCACAATCAGACCCAACCTCAGTTATACCCTGTCTGACGGTTTCAAACTCGAGGTCAGCGCTGGACTGAATTACGGTTCGCTCGGCTCGAGCTTCAACCCCACGGGCATGTTAGGAGCGGAGGTGAGATTTGGTTTCAAACTCAGTTTTTGACTCCCATCTATCACACTCGAGCACACCATCTGGAGGTTCTATGATTCGCCCGCTGACCGCATTCCTGATTACCACTGTCATCGCCGTGTTTGGCATGTTCGCATTCGCTCAGAACAGCACACAATACGTGCCAACCTATTACGTTGATGTCCAACCGATCCTCGAGAAAAACTGTGTTTCCTGCCATGTTACGGGCGGCATTGCGCCCTTCACTTTGGACAATCCAACCACTGCTGTGCAATGGGCGGACCGCATCGCCGAAGTCACCCGCGAGGAATACATGCCGCCGTTCCCACCCAGCCGCGAATCACAAAGGTTTCTGAACGAACGCAGGCTTGGCAGCGCCAGCAAGAAAATACTCGAGGATTGGGCAAAAGCCAAAGCGCCACTCGGCAAAGCGCCGCGCAAATAAAACAAGAAGCAAGCAAACCAAGAAATGAGGCAAAACATGAACCTAAAACAGCAACTCTGGCGTTGGACTCGAGGCATGACCGTACTGGGCTTAAGCATTTTCGGCGTGGTGATGTTGGCTCGAGCCGCACAAACCGCCAGTCCCGAGACGGTGCAAGTCGGGCATGAGTCACACGCTCGAGGGCAGTTTGCACCCGAGAACTTGGCAGATGTTCCGTGGACGCTCGCACCAGCCCATGCACAGGGCGTTGAGGAAACCATTGAGATGGCAACCTCCGAAACGCCGTACACGCCCGATAGTTCAAAGTCTCTGGACGTGTATCACTGTTATGTTTTAAAACCGAATTTCAAACGTGATGTGATGGTGACCGGTGTAGAAATCACACCAGGTAACCGCCGCATCGTGCATCATGCAATTTTGTACAAAATTGAACCAAATCAAGCTGCCAATGTGCTCGCCAGGGACAACGCCAGTGCTGGCAAAGGCTGGGATTGTTTTGGTGGTCCTAGTCTTCAAAGCAATAATCCTGAAACTGCCACAGCAGGCGGTAACTGGTTGAGCGTTTGGACACCTGGGGCGGGAACAGGGCACTTTCCAACTGGTATTGGCAACCCAATGCCTAAAGGCTCATTGATTGTGATGGAAGTGCATTACAACCTGAACAATGAAACTGGATCAGATCGCTCGAGCGTCAAACTCAGCATTGCGCCAGAGGGTACAAAGTTAACACCCATCAAATCGCAATTACGGGTCGCACCCGTTGAACTGCCCTGCCCTGACGACCTGAAAAATGTTGGCTGCACCCGAGAGAATACCATCCGCGAGAATGTTGCTCGAGCTGGAATTCTGGCGGGGCAGTTTTTACCAAATGGATTGTTGCAAATCTGCGGGCAAACCGCAGCGCAGTATCAAAAACCTGTGGGCGATGCCAGCAATATTGTGGCGAGTTGCGATCAACAAAACCCCACCGACATGACGCTGTACTCAATCGGTGGGCACATGCACTTATTGGCAAAAAGCATCAAGATTGAACTGAATCCTGGAACTGGCAGCGCCAAAACCTTGTTGTACATTCCAAAATGGGACTTTCACTGGCAGGGAAATTACTGGTTTAAGAATCCTGTCGAAATCAAACGCGGCGATGTGATTCGTACCACTTGCGTGTTCGACAATTCGGTTGCCAATCAACCAGAAATCGCGGGCAAAAAAGGCGATCCCAAATATGTGATGTGGGCGGAAGCCACCACCGATGAGATGTGCTTGGCTATACTCATGGCGAACGCTAAAACAAACTAAAATACAACCAACACAAGTACTCCTCGAGTTTTCATGACTCGAGGAATATTCTTGAGCATCCAAGGAGCACCATGACCCAAAACACCGCACTTGAGCCCGTGAACATGACAGAACCGGCGTTTAAAGCCAATCCTTTTCCAAGCTACAAACGCTGGCGCGACACCAGCCCCGTCGTGCCATTCAAAGCCATGTTCGGTCAACGCGCCTGGTTGATTACCCGTTACAACGATGTGAATGAGGCATTAAAGGACGAACGCCTGGTCAAAGACAAACGCAATGCCCAAGACCCCAACAAGCCAACACGGGCAATGCCGCTGCCAGGATTTGTCAAAACCTTGCAAACCAATATGCTGGACACCGACATTCCAGACCACACGCGGCTTCGCGCCCTGGTGCACCAGGCGTTCATGCCAAGGTTGATCGCTAAGATGCAAACTCGAGTTGAAGCACTGGCACACAAACTGATTGACCAGGCACAAGCAAAAGGCGAGATGGATTTGGTCTCAGATTACGCCCTACAAATTCCGTTGATCGTGATTGCAGACATGTTCGGTGTCAAAGACCGTGACCGCAACAATTTTCGCAAATGGTCACACGCGCTTCTGAACATCAATGCCCCAATGGATGGCATTTTGGCAATGCCGAGTATTTACTTGCTGGTCAGTTACTTGCGCCGCTTGTTCCGCGAACACCGCGCCAATCCGCAGGACGACCTAAGCAGTGCTTTGCTGCAAGCCAAAGCTGAAGGCTCGAGCCTGTCCGAAGACGAGTTGATTTCTATGGCGGGACTGCTGCTCTCGGCGGGTCATGAAACCACGACGGGTTTAATTGGTAACGGGGTGCTGGCACTTCTCGAGCATCCAGAGCAACTGATGCGCTTAAAAACCGAACCCGAGTTGATGAAAAGCGCTGTCGAAGAACTGGTGCGGTTCACGCCGCCTGTCTTGGTGGCAACGTCGCGTTACGCCCGTGAAGACCTCAGTATTGCGGGACAGTTTATTCCCAGGGGTGGACTGGTTTACGCGGGGCTGGGTTCTGCCAATCACGACGAAAGCCAATTTGAGCAGCCAGAAACATTGATGTTGGACCGTATCAACAACAAACACCTCGGCTTTGGTATGGGAATGCACTACTGCGTTGGTGCGCCGTTGGCGCGTCTCGAGGCGAGCATTGCCTTTAAGGTCTTGTTTGAACGCTTGCCAAATTTGCGGCTTGCGGTGAAGCCCGAAACTTTGCGGTGGAATACAGGATTGGTAACGCGCAACATCAAAACCTTGCCTGTAAGCTTCTGAATTAAGGCTCGAGTGGCAGCAACTCGGTTTTGCTGTGAATTATTCATTGGGCTTGTAAGACTTGCTACAGTAAAAGTCGGTGTTCTCGAACTATAATTCTATATGTGGTAGGTTGGTGTGATAAACGCACATCATTTGGCATGACAGTCTGCTAGAATTCTATCAACTCGGGAGAAACTCGAGCCTCAGAATCAAGCTTCTAGACGGTTAGGCAATATCTGAACGCAGTCTAAAAACCGTAATTTGCCAGAATCTTGACAAATGATTCTGTATTAGGCGTAAGATAGGATTTATGTTAAACACAGAAAACATCTTCCAACCCACGCGGAAACCTGCTTTTGTGATTTCACAAACCAAGCCGCGCCCAATCCGTGTTGAACAACCCAAAACAGACATTGTCAAAAACATACTGCAAAAACTTCGCGCCGCAGGCAGCCTGCGCTCATGGATGATTCTGGCGCTGCTGACGCAAGTTATCATCTTGGCAGTTCGCAATTACGCCATTTACGGTTTTGACAGATAGGCTCGAGTGACCAAAAAACTTTCACCCCGCCTTGAATGCGGGGTTTTTCATACCCAGATCATGTCGTAAACTCGAGCTATGCGAATTGTAGACATGCGTTCAGACACTGTTACCAAACCCACCCCAGAAATGCTCGAGTTCATGCTGCACGCCGAAGTTGGCGATGATGTTTACAGTGAAGACCCCACCGTGAACGCGCTGCAACTCGAGGCAGCAGAACTTCTGGGTTTTGAGGATGGACTGTTCACGCCCTCCGGCACGATGGCAAACCAGATGGCTATCGCGGCACACACCAGTCGCGGGCAAGAGGTCATCTGCCCGCAGGACGCCCATATTTACGAATATGAACTGGGCATGATGGCAGTGTTCTCGAGCGTCGTGCCCAGGTTTGTTCCCGCGCCGCTCGGTGTTCCAGACCCAGAAGCCGTGCGCAAAGCCGTCAGACACAGCATTCACCAAAGTCCAACGGGTTTAATCGCGCTCGAGAACACGCACAATAAAGCTGGCGGCACTGTCGTCAACCTCGAGACGATCAAAGCCATCCGTGACGTGGCAAACGCCAAAGGCTTACCGTTTCACCTTGACGGCGCTCGGGTTTTTAATGCCGCCACCGCCTTGGGCGTTCACATCCGCGAGATTGCCCAGTATTTTGATAGTGTCAGTATTTGCCTCTCCAAAGGACTTGGCGCACCCGTCGGCAGCGTGCTGTTGGGCAAAAAAGATTTCTTGAAAACCGCGCACCGTTACCGCAAAATGATGGGCGGCGGAATGCGCCAAGCTGGAATTCTGGCGGCAGGTGGCTTGTACGCCCTGCGTCACGGACCCGCACGACTCGAGCATGACCACGCTCGAGCCAAAACCCTGGCAATGGGTTTAAAAAATGCAGGATTTGACGTGAACCTCGAGACTGTTCAAACCAACATGGTTTTTATTACCGTTCCAGACGCCGCAAAAACCGTGCAAGAATGGACGGACAAAGGCGTTTGGTGCGGACAGATGGACGTCGATAAAGTACGGCTGGTCACGCATTTTCAACAAAGCGATGATGATATTGCCTACGTGCTCGAGCGGATTACAACAGCTTAAGGCTCGAGCCGTGTCTTTTCGTCCTGGAAATCCTGTGATACACTACGCACGCCCTGGGAGCGTAGCTCAGCGGTAGAGCGTTGCACATAGACTGCAATGGTCGGCGGTTCGATCCCGTCCGCTCTCACCAGATAATCCTCGAGTCTTTAATGCTCGAGGTTTTTTGTTTATGGCATCCCAAAACACGTGCTTCTGGTATCTCGAGTTTTGGTACTTTAAGCAAGATAACAGCCTACGAAAATGAACGCTCTAAAGTGAAAGGGTTTGTGTTTCGCATTTACCGTGCTGTTACGCCACCATCAACCATCATGGCAGCACCGACCACACTGGCAGCTTCCATTGAAGCCAAATACGCTGCCATGGCAGCAATTTCTTGGGCTGTGACCAAACGCCCATGGGGTTGCCGCGCTCGCATGGCGGCTCGAGCAGCTTCTGGGTCTTGGTAATTGGCGGTAATGCGTTGCACCCAGGGGGTGTCTACTGTACCTGGGGCGATGCAGTTGACGCGAATACCATCGGGAATGTGATCTATGGCGGCTGCCCTGGTCATGCCCAGAATTCCTGCTTTGGCAGCACTGTACGCCACACGGTCTATTAAACCAACAAATGATGCAATCGATGCCATATTGATAATGTTTCCGTCGGTATTTGCTGGGTGAACACTGGCATGAATCGCAGGTATCGCGTGTTTCATGCCAAAGAACGTACCTTTCAGGCAAACATCCATAACCCTGTCCCAGTCGGCTTCACTGGTGTTGACCACATTGGCAGCAATACCAACACCAGCGTTGTTGACCATGCACTCGAGTCCAGCAAATTCTTGAACAGTAAACGCGACCAAAGCTTTCATTTCGGTTTCTTTGGCAACATTTACTTGAAAGGCTAAACCTGGTGTCTCGAGCATCGAAACAGTGTGCTGTGCGGCGGCAAGGTTAATGTCGGAACACACGACCCTTGCACCTTCTTGGGCAAAACGAATCGCAATGGCTTGACCAATGCCCGAGCCTGCACCGGTCACAATGGCACGAAGTTTTTCTAATCGTCTCATGCGTTCACCTCAACAATTTTATTTTCAAGTTCGCCAACACCTTCAACCCAGACTTTGGCAGTGTCACCTGGTTTTAAGAAAATCGGTGGTTTACGGGCAAAACCCACGCCAACGGGCGTTCCTGTAATAATCGTGTCGCCTGCCTCGAGCGTAAACCAGTACGAGAGTCGATGCACCAGTTCTTCAACGCCAAAAATCATTTCGCTGGTACTCGAGTTTTGCAGCACCACACCATTGACGCTGCACCCAAGTTTGAGGTTTTGCGGGTCGGCAATTTCGTCTCTGCTTACAATCCAAGGACCTATTGGGCAGGTCGCATCAAGGTTTTTCCCTCGAGTCCATTGTCCACCTGTGTCTTTGCCCATTTGTAAATCTCTGGCGCTGACATCGTTGCAAACACTGTAACCCAGCACGTGCTGCATGGCAGATTCTTTAGGAATTCGTTTGCCACCTTTACCAATAATGATCACAAGTTCAACTTCGTAATCGAGTTCTGAAGTCAAACTCGAGTCGTGTTCGACATCATCAAATGGGTCAACTAGGGTCGTGGTAAACCGTGTAAAAACAATAGGTTGAGTGGGTATTGCCATGCCTGCTTCAATCGCATGGTCGCGGTAATTAAGACCAATACAAATCACTTTAGGTGGTCTAGAAATTGGCAATGCCAAATCGTGTAACTCGAGGTTTTCCTGATACCCAATGCCTGCCAGATTGGTTTTGACTTCATCAAAAATTTCTTCACCTGCGCGAATAAAACTAAGCATCGAGCCTTCAAATCCAAGGTCTGAGAGTGGTGTAAACCGTGTGCCATCGGTGACAATGGCGCGTCCGTCTTTGAGTGAAGCAAGTTTCATGGTTTCCTCCTGGTTCTAGTCTATTGGTATTGCTGTGCTGAGTTATAAAATTAAAACTCGAGTTCTATCATTTCGAGATAGCCAGTATAAAGTGGTTCATCCGATACTCTTTCCACCGTCAAGGGTCAAGATAACACCGTTGGCAAAACCATTTTCAGCCAAGAACAATACAGCTTGAGCCGTTTCTTGGGTTGTTCCTAAACGACCAACAGGAAGTCTGGCACTGATCGACTCGAGAACCGCCTTTCCATCTTCTTGTTCGGTTAACCATTCGCTGTATTGCGGAGTCCAAATATCACCTGGGCAGATGCAATTCACCCGCACACCAAGCGGTGCAAAATCGAGAGCCAAAGTCTTGGTTAGGGCAATTACACCACCTTTGGCTGCGGCGTAAACCACTGCCTCGGGTTGTCCTTGCAAACCCACTAAACTCGAGATGTTCACAATGTTACCTTTGGTTTTTAGTAATTCTGGCATGGCAGCACGAGACATGAAATAAACACTCGAGAGGTTTAATAGAATCCCGTTATCCCAATCTGTTTGCTCCATCTCGAGAAGCGGTGTGCGTTTGTTGCGCCCAGCGTTATTGACCAGCACATCAAGCCGTCCAAAGTTATGGATTGTTTTAGAGATTAAATGTTCAATGCTGGTTTGGTTTATGACATCGGTCTGAATAAATTTCACTCGAGCTTGGTCGTTTAATTCTGCTTCAAGTTTTAAACCCAGTTGGTTGTCTTTTTCGGCAAGAATCACAGCGTAACCAGCTTTTGCAAATGCTTGAGCGCAGGCTTCACCAATGCCTCGTCCTGCACCGGTAACGATTGCAACTTTGGTTTCTAAATGAGCAGTTTGCATGGGTGTCTTTCGCTAAAACTCGAAACGATTTTTGAAGAACGCTTGACAGAATTCTAAGCCAAGGTCTATAGTTTCTGCAAACGTTTGCAACCTTGTTTTCAACTCTGGTGTTTTTTAACTCTGGCGCTTTTTTTGTGCTTGGTTAACGCTCGAGTTTGGTTAAAAACGCGAATTCCCGAGGAGGTAAGGCATGAACAAAAGTAATTTCTTGATCGGATCGGCAATCGGAGTCTCAACGCTCGTGGCATTGGGATTATTGGCTTCGGCAAACTCGCAAAGTAACCTCAAGTATGCTGGGCGCACCATGACCATCGTAACTTTCGATGGACCCCAAATCGGTGAGCCATTAAAGCGTCACGCGCCAGAATTTGAAAAACTGACGGGTGCAAAAATCAACGTGGTCTTAACAACCTTTTCTGATTTGTTCCCACGCATTTTAACCGACTTTACCAGTGGCTCGAATACCTTCGACGCAGGTGTGTTCGACCCGCAATGGTTAGGTGATTATGTCAGTGGTGGTTATCTCGAGCCTCTGGACAGTTACATTGCCAAAACCCCAAGTTTAAAATGGAACGAGATCATGCCGTTCTTCCGTGAATTCTCGGCAACCTATGCGGGTAAAACCTACATGATTCCGCTTGATGGCGATTTTCAAATGGTTTACTACCGCCGTGACCTATGGGCAAATAAAACCTTTAAAGCAGACTTTGCCACTAAGTACGGTTACGCACTTGTGCCACCCAAAACCTGGGGTCAATACCGTGACATGGCAGAGTTCTTTAACGGCAAAGTCGTAGATGGCGTAAAAATGTACGGTGCTGTCGAAGCTCAAAAGCGCAATGCCCAAAGTTTCTGGTTGCTGGCTTCTCGAGCGGGCGGTTACATGCAGTACAAAGGTACAAGCCAAGGTATGTTCTTTAACACCACAAACATGAAACCGCTCATCAATGCACCTGGTTTTGTGCGGGCTTTAACCGAATGGAAAGATATTCAAAAAGTTGGTCCAACCAACATGGTCAACTTTGACACTGGCGATGTTCGCGCTGCCTTCCCAGGTGGTCAGGCAGCCTTGGCAATTGACTGGGGCGATATTGGTTCGCTTTCGACAGACAAGAAAACCTCGGTTATTCAAGGCAAATTGGGCGCTGTCATTTTGCCAGGTTCTAAAGAGATTTGGGATCGTGATGCCAACAAGTGGGTCACAAAAGGTTCAATCAACTACGCACCTTATGCTGCATTCGGCGGTTGGTCAGGCGCAGTCAATGCCAAGTCTAAAAACAAAGACATTGCCTTTGATTACTTAGCGTTCTTGTCACAACCTGAACAAAGCAATGAGGACGTGACTTTGGGCATTACTGGCTTTAATCCGTACCGCCAAAGCCACTTTAACAGCAATGACTTGTGGATCAAGTCGGGCATGACCAAAGAAGATGCCACCAATTACTTGGGCGCGATTAAAACCAGCTTAAAATCTAAGAATTTGGTACTCGATATTCGCTTGCCTGGTACAGACCGTTATCAAAAAGCGCTTGATGAAGGCATTGCCCGGGCATTGGCTGGTGAAGAATCTGCACAAGCTGCACTGGACGGCGTGTCTGCTGCTTGGGACAAGTTGACTGATGAACTCGGACGCAAAAAGCAACTCACAATTTACCGTGCAAGTCTTAAACTGAAGTCACTCGAGGGTAACTAAACTTTTTTTCAGGATGCCAGGAAATATTCCTGGCATCCTGTTTTATTGCAATTGAGACACGAATTTCAGTTTCTCAAGAGTAACGCTCGAGATTGATAAATTTAGAATCAAAAATAATAAGTAGCTCGAGAAAAATCGGTTTTTGCAATGTTTCTTGCTGAAATGACTAGAGGTAATATGCTGGACACTGTATGGTGCGCCTCGCGCACCAATCTACAAACTTGGTACTTTCAAGTGGAGTGTCACATGCTTTTTGTAGGGTGCGTCCCGCGCACCAGGTTTTAAGCGTCGGTGCGCGGGGCGCAC
>JAYVRX010000061.1:0-2129 GCA_043775825.1 Deinococcales bacterium
CGATGGTAATCGGAAATCCAACCTGGACCACTGGACCCGCGATGACGTTGCCGCCAAATCGTTGCACCAGGGCATTGACGGCTCGAGTGAAGGGGATCAGATCAATCACGTTTAGCGTCCCTTCGATGCCTGGGGTCATTTGAATCGTGCCTTTGGATTTCCATTCGCCGTTGCGGGTTTGGAACATGTCAAAATCGAGCGTTCCCTGTCCAGAGGTGCGCGGTGTGTCCGAGCCTTTTGCCGAAGAATTCGAGCTGCCCGCTCGGGTGATCAAAAAGTCCAGAAAGGTCTTTAAAATGTTGATGCGAAATTCACCGTTGCCTTGCAACCTGGGGAAAATGCGGGGCGGGAAAATGTCGTAATTCCAGGTTAGGGCAAATTCCAAACCCACCTGAATACCACCCGCAAAACCGTCTTGTGTACCGTCACCGTACTTTCCAGCCCAGTTGAGTTGCGTGGCGGGTTGATCTGGGTTGTCAAAATTGCCACTGACCTCGGTATTCATCGCCCAGGCAGGACCACAGATCCCAAAGAAATAACTCCAGCGGACATTCACAACCACGTTGATAAAAAAGCTTTCAAAATTAACGTCGATCAGCACGCGTTGCACGTTTGAACCTTGGACGCTGGCTCGCAATGTCCCCAAGGATGGAATGATCGCAAAGCCTTGGCAGATATCCAGGGACGGTGAAGTCTCGAGGGTGGTGATGGCAAGATCGGGCATAAATGGACTCCTTTTGATTCGCAACAAAACAAGCGAGGGTTTGTGAGTATTTTGGCTTCAAGCTTTAAAGAACAGCGTTTTTGGCTGATCGCCTAGAACTTACAGCCGTACTCGAATTGCCTGCCTAAACAGGCAAACCCAGCACCAGCGATTGGCTGTCGTCCTCGTGGATCACCACAAACATTAGCCTCCCCTCGTCGTCGCTGTGCATGGCGGAATAACCGACACCGATAAAATCGCTAACGGGGCTGGGATGGTTGACCAGCAGATCGCCGGTTTTCAAGATCGTGCGCGATTGGCTGCCATTGCTGGCGAGCAATTCGATGCCCGCGCTGGTTTCGACCATGAAGTAGGTGATGCCGTCGGTTGCCAGTTGCGGCGTGGCGATGGCTTTGACCACATTTCCCGTCGGAGCTTTATCGCCTGATTGCATGACCACACGGTTGTTGACCACCAAAGCATGTTGACTGCCATTGTTGAGAACATGTGCAAAACTCGAGTTTGGTCCGCTGCGCGGGGCATAACAGGTCAAACCCGAGGCTCGAGAGCGGCTTGAACGCAAGCCACTCTCGATTGAACTGGCTTCAACCCGCAGGTTGCTGGGCGAACCCGTTTTGCGGGTGGCGGGGGATACGGTATTGAGGTTGCCACGCAAAACGGCGGTTTGTTGTTTGCCTTCAACGTATTGGTTTGCAAATTCTGAAGCTGGGGTCAGCATGGCTTGTAGCACAAATTGTCCACCGTCGTGCAAGCTGATTAAGCCAAATTGCGAGATGACTGGGGCGCTGGTGCTGGCTGCCAACGACGTGCCACTGGTCACGACCAAGCTGGCTTTTTGACCCTCGAGTCCACGCACCGAGAACACGCCCTGTCGCACGTCTTTGGTGACTTGTCCGGTGTTGTGATAATAGTTGGCGACAAAAATCAGATCGTTTTCATGAAAGCTGATATCGCCGAACATACCCGCAAATTCGTGACCATCGGTGTTAAGCACATGTTCGTGCAAAACTCGAGTCAAGCCTTGACCCAGGTCGCAGTAAATGGCTTGCATTTTCATGGGGGCTGTGCCGCCGTCAAAACTGCCGTGTTCGTCGGTGGTGTTGTAATTCGTTTCGGTTTCAACCCTGACCACCAGGGCAAGCTGTCCCTTGGCGTTGATGTCGTGGTTGTTCAGTTCCACCACGCGCCGACCGTCGAGCACATCGCCAATCCGCACGATTCGGTTTTCACTCGAGACTCGAGGGGTGACACCGCTAAGGTCAAGTTGCAGGGCGTACAAACCAATTTTGTCTTCACCGTCCATTGCACCGTACAGGACTCGTCCGTGGGCATCAATGGCGGCATCCAAGCGTAGCGTTTGACCTTTGATGCCACCTGGTAGCAGGTCGGTGTTGTGTTTGATCGA
>JAYVRX010000062.1:0-6743 GCA_043775825.1 Deinococcales bacterium
GTAAACACTTTTTTTCTCGCTGCCAATTAAAGCCACGGAGTCTCGAGCCATGGAAGTAGCGGATGTGACATCTTCTAAACTCGAGATTTTGCTTGCAAAGGCTGGTGTTAAATTGGCACTGGCGGGCGGGGTGACACGCACGTCAGAACCGACAATGTTTGCAATGTCACCATGCTTTTGGGTGTTGTAAGTGCCAAGAAACAACGACAGCGCAACGCCGAACGAGAGCGACAAGGCGGTCAGTGTCACGGCTGAAGTCATTACATTGCTGCGCCTGGTCATACCTCGAGCCGCCACCGTACCGAGTTCACCAAACAGGGCGGTCAAGACTCGAGCAACAGGTTTTGTGCCTTTGGTCAGGATCAAATCCAGCATCCGAATCAGCAGCAATGTCGCCCCAATCCAGAACATAAACGGCGCAAGGAATAAGTAAAAACTGAGGGTCACGGCTGTGCCTTCAGTGCCTGTGGGTTTGAAACCACCATTGGCATCGGTCACGTAAATAATTACGCCCGAAACGATCAGCATTAGAAAATCTAAACTCATACGTCGCCATAATGGAACACTCTGAACTCGAGTTACGCTCCGACGCGCCCCAGCGATTTCGCCCCTCAGTTGCGCCCAAGCGGGAACAAAAAATGCCAGTGTGGTCAGCACTAAACCACCCAATGCCGCCCACCCCACCGAAGGCAGTACAAGCTCGAGATTCGCGGGGTTGATGATACTCGAGCCGAGGGTGACAACCAGCATGATTGCGCCGAAAATAAGCCCTAGAACAATGCCAAGCACCGCAATCAAAAGTGAAGTGAACGCTGTGATGAACAGCACTTCTCGAGTTCCAGCCCCGCGCACACGAAGTAAACTCAACTCGCGGCGGCGTTCTTCGGCTGTTAATTCGACGGCGTACTTAGAAAGGTACGCGGCAAGCAAAACTCCTGGAAGCGCCAAGAATAAGAACAACATTTTTGCCGCCAGAATGTCTTTTTTGGCGTTATCGAGTTTCTTCGAGAGGTTGTTTTGCACCCGCACCTGCCCTGGAAATGGACGCTCGAGGCTGCGCCTGAGTGCATCGAGTTGCTTGAGTGCCTTACTTGGGTCGGCATTCAAATTTGATTGATCTACTTTTAAATGCACTTGACGTTCGACAGGTAACAGCACAATGTTAGAACCCGTCTGACCAACGCTCGAGGTTGTCATTGGAAGTTTTGACAAGGTTGGTGCAAGGTCGCGCTCGAAGGTGGCTGGTGGTACAAAAACCACGTCTGCCACAACTCCGTATCCTTCGCCACCCGCAGGGTCAGGGTTAAAAAACAGGGGTTCGGAAACACCCATGCCAACAATGCCAGCGATTTTAATAACATACGGTTTTAGAATACCTGCTGCAAATTTGATGGCAATGCTGTCACCTACTTTTAAACCCAGTTGTGTGGCGGTGGCATCACCGACCATTGCGCCGCTCGAGTCGTATTGACCAGACACAATGGGTAAAAAAGCAAAGGTTTTAAAATACGAATTGTTCAAAGCGTAAATCTTTCCAGCCGCGCTCGAGACTGAACTGCCAACCTTTGAAACTGAGGCGAAATCGGTGACTGACACAGGCTCGGCGGACTTCACAAGCGCTTGATCGTGAAGCGTTTGCTCGAGGGCATTTGGGGCAAGATCAGGTGTTGTGGCTCGAGCCACCATATCTACCTGAATTGGGGACAGAGCGTTTTTGGTCATGTCGCGTTGCGAAAGATCAACGAAAAACAAGGTGTCCGAAAACAAGCCAACCGCCAATAGTAAGCCCAGCAGGTACATCAGGGTTTGTAAGGGTTTACGCAGCACCCCTCGGGCGGCGTGATTGAACAGTGCCATCATGATGTCATCTCGATTCTGCCATCGCGCAAGCGCACGATGCGGTCAGCGTGGGCGGCAACATCTGGGTCGTGGGTCACGATCACCAGCGTCATATTTCGTTTAAAGACAGCGCTTTTCAGAAGCTCGAGAATCGAATCGGTGGTGGTGGTATCAAGGTTGCCTGTGGGTTCGTCTGCCAGCACGATGCGCGGCTCACTCACCAAGCACCGCGCAATCCCAACCCGTTGTTGTTGACCACCAGAAAGTTCGTCAGGTAAAAAATCTTCTTTGCCACTCAGCCCTACCTCGAGCAGCATTGCCAAGGCACGTTCGCGGCGCTCTAAACTCGAGATTTTAGAAACCAGCATTGGGTATTCGACATTCTCGAGAACAGTTAACGCGGGCAGCAAATCGTAGCCTTGAAAAATATAACCAATGCCACCGCGACGAAGCTTGACCCGTTCGGCTTCGGTCATGGCGTAGAGGTCTTGATGCTCGAGCAAGACCGTGCCGAAAGACGGTGTGTCCAAGCCGCCAAGCAACGAGAGTAACGTGGATTTTCCGCAGCCCGAAGCGCCCATGATAGCAACAAACTCGCCCGGTTTCACAACAAAATCAACTTCTTGCAGCGCATGAACCTCTCGAGTACCAAGTTGAAAGACCCGCGATAAGTTACGGGTTTGAATCGCGTATTGACCTTCAATGCCAACCTTGCGAATAGCGTCCCGAACAAACTCGAGGCTGTTGTCTGATGGTTGCAGGTTCATGCTTGCACCTTCGATTCTTCTTCAAGCACACCGTCGGTAATTCGCACCACGCGCCGCGCTCGAGCCGCCAGTTCTGAGTTGTGCGTCACGACCAGAATGGTTAGCCCGCCTTTAAGATTGAGTTGCTCGAGCATGTACATGATGTCTTCGGCGGTTTGCGTGTCGAGTTCGCCTGTAGGTTCGTCTGCCAGCAACAAACCTGGTTCGTTCGCCATCGCCATTGCCAACGCCACCCGCGCTTGTTCTCCGCCCGAGAGTTGCGCGGGCATCGAATCAAAACGTTCGGTCAAACCCACCGATTCAAGTAATTCTTTGGCTCGAGCTTTGGTTTGAGGGTTGGAATTCAAATTTAAAGGCAGTTCAACATTCTCGAGCGCGGTTAAAAACGGTACGAGATTACCCGCTTGAAATGTCACACTGATTCGTTCGCGGCGCAATTTTGAACGCTCCAACTCTGGCAGCACAGTCAGGTCGCGCCCATCGATTGAAATCGTTCCCGCCGTCGGTTCGGAGAGTCCTGCCAGCAACGAAAACAATGTACTCTTACCCGAACCCGAACGCCCGACCACCGCCACGAATTCGCCCGATTTAATCTCGAGGTTTGCGCCTCGTAATGCCACAGTTTGGACTTCGTTTTCTTTGTAAATTTTGAAGGCATCACGCACGCTGACGGACGCACCCACAGAAAGCATTTGGCTCATAAAAACCTTTCTAAAACAGTAAAAGCTCGAGGGTTTCTCGAAGCTCGAGAATGCTTACTTCAAACGCACCGACAACGCCATATCGCGGTTGCCTTCCCAATCAAAAATCTTTTTTGGACCACTCACGGTCAGCACCACAAGCTTACCCACCTTGGGCGCAAACACCCAACGATCTGTCAATAAATCCAAGGGTTTGCCCGTGATGCTCGAGTTACCAACGGATTTACTCGAAAGCACCGAAGCGCTAAATTTTGCTTGTTTAAAGGTTTTCACACCCAGTTTGGTTTCGATGCTTGGTAATTTAAAGGCACTCGAGTAAGCCTCTGGTGTACTTTTATCATCTAAAATCCGAAGCTCGAGCCATTCATCACCACCGGCAAATCGAACGCCAGCTTTGAAGCTCGAGTCTTGTGTCCAGGAACTTGGGCGTTGAAAACTGATGCCTAAGGTTGCGTCTGTAAAACTGGTGAGCGTAAACTCGGTTGGGTTTGCACCTTCGGTTTGCGCGATGGTGGGTATCAAACCCGAAACGAAAACGGTTGTGCTGATGGCGGCGAATACCAAACTGCTTAAGATTAAATTTTTCATATTCACTCCTTAAAATGTTCTTGTGTCATCAAGCTAGGCGTGTAAGATTGAGATTCGGTAAAGACAAGAAATTTACCGAATCTTTACAAAATACTTTTAAGCTTAAACTCGAGAAGCGTTTTGTTTTTTTGGAAATCCAAGGTGGGTAAATGCGAATTTTATTGGTTGAAGATGACCCTAGACTTGCCGCCCTGATGCTCGAGGGGCTGGGTGAAGATGGTCTTATTGTTGACCATGCTGGGAATGCCAGCACGGGTTTGAGCATGAGTCAACTCGAGACTTTTGATTTACTGATTTTGGATGTGATGCTGCCCGAAGGACGTGAGGCTGGTTTTGAAATGGCACGTGAAATTCGTGACCGAAATGACCACACACCAATTTTATTTTTAACGGCGCGTGCAGATATGGATTCAAAAATTTCTGGTTTGGAAATGGGTGGTGACGATTACTTGGCTAAACCGTTTGACTTCCGCGAATTACGGGCGCGTATTCGGGCGTTGGTGCGTCGTGCTAAAGGAAGCTCGAGCAATATTGTGCTTTTACCACTGGGTTTTGTGCTGGATTTATCGGCGCATGAGATCAGCAAAGACAACATTCCTGCTAACCTCACACCCCGCGAGTACACGCTGCTCGAGTGCTTGGCAATCAACCCTGGGCGGGCGTACTCGAGGGTTGGTTTGATTGAACGGGTTTGGGCGCAAGATACCAATGTGGATTTAAAAGTGGTTGATGTGTTTGTTTCGACGTTGCGGCGTAAACTTGGTGAAGGCATGATCGAAACCGTGCGTGGTTTGGGATACCGCCTTGGGAAGCTCGAGTCGTAAATGAATTTACGGTTTCGTTTAACTTTTTTTTACGCGCTGGTGTCTTTTACTATTTTATTGTTGGGTGGTTTTGTGGTGTTTGCGGCGGTACGCTCGAGCATCCATCAAAACCTAGACGATAGCTTGCGTGACGCGGCGAGTTTGGCGGTCAGTCAATTGTCTGGCGATGAAAGCAAACCGCAAGTCGCTACCGAAAGCGAGAAATTACAAGCCAAACTTCCTGGTGCAACGGTCTTGTTGGTGTTCAATCAAAATAAGATTTTAGTAGACCGTTTAGGCTCGAGTTTGGTCACTGCGCCACTCGAGGCTGGTTACAAGTCTATTTCGGACGTGCGGGTTTTTACCGAACATGCGTCTGACGGAACTTGGGTGCAAGCCATGCGTTCAGAAATCGAGACGTTAAGTGTTCTCAAAAATGCCCAAAGAACCTTATTGCTCGGTTTGCCCGTGTTGCTGCTTTTGGGTATTGCTGCGGGTTATTTTATTGCAGACCGCGCCTTAAAACCTGTGGACACCGTTTCAAAACTCGCCTCGAGCATTGCGACTTCAGGGCAGTACAAAGCTCGAGTTCCAGAACATACTGGCAATGATGAAATGGCACGACTAACGCAAACCGTCAATGCCATGCTTGGGAAACTCGAGGCAACCATTGACCGTGAACGAGCGTTTGCGCTTGCCGCAGCCCATGAACTTCGCACGCCGTTGGCGGTGCTGCAAGCTCGAGCAAGTTTAAGTCTCGAGCGTGAACGCACGCCTGAACAGTACAAACAAGCGTTACAAGTTGTCAGTGATACCAGTCTCGAGATGGCTGGTTTGGTCGAGAGTTTGCAAGCTTTAGCCCGAACCAATCTGCCCCCGTTGCAACAAGCAGTGAATCTCGAGGATTTGGCGCTTGAAGTCTCAGAAGTCTTTACAAGCCAAGCTCGGGACTCGAGGATTGAATTACATCTCGAAACGCAGCCAGCCACCACCACAGGCGACATCACCGCCATTCGGTTGGCAATTGGTAATTTAATTTCTAACGCAATCAAATATGGAAAACCTGGTGGGCAGGTTTTTATTCGTTGCTCGAGCCACAACAATTGGGTTCAGTTTGAGGTCAGCGACAATGGTACTGGTATTCCAGAAGATCAACTCGAGCGACTGCAACAACCCTTTCAACGCGGACTGGGTTTACAGGCGGTGGCGGGTACAGGTTTGGGACTGGCATTGGTGGCAGCCGTCAGCGAGCAACACGGTGGGCGACTCGAGTTGACTCGAGCAGTTGAGGGTGGTTTGAAAGCAGTTTTTTGGATCAAAGCATTTGAAACTTAAAGACTCATAAAAGTCTGAGCAGCATCGTTGCTGTTCGTTTCTCGAGAATAACGAAAATGACTGTAAAATTGTAGAAAGTACCCTAGCAAAACCAATGAAATCCAATATTATTCTGGTGATTGACGATGAGCCTTCGATTCTCGAGGTCAGTCAACGTTATTTTGAACATGCTGGCTTTATCGTGCATACCGCCGTGAATGGCTCGAGTGGTTTAGCGCTGGCACGTGAAATCAAGCCTGACCTGGTGGTGCTTGACGTGATGCTCCCAGGTTTAAATGGGTTTCAGGTACTCGAGCTTTTACAGCATCGTTCTGGCTTTCTCGAGATCACCAGGTTCATCAATGTCAAACAGTGCTTGCGCGGGAAACTCGAGCATTGTGGTGATGTCTTTGTGGCGTTCGATCAAAGGTTTTGCACCGTGGTTTTGCGTGCCGATAACTTTAAAAAAACTTTTATGGAAAATATGCGGCGGTGCAATCACGGTTTCTTCAGGCATCAGATATTGCACCGCCACAATTCTGGGTTGCTCGAGGTTTGAATCAAGATATGTCTCGAGCAGTTTTTTGTACAAGTCGCTGCTGACAAAAGGTTGATCTGCCAACGCAAACATTGCCGCGTCAATATCAGACTCGAGCTTTGAAATGGCAGCCCGAAATGAAGTCCCGATTCCCTCCAGATACAAATCATTTTGCACGAATCGCACGTTTAAA
>JAYVRX010000063.1:0-6738 GCA_043775825.1 Deinococcales bacterium
GTTTGAGTGCGTTTGAAGCGATTGGGCAGGCGTTATCACCGATGGGGTTACTGCCAGAGGTTTTAAATTCCAGTTAAACCCCGAGTTGAGTAATTACGATTTATAGTCCAAAGTCTCCTGTAAAATCTCGTCAAACCTGTGAATATACAGTACCGTACTTGCGCCTAATGCGGCAATCTCGAGAAACGTTCGACAATCCATTGTTTCCTCTTTTTGCAATACTATTTACCAAACTCGGGTGAACAAATGATGCAGAGCTGTGGCATCTTAAGAAGGGATTACGGCTTTGTCCGTAGCAATCAAAACATTTCACACCGCAGGCAACTCGTGGCGCTTGTTGAGATCACCGTTCACGCATGACAACATCAAATAAAATCTCGAGATCAACTCATGTTCTTAAGTCAGGATAAAGCATGAGTTTTGAGAACAAAGTTTTTATCATCACTGGCGCTGGCGGAGCAATCTCGAGCGCCATCAATACAGCGTTTCATGCGGCAGGTGCGAAGTTGGCACTGGTAGACCGTCCGAGCAATGCCGAACGCGCCCGAGATCAACTGGGGGCTGGTTTGGCAATTGCCGTTGACCTGAGTTCGCTCAAAGGTGCACAAGAGATGGTCGCGGCAACCGTAAAACATTACGGACGCGTTGACGGTTTGATTCATACCGTTGGCGGTTTTAGTACGGGCAAAATCCTCGAGTTTAAACCCGATGATTTCGCGCGGATGTTTGATGTCAACGTCAAAACGCTGGCTTTTGCGGTGGCGGCGGTTTTGCCCGAGGTTTTAAAACAAGAAAACGGTTTTATCGGCGGTATTTCTGCCGCGCAGGTGGCTCGAGGCGCTGGGGCTGGGGCGGCATTGTACACGGCAGCCAAAGGCGCGGTAGCCCTCTATTTAAAATCGCTCGATGCCGAACTGAAAGGCATGAGCACCAAAGCTGGCGTGCTTTACCCAATGGGTACGGTGGACACGCCCGCCAACCGCCGTGACATGCCAGATGCCGACCCAAACACTTGGATTGACCCCGCCGAAATTGCGGCGGCTTTTGTTTACATGGCAAGCCGATCAAATCGAGGTCGGGTGCTCGAGATGCAAGTGTTTCCAGCAAGGTAAATGCCTTGTTCAAAAACAGTCGTGTCACCCCTGACGGTGGCACTGCCAAGCGCACCGCTGAGGCGTATTGAAACGCTGGCGATCACGTCAACATTGTGAGTTTCCTTTCTAACGCAATTTGAAACTATTGACCGAGAATGGCGTGTACTCAAACTCGAATCCAGCCGCGTTTGATTTGGTTTTGCTTGTGCCCTCCTCGAGAAAATTGATGTTGAAGGCTTTTTGAATGCCCAGTTCGCCGCTCAGTTTGGCGTTGCCGCGTCCACCCAATGCCTCGTAGACCCGCAGCACAATCTCGTCGCTGTCCTCGGCTTTTTTGAGGCTCGAGAGTTGCAAACCGTGTCCGTCGAGTTGCACAAAGCTTTGACTTGCCGCCCATTTGCCTTTTGAGGCGGGCACGACACAGGCTTTCAGTGGCGCGTTCAAGTCCTGAGCCTCGAGGGTGGTTTCACCGCGCCAATCGCCTTGGTGTGGGTAGATGGCGTAGCTGAAGTGATGTGTCCCTTCCTCGGCAAGTGGGTCTGGATAAATCGGTGAACGCAGCAAGGTCAAGCCCATCAGGTTTTTGTGAATGCTGTGACCGTATTTGCCGTCATTCAAAAGGCTCACGCCGTAGCCCGCCTCGGACAAGTCTGCCCAGCGGTGGGCGTTCACCTCAAAGCGTGCCGCGTCCCAACTGGTGTTGCGGTGCGTTGGGCGGGCAATCGCACCAAAGGCGGTTTCAAACCAAGCCTCGTGTGATCGAAGCTCGAGCGGAAACAACGCCCGCAGCAGGGTGCGCCGTCCCTGCCAGTTCATGTGGGTGGCAATCTCGAGGCGTCTCGAGCCTGCGCGAAGGCGGTAGCGCTGTTCAATCACGGCATTTTCAAAACGCCGTTCAATCAAAATACAAGCCTGGTGTGTGCCTTGATACTCGAGTTTCGGTTTGCTGGTCGCCAGCAATTCCATACCGTCTTGCTGGTATTTTGCGTCGATTTCCCAGGCGTCCCATTCGCGTGGAATGTCGGTGTACGCCCAGATTTGATTGCCGCGCCCCGCCAGGGTTTCTCGAGCGGCGGTTTTGTCAAAGATAGACTCTATTGTGCCATCACTGGCAATTTTGATGCTCAAATGTTCGTTTTCGAGCGAGGTGGCGCTGGCTTTGAGGGCGCTCTTGGTTTTTTGGGTAGCTCCTATCACCACCGCAAGCGCCAGATAACCCATGCTTGGCACGGTTAAACTCGAGTCGGAAACCACAATCTGATCCTCGAGTTCTTGATAACCAACCTCGAGTCCGTTTGGGGTCAGCAAGCGAAATGCGCCCTCGGCTGGTCTGGGCATTTGCAAACGCAGCGCCCGTTGACTCAGGGTTAAATTCCAAACCACGACTTTTGCCACGGCATTGCCAGGCTCGAGTTTGACGTTGTTGCTTAAGGTTTTGAGGGCTTGATCGCGCAGGCTTTCAGCGGTTTTGAGGGTGGACTCGAGGTCGCGGTGCGCGGCATCGTAAACCGCCCGCACGCTCGAGCCTGGCAACACGTCGTGAAACTGGTGGCGCAGCAAGGTCGTCCAAGCCTGGTAGAAATTGTCTTGAGGGTAAGAAGCCCCAAGCAGCTTCCAAGCCAGCGTACAGGCACTCTCAGCCTCGACCAAACTATGCTCGAGCCGCCGATGAAACCATTTGGTTTTGGCTTGGGTGGTGTATGTGCCACGGTGAAGCTCGAGGTATTGCTCGCCCATCCAAACTGGCAACTCGACTCCAGCCGCAAGCTCTTTTTCAAAACGCTGGTAAAGCTCTTGCACCCGTCCAGTCTCGAGTTTGGGCAGACCAGGAAAATCTTTGAAGCGCTCATAGCGCTCGAGCATCTCTTCGGTTGGACCACCGCCGCCATCGCCCCAGCCAAAGCTAAAGAGCGAGGTCTCAGATTGTTGTTTGCCCTTAAAATTTTTCCAAGTCCCGAGCAAATCGAGCGCCGCGATGCTGCCGTTGTAACCCTGCCCAGGATTCATGAAACTATGGGCGATCACCCTCGAGCCATCAATCCCCTCCCACTGATACAGGTCGTAAGGGAATTTATTGGTTTCGTTCCAGTTGAGTTTGGTGGTGAAAAACCAATCGATTCCGCCTTGGCGCAAAATTTGCGGCAGGTTGGCGCTGTAACCAAAGGTGTCGGGCAGCCAGCACACCTTGACGGTCTGGTTGAACTTTGCTTGAAAATAACGCTGACCGTAGAGCAATTGTCGCGCCCAAGATTCGCCCGAAAGAAGATTGCCATCGGGTTCGACCCACATGCCGCCCACCAAGTCCCAACGTCCCTCTTTGACCCTGACTTGAATGCGTTTAAACAATTCGGGATCGTCCTGTTCGACAAAAGCATAGGCTTGGGCGCTGGACTGGTTAAAGTGAAAATCGGGATAACGATCCATCAACGACAGCATCGTGCCGAAAGTACGCCGAATCTTGCGGCGGGTTTCTTCAAAAGTCCAGAGCCAAGCCAAGTCAATATGGGCGTGACCACTGACAAAAAGCTGTCCCTCGGCGGGATAACGCCGTTTGATTTCCGTGATTGCCGAGGCGAACGCCTTGCGACGCGCCGCAAACTGACCGCGCACAGCGGCAGGTAATTCGAGCGGCGCGGCGGTAAAATGCCATTCGTCCCAAATCGAAGCCAGCATGTTTGCGGCTCGAGGCTCTTGAACCACCCGCGCCAGATAATTTTCCGAGGGTGAGCGTGACAACCCGAGGTGTAGCAGCGCCGTTTCAATGGCGTTACAGATTAAAACTGCGATTTCGGCGCGAGCATTTTTGAGCAGGTGTTCTGCCGCATCATGGGCGGCACTTAAATCCTCGACAAACCCGCGAAGCTCGAGGTCTGGCAGCACCAGGCTTGCCTCTTCAATTCGTGGCTCAAGGTTGGGTGAACCAAACAAACCTTTGGGCACGGCTTCAATTTCAAAATGCAAGACTTCATTGGATTTGGCTTTCTCGAGGATTCTATGCTCGGTGTGATACGGATTTAAGCCGCCAATGAGTCGCCCGTTGACACTCAGTTTTCCCTCGCCACCAAGCTTCAAACGCACGTTGACAGGTTTGCCAGCCCAACTTTTTGGCACGCCAATTTCAAACTCGAGCGTGACCGGAAATTCGCGTGAATGCCAGTGATCGCCGACCTCGATTTTGCTGGCTTTTTTTGCGTTTTTAGCTCGAAATTGCCCGCCCGTCAAAACAATAAAAGCCTGATCTCTCCACGCCGAGAGTTCAATCAAACGATGCTCGAGTCGCCGTAATGTTTGCTCGAGTTGCAAAGAATTTTCCATTGATGCCTCCTTGAAATGTGGTGTATTAAATCACGCGGAGGCGGCGTAATGTTTTGATACGGTTTGATCAAACCAAATTCCAACAAATTATTTCATTCAAATGCGCCAGACTTTTTTCATAACCTATCCCGAAGTTTGCCAAGCCCATCGCCAAACTCGAGCCATCAAAAGATTTTTATTTCACCACGCTGATTTCGTTCCCAGCGATTGGTAAGCCCGTAACAGTGACGCTCAAGCCATTTTTTTGTAGGTTGATCGCGGTCAGTGCGAGTTTATAAGTACGAGTTTCGGGTGTTGGAACGATTGGTATAATTTTCCGATCATCACAACTCGAGAGGGCAATCAATGCAGCCAAGCCCAGCAATCCCAAACCAAACTTGCGTCGTTTTGAAAATATCAAACCAAGCAAGAACATGCTTCCCAATGCCGTACCAAACTGGTTCATAGCGAGACTCGAGTTAAAATCGAGTGCCACCAAATAATTTCTGCCACCCAAAATCCCTGTTGGTGCAAAACTCAGATTTAACGTGCCATCGTTGGCTGTAAAAACCCCACTCGAGATTTGAAGCGCAACTTCGCCAGCGTCCACTAGACTATTACCGTTATTGTCAGGAAAAAGTTTGACCGCCGTAATATCGCTCGAGTCTAAACCCGTTCCCGAAGCTTGCAGTGTAATACCAGCTAACGCATAATCGGTCACGCTCGAGCCTACGGGTGGCATAATCAAAACTTGCAAGGCAGGATTGTTACTTGAGCCTTTAAGAACAGTGCTTGCGACTGGGTTGCTTGAGCCAAGCGCAACAGTTACATTTCCAGGTGGCGGCGGTGGATTGTTGTCACCATCTAATTGTGCAATATTGTCCGCCCAGTTGCTCTCAATTGTGCCGCTCGAGGTGGTGGCGTTCAATAATTTCAGATTGCCTGTCAACACGCCGTAGCGTCTGGCTTGAAAAGTAACGGTCACGCTCGAGTTACTGGGCATATCAGCAACAGCACAAGATAACAATGTCACAGTGATACTGCACGAACCCTGGCTTGAGGTTGCTGAACCTAGAGCAGTTAAACCAATGGTTGTGTTGTTTTCGATCATGAACAAACCCGTACTTAAATGCACATCGCTTGCCGTTCCAGAACCCGCGTTTGTGACCTTCAGGCTAAAGACGGCATTTTCGTCAGTGGCAAGATTCAGTTTGGGTGTGGTGTAAGAGAGTTGCAGGTCTGCATTGCCTGGTGTTGCCGTAACAAAAGTTGCAGTGTATGGAATACCCACTCCAAAGGCAGACACTCGAGCATCAGTAAACTTTGGAACAAACCAATACTTTTGCCAATTCGTAAATGCAAAACCAGTATTCGGACTGGAAACCAAACTGTAAACACCAGGCGTTAAGAAAACCTCGCACGTACCCGTACAATCCACCAGACCGACAGGATCACTGACCACATGCCCATTGACCGCGTTAATCACCAATTTGCACTTGTCAGATTGCACGGTAAAACTGGCATCCACCGTCGCAGCCGATTGCACAATCACGTTACTCGAGTTTGAACTAATGGTGCTGGTGCAATTAAGAACGCTGAATCGCGTGACAGTCAGTAAGTAACTGTCCGTTCCTAAATCGTTGACCACGTAAGTTCCAAACTGTGTTTTCTGAAAAGTCTGATCGAAAGCATTACCCGTTCTTAAATTTTTGATATTGACTATTAAGGTTTGCTCGGGCGAACCCAACAATTTAAAGTTGATATTGCCCCGTTTTCGGTACAACGAAAAACCCAGATTTACGCCTGCCGCTCGAGTTAGTACCGTACAACTCGAGCTTGAAGCAGTATCACAACCCACCCAGCCAGGGTTGTCGAATAAACTGCCAGTAAAGGTAAGTTGTATGTCCACGCCCGTACCAACTTTAGAATTGACACCGCAAGTCGAGCCACCAAAAACGCAATGTTTGGTTTGTCCTTGACCTGTCGGGTCAGTGTACGAAATATTGCCTTGAATGAGGTTGCTCTCAAGATCCACGACGTTTTGATCAATGCTGCTCCCAACGATCACACCCGCGTATTCGGGTTTGGCAAGCGTGACCTTGACGGTGTTCTGCTCGAGCAACGGTTGAACTGTAAAACTGCAATTTGTTGCCGCCAAATTCAATACACAACGATGCTGGTCAACACCAATGTTAAATATGGCAATGGTCGTGATTGGGTCAAGCCCTTCAACTTCGACGCTTGCAGTCGTCCCAATTTCCCATGTGACTTCACAACCCGAACTGCAATCTACAGTTCCTTGCGTTAAGGATTTCAGTTTGACCAGACCCGCAGCGCTCGATTGACGCTC
>JAYVRX010000064.1:0-25964 GCA_043775825.1 Deinococcales bacterium
ACCACCTGCGCCAGACCATCGCCAACAAAAGGTGGACGCCCCGCGACGGCACTGTACAAAACCGCGCCCAGTGCGTACAAATCCGCACGATAATCGAGTTGCGCCCCCCGACACTGCTCGGGAGCCATGTACAAGACTGTGCCAACCACCGCCCCAGCCTTGGTCAATGCCACAGAACCTTGCAGGGATTTCGCCAGCCCAAAATCCATCAGTTTGGCTTCACCCGTTGCCGTGACCCGAATGTTTTCTGGTTTTAAATCGCGGTGGACAATGCCCTGCGCATGAACCGCCGAGAGCGCACTGGCAACTCCAGCAAAGACCCGCACAATCTCGGTCAATTTGGGTTTAGTCTCGAGCCAATCGGATAAATCCTGACCGCGCACGTATTCCATGACCAAAAAAGGCACGCCGCGATCATCGCCAAACCCCAACACTTTTAAGACATTCGCATGTTCAATTCGCTCGAGCGCCCGAAATTCGCGCCGCAACCGCGCACCGCCCTGCAACGCCACGACCTCATGCAGGCGCTTGATTGCCACCAGTTCGCCAGACACCCGATCCAAGGCAAGACTGACGCGACCCATCGCGCCCGAACCTAAATCTTTAACAAATTGATAACGATCCGATTCCGCCACCGACACTCGAGAAACCCCTTTAAGTCAACTCAACCTTACGAATTGGTTTTTGTATTGTGACACGCCAAGCTTATTGTTTTTGTAACTTACTGGTGACAATCATTTCACAGTTCAACTGAACAATTTATGACAGGGTTGTGACCAAAAGGATTTTTGATACGCGCAGACGTTCTCAATGAAGTTAACTGAGTCCAGCAACTCGAGTCTCAAAATTGTTTACCGAATCAAAGCAACATGGGTTTAAGCTCTTGTTATGAAATTCATCTTGGGGGTCTGGGAGAGACTGGCGAGTCAATTCAACTCGAGTTGCGCCGTCAGATTGCGGCGGCATTGCCCTCAAACCGTTTAAGCCCTGCCATTGCTGCCACCACTGACCGCGCCTTTTTGATCAATCAATTTCTCGAGTGGCTGCATGTTCAAGTTGGTGTGGACGGCGAAATGTTGAATTTTGAGGCTTTAAGCCAAAAACTGGCTTGGATTCGTCAGGGTGGTTTACCGTTTTAACTGCCGAACACTTTAAACCAGCTTTTCAACCCAGGCTCGAGTTTTAAAAGTGCCTTCGAGATTTCGCCGCGCCCTTTGACGTTTTTGAGTTGTTCACGGGCTTCTAAAATAAAGTTCGCCCCTCGAGCCTCTAAGATGCTGTGCGCCTGCTGTAAGAGTTGGGCTTGAAACCAGGCTTGGTTGGCGGTTGTCAGGCGCGAGAACGGGAATTCAAACGCGCCCAAATCGGTGCGGGTGACCCGGCTTGCACTGGCTTGCTCGAGGCGTTTTTGGGCTTTTTTAAGCCGAATGCCGGCGGGTTTGGTCAAACCCGAGTCAAGGGTGTTTTCGCTGCCGCCAAGGCTAAAAATTTTTGCCCATTGCAGCACTCGGGTTAACGCATCTGGATTGGTATTTTTTAGCGCCAGCAAGTACAAAAAAGTTGCCATGAATTCGTCAATCCAACGCACTTTTGTCCGAAGCTCGAGTTGATCGGCAACCGCATGACCCAGTTCGTGACCGAGTGTCAAATCAAAGAATTCCGCTAGCGTGCCAGGTGCGCCAATACCTGTCTTTTGAGCCTGAAGCACCACCTCGCGGTACGTCCAGAGCATTCGGGCGGGATAATCGGTGGGGGCAAAAATAATTCCATGACCGTTTTTGAGGCGGCGATAAAACGTGAAGCCGTAAGGGTACGGCGCATTTTTAACCCAATCGCTCTGATTGAAAACCAGCAATGTGACAGCCGCAAGTTCCAGCGCCAAACTCTGTGCCAGGCTTTGCAACAATTCCTCGAGATAGCCTTTCAATGCCAGCCCCCGAGATTGAACGCCGATTGAAAACTCGAGTGTGATCAACGCTTTTTTGGAGTGTAATGGCTCGAGTTTCACGAACTTTAGTTTACGTCTTGGTTTTACAGATTTTGCTGGGAACGTTACACTGCAATCCATGAGCACCACCAAAGCCACCGATCAAGTTGTGCCACTCTCGAGCGAATGGCGGACTTTTGGTGGCAAGGCATTGCTCTCCATGCACGGTTATCCAGAACTTCTCGAAAAACTCGAGTATTTGACTGCCGCGCAACGCGCCAAGGTCGAACTGGCGTACCGTTTTGCAACCGCAGCCCATGACGGTCAACTGCGCAAATCGGGCGAGCCGTACATCACGCATCCGGTGGCGGTGGCGGCAATTTTGGCAGGATTGCAACCCGACGTGGACACGCTGCTGGCGGGATTGTTGCACGATACCGTCGAGGACACCAACGCCACTTTAGATGATGTCGAACGCGAATTTGGTAAATCGGTGGCGCGGATTGTTGAGGGCGAAACCAAGGTTAGTAAGCTTTCCAAACGTGCCAAAGACGCGCTCGAGGATGAACAAGCCGAGAACTTAAGGCAACTCTTGATTGCCATGACCAAAGACGTGCGGATTATCATTGCCAAACTGGCAGATCGTCTGCACAACATGCGCACGCTCGACAGTATGAGTGTTGACAAACAGGTGCGCATCGCCAAAGAGACGCGGGATATTTACGCGCCCTTGGCGCACCGCCTGGGCATCGGGCAGATCAAATGGGAACTCGAGGATTTAAGTTTTAAATACCTCGAGCCTGAAGCCTACAAAGAACTGGCAACCCAAATTCGCTTAAAGCAAACCGAGCGCGACGATTACGTGAAACGCGCGATCAATGATTTACTCAAAAACCTCGAGACAGACCGCGAACTCGGGCGTTGGTTGATTTCGTTCGACGTTTCTGGACGCAGCAAGCATCTGTACAGCATTTACACCAAAATGCACCGCGACACCAAACATTTAGAACAAATTTTTGACCTGCTGGCGATTCGCGTGATCCTCGAGCCACGCGCCGTGACTGAAGCCGAACTGGACTTTGCGCCAGACCCAACTGACCCTGTGACCCTGCAACGCGAAAAGCATGACCGCGCCAAAATGCTCGCTGAGGACACCCGCGAAAAACGGGTTTGTTATCACACGCTCGGCATCATTCACTCGATCTGGACGCCGATTCCAGGACGGTTTAAAGATTATATCGCCGTGCCAAAGCCCAACGGTTATCAGAGCCTTCACAGCACCGTGATCTCGCTCGAGGGACAACCGATAGAAGTTCAAATTCGGACCAATCGAATGCACAGCGTTGCCGAGTACGGCGTTGCCGCGCACTGGTTGTACAAGCAGGGCATCGAGGACGGCACAGGTTTTGAGCAGCGCTCGCAAGGCTTAGACGAACTGCGCAAAGGTATGAATTGGATCAGTAGCCTCGAGGCTCTCTCGAGCGAGATCAAAGACGCTGGAGACTTTGTTGATGCCGTGCAACAAGATTTGCTTGGGCAGCGCGTGTTTGTTTTTACGCCAAAGGGCGACACGATCAGCTTGCCGCAGGGCGCAACGCCGATAGATCTGGCGTATCACATTCACACCAACATTGGACATCACGCCATTGGCGCGAAAGTCAACGGCAATATTGTGCAACTTTCCCACGAACTCGACAACGGTGACCGTGTTGAAATTATCACCAACCGCAGCAGCCCAGGTCCGAGCAAAGACTGGATGAGCATTGCCAAAACCCGCAGTGCCAAAGCCAAAATCAGGCAGTTCTTCCGTGTTCAAGAACGCGCCGATGCGCTGGTGACGGGTCACAGCATTTTAGACCGTTACCTCAAAAAACGCGGTTTGCCCGCCCGTAAACTGATGCGCACCAAAAACCTCGAGGATGCCGCCGAAAAACTGCTCGGCTCGAGAAACCCTGATGATCTCTACCTCAACCTTCATGCCAACCGCCTGAGTCCGGTGCAGGTCGCACGGATTTTAGCGCCCGAAGCCGAACAACCGATTGCCAGCGTACCAACCCCCAAAGTCTCCAAAAAACCTGTGGCAAGCGGCGTTTACGTTGAGGGCATGAACGCCCCGATCAAATTCGCGCAGTGTTGCAAACCGATCAAAGGCGACGCGATAGCCGGATTTATCACCAGGGGGCGCGGCGTGACGATTCACCGCGACGACTGCCCGACCATCAATCGGTGGCGGCTCGAGGAACCCAACCGCATCGTCAACGCCAGTTGGGACGCCAGCGCCTTCGGCAGTCAAACCGTGGACATTGACGTGATCTCGAGTGACCGCAGCGGCTTGCTAAAAGATGTGCTCGACGTGCTTGACCGCTTAAAAAAGAGTGCTTTAAAAGTTGAGGCGAACGTTGCCAGCAGCAGTGAAGCGCACATTTACTTGCGTTTTGAAGTGCGTAACCAAGACGAATACCAGTTCATCAAAGACGCGCTGCTCGAGGTTCGGGATGTGAAAAACGTGGTGCGGCAGGGTGCGAGGGGTTGATTTACAACAGGTTGATTTACAATGGTGGCGTAAACCGACCATCAATTGCCGTCCAACCACCATCCACAAAATGAATCGTTCCAGTCACGTAACTCGAGGCAGTGCTGGCAAGGTAAACCACGGGTCCAACCATTTCATCCACTTCTGCCCAGCGACCCAATGCGCTTCTCGAGGCGTAAGCGTTGTACCAGTCTGGGTTGTTTTTGATTTGCGCGGTTAACGGCGTGTTGACCACCCCAGGACCAATCGCGTTGACCCGCACGCCCTTGTCGGCAAGTTCAACCGCCAGGGTTTTGACCAGTTGCAAGACACCCGCTTTGGTCGCCGCGTACACGCCCTGCCCGGGTTCGACCACCAAACTGCGGATGCTCGAGAAAACAATGATGCTGCCGCCGCCAGATTCGACCATTTTGCGCCCACCGTCGCGTAAAAGCCTGAAATTGCCTTTTAAATTCAAGCCCACTACCTTGTCAAATTCTTCATCCGAATAATCTAGAATTCGCTTGCGAACATTAATCGCAGGCGTGCAAACCAGCACCTCGAGCTTCTCAAAACTCCCGAGCAACGTCTTGATACTCGCGGCATCGTTTAGGTTCACCTCTCGAGCCTCCGCAGTCCCACCACTGTCCTCAATTTCCCGCACCACACTGCTCAAACCCTCGAGATTCTGATCTGCCACGATCACATGCGCCCCGAAATCGGCAAGTCCCAAGCTGGAAGCCCGACCAATGCCCGACGCTGCACCGACCACGAGCGCGGTTTTGCCAGTGAGCGAAAAAATATTTTTGTATCCCATGCGTTTAGATTACATGATCTCGAGCGTTGCAAGTTTGTTTAAAAGTGTTTGATCTTAAAACTCGAGTTTAGTTTTTGAACGCAGCAAGTACACTTTTAACAAATGCCACGTCGTCATAAACCGCTTCACCGTGCGTTAACCCAAGTCGTACAATCACAATGTTTTGTGACGGAATAATCGCCACGGTCTGCCCTTCAAAACCCTGTGCCATAAAACCATCTTTGGGAAATGCTGCATCGTTGTGCGCCAGCCAGAAATGCGCGGCGTAAGTTCCGTCCGAATGCGGGGTTTCGGTGCTCGAGTATGCGACCCAACCTTCGGGCAGGATGCGCTCATTGTTCCAAACGCCGTTTTGCAGGTACAACTGCCCAAATTTTGCCCAATCTCTGGCGGTGGCGTACATAAATGACGAACCGACAAACGTGCCGCTCGCGTCAGGCTCGAGAATCGCGCTGCTCATGCCGATTTTTTGAAAGAGACGCGTGTACGGGTATGCGAGATAGTCAGCATGATTGCTAAATTGACGCCTCACAATCTCTTGTAAAATATTGGTTGTGCCACTCGAGTACGACCAGACAGCCTCGGGTTCGGCAGCAACTTTTCCGCCAATCGCAAAAGCGCCCGCGCTTACGGAACGAAAAAGCATGTTGGTCGCATCACTGGGCGAGGCGTAATCTTCAACGAAAGCCAGACCAGAACTCATGCGCAGCAATTGGTCGATGGTAATCTTGGCTCTGTCATCGTTTTTCCATTCATCAATTGGTGCAGGTTTTTTGATCTCGAGTTTTTTGTCCAGCACCATCATGCCGATCATGGCATTGGTTACGCTTTTGGTCATCGACCAACCCAACAACGGTGTTTGAGCACTAAAACCTGTCGCGTACTTTTCAGCGATCAACTTGCCATCTTGCAGCACCACCACGGCTCGAGTGTTGTTGGGTGGGGTTGGGTTTTGTTCGCTCAAAGTTGGGTTAAACGTCTCAGCCAACAAAGCCTCGAGCTTTGTATTTTTAGGTTCAATCGTGAAATCCTCAGCTTTGGTACTTGAGATGGGTGGGCTGGGTTGCGCCCGAAGTTCTGCCTCGGTGCTGCCATTCACCAGGCTACAACCCAAGCCTGGACGGTACATCGCTTTTGCGCTTGCCAGTCCGTACAAACTCGAGGTTACGCTTTGGTTTGCGCGGTCAACTTGTGTGCCGACAAATGACACGGCGTACAAATCTTCTTGCGTCGCTTCGGGGGTTCGACCCGAAACAAACACGCCAGAGCACATGGTTTTGGCGGCGTAAGAGGTGGCAATGTTCAGGTATTGAAGCCCAAACTGAACTCCAAAAACCAAAGCAACAATCACCAAACCCAGAACGCCCAACCCAATTTTTTGACCGATTGTCATGATGCTCCAGTATAAGCTCGAGCCTGCCAAAATTTAACCTCGAGTCACCAAATCGAGCGCTTGACGTAAATCGCGTTTTAAATCGTTGACATCCTCGAGTCCAACCGATACTCGAATCATTTCTACTGTCACTCCTGCGGCGGCGCGTCCAGCGTCGTTCAAGCGTCCGTGCGTGGTCGTCCAGGGGTGGACTGCCAGCGTGCGCACGTCGCCGAGGTTGGTGGCTTTACGAATCAATTTCAGGTTGTCGTAAAAGCATTTTGTGCCTTCTAAGCCGCCTTCGATGCCAAACGTGAAGACCGCACCAAAACCGTTTTGCAAGTATTTACTGGCGTTTTTGTGCCAAGCGTGCCTCGTTAGACCAGGGTACGAAACCCACGCCACACCAAGTTGTGTCTCGAGCCAACGTGAAAGCTCGAGCGCAGTTTCGCATTCGCGTTTCACGCGCACTTCGAGCGTCTCGAGTCCCGCGTTGATCGTCCAAGCGCTTTGTGGCGCGAGGGTTAAACCCAGTGACAGCAAACCCAGATTTCGTGCTCGGGTTAAAAACGCGTTCTCGCCAAAATTCTCGAGCAAGGTTTTACCGCTGGCGTCGGGCGTGTTGAAAATCGGGTTGTTTGCCAGGTCAAGATTGCTGCCAACAAGCACCGCACCGCCCATGACCGCACCTTGCCCGGAAGCCCATTTGGTCAGTGAATGCACGCTTAGGCTTGCCCCAAACTCGAGCGGACGGCACAAGTACCCAGCAGCGCCCCAAGTGTTATCGACAATAAACGGAATGTTTGCGGTTTTGGCAATTTCGGCAATCGCGTTTAAATCTGGCACATCCATTGCAGGGTTGCCAATGATCTCTACCCAGATGGCTCTGGTGTTCGGTTTGACGGCTGCCGTAATGGCACTGACGTCGTTTGGCACAAGCGTGCTCGAGATGCCCATGTTCGGAAAAACATTGTTAAACAGTCCTGCCGAACCACCGAATAAACTCGAGGTTGCCACAATGTGATCTCCAGCTTTTGCCAGGGTCAAAATGGTCAGCAGGGTTGCGGCTTGCCCCGTCGTGGTGGCAATCGCGCCGCGTGCGCCCTCGAGTGCCGTCAGACGTTCCTCGAGGACTTCGGTGGTTGGATTCTGAATGCGGCTGTACGAACGCCCGTCATTGGTTTTAAAAATGTACTCGGCGTGCTCTAAATTTTCGAACTCCCAGGCGATGACGGGGTAAATCGGTGTGCCGAGCGGATCGCCAGGCTTGCGGGTCGTGCCAACATGAACGGCATTGGTGGCAAAACCATGCTCGGGTTTTTGGTCTTCGGTCATGACTCGAGAATACCGTGTTGGTGGCAGATGCGCAAAAATGTAGGGGTGGTAAAAATAATTGCAGAGAACAAGCTCGAGCCTTGGGGGAGTCTCGAGCTTGTCTTTATCAAAAAGGTTGAATTTTGGGTTTACTTGTGACCGCTGCCGTCGTCGCTTCCGCCACCGTTTCCACCACTGGCAAGAACCGTAACGCTGGTCGCATGAACCAACTTGGTGTTGCTGGCATCTACCTTGCCTTCGACTTTGACCACTGCATCGTTTGCTAGTGTTCCAGTCACCGTTGCGGTGGCATAATCCACGCTGTACCGTCCAAGGTCAAAACTGGTGGCGCTCAAGTGATTGACGTCATCGCTTAGGACAATGCTCGAGCCTGCCGCAGGGTGGTCTTCGAGGTCGTCCTCGAATTTGACTTTTTTGGCTTCCAAATTGCTGCCGGTTAATCTGCCTTCGGCTTCGACAAAATCGCCATTCTTTAAGCCTGTTGGGAGCACACAAGGGCTAACGCAGTGCACAGTGACTGTGCCAAGGGTAAAGCTGTCTGTGGTTAAACCTGCAACTGTACCTTTGAATTCAGTGTCATCGTCTTCGCCATCTTCACTTAATTCGCTCGCGTTTTTGACTTCAATTTTACTGGCGAGCACATTGCCTGTGGCGGCATCGGTTGAACCTGTGACTTCAACAAAATCTCCTGCTTTGAGGTCTGCCAAGCTGCGTATCGAACTCGAGGCGTGATCGTCGTCGCCGGAGAGGTCAAAACGGGTGTTGGCGTCAACAAGAATGGTTTTTCCAGCGACCACCAAAGAATTTGTTCCGATGCTCGAGATTGCGCCTTTGACCTCGAGTTTGACTTGCACTTCGCTGGCTTCATCGCCCGATGTGGTGACCGTAACCGATTGTCCAACACTCAAAGCATTCACGCTGGCGCTCGAGTCATTGACTTTGACATGCCCTTTCCAATACGCCCTAGTTTGAGCAGTGTTTTGTGCGGCTGGGGCTACACTGACCAGTTTGATATTTTGCCCTGCCACTGTAATGCTGCTGCGATCTGCGGGCATGGCGCTGATTTTGCCAGCCACAGTTTGGGTTGCCAGCGGTGGGTTGATGGTGGTTTGGTTGCAACCGGCAACACCAATGGCGACGGCGGCAGCCAGAACAGTTTTAAAGTATTTCATGATTTCTCCTTTGCTTTGTGCCAGAAGCTTAGGCTGAAAATTCGCGCAGCAACATCTTCTAAAGTCCAACCCAGCATCCGACTTTGGTCGGAAGCAATTGGCGGTAAAAACCTTCATAATGAAAAAACCCTAAACTCAGCCGCGCGTTTGAAAGGTCAGCACAATGTGAGCAAGAGCTTTAACCAACCCGCCGCGTTCACAGACCTCGAGCAAACTCGGGTTTTCGGTGTTATCAGCCCCGCAAAAACCAGCTTGTGGAATCGTTTGATGTCATTGAATTTGCTGCAAAAGTTCACGTTCGGCAGTTTGATCGTGATGCTGACCAGTGGCGTGTTGCTGGGTTGGTGGTTGGGGCGCGAAATCGAACAGGGCGTGGTGCAACGCACGGCTGCGACCACCGCGTTGTACGTCAACAGCTTTCTCGCGCCGCAATTTCAGGATTTAGAACTACCAAACGCCATCTCGAGCGCTGGAATAGCGCATTTGGATCGTTTGTTGCGTGACACTGTGATCGGGCATCAGATTGTCCTTTTTAAACTCTGGGGACGCAATGGTCTGGTGCTGTACAGCACCAACAAAAATCAAATTGCCAAACGTTTCCCGATTGATGACAGCCTCGAGCGAGCCTGGAAAGGTCAAGTGATCTCGAGCATCAGCACCTTGGACAACGTTGAGAATGCCGATGACCGTCAAATTCGGGATCGTTTGCTCGAGACGTACAGTCCGATGCGTCAAAACAACCAAGTGATTGCCGTGGCAGAATTTTATGCGGTCATTGATGACCTCGAACTCGAGGTTCGGGCTGCCAAAACCCGCAGTTGGTTGGTGGTTGGGGTTTTGACGCTGTTCACATACTTGCTGTTGATTTCACTGGTGCGTCAAGCCAGCAACACGATTCTGGGGCAACGCAGCAAACTCGGGCAGCAAGTCAGCGACCTGAATGCGCTGCTGGAGCAAAATCAGGTTTTGCGTGACCGGGCAAGGCGGGCGACGGTACGCACCACAACCCTGAATGAGCGCTTTTTAAAACGGGTCAGCAGCGAATTGCACGACGGTCCAGCCCAAGACCTTAGCTTTGCGCTGCTCAAAACCGATGGTGTCGCCTCGAGGCTCGCCAATTCCAAACTGCCCTCCGAATTGCTCGACGCCAACCTTGCGGATTTGTCACTGATCGAAGGTGCGCTCGCCAAATCGATCAAGGAAATGCGAGCCATCGCCAGCGATTTGCGCCTGCCCGACCTGGACGGCTTAAGCCTCTCTGAAACCGTGGCTCGAGTCATCCGCGACCATCACCGCCGCACGCAATCCAAAGTTCAGGTTGCCTTTGATAATCTGCCTGAACAGGTCATGTTGCCCGTCAAGATCACGATTTTTAGACTGATTCAAGAAGCTTTGAACAATGCGTTTCGGCATGGTTGCAAAGACTCGCAAAGGGTAGAATTAACCAGAATGCAAGACATTTTAAAACTCGAGGTGTCCGATAACGGCTCTGGTTTCACCTGGAATGAAAACCTGGTGGATGGCGGTCATTTGGGTCTGCAAGGCATGAGGGAACGGGTCGAAAGCCTCGGTGGGCAGTTTGAAGTGGTCTCGAGTCCCGGGCGAGGAACAAAAGTGATTGCGCTTGTGCCACTCAATCCGTCCTTGGGAATACACGATCCGTCCTCGAGTCTTGATGATCTCAATCCAGGAAACCGACATGAGTGAACCAATCCAACTGGTGATCGTGGACGACCACCCGCTCTACCGCGAGGGTGTCGCCAGCACCCTGAACGCCGAAAGCGACATGCGCGTGATTGGCGAGGGCGGCAACGCCGAAGAAGCCCTGAAACTCGCCACCAGCCTGCTGCCCGATGTTGTGCTTTTAGATATTAATATGCCAGGGAACGGCATTCTGGCAGCCAAAACCGTTGCCGAAGCCTGCCCCGTCACCAAAATCATCATGCTTACTTTCTCCGAAGAAGAAAATGATGTTCTCAGTGCCTTAAAAGCAGGCGCTCGAGGCTACATCTTAAAAGGCGTTTCGGGTCGAGAACTCAAAAGCGTGATTCGATCCGTTCATCACGGCGAGGTTTACATCACGCCGACCCTGGCGGCGGGTGTGCTGTCCGAAATGGCTCGAGGTGGGTCAGGTCGCAATCAACCAACGAGTTTGCTTGACGAACTGACCGAACGCGAACGACAGATTCTCGAGCTTGTAGCGGACGGGCGCAGCAACAAAGAAATTGGTGGAAAACTCGAGTTGACCGAAAAAACCATCAAGCATTACATGACCAACATCTTGCAAAAACTTCAAGTCAGAAATCGCGTTGAAGCTGCGCTGCTGGCGCAAAAATCGGCTCGAGGTTGAGGTGTCTCGAGCCGATTTATCCATCGGTTTGGTTTTGACGGCTGGCAGCATTTCGCAGTTCGTTGCGCAAGACACTGCCGCCCTTTGATCGCGGAAGTTGCTCGAGAATCAAAATCTCTGATGCACCGAGCGTCGGTCCAAAATGGTTTTGCAACTGGGCTTGCAGACGGTGTTTTAAGACCGATTCTATTTCCCCAATGGCATTGGTGTCGGTAAAAACCACAAAAATCTTCAACGATGTGCTGCGCTCGAGATTGCCTTGTTCGGTGCCGCCAAGTTTAATCACGGCGGCTTCTAAAACGTTGGGATTGCTTGTTAGCACCTGCTCGATTTCGCTGGCGGCAATCAGGTAATCGCCCGCTTTGATCGCGTCATCCACACGTCCACGCAAGCCAATGTAACCGTCGGTGTCCATAACCGCCAGATCGCCGCTTAGGTAGGCTTTGGTGTTTGCATCCCAAAGTGCCAAGAAACCGCTCGGGTCATTCCACAAGCCTTTTAACAGGTGAGGAAAGGGTCGCTTGAGGACAAGTTGCCCAACCGTTCCCGCAGGCACTTCCTGAGCGTTTAGATCAACCACAGCCGCATCAATCCCGGGTAGCGACACGCCAACCTGTCCCATTTTGAACGGCATGACTAACGGCGTGCCGAGCACGGGCGCTCCGGTTTCGGTTTGCCACCAATGGTCAATCACAAAACCGTTCTGTCCGCCCGCCAGCAAATGATCTCGAGTCCAATGCCAGACATCGGGCGTTAAAACCGCACCCCCAGACACGACCAGATGCAAACCGGCAATATTTTTTCCCGCCAACGGCGCAAGCCCATGATCGGACAGCAAGCCCAACCAAGTTGGACTGGTCAACAAGACATTCACACCGTGTTGCTCGAGGGTGGCATAAAAACTGTTTGGGTCTGGGTAATCTAGTTTTTCCTCGCGCAAGATGGTGGTTAAACCCTCCAGTAACGGCGCGTACAAACCGTAAACATGACCAAAAATCCAGCTCAAATCGCCGGTGCACCAGATTACATCGGTGTTTTTGGCATCAAATAAGCTTCGCAACTGGTAACTCGCACCGACCATGATCCCAGCGTGGCTGTGAATTACACCTTTGGATTTATCGCCAGAACCCGTGTACAAAATAAACAACGGATGCTCGGACTCGAGCTGGACGGCGCTGGCATCGGGCTTTGAAGCCTCGAGTAAATCCCAAAACTCGAGATCACTTTTTAATTCGCCGCGACAATGCCAAATGACACGAAGGTTTAAAGCGCTGGTTGCCTCTTCGACGTTGGCGCTCAAGGACACCACCCGTCCACGTTGAAAGATCCGGTCTGCCGCCACCAAGACCGCCGCACCCGAATGCTCGAGCCGTTCTTTTAAGGTTTGCGCCCCCAAACCCGCCGGAATCACCACATGAATCACCCCAATTCGGGCGCAGGCAAGCATCGTCAATGCCGCCTCCAAACCAGTCGGCAGATAAGTTGCCAAACGATCACCTGGCTTTAAGCCCAGCGCTTTAAAAGCACTGGCAAGTCGCGCCACACGGTCAAGCAATTCGCGGTAGCAAAGTTTATGAACCGTGCCGTCGCCCGCCAGCGCAATGATTGCCAACTGATTGCGTTTGCTGCCCTGCACAAAACGGTCTAGGGCGTTAAAACAAATGTTGGTCTGACCGCCGACAAACCAGTGGTGCTCTGGGAACTGCCAATCCAGCGTTTGTTGCCAGTCCTTAAACCAGTAAAACCGTGCTGCCCATTCGTTCCAAAACGCATCCGAATCTGCCAAACTGCGAAGGTGCTCGAACTTGTAATCTTGAAGGTTGGCACTGGCTTGAACCTCGCCGCTTGCCCATTGGAAAGCGCTGATCTTTTGGGCTGCACGGTTTTTAGTTTGAATTGAAGGCTCGAGCTTGGGCGTGCTGTCTTGGGTATCCAGGTTTTTGGCAGGCAGAATCGAACTGGCAAATGCCATCTCGCGCAGCGCCCTGGTCAAACGCACAAAGGCAGCCGCGAAACGCTTTGAGGTCATGACCGCACCAAATGCGCCGATCACCTCGCCATTTTTCCCAAAAATCGGCGCGGCAACACCACTAAAACCCAAACTGAATTCCTCGAGTTGCACGGCGATACCGTTGCTGCGAATCCATTCAAACTCGGCGCGTAACACCTCAAAATCGGTCAGGGTAAACGGTGTGAAGGCTTTGAGCGTTTGAGACTTCAGCACCGTTTCGGGCAGCCAAGCCAGCACCGCTTTGCCCATCGCCAGCGCATGAAAACCACGGGTTAAATTGCCTTCCGCCCCCGCCGGTTTGGGTTGTCCCTGCCGTCCCCTCGAGACGACCTTTAAGCAACCATCTGACCACAGCGCCAAATACACGCGTTCATGGGTTTTGGCGTACAGTTTCTCGAGCGCCAATTGCAAATCGGATTCAAACGATATTGCCTGCACCCTGGGGTCTGAACCAAAACTTGGCACACCAGCCACAAAACGGTACGCCGACCCGACCCGTTCGGCAACGCCCTCCTGAACAAAACTGTTCAAAATCGAGTACGCGCTTGAGAGACTTTTGCTAAGCCAACCCGCCACCGCGCTGGCTTCAACGCCCTCTGGATGTGCGGTCATAAAACCCATCACGCGAAGCGCCACTTGAACGGTGCTGAGACTTCGACCTTTAGACGCTGGCATGACCCTCGACTTTCATGGCACTGTCCTGTGCACCCTTACGATCTTGAGACGCCAAATGCTGATCTACACTCGAGCGCCAAAACCATGAACACCAGTGATGGCGTGGCGTAACGCTCGAGCGCCTCTAATGCTTTTTCGATGGCTAAATCGGCTTTGACCCTGGCGCTGGCGGGTTTATCGCGCAGCAAAAAACGCAGCGCGTCAGGCGTTAAATCGCGGTCAAAATTTTTCTCGAGCACATCGCCAGCCGTGAGCGCCGCCAGCAAATCGTTCTCGAGCGCCGTCCAGAATTCTCTGGCGGCGTCCAAACAATCGCGGGTGTGTTCGCTATTCAAGATCAAACCTGGTCTACCCGAGGCAAACTCGAGCAGTTCAGTATCGAGTTGCGGGTGATGCTCGAGCCAGGCGCGTTCGAGGTCAACGCCGGACACTGGCGGCACTCGAATTTGGACGCTACGCGAAGTGATGGTCGGCATAACCCCACTGACATCCTCGGCAATAAAGACAAACCTTGCCTGATGCGGCGGCTCTTCAACAATTTTAAGAAGCGCATTCGCCGCCGCCTCGTTCAGAAATTCCGCGCCGTCGAACACCACGACCTTGTGACGGTATCTCGCACCCGTCTCGAGCCAATCCAAAACGTGCAATTCGTAATCATGATCTGGATCGTGCGAACTCGAGATGGCTTTGATCGGAATAATGCTCGAACGCGCTTTCTTACCCGTGCTGGTCTCGGTTTTTGGGCTGATCTCGAGGTAATCTGGGTGCGTGCCCGCCCTGAAATTCTGACACGAGGCACAAGTTCCGCAAGGCTCGAGGTCGTTTGGATTCAAGCAATTAAGGCGCTGCGCCCACCACCGCGCCAACTCGCGCCGACCAACCCGAGCGGGTCCTGCCAGCAACACCGAATGCGCCGTGGTTTGCGCCAGATTCGTTTTGACTCGAGCATGACCAATCATGCCGCCAGCGTTTTGCAAGGTCAGGGTCACGCTCCCAGCTTACCCGATACATTCTGGGTTTCTTAAACGCGTTAAACTCTTATCATCATGGAACGCCGAGAAATCAACGACATCCTGCGCGGCATCAAAGAGGCTCGAGTCTCAAATGAGCGAATTGCCCTCGCCAGCGTCGTGCGCGTTCGCGGCAGCGCCTACCGCCGTGAAGGGGCGCAAATGCTGATCCGCGATGATGGTTCTCACGTCTGTATGCTCTCGGGCGGTTGCCTCGAGCCTGAAGTCGTGCTGGGCGCAAAATTCGTGATGCAGGACAACATGCCAAGTTTAACGGGTTACGACCTGTCCGAAGATGTCGTCTGGGGTTTGGGCATCGGTTGTGGTGGCAGCGTAGATATTTACGTCGAACCCGTGAACGATGACCCAATATTGAACACCTGGATTCAGATTCTCGAGCATGGACAACTGGCGGTGCTCGCCACATTGCTGCCAAATCAAACCACGGGCATCCCATCGCCCGCGCTCGGGCGCGTACTCGTGCGCGAAAACGGCGAAACGCTCGGCGAAATCGGCGCGAACCTCGAGTCAGCCGTGAAAGCTACCGCCCTCGAGATGATGCAAACCCTCTACCCACGCTCCGAAACCCGCAACTTTGGCTCGAGCAGCGTCTTTCTGGCTGCCAGCGCCCCACCGCCAGAACTCGTGATTTTCGGTGCGGGACACGACGCGATTCCGCTCTGCACTCGAGCCACCGACCTGGGCTGGGTGGTCAGTGTCTTTGATGCTCGAGCCAGATTTTTAACCACCGAGCGCTTCCCAGGCGCTCGCCTCGAAGTTCGTGAAGAGTACAGCAACCTCAAACTCAACCCACGATCATTTGTCATGGTCATGAACCACCACCTCGAGCGCGACGAACGCAGCCTGAGATTTGCCCTCGAGAGTGTTGCGCCTTACGTTGGTGTGCTTGGACCACGAGCAAGATTTTTGGATTTACTTTCGCGCCTGGCACAAAAAGGTTTCACACCCACACCCGCCCAACTCGAGCGCACCCGCAATCCCGTCGGTTTGGACATTGGCGCGGAAAGCCCCGACGAGGTGGCGCTGTCGGTCATGAGCGAATTGATTGCCGTCAGGCGCGGATTTACGGGCGGGGTGTTGAATGGGCGCAACGGCAGAATTCATGATGTGATTTGAAAACTCGAGATTCGATTCTGTTTTGTTCAAGGCAGTAGTTCCAAGTATCCAAGATGCAATGGTTTGACAGCACTTAAATGCCTTCGATCTAAGGTCAAAACGCGTCGAATACGATAACGTTCTGCTAAAGCAACAATACTTGCATCGACAAACCCAAGAGGTAAATCCTCATATTGCCGCCTGATTTGATTGACCCGAACTAAATCGTTGGTGTCAAAAGAGAGCAGTTGATGATTTGTGACAACTGTTTCAAAAAAAGTTTTCGCAATATGCTCACCCAAGTATTTGGTCAGCATGTAATCCACTTCGCATAAGGCTGTTGTTGGAATCAAGAGTGATTCGCCCGCATAGGCTTTAACCCGCTTATGCTCGAGATCATCACGATCAACCAAAGCTATTAAGCCACTTGTATCGGTCAGAATCATTTCGTTTGTTTGAGATTTTCCGCGAAAAGCAACTCATCTACTCGATGTGATAAATCTCCACGACCTGAAGCGCCAATCCCAACCCAATTTGGAATTTGACGTGGTTTTTCTGGAATCTCACACGCCAAAAATGCTTCAATGGTTTGGATCAGCAAGGCTTGCTTTTCTTGATCCAAAGCCTCAATTTGCTGCTCGAGTTGTTTGGGTAGCACTAGGCTCATACTAGAATTTTACTACAGATTCCCAAATCTCGAGCAAAGCTTGACACTCAAACCAAAGCATTGATTCTCTAACCAAAGCATTGATTCTCTAACCCTCGAGCAATTCACCCGAAACCGCATAATGTCGTCCAAAACGATTCTCGAGAAAGGCTTCAAACGGCACTTGCTCTTGACGCACAAAACCACGTGAGGGCAACATCCCGCTGGCATGCAAGTCCATGACGGCGCAGACGCTGGCGGCGGTGGTCAGTTGAATGGCGCTCCAATGCTGACCATGCACGGTCATGTCGTAAATTTTTCTGGCATCGGAAACCTGCGTAAACCGTCCGTTGCGTTCGCCTGACACGGTACAAAAAGTCAAAACCACATCTTGCGGCGTGATTGGCAGGGCACGCTCGAGAATTTCTTTGACCAGTTCACGCTGTTCTGAAAGGCGCAAATCGTGCAATAAAAAGCGCATTAAATACTGATGCCCAGGGTAACGCACCGATTTGTAATCCAGGTTTTGCACCTGTCCCTCGAGCGTCTCGCAGAGCGTTCCCAAACCGCCCGAGGTGTTGAACGCCTCGTAAGTCATGCCGTCGAGCGAGAATTCCTCGAGTCCCTCGAGCGATTGCAGCTCGGTGAGTTTGCCGCCCACGATGGCTTCGGCGGGGTTGATGTACTCGTTGATGATGCCGTCCGTGCTCCAGGTGAGGTTGTACATCAGCATGTTCGATGGGTATTTGGGCAGCGCCCCGACGCGCATTTTGATGTCATGCACCGAATCAAAACCTTGCGTCAGATGCGCCGCCAGAATGCCAATGAATCCTGGGGCAAGCCCGCACTGCGGCATGAAAATTTGACCCTCCTTGGCTTGCTCTGCCAAGCCGCGAACAAGGCTGGTGGTTTCACGGTCTTCGGTCAAGTCAAAATAACTGATGCCCGTCTCGAGTGCCGCCTGTGCGATGGGCGCATTCACGAAAAACGGACCTGCCGAAACCACCGCATCAAAGCCTTCTAAACCTCGAGCCAATTCGACTGGGTTGGTCGCATCCAATAATTTGGTTGGTACGCCCAATTGCTTGCTTGCCCGCTTCAGTGCCGCACTGTCCTTATCCGCCAATGTGACCGAGAAATTGCCACTGTGATGCAATAAGTGCGCGATGGTTGAACCGACTTTGCCTGCGCCAAAAACCAGCGTGTTACGTTGCGTCATGAAAACTCCTGTGAAAAACCTTTGAGGGTTAAAATTTGTGATTCCAGTGATTGTATCTCGAGATGCCAGATCAGCAGTAATTGAGCCAAGCCCCTTCCCACTTTCATGCCCTTTGGGTTAGCCTTACGTAATGACCGTTCTTGACCCTAAAACGCACCTTCTTGACCTCAAAGATGCACCTGTCTTGACCATAAGCACGCACCTAACGGGCATGGTCGCTGACGGGCTTGGGTCGCTTCGGGCAGGGTCGCCAATCTCGAGCAAACCCATTTCAACCCTCGAGACTGTTCCAATCGAACGCATCCGCCCGGTACAATGGCGACTTCGCGCCCCCGCACCCATCGCCAAGCTCGAGGTGTTTTCACGCACATTAGGTTTGCCGCCAAAAATTGCGGCAATTTTGTACGCCCGTGGCATTCACAGCGCCGATGCGCTCGAGCCACCACTGGCATTAAGCCCCAATCCTGCGCTGCTCGAGGCGGCAGCTAGAATTATTGCGGCGATCAACGCCAAAAAACGCATTCGGATTCATGGCGATTACGACGCCGACGGTATCACGGGCGCGAGTTTGCTGATGCTCGGCTTGCGCGAGTTGGGCGCGAATGTCCATTGCTTTATTCCGCACCGTCTGACCGATGGTTACGGTGTGCATCCCGAACGTGTTCCCGAGCACCTCGAGAGTTGTGACTTGTTTATCACCGTGGATTGCGGGGTCAGCAACCTCGAGGAGATCGCCCTGATTGTGGCGGGTGGGGCGGAGGCAATCGTGACCGACCATCACGCGCCAGGGCATGATTTGCCTGGCTGCTTGGTGGTGCATCCCGCGCTCGCGCCAAATTTTCATCCCGACCTTCCGGCGCTCACAGGTTCCGGCGTGGCATTTCATTTGCTCTGGGCGGTACGCCAAACGCTAGGACTCGAGCCGCCCTGGGATTACGCCGATCTTGCCACCATCGGTACGGTGGCTGACCTCGCACCGCTTTTGGGCGAGAACCGAGCGCTGGTGAAATTCGGTTTGGAACGCATGGCAAACTCGAGGTGGGTTGGCATTCGGGCGATGGTGGACGCCAAAAACCTCAAAACCGTCAGTGCCAAAGACGTTGGTTTTATGATTGCGCCAAGGGTCAACGCGGCTGGGCGGCTCGGCGAAGCCAATGTTGCCCTAGAATTGCTGACCACCGACAGTCCACGTCGCGCCCTGGAACTGGCAACCTATCTTGATGCCAGAAACCTCGAGCGCAAAAAAGTCCAGGACGAAATGTACCGCGAGGCGCTGCTGATCGTTGACCCCGAGGCGCCCGCGTTGGTCGTGACCAAAGACAATTGGCATCCTGGCGTGATGGGTATTGTGGCGTCCAAATTGCTCGAGCGTTTTTTTAAGCCCGTGTTCATCATCGCGGCGGGCAAAGGCAGTGTGCGTTCGACCCCTGGGATCAGCGCAGTAAAAGCCCTCACCCACGCCTCGAGTCATTTAAAACGGTTTGGCGGTCACACGGCGGCGGGCGGGTTTTCACTGCATAACGCCAGCATTCCAAATTTTCGAGCCAGTATCCTCGAGTTTGCCGCCCAATACCCAGAACCGCTCGAAACCGTGACCTGCGATGCCATGATTGCGCCGCGCGACATTTCGAGCACGCTCATCAAGCACCTCGAATCGCTCGAGCCTTTCGGTCAGGGCAATCCCGCACCCGTGTTCTGGTTGCGCGAAACGCTCGAGGCGGCAGGCAGTTTGGGCAAGGAAGGCAAGCACTTTCAGTACCGCGCCGGCGGTCTGAAAGGCAAGCAATGGGGCGTCGGCGTGCCGTTCGCTGGTGGTGATCGCGTTGATGCCGCCGTGCAGGTCGAAGAGAATCTTTGGCAGGGGAGAAGCAGCCTCGAGTTTAGCACCGTCAAAATGCGTTATCAATCCAGCCTGAGATTGCTCGAGGAGGATTTGGACGGCGGTTTGAATTACTCGCGCTTGGACACCAAAACGACCCTCGAGAAACTGAAACTCGAGCCGCAAGCCGTGTTTGCCAACGGCGCGGCGCTCGAGTTTGTGGCGAAAAATTACCCAACGATTCCATTGCACAACATGCCTAATTTTGCGCCAGCCATCACCCTGATTTCCATGCCAGAACTTGCACTGCTCGAGGCTTGGATTCTGGCAGGCGTGCAACTCCAATTTGCCTTCACCGAACGCACCTTAACTGATCTCGAAACCCGCGAATCTTGGACGCTCGAGAAACTTAAACTCGCTGAGCAAGCCCGCAAGCGCGGCGAGCAATTCTCCGCCCATGTGCTCGAGCTTTTAAACGAACTACGACCGCTCGAGTTTAAACCAATCGAATCCTACCGCTCGAGTCCCAAACTGGTCGCTGAGGAAGCCAAACACTACCAGCTCGAGCGATTCTTGCAAGCCTACCGCCATGCCGATGACACGGCATTCTCGAGGATCGTGCGGGTTTTATTTGCTGGGATTGAAGTGGAAAAGGTGGCGCTAGAGGTTGAAGGGCATTAAGCTATCGTTCGTCTAATATTTCTTGATCGTTGTTCAGAAAAATATTTCTTGCCAATGTGGACTGTGCTTTTTCGGCAAGATAAATAGCGTTTGAATTCTCTTGGAACGTGTTTTCAATAACCGAAATTTGGCTGTCAAATCTTAAACGGATTCCGTATCGACTTTTTGAAATAATGTTTTTGTAAATCCTGCCCTTAGAAAATCCGGTAAAAGCAATGCCTGCCAGTTCATTGGATTGCATCGTGTTTTCCAAAACCTCGCCTTGTGAGGTGTCCCAAAACGCAACACCAACAGAACCATTGTTATTGAATTTGTTGTGCTCGAGTTTCACACTTGAATTGTTTGCAATGTACATACCGTAAGTAGAATTATGATCAAAAAGACTTTTGGAGATTACGCCATCGGAATGACCATACAAGTACAAACCAATTCCAACCTCATTTGAGGTCGGTTTGGCGCTGCCAGTAAAACGACAATCCTCAATTGAGAATGTCGAATTCTCGATCAAAAGAATATCCGAATTTTCTTGACCGACGTGTTCAAAATTTATGCCCTGTAAATGCAATTGAATACCGTCAAAAAATAGCGCATATCGATCAGCACTCGAGAGAATTCGGGTTTTGGTTTTTCCAGCACCAATTAAGGTAATGGACTTTTGGATGTCAAGGCTTTTTGAAAGAACGTAATCCCCTGCTGCGAGATGCAACACTGCTCCAACTTTTGCTGTATTGATAGCATTCTCGAGATCGTCAAAAGCCACAATTGAGTTAAGATTTTTTTGCTTTACAGCTTTTAATTGTGCCTCTTGCCAAACGTAAAAAATACAGAATGTCATCACCAACATTGGAATCAATCTTCGCCACACGCCCGCACCATACCAAACAAAAATCTTAAAACTCGAGGTTTAATCACACGCGCTCGAACCAGCTTTAAAACTCGAGGATCACTTTTCATAAGTCAGGTTTTTATCGTTTTTCAAGAACGTATTCTGCCCAATTTTTGGAGTGGCTCTTTTACCCGTGTAAATGGCTTCTTGGTGCTTGATAATCAAGTTTTTGCTGACCGAAACCGTGCTCTCGCCCATGATTTCCATACCGTACTGGTTGGCAATTAAAGTGTTGTTTTCGACTGTGCCGCTTGAAGAGCCAAAAAATGAGATGCCGCTGTCGGTGTTGAACGATATTTTATTGCGTGAAAGTCTAACTGAGGCTTGATCGGACACTTGAATCCCTTTCTTTTTATTCAGTAACATGGTGTTGTCAAAAGCCTGCACTTTGGACGTGTTCCAAATTGACAAACCCACAATGTCGTTTCGTGTAAATTCGTTGTGCTCGAGCTTAACGTTGCTGCTGTCTTGAACCTCTAAGCCATTCATCGAGTTGTTCTCAAAATGACTGCGCACAATACTGCCGCTCGAGTGACCGTGCAGCCACAAGCCATCGCCGTCTTTGCGCGGTTTGTCGGTGCTGTAGCCGCCAGTAAAGCGGCAATCTTCGATGTTGATTTTGGCGTCTTCAATGCTCACCACGTCCGATTTTTGTTTGCCGAGATGAACAAAACTGATGCCTTTTAAATGCAAATCACTGCCGTTAAAACGCATCATGATACCAGCCAAACTCGAGGTGATGCGCGTCAGCGATAGCCCTGCGCCAATCAAGGAAATGGATTTTTGGACTTTAACGTTGCTCAAGAGTCCATAATCTCCCGCCGCCAAAAACAACACCGCACCGTCCTTAGCGTTGTCAATACTTTGCTCGAGATCATTGAATGCCACCGTTTTGGTGGTTGGTGCAACCCCAGGTTCAGTTTCGAGATTAAAGGTTCGCTCGAGTTGCTGCCCGTTTTCGACCATCACCCCAACATTTTTGCTTTTAAACCCTAAAGCGCTCAAACCAATGATGTGCCTGCCAGGTTTCAGGTCGTTCAGAACCCGCATTTGTGATGCCCGAATTGTGCCTGATAATGTTCCATCAATGTAAAGTTGAGCATCGGTGTTCGAGGTGATCGTGACCACACCAGGCGACACCAGACCCATCCGCCCTTGGGTGGCTTCCTGCCAGACAAAATACACTACCAAGGCAATCACCAGCGTAGGAATCAGTTTGCGCCACATGGAATCAGCATAAACGCAAAGTTAAAAAAATACCTCGAGACGAGCAACAATTCGTATGACTCGAGTTTTAACGCAGTCTTAAACTCTCTGACGAGGCGTGAAAATTTAGGTATTGTAACCAACCTTTGATCGAAAGTTCGCCAAAACCATTGTGCTCGATTTTCGCGCTGGGGTTTTGCTGTTCGACCAGTTTTGCAATCCGTAACGTTTCGAGGCGCGTGTTTTTAAAATCCTCGAGCAAGGCTGTGAAGTCACTGTTTGGGTCTGGGTGATAATTTTTTTGTCCGTCCGGTTTGAAGGCTTCGCCCAGTGCAACCTTAAGGCGCTCTGTTCCCCAACGTTCAATGCCAATGATGTGCCGCAATGTGGCGCGGTGCTTCTCGAGATTCTGAGGTTTCACGGCATTGATGCGGGTTGCGATCAGACCTTGTGACTTCTCGAGTTTTGCCATTAGTTGCGTGAACGATTGCTTTTGAGCAGGATTTTCGATGAACAATGGTGCAACCAGTTTCAGAACGGTTTCGCGGAGTGCCATGTTTTAAGTTTAAGGCTTTGAGGGTGAATAAAAGGTGAACCCTAAAGCCAGATTGTTCAACTCAAAAAAACTGGCTTCTCGAGCCTTCCCAGACGCAACTTTGTATGTTAAGGCTCATTCTTTGCTACCATTGCTAAATCAGTCGCTTTGGGAGATGAAACAATGCTCGAGGTTTCATTGTTTGGCAAACCAACAATACGGCTCAATGCGCTCGAGGTTAGCCTTTCGACGCGCAAGGCGCTTGGGCTGGTTGGTTATCTGGCACTCGAGGGAGCGACCAGTCGTGCCAAGTTGGCAGACTTGTTGTGGGGCGAACTGGACGACTCTGCCGCCCGCACCAACTTGCGTCAAGAATTGCGGCGTATTCGCGCCACGACACTCGAGGGTCATTTGTTGATCGAAGGCGATCAATTAAGACTCAAACTACCGCTCGAGACGGATGTGGCACGCTTTCAAAACGCCATCAAAGCCGAACAATTCGAGGCTGCCCTCGAGTATTGCAAGGGCGTGTTTCTCGAGGGGACACAATGGCGCGGCGCTCCAGCCTTCGAGGAATGGGTAGATGCTTGGCGTGAAACCCTGTCCAGCCAACGCCGCAACGCTCTGAAGCATCAAGCAGTCGCCCTCGAGGCGGCAGGAAACCCACGCGGCGCACTGAGGGCATACCTGGCACTCCTCGAAGAGGATGAACTTCAAGAGCACCATCACCGTGAAGCCATGCGGCTGCATTCGATGTTGGGTGAACGCCAAGAGGCATTGGCGAGGTTTGAACGCTGCTGCCAGATTTTAAAACAAGAACTGGGACTTGAGCCTCTGCCCGAAACAATTCGCCTTGCGGAACGGATTCGTTCGGGACGAAACTCGAGCCTCAAACCAAGCAAAACCATACCAGCCGAAAACCCATTTCAAGCCCCGCCCATGATCGGACGCGATCAACCCTGGACGCAACTCGAGACCAGCGAAACCAGCCTGATCTTGATTGAGGGCGAACCAGGCGTTGGCAAAACCCGACTGGCAATAGAATTTGCCCAAGCCAGCGGCAACACTTTGGTTTTAAGCGGTCAGGAACTCTCGAGCGGCACGCCCTTGTTTCCAGTGGCAAGCGCCTTACGTGCCTATCTTGCCAGCCAAACCCTTGAGCTAGAACCTATTTGGCGACACGAAGCCGCCAGACTTGTGCCAGAACTCGAGCCAGATGCGCCCAGTGCCGACAGTGAAGCCCTGCCTGAAGGTCGCGCCCGATTTTTGGAAGGCTTAACCCACGCGCTGATTGCTACCGTGCAACCCAACGGCACATTGCTGCTGGACGACTTTCACTGGTTTGACGCGACCAGCAGCGAACTCATTGTGCAACTGGCAAAACGCGCCAAAACAGCAGGTATCAAACTGATTGCCACCACCAGACCAAGCGAACTGAGCGAAAACCCCGCCGCGACCCGAGCCATCGCCCACCTCGAGCGCGATGGTTTACTGACCCGCATTCACCTCGAGCCACTGAATGAAACCATGATCTTAAGCCTGGTGCAAGCCATCAGTGGCAGCACGGGCGGCACGGTTTTTGCCAAAAGGTTGTTCGACGCCACCGCCGGAAACCCATTGTTCGTGCTCGAGACACTGCGCGATTTGCTCGAGGCTGGCACGCTGGTCAAAGACTCGAGCGGCGTCTGGAGCACCCCCTACGACGCCCAAACCCAAGATTACACCGAACTTCCACTGGCGCAGAGCGTGCGCCAAGCCGTGCTGCAACGCATAGACCGCCTTGGACCCGCCGTGCGCCGAATGCTCGACGCTGCCAGCCTGACAGGCGACAACTTTCAACTGAACGAACTGGCACAAGCCACCGCCCTGGACGAATGGCTGGGTTTGGAAGCCCTGGAGCGAGCCAACCATGCGGGCATTCTGCAAGCCGACCAGCAAGGACACCGTTTTCATCACGATCTGATTCGCCGCAGCCTCAGCAACGCCCTGAGCGCAGACCGCCGTAAACTGCTGCACAAACGCCTCGCCGCCACCTTAGAGAGCACCCACGGACAACCCGCTCGCATTGCCGACCACCTCGAGCAAGCCGACCTGAAAACCCAAGCCGCACCGTGGCGCATCAAAGCCGCCGAAGCCGCCCGAACCGTGTATGCCTACCGCGACGCGCTCGAGCATTACGCCCGTGCGCTCGAGAATGGCGTGAATCAACACGAGCAATTTCGTATTCACACCGCTCGAGCCGCGCTGTGGAAAGCCTTGGACGAACGCATTGGTTGGGGAGAAGATGTTCATGCCGCCATTGAAATTGCCACGTACCTTGGTGAGCGTGATCTCGAGATTGAATCGGCGCTTGGACTGGCAGAATTTTACTTTTACTCTGGGCAGTACCACAAAGCCCTCGAGCACGCCACAGAAATACTCGAGCAGCAAGATGTAGCCTATGAGTGGATGACTCGAGCGCATCTCGAGGCTGGGAATGCAATGGTGAGGTTGGGACGGATTGAGGATGCAGAAAAAATGTTGACTGCGGGACTTGAGAGAGCACCGAAAACGGCGTTTGAATTGATTGGACGATTGAATGTACATGATTAGCGGGTCAGTCAGATGCGGTAGAATCTTTCATGGCAAAATTGCCTGATCCAAATAAACTCAGCAAAGCCGATCTGATCAAGATT
>JAYVRX010000065.1:0-2069 GCA_043775825.1 Deinococcales bacterium
CAGAATCTCGAGCGAACTTCTCGGACAATGGTTTTTACCGTCGTTTCTCGGTTCACCTCACTTTGAGAAAAGGCTTGAAACGAAATCTTTGTGGCAAACTCGAGTAACCCAAGTTTGATGTCGTGGTTCAACTGGGCTTACGCAAGACACTAAAGTTTTGGATGTTGGCGGCTTGGGTTAGACTTGGTTCATGGATTTAAGTGTCTTACCCGTCACCCTCAATGACATTCAAAATGCCGCTGGGCGAATTGCTGGCATGGCGGTTCGCACACCCTTATTGCGTTTACCGATGTTGGGCGAGGTGTACGCCAAACCCGAGAACCTTCAGCGCACGGGTTCGTTCAAATTTCGTGGCGCTTACAATGCCCTCGCCAGCCTGCCAGAGCATGTTCGCGCCCTGGGGGTGGTCGCAGACTCGAGCGGCAATCACGCGCAGGGGGTGGCGGCAGCCGCGCATTTGTTCGGCGTGCCTGCCGTGATTGTGATTCCAGAGAACGCACCCGAAATCAAAGTGATGCGCACCAAAACCTGGGGTGCTGAGATCGTTCGTTGCCCAAACTCGAGCGTTGAACGCATGAAAATGGCGCTCGAGATTCGTGATTCCAGAAACTTGAGTTATGTGCCGCCCTTTGATTTTGAAGCCATCATTGCGGGTCAAGGCACGGTTGGACTCGAGATCGCCCAGGATTTACCGGACGTGGACAACGTTTTGGTTTGCGTCGGTGGCGGCGGTCTACTGTCTGGCATTGCCGTTGCCATCAAATCACTCATTCCCAAAGCTCGAGTCATCGGGGTCGAACCCGAACTTGCCGCCGACGCTCGAGCCAGCTTTCAAGCAGGCAAAATTATCGAATGGGACTCGAGTTTAACCACCCGCACGATTTGCGATGGCGTGCGAACCCAAAGCATCGGTGAGCGCAACTTTAAAATCATCTCGAGCTTGGTCGATGACATCGTGACCGTGACCGAAGACGCCGTGCGCGATGCCACACGCTGGTACGCACTCGAGGCGAAATTGGCAGTTGAACCTACGGGCGCTTTGACCTTGGCGGCAATTCAAAGCGGTGCTGTCAAACTCGAGGGGAAAACCGTTTGCGTCGTTTCTGGTGGAAATTTTGACCCGAAACTGTATGGAAGCATTATTGCGGGTTAAATGAAAACTTACCACCAAAAAAAGAAAACCTCGAGCCACACGTGTAAAGAACTCAATCTCCCTTCTCCCGCCGTGTGGGAGAAGCGCCCAAGCCCGAAGCGATTCCGCCCGTGAGCGCCCCAAGCCCGTTAGGTGCATTTTATGGTCAAGAAGCGCCGCAAGCCCGTGAGGTGCTGTCTTTAGCGGCAAGAAGGTGCGTTTTGGCATCAAGACAGGTGCTGTTTTAGGGGTCAAGAAGCGAATAGGGCTGTATACTGTTTTACATCACCGCTTTGAGGCGGTTTTTTTTATTCAGATTTTAGTAAACTGCCAAGCCCACCAAATCAAAACAGCTTGAAGCGGCAACCTAAACCACAACAGTACCCCAGGGATTTGCGGGGCAAGCTCGGGATGCAGCGCCATGTTCAGGTTTGCGGGAAACACCGCCACAAACAAGGCGATCAAACCCCAGGCAGCAAAACCCGAGAACCCTGTCAGCAAACCCACACCAAACAATATCTCGAGAAAACCTGAAACGTACACGAGCGTCAGATGCCAGGGCAGGTACTTTGGCATGATCGACACGTAAATTTTCGGGTTGACAAAATGAATCACGCCAGCCGCCGTCATGATGACCGCCAGCAGTATTTTTGAGGGTTGCATTAAGCTTGCAACTCGAGCTTGGAGAGTTCGTCGGGTGTGATCAAGTATTTTTCGTTGCACCAGTGACACACGACCTCTTGCCCACCATTTTCAATCATCTCCTGGCGTTCGACATCGCCAAAAAAAGTCAGGGATTGCAAGGCTTTGTCACGACCGCATCGGCATTGCCATAAAAGCTCGAGCGCGTTCGGGTTGGCTTCAAAATCAAGTTCGTGTAGCGCTTGGTTGATCGCGCCCAACAAACCATTCTCGAGCCGCATGGCATTCGTGAACG
>JAYVRX010000066.1:0-6648 GCA_043775825.1 Deinococcales bacterium
TCGGGCGGAGGGATTGATTTCTGGCGTGTTGGTAGGTGCTTGGTTCGCTGCGTGTAACTATATCGTATGATTCTCAACAAATACCGAATTTACTGTAAATTACTCGAGACTGGCATCACCTGAATCAATACCGCTTGGGCATTCACTTGGTTGTTGCTGACAATAACGGCAGGATGAATTTGGGCGGCTTCACCTTCACGTCCATCGGGTCTGAAATTAACGGGGTAAATGTCGCCTCGGCGCAGTAATTTCATGCCGAATGAGTCCACTTTTTGCTGTCCTCGGGATCAAGACCATCGGATGTATCCAATCCGATGAATGTTTCGGGGTGCTTGCGTTGATACTCGGCTTGTTCGGCATAACCGTACTGCATATCTAAATCTTTTAAGGTTTGAATTGCCAGTGCAACCACAGCACTGCGTGATTCGAGTCCGTGCCATGTTTGGTATTCGTCTAAAAACCGTGCGAGCCGTGGTGGGATGGTGACATTGATTCGGGCTGCTGTTTCTTTTTCAAGCATACTTTTCATGCCACGATTTTAGCACATGCTGTTAAGTCATCACCAATCGCTCGAGCGCACCACGTAAAACCTTCACCGCATCCAAGTATTCTTTGATCTCGAGGCGTTCTGTGGGTGTGTGGTCGAGCGTGCTGTCTCCAGGACCATAAGCGACGATTGGGCAACCCCACAAGGGCGCAACCACGTTCATGTCGCTTGTACCCGTTTTCAGGGTCAGTTGTGGTTGCACCCCAGCCGCCCGAATCGCAATTCTGAAGGCTCGAGTGAGCGCCGTGTCTTTTGGACCACGGTGCGGTTCTTCGCGCCCAGTGTACGCCAGGCGCAAGTGTGGCATCTCGAGCTTATTTTTGACTTGCTCGAGCAGGTCAAACGCATCGTCGGGTTGAAGGCGTGGCGGTAGGCGCAAGCCGATGGTTGCTTCGCATTTTTGTCGCATTCCGTCGTTCTCGGATTGCATGGCTTGCAATGATACTTGTACGCTGTCAAACACACGGTGGTCGGCGTTGAATTCTTTTGCCCAAACCTCGAGCGCATTCCAAAGTCGTACCATGTCCTCGTTCGCGGTGCTGCCTTCGCCTGCGCTGTGAAAATTGTCTTTCTCGAGTTTGGCTTTGACCACCAAACGCCCTTTGTAACCAAGCGTGATCGTGTCCCAACCTGAAGGCTCACCGATGATGCAATACGCGGGGTTGTATCGCGCCAGGGCGTGATGCGCCCCCTTGCTCGAGGCGGCTTCCTCCTCGACTGCGCCCACGCAAATAAATCTGGCGCGTTCGAGCACATGATCTGGAAGGCTGGCGACGGCAGCCACAAACGTACAAAACGGTCCTTTGGCGTCCACGCTGCCACGACCCCAAAGCACACCATCCTCGATGCGCACCGAAATTTCACCAGGCACGGTGTCAATATGTCCAAGCAGCACAATCTCGAGTTTGCCCGTGCCCCTTGCGCCGACCGCACTGCCCGCGCCGTCCATTTCAGATTGAAACCCGTGACGGTGCATCCAACGCACCAAATACCTCGAGACATCCGCTTCTTGGGTGCTGAGGCTGGCAATGCTGACCGCGCCGCGCAGTAATTCAATAAATTCTGTCTCGAGGGGGGAGTAATCGTTCACGGTTGGATTCTAATGGGCGGGGTTGAAGTTGGGCAAGTTGAGATGCTCGAGTGATGTTGAAAACTTGACAGGATTAAAACACAACAATAAAATTGTGTTCTGTGATTCCGCCGTTCGATAAACGTGGCAATCTTCCACCAGGTGAACATCCCACGACTTGGGAAACCCTCGAGATTCGTTATGCCACCACCGTTCGTTGAATTCAACTCCTGACTGGTTTACGTGCTGCACTCGACTCACTTCGTCAAGCTGGATGTCAGACAGTTTGGATTGATGGCAGTTTTATCAGCAACAAAATAGACCCAAACGACATTGATGTTGTCTACGATGAAGCTCATCTAGACTGGGAAGAATTGCGTCTGATTGAACCCATATTGCTTGACCACAAGAATAAAAGTGCTGCCATGAAACGAAAATTTGGTTGTGAATGTTACGCAGCATCTTGGCTTGCAGGAATGGACGGCGAACCATTTTTGGAATTCTTTCAACATACTCGAGAAGGGCATCGAAAAGGCATTCTGAGACTTGATTTAAGTTCGCTCGAAGAGGTGATTTTATGATTCAGAACAAACGACAATACGGCATCACCAAAAACTGGATTCAAAAGTTTGAAACCTCACTCAAAAACCTTGAAGCACAACGTCACTCACTGCACGAAATCGCCTACCAAACAAGGCGTGAGGGCATCGAATCACAACTCGAGACACTGCGTGAAGAAGTAAGCGCTTTTGAAGCATTACAGCACAGCGATGAACAAGTGCTGCCCAGCGAACTCGAGGCATTACCAGAGCGTCTTGTTCGTGCCAGAATTGCGGCAGGTTTAACCCAAGCCGCACTTGCAAAACGACTTGGGTTGAAAGAACAACAAATTCAACGTTACGAAACCAACCATTACGCCAGTGCCAGCTTATCCAGGGTGATTGAAATTGCTCGAGCCATTCGTGCAGCTTGAAAGCTCGAAATTAGAACCGTAAATCCCAAAGCACCCCAACCGCTTGCGTCAACTCCCACGACCTGACCAGCACCACATCGGTTTTGTAAGTGCTGTACGCCATGATGCTCACACCAGCCTGCGCCAGAGCACCGGTCAGTTTCGCCATGACGCCCACCGTCTCGAGTGGAAAATCTTGTGAGAGTCGAATGGCGCGGTAACCGCGTCCAACTTTGGCGCTTAAGTGTTGAGCGGCAATTTTTTCCCAGGCGCTGACCTCGAGCACCAAAGTAATTTCTACAGGGTCATGAATCGCTATTTTTAGGTTTCCACCCGCAGGCAGCGTCAAGCTCGAATCGGCTGGCAAACTAATAAGTGCGTATTCACCCTCGAGCACTTGAATGAAATCTTGACCTCGAGCTTTTTTGGTTTCCATAATTTCGCTCCTCGAGATTCTTGGTTCGCTGTTTTTAGTTTAACCTTGCTCCCTTGCTAAACCAGAAGAAGATATACCCCAGAATGGCTGCAAAGCACCATCCCATGCCTTGCGCCATGCCTTGCGGAACGCGTGGCGGGTTGGTCAGGATGCGCCACATGAAGCCACCTGGCAGCAAGCCACGGGTGTACAGAACGCCAGCCCCGACATACACCAGCAGGTACTCGAGCACATACCGCATTCCGAGTTGTCCACCGCCAGCGATCAGGGCATTGACAAAATTGAGGGCGTAAATGCTGTGCGTGACGTTCAAAATGCTCGAGTAATACGGGGGCAATTCGGTTTTTCTAAGGTTGAGCAGTGCGAGAACGCACAAAGCTGCGAAGGCAACCAGAAGCACAATACTGAGGGGAAGAATTAATCCTGCCATGTTTGTATTCTATCGTTTTTAAGTTGCAGTGTTCATGACTGAAAAATGACATTTCGAGCATCGGTTTTTGTTTTCTCAAGAAACCTTGTGCCTGACGCATTTTTTAAGCATCACAAAACACATGTCACACGACTCGCTCGAATTGAGAAAAGCACGTTCAGCACGCAAATAACGCGCTTGCAAGATAAGGACTTGTGGGGTATAATTCTGTTTCAGGCGAAAAACCGCCCGAACTCAACGTACTCGAGCCTCGAGTTCAAACTCGAGCCGATTTTTTGAGTGCGCACACCACGCAAAAACTTCGCACAACACGAAGCGACCCACCACATTTTGAGGGTCAAAAGGAGAAAGCATGAGCGATCAAGCCAGCCAGGAAACACTGTTAGCACCAGTCGTACACGACATTATCGAACTCGAGGATGTTGGTTTAAGTCCAGAGGCGCTAGCTGAGGGTGCTGATAATTACACCTCTGAAAATATTAAAGTCCTTAAAGGTCTTGATGGTGTCCGCAAACGCCCAGGCATGTACTTGCAGGGCGGTACGGGCGTAGACGGATTTCACCAACTGGTCACAGAGATCATTGACAACGCCATTGATGAGGGACTTGCTGGTTTTGCCGATACTGTTACCGTAACCATTCACAAAGACGAATCTGTGAGTGTCGGCGATAACGGACGTGGTTTCCCAGTTGATGCGATGGCTTCCGAAGGTGGTCGTCCCGCCGTCGAAGTCACGTTTACCGATTTGCACGCTGGTGGAAAATTCGACGATGGCGCATACAAGGTTTCTGGCGGTCTGCACGGGGTCGGCGCTAAAGTTGTCAACGCGTTGTCATTATTTTTGCAAGTTGATATTCGCAAAGGCAAAGACCTATACCGCATTGGTTTTTCCAGTGGCGAACTGACCGAACCGCTTCATATCATTGGTGAAAACACATTGGGTCGTAACGGTTCAATCATCACCTTCAAGCCAGACCCAGCCGTTTTTAAGGACATTGTTACGCACTGGGAATACAGTCGAATTCGTCGCCGTTTGCGCGAATTGGCGTTCTTGACGGGTGGTATCAAAATTATTTTGACCGATGAGCGTGAGGGTCACCAGAAAACTGAAACCTTTCACGAAAAAGGTGGCGTTGGTGCATACGCCAAAAGTTTAACCGGAGAAAGTCCACTCTTGTACGACACTCCAATCATGTTTAAAGGCATGGTGGACGATATTGAAGTCGAAGTGGGTTTCGTTCACACCACAAAATACGATTACACCCTGGTTGCTTACGCCAACATGATTACCAACCGCGACGGTGGCACCCACATGACGGGTTTCCGTACCGCCTTCACCAGGGTCATGAATCAGTACACCAAAGCCAAGAACCTCCTCAAACAAGGCGCGATCTCGCCAACGGGCGACGATTGGCTCGAGGGACTGCATTGTGTGATTAGTGTCAAACTTGGTGATCCACAATTTGAATCGAACGCTAAAATCAAGCTTCTCAATCCAGAAGCCCAAGGTGCGGTTAACGCCGTGGTTGGCGAAAAACTAACAGAATTCCTCGAGGAAAACCCGAAGCTTGGCAAGGCTCTGGTCGAAAAAGCCGCCGATGCCGCTCGAGCCAGGGATGCGGCGCGTAAAGCCAAAGATTTGGTGCGCCGCGTCAACCCGCTCGACAACGACTTTATGGCGGGTAAACTCGCGGACTGCCAAAGCCAAGACCCAGCCGAATCCGAACTCTTGCTGGTCGAGGGTAACTCCGCAGGCGGTACGGCGAAAGGTGCTCGAGATCGGAAGTTTCAGGCAGTCTTGCCACTGCGCGGTAAGGTCTTGAACGTCGAAAAAGCCACCTTGGGGCAAATCCTCAAAAACACTGAAATTCGCAGCATGATCGCGGCTATCGGGGCGGGTTTGCAAGGCACGGGCGACAACCAGCATTTTGATTTGTCCAACATTCGCTATCACAAAATTGTGATCATGACCGATGCCGACGTGGACGGTTCGCACATTTCGGTGCTTTTAATGACTTTCTTTTACCGTTTTATGCGTCCGATCATCGAGGCGGGTTACTTGTACATTGCGCAACCACCACTGTTCAAACTTTCAATTGGGCGCAAACACGAGTACCTGTACGACGAAGCCGCGCTGCAAGCCAGATTGCTCGAGGTTGGCGATAAGTCCAGCACCAGCATTCAACGTTACAAAGGTTTAGGCGAGATGAATCCAGAGCAATTGTGGGAAACCACGCTCGATCCAGAGCGTCGTGTGATGCGTCACGTGGGCATTCAGGACGTGCTCGATGCCACCGAGGTTTTTAAAGATTTGATGGGCAATGATGTCGCGCCGCGTCGGGCGTTTATTGAAGAGAATGCGACGTTCGCACGCATTGACGTTCTGAACTAAAAAGCAATAAAGTTGTCTCTCTCGAGTTTTAAAGGCTCGAGAGATTTTTTAATTTTTGCGGTTTACTTTTTTAACTTGTGCTACAATTTACCTGAGGTAAACCATGACTCAACTTTTAAAAGAAGCGATCATCAGTGCAAAAGGTCAAATTGTTATTCCAGCCGAAATGCGGGCAGCATTGCACCTTCTGCCGGGCGATAAGTTGGTATTGAGCCAACAAGGTCAATCCATTACGCTCGAACGCTTTGATGATTTACTTGATGCTCTCGAGGGTAAATATGCCAATCCGAACAGATCGCTTGCCGCAGAATTGCATGAAGAACGTCAAGCTGAAGTTCGGAAAAAATGAAACCTAAAATTCTTCGTGCAGAACCTCGAGTGCTTGATTCGAGCGTAATCTTGGCTTGGTTTCAGCGCGAACCTGGTTATGAAAACACCCGACTGCAAATCAAAATGGGTGGAATGATTGCTGCCCCGAATCTAACCGAGGTGATCGGTAAACTCGTATCCAATGGTAGCGCACCTGCAAATCAAGTCGAGCGTGACGTACTTGCTTTGAACCTTGAGATTATTCCAATGGATAAGAATATTGCATTGGCAGCAGCGTTTTTTTACGCGAGAAGGCATCCTTACGATTTATCTCTTGGGGATTGCGTTTGTATTGCCGTTGCTGAAACCCTGGGTGTTGAAATACTCACGGCTGAACAGTCTTGGGCGAAAATTTCTGATCTTCGGGTTAAGGTCAGATTGATTCGTTAACAGAAAATGAATTGATTACACATGCTCGTGTCTCTCGAGGTTCAAAAACTCGAGAGACTTTTT
>JAYVRX010000067.1:0-25274 GCA_043775825.1 Deinococcales bacterium
TTGCACCGTGAAATTTTTAATTTGATTCGACCTGGCATTGGCTTGTACGGTTACGCCCCAGGCGAGGACATGAACGGCGTTCTGAACCTCGAGCCAGCCATGACGGTTCAGGCTTGGGTCACGATGACCAAACGGGTTTTTCCTGGTGAAATCGCCAGTTACAACGCGAAGTGGACGTCAACCAAGGAAACCACCTTGGCAACGGTGCGTTTTGGTTACGCCGACGGTTATCCTCGAGCCGCGAGTGGGCAAGCACAAGTTGAAATCGCAGCGCAGATTTTTCCTGTGGTTGGGCGTATTTGCATGGATCAAATTCTGGTTGACATTGGCAATCTCGAGTTTCCCGTCGGCACGCCAGTCATCATTTTTGGAAACTCGAGCATCAGCGCCGAGCGTGTGGCGGGTTGGGCTGGAACGAACGCTTACGAGATTTTAACCAGCGTTGGCAATCGGCTCGAGCGAGTCTATCAAACCTGAAAAACGCCCAATTTCAGTTCTTCTCGGGTTGCGTTTTGAGCACAAACCTCGAGCGTGCGAATCAGACGCTCTCGAGTCTCGAGCGGGTGGATGATCGCATCTGCCCAAAGTCTGGACGCGCCGTAACGTGGGTCGAGTTGATGGTTGTACTGCGTGGTAATTTCAGTTTGCAGCGCTTTCAAATCTTCATCATCCAACTTTTTCCCTTGACGCTCGAGTTGGGCTTTTCGCACGTCGGTCAAGGTTCTGGCGGCAGATTGTCCACTCATGACGGCATATTTGGCGCTGCCCCACAGGTATAAGAATCTTGGTGCGAAGGCGCGTCCCGACATGGCGTAATTTCCCGCGCCGTAAGAGCCACCGGTGATGACCGTGATTTTCGGAACGACGCTGTTGCTGACGGCATTGACCATTTTTGCGCCGCGCCGAATAATGCCCGTTTGTTCGCTGTCGCGTCCGACCATAAAACCAGTCACGTCGGAGAGAAAAATCAGTGGCACACCCGCCTGATTGGCGTTCAAAATAAATCTTGCGGCTTTGTCGGCAGATTCACTGTAAATCACGCCGCCCACTTCGATACGGTTATTCTTTCTAATGATCTGGCGTTGATTGGCGACAATACCCACGGGAAACCCACCCAGACGCGCAAAGCCAGTCAGCATCGTTTCGCCGTACTCGGCTTTGAACTCCTCAAAACTCGAGTTTCCAGATTCACCTGCATCAAAAATTCTGGCGATGATCTCTCGAGCGTCGTAAGGTTTGCTGGCATCCACGCTGACCAAACCGAGAATGTCGTTTGGGTTGAGTTGTGGCTCGAGGGTGGTGATGCGATTTTTTGCCCACGCCGCGATATCGTTCGGGCTGTAACTGGCTGCCAAACTGCGAACACGTCTTATTGCCGCATCATCGTCTGGCTCGCGGTAATCGGCTGTGCCTGCGATACTCGAGTGCATACTTGCGCCGCCGAGTTCTTCGGAATCCACGGTCTGCCCAATCGCGGCTTTGACCAGCGCGGGTCCCGCCAGGTACAAACCAGAGCCTTCGGTCATGACGAGCGTGTCGCACATCACGGGCAGGTACGCGCCGCCAGCCACGCACAAACCCATGATCGCGCCAATTTGTGGAATACCCAGCGCACTCATGCGGGCATTGAGGTAAAACACGCGTCCAAAATCGTCTTGGTCGGGAAAAACCTCGTCCGCCATCGGCAAAAAAACCCCCGCAGAATCGACCAGGTAGACAATTGGCAAGCGATTCTCGAGCGCGATGGTTTGGGCGCGAATCACTTTTTTGGCGGTAATCGGAAAGAACGCGCCAGCTTTAACGGTGGCATCGTTGGCGATCAGCATCCAATCGCGTCCGTTCAGTTTGCCAATGCCGGTGACCACGCCGCCAGACGGACAGCCGCCCTCGTCGGGGTACATTTCAAAACCCGCGAACAGCATCAGTTCATCAAAACTCGAGTTTGGGTCAATCAGTTTGGCAATGCGTTCTCGAGCCGTCAGCCGTCCTTTGGCGTGTTGGCGCTCAGAGGCTTTTAAACCGCCGCCAAGCCGAATCTGGGCTTCCGAGTCAGAGATACTCTCGAGCAAGCTTTTCCAGGCATTCTGGTTGGCGAGAAAGGCTGGTTTTTGACGCTCAAAGTCGGTGATGGTGGTTTGGAACTTCATGCGGACTCCAGGGCTGGGCGACGAAACACCAAAATCGTTCGGCTGCATTGACAAACAATTTCGCCGCGTTGGTTGATGGCAAGGTGCTCGAGTCCGACAATCCCAGCATTCGGACGAGAATTTGAGGCGCGGCTCGAGATCACGGTGCTTTGGGCATGAATGGTATCGCCGTGAAAAACGGGTTTGGGAAACTCGATGCTTTCAAAACCGAGGTTTGCCACCAGCGTTCCGAGCGTGATTTCGGGAACGCTTAAGCCAATCAGCAAACTTAAAGTCAACATGCTGTTGACCAGTGGCTTTCCGAATTCCGAACGCGCCGCGAATTCTTGATCGAGGTGCAAAGGTTGCGGATTCATGGTCATGGTGCTGAAAAAAACGTTATCGCTTTCGGTGATCGTGCGGGTTGTACGATGCGGAATCAGCAAGCCAAGCTCGAGTTCTTCAAACCACTTTCCAGATACACTCATCGCATCGCCTCTTCGTCAGCCTCGAGCATCATTCGCGCCCTAGCAAGCATCGGTTCGTCCACCATCTGCCCTTCAAATTCGATCACGCCAGAACCGTAAAACGCGGCTTTCTCAAAAGCGTCCAAGAGTTTTTCGGCTCGCTCGAGGTCGCTGACGGACGGACTGAAAACATCGTTGGCAATGGCAACCTGATCTGGGTGAATGCACATTTTTCCCGTGAATCCCAGCGAACGCCCCATATTGGCGCTGGCTCGAAACGCGTCCGAATCCCGAAATTTCGCCTCGATAATATCCAGCGCCTGCACCCCACGAACTCGAGCCGCCAAAACCACTTGCGAACGGGCGTACAAAACCTCGAGACCCTCAAAAGTGCGCACGCCATTCATATCGGCAATAAAATCTTCTGCGCCAAAATACACGGCGCTCACGGGCGGATGCAGCAATTCACGAACCCGCTCAACCCCTCGAGCGGTTTCGATGCCAACAATCAGTTGCAAAACTTTACCCTCGAGCGCTTCATCAACCGCGTCGAGTTGTTCGGCACGCTCGAGTTTGGGAATCACAACGCCTGTCAAACCTGCCGTTAATTCCATATCGGCTTGAAACCACTGGCTCGAGACGGCATTGACCCGCAAGAACACAGCACATTTTGGGTTTGAAGCCAGCAGCTTTCCGATTGATTCTCGAGCCATTTCCCTAGCTCCAGTTTTGGCAGCATCATTGTTTGGAATAGCATCCTCGAGATCAATCACCGCCGCGTCAGGATTTGAACGGGGCAGTTTTACAATCAAATCGGCACGGTTTCCAGGCGCAAACAGCAAACTGCGATAACGCGGCATGATTACAACCCCATTTGCTTGGCAACCACCTCGAGCATGATCTCGTCCGTGCCACCACCAATGCGTAAAATTCTGGCATCCCGAAAATGCAGCGCGATTCTGGTTTCCTCGAGATAACCCATGCCGCCAAACACTTGCATCGCATGATCGGCAATCGTGTTCGCCACACGGCAGCAATGGTATTTTGCCATGCTGACGACCTCTAGCGAATCGTGTGCATTCGCGTCGAGTTTATGCGCCGCATCGAGCGCCAATAGTCTCGAGGTTTTTAAGTCAATCGCCATCTGCGCGAGTTGATGCCGAATGGCTTGAAATTTGCCGATTGCCTGACCAAACGCCACGCGCTGTTTGGCGTACTCGAGCGACAAATCCAAGCAAACTTGCGCGTGACCGAGCGCCATGCCGCACAAGACCAAACGCTCGGTTTGGAAGGCGCTGGCAATCTGGTAAAAACCGCGTCCGACCTCGCCAACCAGACGGTCATCAGGCACAAAACAATCGTCAAACCGCAGTTCTCGGGTATCCGAACTATGCCAACCCATTTTCTCGAGCGGACGACCCACGCTAAAACCCGCATCGGAAGGCAAAACGATGAATTGACTGATGCCCTTGTGACGCTCGGTTGGGTCGGTTTTTGCCGCGACAATCAACCAATCGGCAATACCGCCATTGGTGATAAAAATTTTAGAACCACTGATTCGGTATCCGCCCTCAACTTTACGCGCCACGCTCGAGATTCCCGCTACGTCCGAACCCGCTCCAGGTTCGGTAATCGCAATGGCTGCCACCATTTTGCCCGCAATCATCGGCTCGAGATAGGTTTTTTGCTGGCTTGGCGTGCCAAATTTTGCCAGGTACGGACCACCCAAATAAGAACTAGCAATCGGTGTGATCGCAATGCCACCCGAGGCTTTGGAGAGTTCCTCGGCAAAGATCATCATGGATACCGAATCGGCATCGCCCGTACCACCCGCGCTTTCGGGCAAACCAATCCCCAACACGCCCAAATCTGCCAGTTTAGACCAGAGATGTTTCGGGAAAGACTTACTCTTTTCGCTTTCATCCACGAGCGGCAACACCTGATCGCGCACAAAAGCACGCAATACACTGCGAAATTCCAGGTGAACACCATCAAGTTGGGTACTCGAGACTGGCTTTAAAGCCGTAATCGTCATGATTCTTACCTCCTGCGGTAATCTGAGATTAACACGCTCGAGTATTTGGAAAAGTGTCATTACAACTGCAAATTTTTAGAATTCTACGCCTCGGTAAATATCTTCGAGCAAAATCTCGAGGTTTAAACACGGAATTTTGAGTTTACTGCCCAACTCGAGTTTTTCGTAACGCCAAGCATCATCGGGCAGGCGTTGAAAGACTTCGGCAGTGACCTTGGTTTGATCGAGCAGTACATAAGTTTTCAAACTCTCGAGCTTCTGATAATTCTGCCATTTTTCACCGCGATCAATGTCGGCAGTGCTGCCAGAAAGTACCTCAATAATGGCACACGGACGAGTTTGCGCATTCTTGCCAAGATCAATTTCCGAACACGTCACCATCACGTCGGGATAATAATAAATCTCACCTATCTGAAGTTTCATATCACTACTGAAAGTACGGCAATTTCCAGTTTCTGCCTCGAGCAACATGGCTGCCAACCTGAGTGTGATTCGGTTATGTGGATTGCTCGCCCCTGCCATCGCAAAAACCTGACCGTCCACAAATTCATGTTTGTCCGTCGCGGTTTCTTCAAACTCGAGGTACTCATTGACGGTCACAATTTTTGTTTGATCTAAAACTCGAGGCATGGAAGCAGTATAGCCAAAAATCAGAAAAGTACCGCGATTTTCACTCAATCACCAGAATGCAAGGTTGAAGCACGTTCAACGAGGCGCGGTTCAAAGCGCACTTTACGCGGCGCACCGTCATAACCCGAAAGCCTGTCCACCAGCAATTCCGCCGCCGCCGCCCCCATCGCTTCGACGGGTTGATGCACGCTGGTCAAACCGCGTTCCGCCGACCAAGGGTGGTCATCAAAACCAATCACGCGCACTTCACGTCCAACCTCGAGGTTTAACCGTGCGGCTTCCTCGAGAACACCAAGCGCCACCAAGTCTGCTGCCGCGAAAATGTTCACTGGCATGGTGGTATTTTCTAAAATTTCTCGGGCGGCGGTTCTGGCATTGTCCAAATTGAACGAAACGGTGCTAATGTGCGACTCGAAGATTGGGCGTCCCGCTTCCTCGAGCGCGGCTTTAAAACCTTCGATGCGTTCGTCAAATACGGTTTTGGCAAACACCTCGTCAATGTCTTGATGCACGCTGATCGCATAAATTTCGCCCTCAAAACCCGACAAGGCTCGAGCCGCAAGTTCACCACCAAAACGGTTATCCAAGTACACACTGTCGTAATGTTCATTCAGCCCGTCCACGATTACCACAGGTTGACGGGTTGGCAGTTTGCCGTCGGGATACAACTCGCCCAAGTTGTGGGTTGCCATGACAATGCCGTCGGACTGGTATGCCAGCGTACTCGAGTTGAGGTAACGCTCGATCCGTTCGCGTCCAATCAATGGGAATAGGGCGCTGTCGTACCGATGAGTCTCGAGGGTTTTCTCCAGACCGTTTAAGAGGCGCAAGTAAAATTCTGTGCCAATGACCTGTAAAATAATTGATACCGTATAACTTTTACCGCCAGCCACGCGCCGAGCGTGCGGATTGGGTACAAAACCCATTTCATTCATGGCGGCTTGCACACGTTCGCGGGTTTCAGGGCGCACGCTTTTGTGGTTGTTTAAAACCCTCGAGACTGTTCCAACACCAACCCCCGCTTTTTGAGCCACCTCTTGAATCGTCAGTTTCACGCCAATCCCTTCAAAAACTTGGTTTCCACCTTGGTTTACTGGAAACATTTCCAAGTTGTGTTTCACAAACTTAATTTAGAATCTCAAGCAAGTAAAACACCTCGACAGCGTAACACAAAATACAATTTGAGGCTCGAGGAAAAAATTCTCGAGCCTCAATATCGTGCAATCAAAACTTAGAACTGCTCGAGTACCACTTTCAAGCGCTCGAGTTGTGCGCCAAAATCCACCACACGACGGTTTTCCTCTTCAATCACTTCCGCAGGTGCTCGAGCCACAAAACCTTCGTTCGAGAGTTTGCCTTTGGCTTGCGCAATTTGTTTTTCAAACTCGATCACGCGTTTTTTGGCTTTCTCGAGCCAATCGTTTTCATCTACCAAACCCTCAAACGCCACCCGAACTTCCAAACCTGGGGCGACACTGGCAAGGGTTTTCCCCTCGAGCGTCCCAATTTCGGCTTTGGCTAAGGCTTTAAACGTCTCGAGGTTCTTGTTGACAGCCTCAAGTCCTTCACCTGCCACGCTGACCGTCACGGTTTGCGCGGGTGAAAGGTTGAGTTCTGAGCGCAAGCTGCGCACCAAAGAAATCGCCTCTTTCACATAACCGAACTCGCGCAAAGCACCAGGGTCTTGATAATCCGCTTCGGGCATCGGGAACTCGAGTTTGGACAGTTGTTCCGCTTTGGGATTCAGTGCCGCATAAATTTCACTCGTGATAAACGGCATAAACGGCGCGAGCATTTTCAGAATACTACTGAGCGTGTGCTTCAAAATTTCTTGCGTCGCAGGATTGCCAGCCTTCAAAGACGGTTTCGCCGCCTCGATGTACCAATCACAGAATTCATCCCAGGTGAACGCGTAAATCGTGCGAATCGCTGCCGCCAGATCAAACGCCGCCAATTCCTGCGTGGCTTGTTCGATCACCACGTTCAACCTCGAGACAATCCAGCGATCTGCCAGTGTCGGAATCGGGTCGCCCGAAGCGGGAATCTCGAGATTTGCAAAAGCAAAACGCGACGCGTTCCAGAGTTTGTTGGCAAAATTCCGCCCTTGCTCGTAACGCCGCTCGTCATGCTTGATGTCCTGCCCACCCGTAGCAAGGAACGCCCAAGCGAACCTGCACGCGTCCGCACCGAATTTGTCCATCAACTCGAGCGGATCAATGCCGTTGTTTTTGGACTTCGACATTTTCTGACCCTTGGCGTCCAAGTACAAACCGTGCAGCACAATCGTGTGAAACGGGGCTTTCTGGGTAAACTCAAGACCAGCCATTTGCATTCGGGCAACCCAGAAGAACAAAATGTCATACCCCGTCACCAGCACGTCGTTTGGGTAAAACTTTTTGAAATCTGGGGTAATGTCAGGCCAGCCCAGCGTCGAAAAGGGCCACAGCGCACTCGAGAACCAAGTGTCAAAAACATCGGTATCTCGAGTTAATTTCTTGTCTGCATATCGTGGGTCTTTGTCGCAATCCAAATCAGGATTCTCGAGGTCAGGCACATAAATTTTGCCGTCTTCATCGTACCAGGCTGGCAGTTGATGCCCCCACCAGATTTGCCGTCCTATCGCCCATTCGCGAATATTCTCGAGCCAATCGCGGTTGACCTTAGCATGGCGCTCTGGGACAAGTTTCATCTGCCCTCGGTCCAGACTCTCGAGCACCTTCCGCGCCGGTTCTTGCATGTTGCACCACCACTGCGTCATCACGAGCGGTTCGACGGGTTCTTTGGTGCGTTCACTAATGCCCAAACTGACCTTGTAATCTTTGGCTTCAAACATCAACTCTTGCGCCTCGAGTTCCTTGACCACCAGTTTTCGCGCCGCAAAACGATCTAAACCCCTGAAGGCTTCAGGCACAAGATCGCTGGTCAGTTTGGCGCTCTTGTCAATCACGCTTGGCATACCCAGATTGTGGCGTTTGCCAATCTCGAAATCCGTAGGGTCATGCGCCGGAGTGATCTTCAGGCAACCCGTACCAAAATCCATCTCGACGCTCGAGTCGGCAATAATCGGCACAAAACGGTTCGTTAACGGAATTTGTACCAGTTTTCCAACCAAACTCGAGAAACGTGTATCGTCAGGATGCACCGCCACCGCCTGATCCGCAAAAATCGTTTCAGGACGCACCGTGGCAACCATCATTTCGCCCGAACCATCCTCGAGTTTGTAAATGAGTGTGTACATTTTCCCCTGGCGCTCCTCACGGTCAACCTCGAGATCAGACAACACCGTTTGCGCCACAGGGTCCCAATTCACAATGCGTTCGCCACGGTACGCCATGCCCTTATGGAAATACTGCACGAACGTGTGCCGCACCGCTCGAGACAAACCCTCATCCATCGTGAAACGTTCCCGCGACCAATCCGCACTGACCCCAAGGCGTTGCAACTGCTTTAAAATCGTGCCGCCATTTTTTTCTTTAAATTCCCAAACCCGCTCGAGAAACTTTTCGCGCCCGAGATCGTGACGGGTTTTGCCCTCTGTCGCCAATTCTTTCTCCACCAGCACTTGCGTACTGATACCCGCATGGTCTGTACCCGGAAGGTACAACGCCTCGAAGCCCATCATGCGTTTAAAGCGCGTTAAAATATCAATGATTGTGTTGTCCAGCGCGTGACCCAAATGCAAACTGCCCGTGACGTTCGGCGGTGGGATAACAATCGTAAATGCAGGCTTGCTCGAGTTTTCATTGGCGCGAAATGTGCCTGGTTTCGCCCATTGTTCAGCCCAAGTTGGTTCGACGGTTGCGGGATCGTAAGATTTATTCAGTTCATTCATGATAAATACTCCTCAATAATTTCTTTGGCTTCTTGAAGTGTTGCAGAGCGATGAATAATTCTTGCTTCAAAATCCGCTACTAGCGCAAATTCTTTATTGATTTGACAGAAAGTAGAACCAAAACTGCCCCTTACAAACTTGATATGATCTCCATAAATGGCAATAGGCGGTTCAACCCAATCTAAATATTTAGGTACATTCAGTTCAATATTTTTAATTTTTTCTAAAAATTCTAAACGTTTATCTAACAAAAGTTCTATTGTTTTTTCTCTGTGCGGATTATGTACACCTATCACTGAACTCGATATTAAATCAATCGTATCTTGCTTGATAATCACAAGATCATCTTCGGAATTAAATTCCTGAGATAAGCCCATAAACCAATTTGCAGTTTCAAATTTTCGCGCACTCATTCTTGCGTAGTAATTCCAGCCTGGGTAGTTTGTATCACTCTCATTGTCCGTTCCCATTTTTATCAACCACATTAAATGTGGTGTGATTTGCCACTTTCCTTCAAAAATTACAAAAAAAGCATCATGGTAAATTTCAGTTTCACTTTTTCTAATTTCTTTGTTTAAATATTCAAGGAAACTCTTAGCATCAAAATGATGGGCTTCTTGAGGATCAATTGTTAATTTCATAAACTCACCTCGCTTTCTCGAGCTGTATTTTTCTTGTCTTGCTCAAGTCTAGTTTTCTTGCTTTCTTCTTTACCTCGCTCAATTTCCCCAATTCTGCCTCGAGTTTTGCCATGGTTGGTAGATCCGTCTCGAGATTTTCAAACCAAAGGCACACCATAAACAGGAAAAACACCATCATCAGAAACCAATGTGGCATTCTCTGAAATCACTTGAGCAATCAACATTCGGTCAAAAGGATCACGATGATGCAATGGTAACGGCATCAAAACATCTAAATGCTTAGTTTGTATCTCGAGAATCTGAAAATCTAAACCTTTAAGATGCTGCTCGAGTTGCGTTAAGGACATACCAAAAGGAATGCTTAACTTCCCAAGTCCTGCTTTGATACTCATTTCCCAAAGGCTTGCAATACTGACAATCACTTCGTTTTCAGCATCTTCAATCAAATCGGAATGAGCCTGTTTGCGTTTTGGGTTTTCCTCGAGATGCCAAATTAAAATGTGAGTGTCGAGTAAAAATCTCATTCCATGTACTCTTTCATATCCTCGAGTGGTTCGTTAAAATCGTCGCTCATTTTCCAGCCCTTTAAACTTCCCAACGCACCGCGAAGTTTCTTCTTTTTTGGTGTGACCTCAAATTCTTTATTCTCACGCGTAATGATGACGCTTTCCCCAGCCTCGGCTTTGTCCAGCAAAGCGTCTAAATCTTGTTTGGCTTCTAAAATTGTAACAGTCATGATGTACCTCCTTTAGAAATGATAGTCCTTGGCTTAAATTCATCCAACCGCGCCAATTCCGCCTCGAGTTGCACAATGGTTGGTAAATCCGTCTCGAGGTTCGTGGGCATCAGCACCCAAAGTTAGGAAATCAAAATTGTACGGGTCTTTTGGAATTTGCGAAGCCAAATCGGACTGTAACGGCGGTAAGGTGCTGACAAAATTGGTGACTGCTTTCCCTTCGCGTTCATGAAGTTTAGAACTGATTTGCAACTCGAGGATGCTGCGACTCCAACCATACTCGAGGGTTTTTTTCGCGTACCAAACTCGTTCTTCTATCGTTTTGAGTTGCTCGAGCAGAATTGCGTTATGCGCCCAGGGCAATTGTGCCGCAAGCTGCGGGACAATTTCAGGATTGTCTTGATACGCCAGGAAAAAGGCTCGCATACGATAAAGCGAACGCCTCGAGAACCCTTCAACCCCAGGGAAAGCAGCTTTTAGATCAATGGCAATCTGCTCAAGGACTTTATCGCCCCAAGCGTACTCGGTTTGGGCTTTAACAATGTCTTGCCCAATCTGCCAGTACAAGGCAATCAGTTCGTGACTGACCGCAAATGCCGCTCGAATTTGAGTTTGTTGAATACGGTTTTTGAGATCAGACAAAAATTGATCGTAGGTCAAAATTTCTTGTGGAACACTTTTTAATTGTTTTTTCATGGTGTTCCTCCCTGAACCAAACGTGCTTTCACACTAAACCTCGAGAATCAAATTGTTGGATACCCAATCTCGAGGATGTCTTCCTTGAGGTCACTGAGTTCCAGTTCTGAATTGAGTTTTTGAACAATGGCTTTTGTCAAAGGCTGATGCGCGTAAACATGCCTTACCGCAGCAATCGGCACGCTCGTTTCATAATATTCTTTTGCCCATTTTTGATAGGTTTCTGGTAAACCATCAAAAATCCAAAGCAACCCAGCAGAACCATCGTTTGCGTGTTCTTCTTTTGGAAATTCTATTGAACCACGCTTCCAACCAGCATCGGTCATTAAATGCCAAAAGCAAAATGTGGTGTCCTCGAGTTTAAAGGCTGCATCGTTCAGAAAGTCAGAAAACGCCGCTGGTACGCTCTCGAGCACCCCAGCCCAAATCCGTTCCTGATCTTGGGCATATGGACTCATGGCAGATTCGTGATCGAAACCTTTCAGAATCGTACCGGCACTCGAGAAGGTCATGAAATAATCGTCACCCGAACCATTTTGCATGGATGCCATCATGATTTTCTTTTTCCAACGCGCATTAAACGAAAAATACCGCGATTCCCAATCTGGGCAGAGGATCGCGTCTAACATTGCTGCCGACTGACTGATGCGTTTGGTTTGGTCAATGTTGGGCATTAACCCGAGTGTCTGCGTTGAGATTCTGGTCATTCAAATACCACCTTGGTAAGGGTCTTTAAGCAATATCAACCTCTCGAGCATCAAATCCAATTTCCATGCCAATTTTACATTCTCGAGTTTGACAAATTGCTGCTGGTACACTTCCCCAGCTTCGCCGCCACCCGTCACCGTGTGATCCCAGGAGTCTCGAGTTTCGCTGGTTTCAAACCAGAAGTAATGCCAGAGTTGTTGATCGCTAAATCCTGATGGGGGTTGAATCAATTCTGAACCCAAAAAAACGGGTTTCTCGAGGCGTAAACCAGCTTCTTCAAAGACTTCTCGAGTTGCGGCTTGTTCCAGGGTTTCACCGTCGTCAACGCCGCCAGCCACGACTTGCGCCCCTTGGGAAAGTTGCGGGTCGCTATGAAAAAAAATCAGTAATTCCTGGCGGTTGCGGGTGATGTAGCAGACCACGCGTTCTCGAGATGAGATACGTTTTTTCAACTGGGGCAAAAACCAATCCATTTCCCAGTCAATGCCTGGGGCTTCGAGTGGCTCAAATTCGTGGTGAAACTTCATGCCGTGATCCAGTTCGCCGGCGCTGACGTTGTGCGTCCAAGCGTCGGGCGTGCTGGGGTCAGCCTCGAGCCAGAAGTAATGTTCAAACTGTGGTCCGTATTGCGAAGATTGCCGAACTCGAGCGCCCAAGAACACGGGTGTCCCAGTCAATTTCAGACCGGTTTCCTCGAGAATTTCGCGCATGATGCCAAGCTCCAAGGTTTCATTTGGCTCGAGTCCACCACCTGGAATTTGCACGCCAGAATTTGGGGTGTCTTGCGTGAACACCAGAATTTCGGCTCGGTTGCGGGTGATGTACGCCAGCACACGGGTTCGTGCGTTTAACGCCTCGAGTAATTTTGGAAGTCCAACCGCCATTTCCCACTCAAGTTTGATTTCCTCGAGCGGCATAAACTGATGTTGGTAGGTTCTGGGTTGATCGAATTCGTTGCTCGAGCCTTTGTGCGTCCAAGCGGGCAGGGTTTCGAGGGTGGCTTGAAACCAAACGTAATGCGCCAGTTCGGCGCTCAATTCCCCTTCCCAACTGAATTCCCAGACTTGCGACTCGAGCAAGATTGGATGCTCGAGGGTTAAACCTGTTTCAGATTGCAAAATTCGGCTGGCGGCATCAAGTGGGGTTTCACCAAGCTCGAGTGCGCCTTTGACGACTTGCATGGTTGACCAGCGCGGGTTTGGTTGCGTGAAAACCAGCAATTGTTTTTGGTTTGTGATGTAAAGAACGCATTGTTGTTTCACGGCTTCTCCCTGGCATAAAAAATCCCATCCGCCATTTCATCATGCGGACGAGACGAGAAGTCCCGCGATACCACCGCTTTTCCCCAAAAGGGGCGCTCAATCGCGCTGTGACGGGCGCTCCCGAAGGGTTCTAGTTTGGCATAAGCCATTTCTTCCCTTAACCTGCTCGGGCGACGTTCGCTGGTTTGCGGTTCAGGATTCCTCTCAGCTTGCGACAATCGGACGCGCACGATTTCGCAGAGAATCCCTCTCTCGGAGCGCAATGCCAGGTACTCTTCCCGAAGTCCAGTATAGCTCGAGTTTAGGTTTTGGCAAGTCAGTAAGCAATTTTGCGGATCAACACTTTGGAGCATTCAACCTGGCGTTACGATTTTGAAACAGGAAAACGTTAAACTGAGTTCAAGATGACCGCCATTGCCGACAAACTTCCACATTGGAACACTTCCAGCCTCTTCCCCAACCTCGAGTCGCCAGAGTTTGAAGCCGCGTTCAAAAGCGTTTTCTCGAGTATCGAAGTTCTTGAAAGAATTTGTGACACGCACAAAATACAGAAACTCGAGATGCCACCCAGCACCGAGGCTGCGTTAAAGGCTTTTGAGGCATATTTTCCAGAGTCGGTTGAGTTCATGAAAACCTCGAAGTTGGTCAGCGCGTTCATTTCTTGTTTTACCAGCACCGACTCGAGGAACGACTTGGCGCAAGCCAAAGCCAGCGAATTGCAACAGGCGTATGTGCGCAGCAGCAAAATCACGACGCGTTTTTACGCTTGGTTGGAAAACATTGATTTGAAACCGATTTTTGAACGGTCACAGCTTGCCAAAGACCATCAGTTTGTGCTCGAGAAAATTCAGAGCGACGCCAAGCATCAAATGACACCGCTCGAGGAAGATTTGGCTGCCAGCCTCAACCCGAGCGGCTCGAGTGCTTGGGCGAAACTGCATGGCAATATCACCTCGAGGTTGATGGTGCAAGTCAGCGATGCGGTGCTGCCGATGAGCGCCGTGCGTGGCTTGGCGCGACATGTCGAGGCTGCGACCAGGGAGGATGCCTTCAAAGCCGAACTCGAGGCTTGGGAGACTGTTTGTGTGCCACTTGCCGCTGCGCTCAATTCGATCAAGGGCGAGGTCAACGTCAAGAATGCTCGTCGTGGGTACGCAGATTCGCTCGAGCCAAGTTTGAACACCGCCAACATTGACCGTGAAACGCTAAACGCGATGCAGGCGGCTTGTGTGGCATCGTTTCCAGATTTCAGGCGTTACTTTAAAGCCAAAGCGAAATTGCTCGGGCGCAAAAACGGTTTGTTGTGGTGCGATATTTTCGCACCCGTCGGTACAAGCTCGAGAAGCTGGAGTTACGCGGAGAGCACCGAATTTGTGGCGTCAAACTTTGGCACGTACTCGAAGAAGCTCGAGGATTACGCCCGTGAAGCCTTTAACAAGAATTGGATTGATGCTGAACCGCGCAACGGCAAACGCGACGGCGCATTTTGCATGGGTGTCCGTGAAGGCGAAAGCCGCATCTTAATGAATTTTGAACCCAGCCTCGACAGTGTTTCGACCCTGGCGCACGAACTCGGGCATGGCTATCACAATTTGTGCTTGAAAGACCGCACGCCTTGGCAGCGTCAAACCCCGATGACGCTCGCCGAAACTGCCAGTATTTTTTGTGAAACCATCATCATGAAAGCGGCACTGGCAAAAGCATCAGGCACAGAAAAATTGGGAATGCTCGAGAATGACATTCAAGGACATGGGCAAGTCGTGGTGGACATTCACTCGAGGTTCTTGTTTGAATCAAAGCTTTTTAAAGCACGCGAGAAACGCGAGTTAAGTGTAGAAGAACTCAAAAACCTGATGCTCGAGGCGCAACTCGAGACTTACGGTGACGGACTTGACCCGAATGCGTTACATCCGTACATGTGGGCGGTCAAAGGGCATTATTATTCGGGCGGCTTGTCGTACTATAACTACCCGTACACGTTTGGTTTGTTGTTCGGGCTGGGTTTGTACGCCAAATACCTGCAAGACCCCGAAAGCTTTAAAACCAGTTACGACGATTTGCTCTCGAGCACGGGCATGGCAGACGCTGCGACGTTGGGCGCACGGTTTGGGATTAACACCAGGGATACGGCATTCTGGACGGCAAGCTTGGATCAGATTCGGGTCAACATTGACGAATTTGTCGCCTTGGCTGGTTAATTGTTACCACCACTCGAGCAACAATTCAGGAAACTCGAGTGATGCAACGGCTTGCCCTAATTTGTACTTGCGAATTGACAGGTATTCCTCGCCGCTCGGTTCGCGGTAGACCTCGAGTTGATTGGTGTGAAGATTCAAAATCCAGTATTCAGCAATGCCGTTACGGGCATAAGCCTGAAGTTTTACATTTTGGTCACGCTCGAGGGTTGAATCGCTGACTTCAACCACCAAAATCGCGTCGCTCGAGGTTGCCGTGCGGGTTTTGTACTGGGTTTTTGGGAGTTTTAAGAGTGCCAAGTCGGGTTCGACAAAATCTGGTGGCGGCGTGTCGAGAACAATCGGTAACTGTGTACGAATGACTGCACCAGTCCCAAAACTCGAGTGAAAGAGATCAGAGAGATGTTGAATCGCAAACGCATGTTCCGTACCCTGAAGTCCCTTCACCAGAATCTCCCCGTTTAACAATTCGACGTGCTGATCAGCAAACAAACCCAGATCGCTCATCTGCTCGAATTCGGCAAATGTAAAACGACGGGGTTGTAATTCACCAGGTCGCTCGAGTTGCAGCGTCATAAGAAAATTCTAGCACCACCTTTTAAGATTTCTCGAGTTTCAATTCAAATCTTTTGCCAACCAACGCACCATATTTACAGCAAGTTTGGCATTGTCCAAATTCGCCCAGTTGTTGTACTTGCTGCGCGTGCCATCCGAGAATGACCCATCAGAGAACATGCTCGAGTCTCCGTAGGCGGCAACCCGACCATTTTGTACGGTGTTGCTGGCGAAATACGTTTTGCCATTTACGCCCATTAACGACGTACCTCTCGAGACATCCACGCTTGTTCCAACATAAATTCCTGTTTTATTCACACCCTCGAGCATAGCGTTTTTGACCAGTGGCGCGATGGTCAGCACAGGGTCTTGAAACGAACTTTGCAAGCTGAAACTCAAGCCAAAAGTTTTGGCTGCATCCAAACTTTTCTGATACTCGAGCGGCGTATTGCTTGGTGATTTTTGATCCCAACCGTTGAAGACCTCAGGCGAATCCCAACCGTCGTTATCGCGGTCAGAGTCGCGGTGATCGGCAATCATCAGAAGACCGCCGCCACCAGCCACGAAACTCGAGATGACACTGCGTTCAGTATCCGAGAATGGATTTTGCGGTTCTGGAATCACCAGCACACCAGCACCGTTCAAATCGTTGCTCGAGATATTTTTGCCCGTCAAGCTAGCGACTTCAAAACCAAGTTTTTTGAGGGCATCTGCCCATTCGCTGTAACCACCGTCAATGCGCCAATCGCTGTTGCCTGCGGCTTCGCGTTTGGTCAGGTCAAACAGAATGCGGCGCTTGCCGCTCAAAGATGTTTGGGAAGTTGGTACTGAAGGTTGTGGCTTTAAAGGGCTGGGACTGACCGAACTTACAGGAACGCTCGAGTCGTTGGCTGTGCCTGGGCTGGGTTTGCCAACCGCAAAATCTTTGGCGTTGTTGTCTGTATCCACACCATCAGGAATTCGAGCCAGACTCGAGCCTGAAGGGGTGTCTTTTGCCGCTTGAGCTTCACCTTTGGCTTTGCCCGCATTTCCGTAAGCCACGGCATCAACGAGACTCGAACCGTTTGTCAGTTGCAGCGCTCCGCCTTTGTTGACCAGATTAGCGGCTTGATTGATTTGGTTTGCGCCAGCCACCGTATTGTCCTGGCTAATCAGAAAATAACCCGATTTTGGAATGCTACCCTCGAGTTTGATGCTACTGGTTTGCGTGCCTTTGCTGTTGAACGTCTGAATCGAAAAGCCGTTGACGCTCGAGTTTGGATTGCCTTTGATCTCAAGGAAGCTGCCACGATCTTCGCCAGGGCTGTCGTAATAGATTTCGTTGATAACGATTTTGCTGGTTTGGGCTTTTGCTGAAAGTGCAACCAGACCAAGAACACCGAATGCCAACCCAAGCGCGATACCAGAAGTTAATTTCACGCCTACAGATTACTCGAGAATTCTAGAATCCGTCTGAATGAAATCTTAAGCCCAAACGGAGTAGACAATCACCACCGTCGAATACCGGCTCGAGGAAGGACTGAAAGGCGGTTGTTTGAGAATTGATTAAGTGCAGTCCATTGTGCAACCAAGAGACTCGGGTTCAAAACAAATGAGCCAGTAAACACCGATTCTCAGACGCGCTACGATTACACTCCAAAGCATATGACACCTTCTCAAGCTCGAGTTTCGGCATTGGTCTTGATTGCAAGTTGCGTTTTAGTCCTGATGGTCGCCTGTGCGAGCGCAAGTCCAATCATTCAAAACCCAACGCCAAGTTCGTGCAGCAATTTTACAGACCCTGTAAAACTCGAGAATGCCCAAGTCAAAGATGGGGCTGGAAAAACTCGAGATTTTCAAGTTTTGATTTCACAAAAATTTAACCCAAAAAACCTTTCACCAGTGGTTTTTGTCTTTCATGGAAACGGTGGCAACATTGATGCCTCGAAATCTTTTGGTTTCCAAGATGCGATCAACACGGCTGGCGATCAAGGCATTGTGGTGATTCCGCAAGGCATTCAGTTTGAAAATTACGGCATCGGTTGGAATCAACACTCCGACGGTTACGACATGCCGTTCTTTGATGCCATGCTGACGTACCTCGAGACGAAATACTGCGTTGACAAGACTAGGGTTTTCTCGACTGGATTCAGTTGGGGCGCAGACATGACCAACGCGCTGGCTTGCGTGAAAGGCGACAAACTTCGTGGCGTTGCGCCGTTCTCGGGCGCGGAAACGGATTACAACCCGACTTGCAATACCAAAAAATATCCTGCCGTGCGGTTTCGTTACGGTACGTCGGCTGGGGTCAACGGTGACGGCGCGTACTCGCTCAAAAATTTTCAGGACACTACACTTTTTTACCGCAATGCCCACAATTGCAGTGCCACTTCAGACCCATTTCCGCCAATGCCCTGCATTTTGTACCGAGGCTGCGGACAACCCGTGGTCGAGTGCCGCTTTGTCAACATGGGGCATCAAGCGCCAGCCGCCGATGAGGCGCTCGAGGTGTGGGCGTTCTGGAAATCTTTGCCCTAAAGCTCGAGTGGGTAGACCATTTTGGCATCACGGTTTTAGAATCATGATGCCAATACAGTGCGTGTGTCAAAAATTTCTCCTTTAATCTGAAAGTTCTTTATTCGACGTAGCGAAAGCTTCCAGAGTTTTCACTGGCAATTGCCAATCCCGAGGCATCTTTTGCCCCCGTGCCAAGCTGCCAAAAGATAAACGGAAATCCTGGATACGCCGCGTTGGGTGTGAACGTCATTTGTGTGCCATCAAAACTCCAAACGATGCTGCCAGGAACAATTTCTTTGGTGGCGAAAATATCGATGGTGAAAACCTCGAACGCGTTTTGGGTCGCGGTTTTGTCCATCGGTTCGTTGAAGGTCAATTGAATTCTGGTCAGCGGCTCGAGCTTACCAGTTTCGGGACTGATGAGCGCAATGACTGGCGGCGTATTTTGGGTGGTAAACGTAAAACCGTAAGCGGTTTGTAACTTGTTTCCGACCAGATCACTGGCAGTGCTTCCCAGGGTGACGATGTACTTGCTCGAGCCTTGCAAAGTGCTGGTTGGTTGGCAACTGGCGCTCGAGTTGGACGCCCAAGTCCAGTGGCAAGTCATGTTGGGCTGGCTTTGAAAGGCGCTTTCCACGGTTGCGCGGTTCATGGGTTTACTGAAATTGAGCACGATGGCGGTATTGATTGGCACTTCGCTTTGATTGTCGGTTGGTGTGAAGCTGACCAGTGCGGGGTTTATCTTGTCCTGAACTGTCGTGAAATTCAAAACAAATGGATTCTCGAGCGCCTCACCCGTTTTGCTTTTCGCAAGTCTGGAAATACTGATGTTGTACTGCGTTTGAAGTTGTAAATTTCTGTCTGGGGTACAGGTTGCGGTCTTATCGTTGTCCGTCCAAAACCAGTTGCATTCAATGGCTGGCACGCTCGAGAATGCAGTTTCGACACCGATCTTACCCATGGGTTTCGAGAATCGAAAGCTGATTTTGCTGTTGATTGCAACGTCGCTGGCATTGTTCGCGGGTGTGCTGGCAGTCACGGTTGGGGCTGCCGCCAAGCTCGAGAATTGCAAAGTGGTTGCGCCTGAAAGGTTGTTGCCCGCCGTATCTTTGCCAGAAATCGAGATCGTGTAGGTCTTGTCGTTTTGCAGTGGCGGCGTGACAAAACTGACCGTCGTGTTGGCTGCATTCCAGGTTGCTGCACCCAGCATCAAACTGCCGCTCGAGGTGCTTAAACTGCTGGGGTTCATTGGCTTGGAGAACGTCAGTTGAACTTGAGTATTTAATGCCACGCTGGCGGCATTCAATTCTGGGACGCTCGAGGTGACGGTTGGCGCGATTCTGTCTGGTGTGTTTGGAGTCGCAGGCAAGACATTACTGCCACTCGAGGTGTTGCCTGAAGTGTCGCTCGCAGAGAGTTTGAAATAGTAGGTTGTGCCGTTGCTCAAACCCGTCAATTCAAAACTACTTTGCGTTCTGGGAATCACTTCTTTGGCGTTTTGCTGCAACGCGCTGCTGCCCCAAAACAACACGTAATGTTCAAAGTCGGGTTCGGTGTTGGCAGTCCACTCGAGTTTGACGGCTTCATTTCCAGCCGTGGCTTTGAAACCTTGCGGCGTGACGGGGGCGGTGGTATCTGGCGTTGGGGCGGGACTGCAAGCCACCAACACCGCCAGCAACATACAAATCGGTATCTTCATAAAAACCTCGGGTTAGGGAACGCAAACGACATTGCGCCGAATCACGGAATTGGAATTCTTGTTGTTCTGCGGGTCACTGGCGACCAAGGTAATACGAATGTTGACGTTGTAACCCTGGTCAGCACACTCGAGTCCAAGCGCCGCGATCACATCGACTTTGCTCTGGGCATCCAGGGCTAGTTTGGTATTTGCACCAAAATCACCACTCGGAATTCCGTTCGCAATCGGTTGTTGCGCCGCAAACCACTCGAGCGTCACAGGGTCGCCTGCGGGGTCTGTGGCAGTCCCGGTCAGCGTCCAAAGTCCGAACGCATCGCTCGGCGAGCCATCGCCGGCTTTGGGGCTGAGAATGGTCACAGGGTTTGGTGGCGGGTTGGCTGGCGTTGGCAGCACATTCACGGTCACGGTTTGGGTATTCGTCAAACCTTGCGGGTCGCTGGCAGTCACGGTCAACGTCCTTGCGCCGAGGCTCGAGAACACTGCACTGATCTCGCAACCCGTTTTTGGAAAAGTATCTGTCGGCACGCTGCTCGTCCAGACAAGACTCGAGCAGGCGAGTTGATCGTCTGGTTCGTTCGGGTCGCTGGCGTTGGCTTGGAAGCTGTAAGTTAAATCTTTATAAATGACAGCCGTGTCGCTTGGCTCGGAGATGCCGACATTGGGCGCGGTGTTGGTAATTTCAATGGTCGCAGATTTTGTTGCTGTTGCGCCATCAGAATCTTTGACCGTCACCGTGATGGTGCGCGTTCCTGTCGTGGCAAAAGCTTTGTTAATTTCTGCGCCGGTTCCAAGTTCGCCATCTTCTGTAAGGCTCGAGTTCCAGGAATAAGTCAGGTTTGTACCGTCCTCGAAATCCCCAGCGCTGGCTCGTAATGAAACAATGCGGTTGAGGTCGGCAACCGGGTTCGGCTGGAAAGTAACGGTGGGCGCACCATTGCTTGATTGCGCTATCGGAAAACGATTCTCGTAGACCCGTCGCTTGAAGGATTTTTCAATGCCCCATTTGTCAATTTCAACGCCAAGATCGACCCCAATTCCGCCATCAAGTTTCCAGTAGGGTTTGCGCGGGAATTGCGCGTCGAGTGCCACAAACACCTCTGGGCGAATGTACAAACCAACCGATTCGTAAAGCAGCAACTCGAGCGTGGTGTTGGCGTAAATTTCGGCATTCAAACTGCCTTTGATGATGCTCGAGTCAACTTTAAAGTCGTTGTTAACGTCGCTGAGGTTCGTCCATTCTTCGTTGTACTTTGCGCCTGCGGTCATGGTCAGGGTCTGGGTCACACTGACGCTGACCTCGCCATTCACCGAGCCACGAATACCCACGTCGAGTTGAATAATCGGACGAATTACGACTGGAACAGATCCAATGGAAAAAGTGAACGGTTTAAAGCGAATTTGTCCAACCCGAATTTTTTTGTCAAACTTAAAACTTTCCTTGCCGACCAGCATCAAATTCGATGTTTCAATAAAATTGGCTTTTGCCAGAAAATCAAAATCGGGCGGCAAGAAATCAATATCCCAATCAAAATTTACCGTTGTTTTCAGATCGAGCGAACCGCGCAATGCCACCTGATCGTCTTTGGTGGTTTTATCGCCGTCTCTGTCGTACAAAACCTTGTCGAACAAAAAAGTGGGATCGTCCGCTCGAGCATCACGTTTTACAACGTATTTCACGCCTTGGGTTAAATTGGTACTTTCAACATCGCTGGCACTTAAAGCCCGAGTCGCCTGCAAACTGCCTTTCTGAATCGCATCGCGCAACGTGGCGGGCGCAGTCTCGAGAATCGTTTTGCCGTTCTCTTGACGGACATTTATGACTTTGCGCAAGAAACCATCGGGGGCGGCGGCGCTGGGCGAACTGACCACGACATCACCAGCCGTCATCGTTTGCGCACCAGAGAAGGTCAGCAAGTTTGGTTGGACGTTCTCGAGTGAGGCTTGGGTAGCGGCGCTTAAAACCTTGGTGGTGGCTGGAACAATCACTGGCGGTTGAGGCGGCGGGTTGTTGGTGCAGGCAGCCAAAAGACTGCCCAAGCTGATGGCGACGAACAAATTTCTAAACCAATATTTCATGCTGTACTCCTTTTAAAACGCTGTTTTTCAAAACCAATCTCGAGAAATCTGACTCAAGATGCGGATTGTGTTGCTCGAGAAAAAATCAGACTGCTAAAGCCTGGGTTATGTTTCACTTCAATGTGTTGCGGAGGTTTTCGCGTGCCGTATTGCCATAAACAATGTTGCGAGTTGCAAAGGTTGTTCACGTGGCACTCGAGGCTCGAGGGTTGTAACTTGCAAATGCGTTGCCAAAAATGCCATCAATTTTGGCTCGTAACTTGGCAAAAAACGCTTTGACAAAATCGAACGATGTCCAGCCCCACGAACCACCACCAGGGTCGTGTCATGCCTGCGGGCGCGACGCAAACGCTGTCCATTCTCGAGCGGCACGAATTTGTCCTGATCGCCGTAAACCAGCAGCAGGGGCGTATTGCCCAATCGCTCGAGGTCGTTGATTGGGGTCATGTCCGAAATTCGTCCTTGAACTTTCCATTCGCAAATTTTGACGATCAGTGGCGCCAGTGGGAAAGCGGGCAGTTTGGTCACGTAGCGCACGCCGTCCGCCAAGTTTTGGCGCAGGCTCGAGACGGCAGACATCACGATCAGGGCTTGGACATTTAAGTGACGGGCAGCGGCGCGGATGATGGTCGCGCCGCCCATCGAATGCCCGATCAGCGCAATGCGGTCTGGGTTCACGTCGCGGCGTGATCGCAAGTATTCAACGCTGGCGTCCAAGTCATGGATTTCGTGAATTCCCAGGCTCGAGACTGATCCGTCGGACGTACCATGATGCCGAAAATCGAACAGCAGCACGCCGTAACCCGCTTGATGTAAAAGGGCGGCATGGGGCAGAAAGTAAGCCCGATTTGCGCCAGTACCGTGCGCACAAACAACCGTTGCACCGTTGGCGGTTGGCTTGGGTGGCACAAACCAAGCACGCAAAGTCAAACCGTCTTTGGTGCTGAAACTCACGTCTTCCCAGTGATCAATGCCCAAATTGGCAGGTATGGAACTGGCGACCTGACGTTTGGGATGAACGAGTTTATTGGCTTGGCGCTGCGCGAAAAACAACAACGTGCCAAAAACCAAAAATGAAATACCGAACAGCAACACAAGCATAAAAATCTCCAATCTGAAAACAGAAACCTCGAGCGGTGAGGGCAAACACCAGAATGCAAGCCGACAAAAGTGGGCAAGATTCACTTGAACAAGGTGAATCTTCAACCAACGAAAGTCAGTGTCCGACAAGCCCAGTCAAAAGCTGGTCAAAGCTGTGTCAAAAATTAATTCGAGCCTGTTAAAGACAGTTTTTTTGGGTATCAACAAAAAGACTCGAGCGGTAATCTCGAGACGGTCAAAGCGTTTGATCTTCAAATTGTGCCGAGCATCGAAACTTGAGGTTCGGGCGTTGCCGCTGTACCTAAAAAGTCTTCCAATCGTTTGGGTAGCGTTTCGTCAACACCCCAAAAACGCTCTTGGGCTTGGCTGTACAAACGCCTGGCAGATTTGCTCAAACCGATTTTGCAATGCGCTTGTAAGACTTGTAGGAGCAGTTCGGCATCGTAAGGCTGCATGGTCAGTAAAATCTCGCCGATGCGGGCGGCTTCGGTCAGGTCGGACTCGAGCAGGCGCTCAAAACTCGAGCGTAAAGCCTGGGTCAAACCCTCGCTGATGTTGCCGTCCCAGCCCTCGGACATGCGCTCGAGGTAAACGCCGCGCCACAATCGGCTGTCACGGCTGCTGAAAAACAATTCGGCATCGGAACGGATGTTTTGCAGGGTGTAACCGTTGGTGGTGCTGTGAATGGTCTGCTGCCCGAGTTCGTTACGAATCAGATAAATTTGTTGGCGCAAAGTGTGTTTGGCGTCTTTGTCCGAATGGTCTGGGTAAAAAACCTCGGCTAACTCGAAGGCGCTGACCTCACTTCGTCCCGCCATCCGAGCCTCGAGCAGATAGCACAGCAACTCGAGGCGTTTTTTGCCTCGGTAAACAATTTTTTGTCCGTCACGCTCGAGTTGCGCCAAACCGAGCACGTTTAAACGCAAACTGGATTCGGCGGTTTGTGTTGCTGATCTCGAGGTGGGTTCGGTGGCATTGATTTCTGGGAAGTAACGCAATGCAACCCTGGCGTCACCAAGCAAACCTTGCACCACAAACCAGGCACAACGTTTTTTGGCGCTTCGCAGATCGCCCGCCAAACGATCCGCCTCCAAAGCGGCGCGTTGCGCCTCGGATTCTTCACCGTGATGCAGGTATGCCCCTTGGGCTTCAAGGTAAGCGGCTCGAGCCTCGTCGCCGCGATTTGCGGCTTCGAGCGCCACAGCCAGGGTTTGCAAACTGATGGCTTTTTGGGCGGGATTCTTTTCGGCAAGTGCTCGCAACTCCTGCGCCAAGGACATTGCCGCCTCTGGATTGCGACTGAGCGCCTCGGCTCGGGCGGTCATGCTCAAAGCACTGGCAAGATAACCGACCCCGCCAATCTGACGCGCCAAACTCAAGCCAGCTCGGGCGTGACGTAAGGCGAGCGGAATTCCGTAAGTGGGTTGCCAATCCAAGTACAACCAGGCTTGGTAGGTGTGATTGTTGCAACGACTTGTCAACATGTTCGGCAGCACCATGAAGACGGCTTCGTTTTGTCGGTAAAGCGTTTGAGCGTCTTCAAAACGTCCCTCTAATTTCAAGACGCCAGCCAGCAAATCTTGGTTCTCGCTGTAACTTCGGGTGTGCCCAGCTTGACCACTCAATTCGACTGCCTCCTCGAGTTTGAGGCGAACATCTGCGAATCGCGCAGTGTTTCGAGACGCATTCAACGCACAAATTGCGTAATTGTGCAGGCTCTGGGCAATAATTCTTGGAAATCCGACTTGACGCGCCAACTAAACGACCATGCACTAAAAGTGCATGGGTTTGATAATGGACTGAAAGTCCTCTCAGTCTTCTAAAATAAACTTCTCCTCGTTCTGATTCGGCACACTCCGATGATGCTCCAAATACTCCGCCACTAACGTCTCCGTCACTCCACCTGTGCTCCATGCACCATAACCAACACCCCAGAAATGCCGACCCCAAAACCGTTTGGCTAAATGTGGAAATTCTTGCTGCAACAACCGTGATGTTCGACCTTTCAATCGTTTTATG
>JAYVRX010000068.1:0-24927 GCA_043775825.1 Deinococcales bacterium
GGGTGCGCCTCGCGCACCAGTTTTAAAGCGTCGGTGCGCGGGGCGCACCCTACTCACCATTTTTTATCGTGTGACAATCCACTAGTTCTGAAAAGACAGATTAAATTGAGTAAACTCAAATCTCGAGCATCGCCCTCAATTACTTTCACATACTGCGTGTTTCGTGTCATCAAAACCAACGTTTACCTAATCTCGAGAACATTCAAAAACCTCGTGTCTCTCGAGCCGTAAACAACTTGCAACAAGCTTTACCAGATTTCACCGCTATACTTTTAACCATGAAATCAATGGAACGCGCCCTGGTGCTCGAGACGGTACACCTGACCGAACAAGCCGCCCTGGCTGCAAGTCACACCATCGGTAAGGGCGATAAGCACGCGGTGGATCAGGCTGGCACTGAAGCCATGCGCCGTGTCCTGAACGAATTGCCAATCTCTGGGCGGGTGGTCATTGGCGAGGGCGAGATGGACGAAGCCCCGATGCTTTATATTGGCGAAAAGCTTGGCGCGGGTGGTCTCGAGGTGGACATTGCGGTTGATCCCGTGGAGGGCACGAACGCTTGCGCTCGAGGGCTGGCGAATTCGATTGCGGTAATTGCGCTGTCCGAAAAGGGCGGGCTTCTGGGTGCGCCGGACATGTACATGGAAAAACTGGTGGTCGGACCTCCGGCGGCTGGCAAAGTCAGTTTGGATTGGTCTGTCGCCACCAACTTAAAAGCCGTTGCCAAGAGCCTCGAGCGCCCAGTAGAAGATGTTGTGGTTGTTGTTCTTGACCGCCCAAGGCACGAGAATTTGATTAAAGAAATCAGGCTCTGCGGCGCTCGAGTCAAATTGATTGGTGACGGTGATGTGATCGCCAGCCTTGCCGTGGCGGTGCGTGGGACGGGCGTGCATGTCCTGATGGGTTCTGGGGGTGCGCCCGAGGGGGTGCTTTCGGCGGCGGCAATCAAATGTTTGGGCGCAGATTTTCAAGGCAAGTTTTTGCCAGCCGATGCCGCTGAACTCCAGCGCTGCCTGTCCATGAACGTTGACCCAAACCGTATTTACTCCACCAACGACCTTGCCCCAGGCGAGAACATTGTGTTTGCGGCAACGGGCATCACCGACGGCGAGTTACTCGAGGGGGTGCGGCGTTTTGGTGAGGGTGCTCGAACCAGGTCTATAGCGATGGGTTTTCAAACCCGAGTCGTGCGGTTTATTGACACGGTGCATTTGCTGGGGGAGGGTGCTCGAGTCACGGTGCGCGTGTAAACTGCTTTATGGCGGATTCGCGTGTCAAATTTGGTCTGGCGTTGGGCGGTGGTGGTGCTCGAGGGTTTGCGCATATTGGGGTCAAGCGGGTGCTCGAGTCTGAGGGCATCAAACCTGACATGATTGCTGGCACGAGCATGGGTGGTTTGTTGGGGGCGTTGTTTGCGGCGGGTTGCTCGAGTCAGGTTGCCGAAAAATTTGTGCGGGACGTGTCGTTGGCGCGGCTTTTGGATTTAAATCCCTTAAAGGACATGCTGCGTTTGAGTGAACTGAAAAAAATGCTCAGCGCCCATATTCCCAAAACTTTCGAGGAACTGCCGATGCCGCTGTGCTTAACCGCCACCGATTTGGTGACTGGGCGCGGCGTGTACTTGTACCAAGGCGATTTGCTCGAGGCGATAGGTTGCACCATCGCGTTTCCAGGGGCGATTGATCCGACGTGGGTTGGCGAACGGCTGCTGACCGATGGCGGTTTGCTCAATCAAGTGCCAGTCGATGCGCTGCACTTTCTGGGCGCGAACCGAATTTTGGCAGTCGATGTCCGACCACTCGCACCGCTCGAGTTTAGCCTTGAAGACAGATCGATTCGCTGGTGGGAGCAGTTGCTTGGACGGAACCGCGTTATGACCGGAATGCAAGCCATGATGCGTTCGATTGAAATCATGCAGTTTCAAATGACTGAAACGCGGCTCGCCATGTTCGTGCCAGATTTGGTTTTACGCCCGACGATGGATGGCATTGGGATTTTCAGTTTCAACCGCGAAACAGACGCGATCAAAGCGGGCGAAGAGGTGGCAAACTTGTACTTCAAACCCATCAGTGACAAGTTCAAATGATCAATCTTCAAAATGGATTCTCGAGTCACGCAGATGCTTGGGGTAATGGTTTTTGATGGTGCTGCCAACGCGTTTGCCCCAAGCCAAACCCAGCCCGAGCACGCGCACCACCACCCAGCCTGCATCACCCTCAGACGAGATGGTTTCACCCCGCAGAAAAGTTTGAACCCTCGGGTCGTCAGGCTCGAGGTCAAGCACAGTAACGCCAGGCACAGTAACGCCAGGCACACCTCGAGCAAACCAGTGACTGAGCGCATGATGCGGCTCGAGCCTGTCGGCTTTGATTTGTGCCATCGGCACACCCGCCCGAACCACCTTTAACGTCTCGAGCGACGGGGTTTCTTGGGCAATCAATTGTACCTCGCCTCGAAATACGGCAAAATTCTGTTCAGGCACACCATAAAGCTCCTGAAATTCAAGCCAAGATTTTCGCTCGAGCTTGGCTTTGAACGGTTGGGCGAAGGCTTCAAACTCGAGTTCGGTGCTGGTATCCTCAGCCGATACTTTGCACAGTTTGGCAATAAAATGTCCTTCGCCACGCAATTTATGCGCCCACAACCTCGCTGTGAAACTGTCACGGTCACGTCCACGATTAAATCCCCAATCTGTAGGGGATGGTCTCAGACCATCCCCTACGGGTGAAATATCAAAAATGTTGACCAATTCAAATTCTGGGTGCTGCTCGAGAAACCGCTCAATCACATTTTCATTTTCTTCTTTTGAGAAAGTGCAAGTGCTGTAAACCATCGTTCCACCTGGTTTCAGGAGTTGCACAGCACTTTTTAGAATCTCGGTTTGACGGTGCGAACACGCGATCACAGTCGCCTCTGACCACTCGAGCATCGCATCAGGGTTCTTGCGGAACATGCCCTCGCCACTACAAGGCGCGTCCACCAAAATGCGGTCAAAGTACGTTCCCCAAGCCGCAGCAAGTCGCGCTGGGTCTTCGTTCATGACAGTGGCAGGCAATCCCAGTCGCTCTAGGTTTTCGGCTAAAACCCTGGCTCGAGACTGCACGATTTCGTTGCTGACCAGCAGTCCTTGTCCGTGCATCAGGCTGGCGAGGTGTGTGCTTTTACCGCCTGGCGCGGCGCACAGATCAAGGACACGTTCTTCAGGACAAGGCTCGAGGATTTGGGCGACTGCCATCGCGCTGGCTTCTTGCACGTAATACGCGCCAAGGGCATGAAGCGCGTGTGCTCCTGCTCTGGCTTCAAATGGTACATAAAATCCGAGTTTGCACCAAGGCACAGGCTCGAGGTTTGGGAAGTATTGCCTCAATTCTGGCAGCTCGAGTTTTTGTGGATTCAGGCGCAAACTGTTGACCCGTGGTTGTTGAAACGCGGCTTCAAACGCGGCGTATTCATCACCGAGGAAGGCTTGCATTTTGGCTTGGAACGCTTTTGGCAGCACAAGTCATTTTACGTCACGCCTGATGTTGGGTAGACTCTAAGCCATGCAACCCTCGAAATCTGTTCAAAAACCCGTTTCTAAATCCCGCGAAATTGGCGGTTTCGTGCTTGGCACGCTGGCTGCAATGCTTGGTGCGTTAACCCTGGGTTACGCCGCACTTTGGCTTTTTGCGCCCGCCGATTCCAGCCCACCTGACACCAGTGCGTTGAGCGCCAAGCTCGAGGTTGCCAGCAGCGCCCAGACTGCGATCACAGCAAAGCTCGAGACCTTAAAAGCCTTCAGACTCGAGCCGAAACAATTTTTTGAAATACGCGGTTGGAGCAATTCCGAGGCGAATCGTTTATTGGACGAGTACAAAGCTGATCTGGCAAGTTTTGAGGCGTTTTCAAAACTAGATCGTGTGGTCAGCGTTTCGCGTGACCCAAAATTCACCACGCTTGAATTTCTCAACTCGAGCCTTGTGAACCCAAGCTTGTTAAACATTGCTAAACTTGCCGATTTGATGCTGGTGCGTGCCGAACTGAAGGGACGCTCAAGCGACCCCAAAGGTTTTTTTGATGATCTGCTGATTGTGGCTCGGGTGGCAAAGCTACAACGTGATGCTGGTGGAACAATACTTGAGTACCTGATCGGCTCGAAAATGCTGCGCTTAACCCTCGAGCGGCTGCGGGCTGGGATGCTCAGTTTGGACATGAAACCCACCGAGTGGAAATCACGCCTCGATGCACTGAGGGCACTGAGTCCAACACCTGAAGAAGTTCAGAATTCGATTAAAACCGAATTTAGAATCCAGCAACTTGCGGTTCAAGACCCTGAAAGTTGGCTTCAAAGCTTCAAAGGCAATCAAACTGCAGATTTGAGTGAGAAAATTTTGTTCTTGCTCCCACGGAGTTACAATTTTCAACCCAACAACACTTTGCGCTTGTTCACGGATTACTCCAACAGTGCTCTTCAAAGCAGCCTCAGTTGTCCAGGACGATCCAAATCAATGCTCGAGATTGGCAAAAAAATTGAACAACAAATGATCCCTGCCAGGCTCGCCCCGAACGTCATAGGACGTTTATTGTTGACGGTACTGACCCCCAATTTTGGTTCAGTCATCAGTTCGCGTTGCAAACTCGCCAGCGACTTTGCGGCAACCATGACGGTAACAGCTTTGCGTGCATATCAGCTCGAGAATAAAGATTTACCCAAAAAGCTCGAGATGCTGACTGGAAAATACCTAAGCGAACTGCCAGCCGACCCGTTCTCGAGCACCGCGCAACCCCTGGAGTTAAACCTGCAACAGCGGGTCTTGCAATCCAAATCGGGTGCGACCTTCAAACTCGGTTTTTAGAATGACAAGGCTTTTATGATCGTTGCCATTGGTACAGACATTGTTGCACTCGAACGCATCCGCAAAATCATCGAATCTGATACTCGAGATCGGTTTTTGGAACGCACGTTCGCGCCGGTTGAACTCGAGTACGCGCTTGCCAAGACTGATCCCGTGCCGAGTTTGGCGGTGCGATTTGCCGCCAAAGAAGCCTTTCAAAAATGCTGGCTCGAGACGCACGCCTGGACGGATGTCTGGGTGGAATTCGTGGGGGTTAAACCTCAATTGCGTTTTGCGCCAGTGTTGCAAGCAGTCATGCTCGAGCGTGGCTGGGTGACGCATTTAAGCTTGTCGCACGAACGCGAACATGCGACGGCAATGGTGGTGCTCGAGCAAACAATCACCAAAGCACTTTGATCTCAGTCACATTTTCAAATGCGCTATCGGCGCTGATCAGTGTGAAACCCTCGAGTTTGGCTTGAGCGAACAAACCACGATCAAACGGATCACCGTGAGTCAGTTTTACATTTGCCGTTTCGACAGCGTGTTCTCGAGTAAATTGTAAATCAAAGGCGTTTAAACGTCTTAGACTGCCTTCAAAATCGGCAACCAAGTCGTCCGCTTCGGGTAATTTTCCAAGCCGATGCTTCATGTGGATTTCCCAAACGCTCAGGCTGGAAACGTAAAGCAATGAGTTTGGATTCTCGAGGACTTTAATGGCTTTGCTTGAGAGCTTTTTCTTGACCCGTACAGCCCAAATTAAGGTATGGGTATCCAGTAAATAGGCATTCATTTGAACCATTCAATATCAAGTTGTTCCATGCAGCGCTGATCGAAGTCATCGCCAACTGGGGCAAAGTCTAAGAAACCAAGTTCGCGTTTTTTTGGTTTGTTTTGCAACGGCGATAACTCAATCAGTGGTTTGCCGCGCCTTGCCAGCACAATTTTTTCGCCGTTTAAGGCACGGTCAATCAATTGGGACAATTGGGTTTTGGCTTCGTAAACATTAACCGTGGTTGTTTTCATACTAGACCAAGTATAGCAGAGTAGACCAGATTTTTACAGCAAAAATGCTCGAGGTCAAATTCATGTCTCGAGTATTTTTGTTGTTTACATTTTTCGGGCAATGCTTTTCATCTGCATAAAGTGCAGCAGGTAATCGGGTCCGCCACCTTTAGAATCCGTACCCGAGAGGTTAAATCCACCAAACGGATGACTGCCCACCATCGCGCCTGTAATCTTGCGGTTCAGGTATAAATTCCCAACGTGCAATTCGCGTTCGGCGTGCGTGAGACGGCTCTCGTCGCTCGAGAACAAACCACCGGTTAAACCGTATTCGGTGTCGTTGACCACGTGCATGGCTTCTTGGAAATCTTTGACTGGAATCACCGCCAGAATCGGTCCAAAAATTTCTTCTTGCGCCAGTCTCGAGTCTGGTTTCAGGTCGGCAACGATGGTCGGTTGAATGAAATAACCTTCACCGTCTCCAACCGCGCCGCCCAATGCCACGCGTCCCTCGAGTGGTGCTAGCTCGAGGTAGGTTTTTGATTTGTCATAACTTTCTTGGTTAATCACGGCGTTGACGTTGGCGTTGTCTTCGGCTTGACCCATCACCAATTTTTGGGCTTTCGCTATAACCTTCTCGAGCAGCGCGGGGTAAACGTCTTGCACCACAATCAACCTCGAGAGGGCGCTGCATTTTTGACCCGCGAATCCGAACGCACCCGCCACGGCGGCATCGGCGGCGGCGTCAAGGTCGGCGGTTTCATCAACCACCATGCCGTCTTTACCGCCAAGCTCGAGCGTCACGCGTTTAATCCAGCGTTGCCCTGGTTGGACTTTGGCAGCCTCGCTATTGATCCACAAGCCCACGTTTTTTGATCCCGTAAAGTTGATAAAGCGTGTTTTTGGGTGCTCGACCAGGGTTTTACCGACAATTTCGCCCAAGCCTGGCAAGAAATTAATCACGCCCGCTGGCAATCCAGCCTCAAGCAGCACGTCCACCGCCCATGCCGCAACCACGCCCGCGTCTTCGGCGGGTTTGACGATCATGGTGTTGCCCGCCACGATGGGCGCGGCGGCTTGCCCCAAAAAGATAGCCAGTGGAAAATTCCAGGGCGTGATGCTGACGCCCACACCAAGCGGAATGTACTCGGCATGGTCGCGTTCACCGGGCATTTGAAAGGTTTCAATCGGTTTGCAGTGAATCAAGGCTTGACGGGCGTAATACTCGAGGAAATCTATCGCCTCGGCGGTTTCGCCCTCGCTTTCGGCAAAGTTCTTGCCAACCTCGAGGGTTAAGAGCGCGTTGAACTCGAGTTTTCTGGCTTTGATGATGCTGGCGGCTTTCACGAGCACCGCAACTCGAGTCTCGAGATCAGTGTGCTTCCAGCTTTCAAAAGCCTTCCAGGCGGCTTGTAGCGCCAGCGAAGCATGGTCTTGGCTGGCACTCGAGGTGCGCCCAATCACTTGGCTTGGTTTGCAGGGATTAATGCTCGAGATTTTTGCTTCGGTGGTGATGCGCTCACTTCCAATCACCAGTGGGTAATCGCGTCCGAGCATGGAACGGACTTTCTCGAGGGCTGCCTCGTAATCGGCACGGTGGGTGGGTTGCGAGTAATCGGTGTAATTTTCTGGGGCGTAAGTTGGTAAGTTCATAAACAACCTCAATTCGGCTTGACACGATGCAACCAATAATGCTGATCGCGTTTTTGATGGGCAACCGCGTAAATAAAAATCAGATCAGGATCAATGGAATAAAAAATAAAATATGGCTGTTTGGAAATCAGTGCGCGGCGAATATTTGGCACAAATTCTGGGAATGCTTCTGGAAACTCGAGAATGTGCATCAGTCGTTCCTGAAAGGCTATATTGAATTGACGTGCAAGTTCGGGTGAAATGCTGCGCAGGTAATCTTGGATTTTGAACAGTTCAACTTCTGCCTCGATTTCAAAGACGACGTTCAAGTTCATCTAGGACTTCCTGAAGCGGTACAGTTTTGCTTTTGCCTGTTTTGACGTTTTCAATTCTTTGATTGATAATTTTAAGCCAATGTTGATCAAATTCTTCGGTGGTTGGATGCTCGATTTCCTCGAGAAAATGTGCCAATGCAACCCGTTCTTCGCGGCTTAATTCGAGTGCTTTCGATTGTAATTCTGCTAGACTCATAGGCTCTATTTTGCTCCTTTTTGACTTAATTTCAAGTCTGTTTATTTCTATCCTTGAAATAACCCGCGCAGCACAAAGGCAATGTTGGCTGGACGTTCCGCAATTCGTCTCGAGAAATACGCGTACCAATCTTTGCCGTAAGGAATGTAAGCCCGAACGTTGAAGCCTTCCTGCGCCAAACTTTTTTGCAGATCGCGGCGGATGCCGTACAACATTTGAAACTCGAATTGACTGGGCGGAATCTTGGATTTTTCGACAAAAATCTTGACGTCTTTGATGATGCTTTCGTCGTGGGTGGCAATCGCGGTGTGGTTTCCAAGCTCGAGGTTGCGGTACACAAGGCGGCGGTATTGGTGGTCAACCACGGCTTTTTCTGGGAAAGCCTGATCTTCAGGCTCGAGGTACGCGCCTTTGACGATGCGCAAATTGGGCTTAAGGTCACTTAAATCCTCAAGGTCTTTTTCGCTGCGGCGCAACATGGCTTGCAAAACCAGTCCAACGTTGTCAAATTCGCCGCGCAGGATGCGGAACACTTCAAGTGTTTTTTCGACCCGGGGGCTGTCTTCCATGTCCACTCGCACGAATGCGCCAACTTTTTTGGCGAGCGTTAAAATCTTTTTGGCATTTGCTAGCGCCAATTCTGGGTTGATGTCGAGTCCCAATTGCGAGAGTTTGATGCTGGCGTATTTCGGGTAAGGTTTCGCCTCGAGCGCGTCAAAAATGCTGAGGATTTCGGCGGTAAAACCGTTCGCCTCGGCGTCAGAATTGACCATTTCGCCCAGCAAATCCAGAATGCCGTGCACCTTATCTTGCTCGAGTTTTTCGACGGCATTGACAGCTTCAGGTAAGCTTTCGCCTGCCACAAACCTCGAGACGGCAGCTTTGGCACGGTCATGAACCAGATTCTTGATGGTGCTGTTGCCTGCGACGCCAAGCACAGCCGAACGGTATAAACGGTCAAAATTCATCATGGTCTTTCTCCTTCGTGTTTAATCCAAGTTCCATTGGTCACGTTTGGTTTTGAGTGCAGCTTTAAGATTTTCAACGGTGAGCAAGCCAAAATCGTGAACGTGCGCTCGAGCGGTTTGTTCTGCCAAATCTGCGTTGTGGTTTTCGATTGCCGCTAGAATCTGATGATGGCTCGAGCGTGTGATGGCATCCTGCATGTATTTTGCGGTCAGTAATTTGACCCGAATGATGCTTTCGGCAAGTCCGCGCAAGACCGCCACCAGGGTCGGGTTTTGGCTGGCTTGGGCGATGGCGTTGTGAAACTCGAGGTCGGCTTGAATCTGGCTGTTGTAATCATTGCTTGGGCAATTCTCGAGTTTTTCGAGCGCATTTTTCATGGCGCGAATGTCGTCTGAACTGGCATGAATTGCGGCTTCACGGGCTGCCAGTCCGTCCAGCACCTCACGCACGGCGTAAACGTGTTCGACCTCAGTCGCATTGACGGCGCGGACTTTAGCGCCCTTGTTGGCTTCGATTTCGACCAGACCATCTTGCGCCAAACGTTGTACGGCTTCGCGCACGGGGGTTCTCGAGACGCCCAAACGTTTTGCCAGCGCAATTTCGGCAAGCCTTGAGCCGCTGCCGAGTTTGCCGGTTAAAATCTCGAGTTTCAGGTGGTCGTAGACCTCGTGACGCACCAGCGTTGGACGAGCAAAGGATTTGTGTTTTGGCTCGAGTTGATGCTTGAGTGGTGACATTGTATACAGTATACAATAAGTTTTGAAAAAGATCGAATCGCCGCCTACCATTCAAGACAAGTGTTTAGTGCCGCTCGAGTTTTAAACAGCCTCAGCTTGAGGTTTGCGCGTCAGTCACTTCATCGTCAGGCGTCATGCCGTCCCACAAGAACCTCGAGAAGAGCGGTTCATTCTCGCTCGTGCGGGTCGTTCTGGCAATTTTCAGGCGCGTGTCTAACTCTTGGCGTTTGTCAAAGACAAAACACGTACCCTCGTAATCCTCGTGCGCGTCTTGCACCTGGGCAAAATAATTGATGATCCCACCCTCGAGCTGCATGATCTGAATACCTTTTTCGCTCAGCCAAGCGCTGGTTTTTTCGCAGCGAATGCCGCCAGTGCAGTACATCGAAATGGTTTTGTCCTGCCAATTTAAAAGGTTGCTTTCAATGAACGCCGCAAAATCCCTGAAATTGTCCACGCCAGGGTTGATTGCGCCCTTAAAATGCCCGAGCGTGTACTCGAAAGCGTTGCGGTTATCAATCAAGACCACATCGTCACGCTGAATCAGTTCGCGCCAGGCTGATGGCGAAACGTCCGTACCGTGATACTTGCTGGCATCCACACCCTCAATGCCCAGCGCGACAATTTCTGGTTTCAGACGCACCTTCAACTTTTTAAAAACCTGATCGCGGCAGGCGGTGCGCTTGTACATCAAAGCCCTAAATCGTGCATCAAGTTCCAAACCATCCCGCACGATTTGCAGCGCCTCTTGTGTGCCGCAGAGCATTCCGTTGATGCCCTCACTGGCGACCAAAATACTGCCCAGCACCCCAGCTTCAGCACAGAGTTGTTCGAGTGTAGCGATCAACGCTTCTGGGTTTTGGATGGGAACGAAACGGTAAAAGGCATCGTGGAACAAATCAGACACGGTGTCATAGTACGCCAGACTCGTTTTTTTTTGAAGTCCCCGATACAATTTTTGAGCTAAACTCTCAGTCGTGCACAATTATTTTCAAACCATTTCAGAATTAATCGAATACGAAATCTGGTGCAACTTTCGAGCCATGAAGCTTCTCGAGAAATTAACGCCCCAGGAACTCGAGCGCGATTTTGGCGGTTGGTCAAATTCTTAAATCTCGAGCGTCGCTTAAATCAACTTCAAATGTTGCATGGTTTTATCTACCTCGAGTTGCCAATCGGTGTTGGAAATAAAGGGTTTAAAACCCATTGCATGGTTAATTTTCAACATTGGACCGTTACTGTCGGCATTGCCCGTTCGGACTTGGTTGATCTCAGGACGTTCAGCTAAGACTTTCTCAAGCATGGCGGCTTTCAGCCATTTGCCCAAGCCCTTGCCACGGTAAATTGGGTTAACGCCCGTGCCCCACTGTCCAAGAATGTGCGGGCGGTTGGGTTGCCAACCCGTTTCGCTAAAGCCAGCGAAATGACCTGTGCTGCGCTCTTTGACCACTGCCAAGCATCGTTGCCAACCGCTGGCTTTGCGTTGTTGCTGCCATTGCAGCAATTTCTCGGGCGTGGTTTTTTCATCGTTGATCTCGAGTTCGCCTTTTGGTGCGGTGTTCATGACATCGAACAACTCACAGAACGCCTCGATTTCATGTTCGGGGTAATCGCCCGTATAAAACAGCAACTCGAATTCGTCAGTGGGTGCATTGGCAATCCAAGATTTCAACATCGTTCGGTCTAATTCCTCGAGCAGCAAACGGTTGGTGTGGTTTTCAATGCCGCGTTTCGCCCCAATTTTTTCGGCAAACGCTGTGCCAGACGGGATGCGTTCGCTCGTACCAAAAATCAGGGTGCTACGGTTTTCACGTTTTGCAACGCGCAGGACTTGCTCGAGTAACTTTTTGCCCAGTCCCATGCGCCTAAATTCGGACAGCACCGAAATATCTGAACCGCACAGGTGCATGTTTTCACCCTCGAGGTCAAATCCCAGGTTGCCGTACGCGACGGCGCGGTCTTCTTGAAAATAAGCGAAGGATTCGACGTTCACATACGTGGGTATGTTTTTCCAGTCCGCCAGGCGTTCCTCGAGCGGAATGGGTGGGTCTTCTGGAATGCGTTCAAAGCGCTCCAAGTTGAAAAGCGTATTGAGGGCGATGGCGTCCGAATCGCTGAGGTTGCGTAAATCTAGCGTTCTAAACTCGAGTTCTGTCATCACAGGCATAAAATCCTCCAAAGGTTTAGCAAAAGTGTAACCTCGAGTTTCAAAATTCGCATCGGCATCTTGGCGTAAGCACAACAACCCATCTTCGAGAGTTCTTAACAAAACCTCGAGATTCCCTGCGCTTGACTGGCGTAATCTATCCGTATGGACGTGAATGCTTCTCCCTTAATTTTGGTCGTCGAAGATGAACCGCACATCGCACAGGTGCTCGAGGGTTATTTGCGTCGCGACGGTTTTAGAACCGAAGTTGCCAACGACGGCATTAAAGCTGTGCAGTTGCACCGTGTCGCCAAACCAGATTTGGTGCTCTTAGACGTGCAACTTCCTGGCATGGATGGTTTTGAGGTTTTAAAGAAAATTCGTGAGGAACGACCCACGCCCGTCATCATGGTCACAGCAATGGCAGAAGACTTAGACAAACTGCTCGGGCTTCGCATGGGCGCAGACGATTACGTGGTTAAACCCTTTAGCCCGCTCGAGGTGGTGGCTCGGGTCAAAGCGGTTTTGCGTCGTACCGCCCAAGCTGCTCCAGTTTTGCAACCCGTGCGGATTGGATCACTCGAGGTTGACCCCACTGGCATGGTGGCGCGGGTTCACGGCGCACGCCTGGATTTAACCCTGACCGAATTTAAGTTGCTCGAGCATTTGGCTCGCAACACCAACCGCACCTTTTCGCGCACCGAACTGCTCGAGGCTTGCCTTCCTGATTCAGACGCGCTGGAACGGGTGGTGGACGCGCACCTTGGGAACTTACGCAAAAAACTCGAGAAAGCAGGCGCGGGTGGCGTGCTCGAGACGGTTCGCGGCGTTGGTTACCGCGTTTGGCTCGAGGCGTAAATTGTTATGAACCGACTTTGGGTGCGCCTATTGTTTTCGATGCTCGCGGTGGGTTTTGTCGCGGGGGTTGGGCAATGGTTTGTGATGGGTTATTTGGTGTACGCGTTTTCCAATAATGTTTCAAAGCAAGACACCAACACCATTACGGCTATTTTACAAAAAGCCGTCGCAAAAGTCTCGCTCTCTAACAGTGAAGGTTGGATTTTAATTGCGTTTGCCTTTGCCAGTGTGATCGTGGCGTTGTTCTCGGCAATCCTGATCTCGAGCCGAATCGCACGTCCGCTCTGGGCGGTTTCCAAAGCCGCGCAGCAAGTCGCCGAGGGTGAATGGGCGGCTCGAGCCAGCATTCACAGTCGAGCAACCAGGGGCAATTCCGAAACCGCCAGGTTGGTCAGAAATTTTAATACGATGGCAGATTCTCTCGAACGCCTGGAAGTTGAACGCACCGCCAGCGTTGCCGCGATAGCCCACGAACTTCGCACGCCGTTAACCGTTTTGCGAGGTCGGCTTGAAGCCATCCGCGACGGGGTACTCGAGCTTGATGGTGCAGAATCAACGTTATTGGTGCAACAAGTCGAATTGCTCTCAAGGTTGGTGAACGATCTGCGCACGCTATCACTGGCGGAGGCTGGAAAGTTGTCCATGCAACTAGAAACCACTGACCTGGCAGCCTTAACTCGCAGCATCGTCGCCAGTTTTGAAGCCAAGGCAGGCGAAAAAAGTGTGCGTCTCGAGATTGCCACCCCAGAGCAACTCGAGGTCAAACTCGATCCAAACCGTTACCATCAGGTGCTCGGGAATTTACTCGAGAATGCACTTCGTCACACGCCCGAAGACGGTTTTGTGCGCGTCAACTTGGAAGCCAGGGAACTCAGCGCCGAATTGATTGTCCGCGATTCTGGCGTTGGTATTCCGAGTGACGCACTAGAGCAAATTTTTGAGCGTTTTTATCGTGTGGACAGCTCGAGAAACCGTGCCTCTGGCGGTTCAGGCTTGGGTTTAGCTATCGTCCGAGCCGTGGTTGAAGCCCATGGTGGCATTATTCTGGCTCGCAATGCCCAGGGTGGTGGCGCAGAATTTAGGGTCAGTTTGCCGCTCGAGGGGGCTGGGCAATTGCCACTTCGGACGCGCCCAAGTTTAAAACGAAAAGTCGTCTCGTTAACACCCAACAAAGCCGATTTTGAAGATCAAATCCTCTCGAGCATCACATACCTGTTGTTAGGATTGCCACTTGGGATTTTATACTTTGTGATGCTGATCGTTGGTTTTGCCCTCGGCGTGCCGCTTGTGGTGATCTGGATTGGTCTGCCAGTTTTGTACGCCACCCTTATCATGGCAGGTGGGTTCGCAAGGCTTGAACGATGGTTGCTCGAGGGACTGCTCAACCGCACCATCTCTTTTGAAACCCAACCGTATTCGGCTAAAACCTGGCTTGGTCGGTTCTGGCAACAACTGTTTTCGTTCAGCTCTTGGAAAGAAATCACTTATCTGATCCTCAAATTTCCATTTGGCTTGATCTCGAGCATCATCACGATAGTGTTACTTGCCTTGGACATTGGTTTGGTGCTTTCGCCCGTGCTGCTCTTAACCAAATTAAACTTACCAATTTTTGAACTTAAAGGTTATCGATTCAGAATTGATTCGCTCGAAAATGCCGCGATTGCCTTTGCTGTCGGTCTGGCGTTGACGTTTATTTCCATACCGTTGCTGAATTGGTTGGCTCGAGTCAACGGTGCTTTTGCTCAAATCATGCTCTCCAATGTGGTGCGTAAACCCCGCTCCGACAAACCGCTCGAGATCAGATCACAAAACGTTCAACTCTAAAACCAGTACACTGCAACCAATGACCATAGACCCAGAAATTCGCAAACGATTCGACCAAACGTTTATGCAGTTGCTTGCCGCCGTGCGTGTCGAAGTGCTCGAGGCTCAACCACCAGCGTTTGCCGCAACCAGTGAAGTCGCAAAAATGTTTTTTAAAGAATCCCAGAAAAGCGTGCTGCAAGACCTGGCGCAACTCACCGCCGCCTGGAATTCCAGCGAACTCGATTCAAACGCCGTCACAAGGGCTTTCAAAACCCTGGAAGACATGGGACTCGAGACTGCCAAAGAACGCATTGCGAAATTGCGTGAACTCGAGACGATGACGCAGTAAAGGTAGGGACGAGACGCGTCTCGTCCCTACAACACATTGCAAAATTACAAAAAATGAGCAGCCGAAGCTGCCCTTTTTATTTTCTCGAGAAATTTTAAAGCTCTGGGAAGAACAAACCCAACTCTCGAGCGGCACTTTCAACGCTGTCGCTACCGTGCGAAACGTTCTCGTCCACGGTGGTTGCAAAATCGGCGCGAATCGTGCCTGGGGCGGCATCCCAAGGACGGGTTGCGCCCATCATGGTGCGCCAACTCGAGATGACAGCTTCGCCTTCGACGGCAATGGCGACCACAGGTCCGGAGGTGATAAAATTCACCAGACCATCAAAAAATGGTTTGCCCGCGTGTTCGCCGTAATGCTTTTCGGCAAGTTCTTTAGAGATAACCATTTGCTTGAGCGCCAGGATTTTAAAACCTTTTTTCTCGAGCCTTGAGATGACTTCACCGACAAGACCGCGACGCACGCCGTCGGGCTTGACCATTGCGTAAGTTCGTTCGATAGACATAGGGTTGCAGTGTACCAGAACTTTGGGGGACATAAATGATTGTTTTTACTCGAGAATCACATGAGTGAACCCTCATGTGATTCTGCTACCGTACTGTGGAAGTCTTACTTTAGACAATTGCTATAAAGAGGATATCTCATGAATCATCGAACTCTAGCGGTGGCATTATGCGCTTTCACTTTCTCGTTTATGGCTTGTCAACAACAATCTCCAGCATTAACGGACGTGAACGATTCTTTGGACGATCCTGGCATCTCAGTGACAACTGTAAATTCATTGGAAACCGCAAATCCGACGACTGTAACTAAGTCTGTTCAAGTCACTGGGCAGGGTGGTCTCGAGATTCGTTTTGTCGCCCGACCTGGTGAAGATCACCTCAAAAATGTCGAGGTTACGATGGTTAAACTCTGCGGTGGCATGGGTTGTGACAGTTTTTCAGAACCAAAACTGTTGGATTCAGCAAAACTCGAGTCGCCAGAAGGTGCGGTTTTTGCGTCTGGTGCAATTTCAGCCATGCGCTACGAGTACGCTTTTGTTTTTGTGCGTCGCCCATCTGGATATTCAATGAGCAGCATTCCGTTGCGTGAACCACTTAAAGTGCTCGCAGGATTTCAGCACGTTCTGTTTTTTACACTGTCCAACCCTGAACGTTCTAAAGATGAACGTAAAATCCGTGTTACTGGAAGTTCAGGACTCTCTGGAATACCCGTAGGCGTACAGCACTTATTCCTGATGGATCCGCGACGTGAAACCTATCTGAAACTCGAGGACGGTTCGAGTTTGGAAATACCCAAGAAGGCAATGTCTAAATTACAAGCCTTTGCGCTCAACCGCGACGACGGTGTGGACGACCTTGCTTCGTACACCCTTGTCCCCAATGTCACCCTGCAAAAAGAGGTTCGTTTTTCGCTGTCGGTGGATACCTCAAAGTTGCCACAAGGATTTAACGGTAGACGTGTGGCAAAAATTATTCAATCACATTTTGATCTCGAGCATTTTGAAATACCTGCGACCATAGAAGAGTTCCCAGCGTCTGTTGAAACTCATGGAAATACTGTGATGATCGAAACAAAATTGACTGGGCAAATTCAAGTCAGGAATGAACAACAAGTCCTTTGGGATGGTTCGGGAAAGCGTGTGGTTTTGAATCCGACTACGAGCATCAGAAGCCAAACCCGTGCAACCAGTTCACAGGCATGTGCCGACCAGCTTTCTGCAAACCTGGCAAGCCTCAAAGCGACACTTGATGCGACTGGAAGCGTAAAAACTGATTTGTGTTTGGGCATCTCGCCTTATGTCAACATTGTGATTGTGAACATGCGTAACCCACTTTACCAAACACAGATTGCACGGAAATTTAAATTTCTTTCAAATCCAGACCAAAACCTCCCAGGAGCAGGGGGAGCGTTCCCTCTCGAGTCAGTTATAAATCTTGTAACAGCGAATTCAGCATTTGTGGGTATTAATGGAGCTACATTTCGAGGTGGTTTCTGCGAATGTGGAAATGAACCTCCGCATCTGGGTCAAAAAGAGTTTAAGGGCACAACCGCTATATTCACTCCCCTGTTTGAGAAAGACCCATATGGACTTCCTGCAACTACTGTGATTGCCCAGGGTTCTAAAGTTACAGAGGTTGGCGGTTATTCAAGGATTAAAAGTAACGAGTCGGTACTAGCGTTCTATAAGAACGCAAATGGATCAGGTATTCGTGCAAATCAAGTATCAGGAACACTTGGCGTTTCCTTCCCTACAAGTGATGTTGGAGGGGCTTACTTTACGGCTGTTGGAAGTACGACTTCCATCATTAAAAATGGCGCGTGTAATCTCACACAAGGAGCGCTTGGAGCAGCGTTTAATGCGAGTGCAATGGGTTTTGGTAATGATCGCCTTGTGCTCGTCTCCTCCGATCACAACCGTGAAATTGATCCGTGGTTGCTGTGCGGGGTTTTTGAAGGACTCAATACGCTTGGGGGTGCAACCTTACTTGATGGTGGTGCAGCAGCGCAACTTGTTTATTCTGGGACACTGCTCAATCCAACAACGTTTCAGCAATCACTTCTATTTGGTGCAGCACAAAAAATCGCATATGCAATCGTCGTGGATAAAACTGCTCGCTAAAGCCCACACCTCAAACGTGTTCTGACTTGTGAGGAAGTGTATTTAATGAATAAACCGCTGCATACTTCTAAGTTACCCTTTCTACGTATACTGTTTGTAGTTGGGGTTTCACTGGTTTCTTTTGCACTACTGCTAAATCTTCCGTGGGGTGAGGGTTTGTACTACAATGGATTAGCTCCCTTCCTTATCAGTTTTATTTCCACCATTACAGGCGAAGTAACTTCCCGGGGGCATAAACTGGGTGGCTGGATCGCTGGTACTGCGGCTCTCGTAGTTTTTGGTGGAACAGAAGCATTGTACCTTCATGTAGATACAACCAACCGTCCTACGATATTTGTTGAATTCACGATTCTTGGTGTAGCACTCGGCATCATTGCGTTATACGCTTGGCGCTTCATAAAAAATCGCAAAACTGCTTAAATCTCGAGCAACATCAACATTCAACTTTTCATCGCCAGCCAGACCATGACCGTTGCAATTATGGCTTTGGCGCTCCAGGCAACAGTCCGAATCCAATTCGAGTTGACCAACATTCGGTAGGCTTTTTCGTCAAAGCCGCTCGAGAGAATACTATGCTGCGGAACTTGCAAAAAGGCTGTCGAAAGCCAGATCACACCCAGCAGCGCGGCGTTCAACCAATTTAAACCCGAGGGAATACTGGCGGGCGGCGCGAAGAAAATCATGGCGCTCAAAATAAGCTCGAGCAGCATGGCAGGCATGACCACCAGCGTTATCAGGTTGGTGTGTGCCGCCTCGTAAGCGGCAAAATTTTCGCGTCCAACCATGTTGAACAGCGGGTAATGCAAGATTTGAACAATCCAGATCACACCCGTCATGAACACGGTGGCAATCAAATGCAGCAAGAGCAGGATTCTCGAGTCCACAGTTTAATTTAAGCTCGAGTGCGAGATTTCTTTTGGGTCAGAACTGCAATTTTACGGGTTGACTCTTGTGGCTTAAACCCGTACACTTCTACGGCTGTCGCAATTGCGGCTCACTTCCCAACGGTCGGCAATCGTTGGGCATTGGAGGCTTTATGAAGGCTGATATTCACCCGAAGTTAATTCCGTGCAAGATCATTTACAACGGCGAAGTTGTGATGGAAACATTCTCGACCAGACCCGAAATCAACGTTGATGTTTGGAGCGGTGTTCACCCGTACTGGACAGGTCAGCAACGCTTTTTGGACACCGAGGGTCGCGTCGAGAAATTCACCAAACGCTTCGGTGGTTCGTACCGCAAGAGCAAATAACGACGCAACACGTAGGGGCGCTGCTTGCTGCGCCCTTTTTTTATGCCATTTGAGTTTTGCGCACCGCAGCCGTGGAAGCTCGAGTGACCAAATTCGTGGGCAGCAACACCCCGCGCGGGGCAGCGCCTTCAAGAAGCTCGAGCATTAATTGCGCGGCGGTGTGACCAATCAAACGCATGGGTTGATGAACGGTAGTGAGCGGCAGGTGGTCAAAGTCATCATCCAAAGGTAGGTCATCGAAACCGGTTACAGAAATATCTTTGGGCACGTTTAAACCCGCGTCCTCTAAAGCTGCCAGAACTCCAAAAGCCATTTCGTCGGAGGCACAAGCCACGGCGCTAAATTCGAGTTTTCTGGCTAATGCACGCTGCATGGCGCGGTACGCCCCAAGTTGCGTAAAACGTCCATCTAAAATCATGTCGTCCGAAGTCTCGAGATTCGCCTCCGCTATGACGTTTTGGTACGTTTCGAGGCGAAGCTGCGCGGTTTGTCCAATTGGGCTGCCCGTCATGTGCACAATGCGGGTGTGACCAAGCCCCAGCAGGTGGGTGACGGCTTGACGCATTCCGTTGCGGTTATCCACCTCAACCCAGGTGTATTCGCTTGGCATTTCGCCGATCACTACAAAAGGTCGCTGATGAGAGCGCAGTTCTTCAAACCTTGGGTCTGCCAGGTAAACGCCTGGCACGATCATGCCTGCCACGCCAGGACGGGCAAGGTCTTTAGTATCTAAAATGCGCACGGCGTAACCAGCACCGACCAATGCCTCCTGAATCAAATCGAGCAGCAAGGTGTAGTAGGCGTTGCGCAACGAGGTTTCAGAAAACCGCGTAATGCCAATCACGGTTCTCGAGCCTTTGGCGAGCTGTCTGGCGTCGGGGTCTGGAACGTAACCAAGTTCGCTGACCACACTCAAAACCCGATCCCTGGTGGCGGCGCTGACCCCAAAGCGTCCATTTAAAGCCCTGGAAACTGTGCCAGTGCTGACTCCGGCGTGCTTGGCAATGTCGTGGATCGTGAGTTTGGACATAAGGCTCGCTTTTTTAAAGATGAAAGTAATCGGACAGCTTTGTGCCGAGATGAGGAGTGTTTTTCGTAAACGCTTTCGTTGTTTACCATAACGATGATTTCGGTGGTTTGTCAAAATTTGCTGACTCGAGACACTTTTGAGAGAAATGCACTTGATTTCATGATTTTTAAGGCTTGACAATCAAACCTGCAAGGATTAATGTTTTCGTAAGCGTTTACGAAAACAATATTTCTCGAGATTTCTGCTCGAGGGTATGCAGCTTGGGCGAACATTCGGGTTCGTACAGCACAATAGCGCTTGCCGCCCTTTTGGGCAGGAGGAATTATGAAGCATCAAAAGATCGTTTTAGCTGCGGGTGCAATTCTTACGGCTGCCTTGAGTGCTGCCGCTTTGGTCAACGCCCAAGGTGTGACCAAGGTTTCAGTCTGGTTTCACTCTGGTCAGGGTTCGGAACGCGACGCTTTGAACGCAACCATCAAAAAGTTTAACGCCGCCAACAAAGATGTCATGATCGAAGCCGTGCAACTTCCAGAGGGCAGCTACAACGATCAGGTCAACGCTGCGGCGTTGGCTGGCAGCTTGCCTTGCGTGCTGGATTTTGATGGTCCTAACCTTTACAACTACGCCTGGAGCGGTAAGTTGTTGCCAATTGATAAGTACGTTAGCGCTGCAACCCGCAAAGATTTCGTGGCTTCAATCATCCGCCAAGGCACGTACAACGGTAAACTTTACAGCCTTGGTCAATTCGAGTCTGGCTTGGCATTGTGGGGCAACAAGAAACTGCTTAAAGCGGCTGGAATTAACGTCCCAACCCGTTTATCACAAGCCTGGACTGGCGAACAGTTCACAGCCGCGCTCGAGAAACTTCAAAAAATGGGCGAAAAGTACCCTCTGGACATGAAGTTTAACTACGGTAAAGGCTGGTTTATTTACGGTATCGCGCCGATCATGCAGAGTTTCGGTGGCGACCTGATTAACCGCAAAGGCTACCAGAGCGCCGATGGTGTTCTGAACGGTGCAGATGCAATTGCAGGCATGAAATACTTTCAAATGCTTTCGACCAAGTACGCCAACGTTGGCACGAAAACCGATACTGACTTTGTTGAGGGCAAATCTGCCATTAGCCTTGTCGGTCACTGGGTTTACAGTGATTACAGCAAAGCCTTGGGTAAAGACTTGGCTTTGATTCCAATGCCAAAATTTGGCAAACGTGTCGCAACGGGTTCGGGTTCTTGGAACTTTGGCATCTCGAGCGACTGTAAAGTACCCGATGCCGCCGCCAAAGTCTTGTTGGATTTTGTCAGCAGCGACAATGTTCTGAGCATGACCGAAGCCAACGGTGCAGTGCCGAGCCGTAAGAGTGCCTTGAAGAAATCTAAGAACTTTGCAACCGGCGGCGCTTTAAAACTTTATGCCGATCAATTGAACGCCGGTGTTAGCATTGAACGTCCAGTGACACCAGCCTTCCCAGCTATTGCCAATGCTTTCAACGATGCCGCCGATAACATTGCCCGTGGTGGCGACGTTAAAGCGGAACTCGATAAAGCTGTTAAACTGATTGATCAAGATATTAAAGATAACAATGGTTATCCAATCAAGTAACAGTTCTAGCATTTAACGTGATCTCTGCCTCTCGTGGTTTAATCTCGAGAGGCAGCCTTATAAAATATACCAATTACTCTAAAATTCGTCTCATGATTACCTTAAATACCATCAACAAAATTCTAAAACCAGATTAGAAAACATAGACGTTGGTGGTTAAAACCAAGAAACGGAGGTTTTATGAATACACCGAGCAAAAAAGGAGCAGCCGAACGCGAAGATAACATTACGGCGTGGTTGATGTCAGCCCCTGCAATTATTTTATTGAGCGTTTTTTTAATTGTTCCATTTTTAATGGCGTTTGGTTTATCATTTACCAATCAGCGTTTAATTCCAAATGTCAATGTTCCAACTCAATTTACTGGTTTAACCAATTATGGCAGGATGCTCGAGGATGCTTCGTTTGTTCGAGCGCTTTTAAATAACTTACTGTTTGCGGTTGTTGTTGTGCCACTTCAAACCAGTTTGTCTTTGGGCATGGCTTTGCTGGTTAATCAAAAACTTCCTGGCGTAAATATTTTTAGAACTATTTATTTTGTTCCTGTAGCAACGGTCATGGTGGTGGTGGCTGTTATTTGGAGTCTGATTTACAACAGTCCGCAAGGTTTAATGAATGCTTTTGCCAATGTCATTACTTTTGGTGCGGTTAAAGAGGTGGCTTGGCTCGATAACCCCGTAACAGCATTTCCTGCCATTATGTTGCTTTCGATTTGGCAAGGTGCAGGCTATCAGATGCTTATTTTTCTGGCTGGTTTACAAGGCATCTCGCTTGACATGTACGAGGCTGCCGGTATTGACGGTGCAACACCAATTCAACAATTTTGGAGTATTACCTTGCCAAGTTTGCGGAATACCTTAATTTTTGTGGTGATTACCACCACTATTTTTGCTTTTCAGTTGTTCGATCAAAACTGGATCATGACACGTGGCGGACCGCAAGACAGTACCTTGACTTTGGTTATCAAGATGGTTCAGGACGGCTTCCAACAGCAAAAAATTGGTTTTGCCAGTGCCATTAGCGTGATCTTTTTCTTAATTGTCTTTGGCATCTCATTGATTCAACGTAAATTGCTACCAGAAGAGAGGGCGATCTAATGACTATTGCCACCAGACCAAAACCTAAGATGAAGGGTGGTTTGTCAAGTCGTAAACGGTTTCTCAATTTTCTCAGCTATGCCGCACTGATATTATTAGGGCTTTTCTTTTTGTTCCCACTTGTTTTTATGTTTATGAGCGCTTTTAAGAGCGATGAAAGCCAACTGATGCGCGACTTAAGCAGCGTTGCTGCCTTTCTGCCAAATAGCAGTATGAGCTTTCAGAATTTTACCGATGTTTTCTCGAGATTTAATTCTGCTTCTGGTACAGCAGACTATGCTCGAATCTTTTTCAACTCGAGTTTTGTAGTTTCAATTATTGTGGTTATTGGTTTGGTGGTTAACTCGAGCTTTGCTTATGCTTTAGCGCGAATACGATTTTGGGGTCGTAATACTTTAATTATTATGATTGTTTCACTCATTATTATTCCATTTCAGGCTGTAGCAATTCCTTTAATGCTTATCACGTATCAATTTAAGCTAGCAAATACATATACTGGTTTAATAATTCCATTTATTGCTCATGCTTTTAGTATTTATTTATTCTATCAATTCTTTATTGGCTTACCCAAAGAACTCGAGGAGGCTGCCGTTGTAGACGGCGCGAGTCGCTTTAGGATTTACTGGAACATTGTGCTGCCCCTGTCCGGACCCGTTTTTGCCACGGTTGCCGTTTCCCAATTCCTTGGACAATGGGGCAATCTGTTGTGGCCCGTCATGATCTTGCAACGCCCAGATTTATTTACACTGCCCTTGGCGATGCAAACATTCTTTGGTCAAGCACCAAGGCAATGGGGCGACATTATGGCATTTACTGTCATGGCAACTTTGCCAACTTTAATCGTGTTCTTGGTGTTCCAACGTTATTTTGTTCGCAGTGCCGTCTCGAGCGGTGTTAAAGGCTAAATTTATGACTCGAGCGGCTGGTCTAGATTTACAACGTCCGAAGTACCATTTCACCCCGCCGACGGGCTGGATGAACGACCCAAACGGTTTGATTTTCTGGGGTGGTCAGTACCATCTTTTTTACCAGCACAATCCAAATGCCCCAACTTGGGGCGCAGGATTATGCTGGGGACATGCCACCTCGAGCAACCTGATTGACTGGCAAGATCAACCCATTGCTTTAGAACCAACACCTGGCGGCGCGGATGATTTCGGGTGTTGGTCTGGTTGCGCGGTTGTTCACGATCAACAACTGGTACTGATCTACACGGGCGCTCGAGATTTTAATTGGCAAACACATGAATCCAAACCCTGTGTGATGTTGGCATTTAGTGATGATGGTATTCACTTTCAAAAACTCGAGACACCAGTCCTGCAACCGCCTCCAGGGTTAACGTTAAGTGGTTGGCGTGACCCGATTGTCTGGCGTGAAGGTGACAAATACTTGCTCTCCATCGGCGCGGGTATCAAAGGCGCTGGTGGCGTGGTGATGCTGTATCAATCCAGTGATTTGCGACATTGGCAAGAACTCGAGCCGTTGATTGTTGGAAATCTCGAGCCAAGACCTGTTTTTTTGGGTCAGGTCTGGGAATGCCCGCAAGTGCTACAATTTGGTACTCGAGCAGCTTTACTTTTCAGTGTTTGGTTTGAGCGTCAAGGGTTGTACCCAGTTGTTTTGACAGGGCATTACAACCAGCAAAAATTCATTGCCGACTCGAGTCAGATTCTCGATCATGGCGGGAGTTTGTTCGCTCCTCAAACTTTGGAGTTTTCTGGACGCAAGATTCTGTTTGGATGGTTAAGTGAACACCGTAGACAAGAGGCTCAACTGGCGGCAGGTTGGTCTGGAGCAATGTGCCTCCCTCGAGAATTAAGTTTGAAAAACGGGCAACTCGAGCAGCATCCTGTTAAAGAACTCGAGGCATTGCGAGGTCGGAAATCTGAGTGGCATAATTTTGATCTTCAAGACGAAACTCAAATAATTCAAGGCGATACACTCGAGATTTGGGCACGGTTTATTCTTAAAGACAGCAGCAAAGTTAGTTTCAAACTGCGTGCCACGCCAGACAACCGTGAGTACACCCTGGTTTTTGTGGACGTACAAACCCAAGAATTGGTGATTGATCGCAGTCACTCGAGTTTAGATAGAAGCCTTACAACCGATGAGCGCCGTATAAAACTAGAACTTGCACAAACGCTCGAGATACGAATTTTTCTCGATGCCAGCACACTCGAGGTTTTCGCGCACGGTCAAGCCATTGCCACCCGCATTTACCCAACCCAATCCGACGCGCTCGAGATTTATGCTTTTTGCGAAGGTGGTCAAGGACAGCTTGAATTGCTCGAGATTTGGGAAATGGGTTCTGCTTCAAACCTAAAAACTTAAACTACAAATCCTGCACTAAAAATATCATGCGTGTTAAATATCATTGATGAACACTACTGATACCTGCATTTTCGACTTAACCATTTCCCGCGATTGCCGAATTAGCCCAAAACTTCTTCACCAACCCAAACTCTTCAGCCGCAGCCA
>JAYVRX010000069.1:0-2011 GCA_043775825.1 Deinococcales bacterium
AAGGGTCTGCCTTGGAAGCTCGAGGGTAAGGACGCGGCAACCTTCTTGCCTTTTGGCGATCTCGAGAAAGCCGTGAATGCAGACAAACTCACGGTTTTCTTTGCAGATGACCTTGGTCAAGCGCCGCCTTCTGTTCAAGCCGCTTTGATGCAACTTATTCTCGCCCGTCAAGTTGCTGGGCATGTTTTACCTGACCACGTGGTTTTTATTGCCGCAACCAATCGCCGCCAAGACCGCGCTGGGGTTTCAGGTATTCTCGAGCCTGTCAAATCACGCTTTGCCAGCATCGTTGAATTGACGGCTGACAACGATTCATGGGTGTCTTGGGCAAATAAAACAGGTGTGAACCCGCTTATCATCGCGTTCTTGATGTTCAAACCAGAACTCTTGCACGTGTTTGAACCCAGTGCGGACTTGACCAATTCACCTAGCCCAAGAACCTGGTCTCGTATCAACGAACTCAGCCAATTGAACCTGCCTTTGGACGTGAAGCTCGAAGCGTATCAGGGTGCAATTGGCAAAGGTGCAGCAATTGAATTTGAAAGTTTTTGTCAAATTTGGGACACACTGCCTGACGTGCATCAGGTTTTACTTGCTCCCGACACTGCGCCCGTTCCAGACTCGCCAGCCGCCCTGTACGGCATTTGCGGCGCACTGGCAGCCACGGTCAACCAACAAACCATTGGTGCGATGCTTAGATACACCCAACGCCTGCCCAATGAATTTGCCGCGTTCGGACTTCAAAGCGTCACGCAACGCACCCCAATCGTGACCAAAACACCTGCGTTCATTTCCTGGGTTTCAAGCGACGCTGGGCGCGAAGTGTTTGGACTGGCAGCAGATTAAAACTCGTTTAACGCTCGAGGGTTTGGACTGCAATTCAAACCTTCGAGATCAACCCTTAGCCCTTAATCTCCGCCCTTAATCCCCAGCCTGGAGGACAAGACATGACTGCACAGTTTATACCAACCCAGCTTATTTCACCCCAACCCGTTCAAATCCCAACTCAACCCGTCTCAACTGGCTCGATAACAGATCGCGCCTTGCTGCTCATCCTGAATATCTCTACCTGGTCGCCACGCAAGCTCGACAAACAGGTGACTCGAGAGGTCGCGCAATCAAAGGGTGTGACTGGCAATCCCGAGAAGGCAGGGCGTTACACCAAAAACCTGATCCCGAACTCTGACACCCTGAATGCCGTTCAAACCATTGTTTCACAAGCTCGAGCCGAGTTTTACGCTCGAACCCGTCCGTGGTCACAGGACGGCTCGAGAATCATCAGTGCCGATGCGTACATTGAACTGATCGCTCGACTGAACACGCTCGAGCTTGATTTCAAACACGCGGTCAAGCAATTCATTTTGGCGTATCCAAACCTCAAAGCCAGTGCCAAAACCACGCTTGGCAGCCTGTTCAACGATTCAGATTACCCAGACGTTGCAACGCTCGAGAATAAATTTGCGTGGCGGGTCGTGCCGTTGCCACTCCCAACAGGCGATGACTTTCGGGTGAACCTGGGCGATGAACTCACAGCCCAGATGCGTCTCGACATTGAAGCCGAATTGCGCGGCGGTATTCAAGCTGCCATGCAAGACAACTGGGAACAACTGGGCAAGAAATTGGGTTACGTGGTTGAGCGCCTGGCTGACCCCGAAGCGGTATTCCAAGAACGCTTGCTAACCAGCCTTAAAGACCTTGCTGACACCACCCGTAAACTCAATTTCACGAATGACAACACGCTCGAGCGGGTGATTCAAGACCTCGAGCAAAGCGTCTTAACTCACTCGAGTGAAAGTTTACGAACGAACGCAACCACTCGAGCCACGGTTGCTGCTGATGCGAAAGCAATTCACGCTCGGATGGCGGCATTCATGGGCAAATCAGAACAGGAGCAATCATGAACAACAAATTTGACCCAACGCAAAGGCAGCATATTGGAATACCGCAAGAACTTCTCGAGCACGCTCAAATCATCAATTTTGACGACAAACCAATTGCTCGAGAAATCAGT
>JAYVRX010000070.1:0-85636 GCA_043775825.1 Deinococcales bacterium
TAACTCCGCATGCATGGGGTGCTTCGGGCGATTAAATTCCAAAAGGAATTTAACAGAATCAATATAAACCAATTAAGTATCTCCCGACTCCATTCTTCCGTTCTGCCTTCTTGACCATAAAATGCACCTGTGGGCATGGTCGCAAAAGCAGCAGAATGGAAGAATTCCGCGTGAGATACGTTTCTTGACCATAAAACGCACCTTCGGGCATGGTCGCTTTCCTTACTCGCATAGCTCGCCTTAATTTTGATGATAGAACTATCAAAATTAAGTTGGACATACTTGGTTGTACAAAAATCAACGCAAGCCGAGGTTGTTATTTTGCAATTGCCAGGCTTGTAAATTGTCCATATGTGGTTCTCGGTTGTATGGTTCAGCAAAATGCTCATCTACTGCTGGATGAAACACCATATTGCCCGAAGATGGTACTGACTTTTCATTTGAACGCAGCGTCTCGAGCCGTGCCAAAATTGCGTTGGCATGGCTGTCCAAAGAAGCCTGCAAGCTTGTACGTTCTTGGTTGCTGCGCAAATCTAACACTCGCTGCAAATCAATTAAACCTTCCAGGTCTTTCACGCGGGTCGCCTGCGCTTCAGTAAAACTGGACTTTGCAGCCCAAAAAAACACCAGTGCCGTAAACGTTACGCTCAGTAACCAATTAACATCAGTGGCAAATGAAAGATACCCAGCAGCGGGATGTAAATGGCACTCGAGACCACAAGGCTGGTCAGGTTTGCCAGTGCCATTGAGGTTATGAAAAACAGGGTTAAACCTAACAACAGTTTTTGAATTTTCATGCGATGTCTCCTCGAGTGAACGGGCGTGTGGGCGGAAATTCGTTGGGGATTGCTGGTGGAATTTCGGTGGGAATTAGATCGGTGATGGTCGGTGGAAAGTCTGGTCTGGGAATGATGTTTGGTGGGTCTTTTAGCGGTGGAAAATCGGGAATTTGTGGAGGTTCGGTGATCGGTGGCGGCGGAATTAATGGGGGTTCAATGTCTGGACCTGTCGGGACAGTCATAGCAACTGGAATTTGCTGAAAGTTAATCATGACTTTAAATTAAACATTTTGGTTGAACCGGAGCTGATAACACTCTGACGCTAAGCACAGAAATTCCTAGCTGCCCACAACATCAAGAGCCTCTTGGAATTTACTTGGTATGACCTAATTTGCAAGCACTTATCTCGAGCTGCGATACCTGCATTACATCTCATTTTTGAATTGTTAGCACGTGCAAAATGCAAGCCACTGATGGTGTCAATTGCCTGTCCAAGTGCCACTCGAGTAGTTGATCGATTGATATGACCTTGAAATGGTTTTTCTTGAAGGTAAATACTAAGTACGTCCAACTTAATTTTTACAGTTCTATCGTAAAAGTTAAGGCGAGCTATGCGAGTGTGGAAAGCGTATCTCACGCGGAATTCTGAAATTCTGCTGGGTTTGGCAGAATGCAAGAATGGAGTCGGGAGATACTTAGCATTACTGTCATGGTTAAAATGCTCGAGCAAGTTTTTGCATCAGATTTCAACTTCTGAGCTGCCAGGGTTTTTCACCAAACCGTAAGCAAGTGCTAACTTGGTTGCCTGGGTACGGTTTTGAACACCAAACTTGCTGAACAACGAAGCCAGATGGTACTTCACGGTATGATCGGTGATACTTAACGCTCGAGCAATTTTTTTATTGGAATGACCTTCGACCAACAATTCTAAAACCTCAGATTCGCGCCCAGACAACTGAATGTCATGCTGCTCTTTGGACTGAGTGACTGGCGTGACGGGAACTTCTCGAGCGACTGGCAAATTCAGCAAGGCGTTCAAGTGCGCTGAGAAATCACCTTCAGCCATTTTTTCTCCAGCTTCAAACAATCCCTCGGCATTGTTTAAAACCTGACGAATTGCCGCGCGACGATTCGTTAAAGCATGAAGCTCAGATGTCCCAACAGAAACCATTGCCAAATTACGGTAACGATCACTTAAACCACAAATTTGAGCCGCCTGAGCAATCGCGGCTGATTGAAACAAGAAATCAATCATCATTTCCAACAAACGAAACGTTGCATAACCACAATCAATATGATGCAAAATCACAACCGCCTCGAGCCAAGCCTCAAGCACCAACTGATGTTGACCTTTGAGCAGCGCCACCTGCCCAATACCAATCAACGCCGTGGCTTGACCTTGCAGGTAACCCAGCGAATCAAAGAGTGTTTTGCTTTGGACAAACAATTTTAAAGCCTCCTCGAGCTTGTTCTTTTGAAGCCCAATTGCCGCCAAACGGCATATTGCGGTTGCCTGACCAATCAAATTGGTTGTGCCCCGAAACAGATTTAAACCGTCAGAAACCATTTGCTCCGCCTCGAGAATCTGCCCTCGAGCCAAAAAAACGGCACTGTAATGAATCCATAAGTAAGCGGTTTTGAGCACAATCTTTTTTTGGTTGGCATTGCCAAGCGACTGCTCGAAATACAATTCGGCACTGATTAAATCATTTTTGGCGTATGCCAAATTAGCCAGTTTAAAAAAAGCCGCACCGATAATCGTGGGGTTGTTGTGGTACTGCCCAAATTCCAAAACACCTTTAAACCACGATTCGGCAGCCGACCACAAACCTCGGTGCATGAACAACTCTCCAAGGTTTTGCCAGGCGTACACAAGATGCCCACTGGCTTTGTCAGTGGTGGTATTGGTTTGGCGCACAAAATTTTCCAACCAGATACAACCTTGCTTGTAATCACCGCGCACTACCCAAAAAGAGGTCAGCAACGATGCCAAGCGAAAGCCCAATTTGGCATCGTGCTGATCTGCCCAGTTCAAGACCGCATCAGTGTTGGAACGTTCAATCTCAAAACGTTTCAAAAAATTGAGTTGCTCTGGCGATTCCAAATTGCGATCCAAATACTCGATTAAATTCACAATCGTGTTGGCAAAAATAGTTTGATAATGCTCGAGTTCGTTGGTCTGCTTTAAAAACCGCACGATCACGGCTTTGGGAATGTTGTTGACGTTAAGACGCTTTAACGCCGAATCACCCGAATGGCGAATCCAACGGCGTTCCTGCAAACGCAACAACGACTGCTCTAAAACCGCATGACCCAAGTCTGGCATGGTCGTCTCGAGGGTTTCAAAATAACTGCCACCGACAAACATGCTTAAGTAACACAAGACCAATTTTAGGGTGTCATCGAATTCGACCAAAGTCCGCTCGAAGGTATCAAGCACCGACGTGTGCCGCAAACCACTCTCAGGCAGCACCGCACGCACATCCTCGCCGCGCCGAATCTCATGCAGCAACTCTTCGGGCAGCACCCGCAGCATGTTCTGGGCAGCCAGTAAAATCGCGTGCGGCATACCATCCAACTCGAGGCAAATCTCTTGAATCTGTGTGGCAAATCGAGGCGCAATATCCAAACTTGGCGCGACGCTGTTGGCGTAATCCACAAACAAACGGTATGCCGCACATTCCATCAAATCGCTGGCAGTGCTGATTTGCGCCGAAACCTCGAGTGGCAAAAGTTCAATGCTTTCCAGATTGTTGTCCTCGATGGCTTGATGGCTCGAGATTAAGACTTGCAAACCCTGACCAGTCTCGATCAGATTCAGAACGTTTTTTAAATCGCTGGCAATCAAATGATCAAAATGGTCGAGCACCAACAACGCGGGTTGATCAATCTTTTCACCCAGCGCTTTCCAATCTTTGGCGGTTAGGTTTAATAACAATTTCAAGTGTTGCAAAAACGTTTTTGAGTTTAAAGTTTCACAATCCAGATGGTAACGCCTGTCTTTGAACCAAGTCGTCTGAAAAGCCACCTCGAGACACAAGCGCGTTAATCCCACACCATGAGAACCAAAAACACTAATCACACTGGTTTTCGCCCGCAGCAAAGACACCAGCAAACTCGAGATGCTTTCCTGACCCCGAAAAGGGACTGGGTGGGCAGGGGCAGGGTTAAAGTTTAAGCTTTTGTTAGACAGACGCATCACCAGGCATGAAGAGTTGATTGAGAACAGTATACGCTTTGTGATTTGACCAAAAACAAGCCGCAACCCAAAAGCGCGGTTTTACCCTGTGAAACCGCGAGAATCTGGCATAAGTAATGGGTCATACTGAAGCTTTAAGCTTTGTGATCCTTGAAAATCTGCTCGAGGTTTTTTAAAAGTTTCGTTGTCCTATATTTTCGTTTTTTCATTTTTATGAACCAAAAAATGTTTCTGTATGCTTCTTTGATGGTCACAATCTTGTTGACCATTGGCGATAATTTTGTAGGAGCAAACCTCAAAGCTCCTACATCCATGCTTCCAGTATGGATAGGGTTTGTGTTGATTTTGAATATTACCAATCGTTACTTAACGACTTGGTTGATTATTCAACGCATTGAGTATGGTTTTCTCGCAGTAGTTGGCTCGGCACTCGAGTTGACCACTGCGGCTCTATTCGCGGCGACAACCGAAGGTTTTAGTTCCAGTGATGGAATTAAAATTTTGGGCTGCGTCATCGCCGTATTGTTAGCCTCTATCGAAGAAAAACCCCACGGCTCGCTCCTCGAGATGGCAGACATAGCTGCTGGTTTGGCAGGATTTGCGCAAGCTGTCCGCCAAGACCCTCAGGCTGCGCTTCGGCGGAGCGGTTGGTTCTTACCAATCCTCGGCTTGGGAGTTGCTATTTTCCCATGGTTTTTAGGGTTAAATACGATGCTTCGCATTGGTTTAGCCTTATTGACCGAGATTTCCTTGGGTACAGCTTCAGCGCTCATGGTTTCTCGAGCTAAGCACCCTGAGGTCACCAGACCCTGGGATGCTTTGGCTCACATCGATATGTGGGCGCTGGTGATTGCTGGAAACAGTTGTTTGTTCCGCATTCTCGCAGGTGGCAGGATTACTGACAGTTACGCGCTTTTGACTGCCGTCAGTCTAAGCACCATACTTGTCATTTCCGCTATGAATGGTGAGCGCGTAAGCCCTCGCCGTTTTATAGCAGTTGCGCTGATTATCGCAGTAAATATAATCAAATAAGCTCTCGAGCAGTAAGGTGAATGACTGAACGTGACTTGGATTTTATCCTCGTCACGTTTTTTTATTGAACCTCGAGTTTTTTCGTGCGGTTTTACCCACAAAAAAGCTCAAAATCTGGCATAATAAAGCTGTTGTCCGAAGTGCTTGCACTTTGTGATCCTTGAAAATCTGCTCGAGATTTTGAAGCTTGAGGTTTTGAACGGTTTAGACCTGTTCTGAAACTCGAGAATTTTTTGTTCACCTATTACTTTTTTTGTTTTATGTTTTTGAAAAATCTGAACTGGAATTTTGTAGGGTTACAAGCCCTTATCACTGTGGTCTGCATGAAAATTGCAGAGATGGCTTGGCTCGAACGTACTTCGGAGGCAATGCTTCTCCCAAGCTGTCAAATCGTGTTTGCTATCATAGTTTGGCTATTTGTGCGAACAAAAATTGGGGGATCGTTTGGATCGCTCGAGATTTTCATTGGTGCAAATCTTGGATTCTATCTGACAAACCAACCAGTCAATTTGTTCTCTTTTTGTTTTGCCCTGGTCGCCATCTGGCTGCTCGAGGCAAATGAAGCAAAACTTGATTTGTTATCAAAAAAGAATTTGTTGCTGACAACAGTTTGTCTTATGGCTTGCTGTGGTTTGGTTTTCAGTTTTTTCGGAATTTTGTCGGCAAAGTGGATACTGTATGCTTTAATTGGCTGGATATTCCAACTGAGTTGCCTCTTCGCTAAACCGTTTCAATGGGACAGCACCCCCAGTGGCGGCATCTGGTTTCCTGTTGAAAAACACGATCCAAAGATTTGGGTTGTGTTTTTCTTCATTGCCAACCTCGGTTTGCTCGGATTGAGGGTCTTGACCGGAAACTTTAACCTTGCATTGATTCTGGTGCTCGGAAAAATTGTCCAAAAAGACAAAATCGGGCGCTGGATTTCGGTGACTCGAGTTATCGCGGTTTTATTGGTGGTTCTACCAGAAATTCTGCAATACGTATTGAAGTTGTTACTTCAATACTACTAATTTTCTAAGCTCGAGCAGACAGGAATGACAACAAAACGTGACCTTGGATTTGTCCTCGGTCACGTTCTCTTTTGCCTATTTTCACCAATTGCCAATTTTAATCCCCTCCGGTTGCACCGAAGTTAGCAGCGTATCGACAGCCACCGCAACGCTTTCGTGCAGCATGAACTTTCCTTTGGCGCGGATTTCGATGGCGACATCAAACACGGGTCTCGAGCGTCGTTTGCCAGCTTCAATGTCAAGATCGCCCAACAGCGGGTGCAAGACTGGGTTTTCAAAAACGTCTTGCAGGGTTTTACCGTGGGCGGTGGCGATCACACCCACACCGCGACGGGCAGCGGTTTGGATCACAGCGACATCACCGTGATAACCGATTTCGTCGCAGACGATCACTTCGGGTCCGTGGTTGGCAATGGCTTGCATGATGGTTTTGGCTTGCTGGTCTGGGCTGGTGACCTGCATTCGGCGGGCTGCACCCAAGCCCGGGTGAACGATGCGTCCGTCGCCACCAATTTCGTTGGAGGTGTCAATCACAATCACTTTGGGTCCAACACGTTCGGCAACAATCCGTACAATGTCGCGCAGCAAAGTTGTTTTTCCAACGCCAGGCGGTCCGATCAGCATTAAGCCGTCGCACTTTTCGATGTAGCTTCGCAGCGGTTCGGCAACGCCGTAGACCATACGGGCAACACGAACGGTCAAGCCGTCGAGGTAATCGTAGCGGTCGCGTTTGGCGCTGATGCGGTGCAAAGTGCGGTCTATGCCCAGGCGGTTGTCGGCGCGAAATTGTCCGGCACGGTCCACCAGGTACTCGAGGTCGTTTTCTTCGACGCTGCGTTCAAACAACTGATGGCGTCCATCGACGCGGATTGCCAGTGGTTTGCCCAGATCGAGCGCGATTTCTTCCAGTCCGTCTTGGTTGTCGATGGCGATTTGCCTAACCCAACCTGGCAGCAGGCGAAGCAGTTGTTCAAACCCATCAATTGGGGCAATCGTTCCAGGGGTGGGCGCGGTTTTGACCTCCTGGTGAAATCTGGGAGGTTCAACAACCTCGAGTACGATGCGCTCGGCAACGTTTGAAAGGAGCATAGTCATAAGGGATTGACCTCAAGTCATGGTAATGATTTGAAACTCGAGATGGCACACTTTAGGTTGCATCTCGAGTCTAAAATTTGGCGTTAACGTCTGGTGTCGGCTCGAGATTGAAAGTTAAAAATCGCGCCTTGATGATCCATTGGCTGCGCCGTAATCGGTTGTACCGTCTCTTGGGTTTGGGTATTGCCGAGGGCGGCGGTCAAGGCTTTGAGGTCGTGTTGCAAAGACTCGAGTTGCCTGGCGTTTTGGTTGGCGTTTTCGGTCAGTTTGACCACCAGTTGAATCAAGAATGCCAAACCGATTGCCATGATGCCGTTGGGGAACGACCACAGTATGCACGAAACCACGCCAACAATAAATCCGAGCACGCCAATGACCCTGGCAATCAGCACAATATGTCCATTCGAGATGGCAATGATTCCTGAAATTGCCAGCGGCAGGACGGCAAGACCAGCGTAAATCGGGAAACGGGAGAACATTAAAAAGTAAAATATTAAAAATATGGACAGTAACAAACCGACGCCAACCATAATCATGGCGACGGACGGCGAAAGGGTTTGGGTATTGCTGCGTGGTTGCGATGGAAGGGCTGAGCGAATCATGGGTTGCATAAAAGACCACCTTTTGGGTTTGAACTCCAATTATTTTTTGGGTTTTTTGACATTGGGAAGTTGATACTTAAACGTCTTGGCTTTTTTCCAATTTCGACCAAACCAAGCGGCTGCGGCTCGAGTATGAAACGGGTTGGTGTCGGCAATCGTGTCTCGGGTCTCGAGCGGTCCTGAAATGTCGTAAAGCAACGGACCCTGCACCAAGACTTGTCCGTCCATGACGGCTTGAGTTTGGCGGACTCCGGTCAGAACTTTGACGCTGACGCCAGGCAGCAAACTAAGACCAGGAATGTAACTGGTGGCTTCGCTGACTTGGTAGGCGTCTGCCAGAATAAAAATTCGGACGTTGCGTTCGACGGCGGCACGGCGTAAACCTTCGGCAACGGCTTTGTTACGAATGCTCGGAATGGCGATCACAATTTGGCGGCTCGAGGCGTACAGGGCGTTACCAACAATTTCGGAGGTGTTCAAAATTTTGGTTTGGGCTTGCGCTTGAGCCAAACCCAAGCCCAGAGCAAATGCTGCCAAGGCTTTAAGCTTATTCACCGACATACGCCCTTTTTGCCAGGTTGGTAAATTCTGAAATCTCGTTGCTTAGGTTTTTGCCTGGCGGACCGACTTGTACCACGCCGGTTTCGTTCAGCAAGCCCTCGCCGTAAAACGATTGCCCGTTGACCAAACCAAACGGCGCGATTTTATCTGATCCCATCGCCACGAACACCACATTGGCGGGGTTGTGACGCAAGCCCTTGGCGAGGCTATTCACCCTTGATGTTGGGTTGGTCGGCGCGGTACGCTCGAGCAAGACCACCACGTTCACCTTGCGTTTTGAAACGGCAATCAGTGCATCGACCAGGTTTGGCGATGTGATGTCTTGCCCTTTCAAATAAACACTGCCCGAGGCGCGTGCCAGCGCAGCGTAAAAGGTTTCCTGGCTCGAGGTGCTGAACACCCCAGGACTGACATTAGGCGCACAGCCAAGCAAGCCCACCATGACCAACAATCCAGCTTTTTTCAAAAACATAATCATACTTTCAACTCCTTTCAAAAAAATTCTCTTGGTCATTGCATCACGGCTTTGAACACCAACACGGAAAAACCACACCAAAGCGGTTTAGTGACCGCTCGAGCGGGCGATTGCTGAGAAAGTGTGATTTTTACTCGGGTTTTGAAATCAAGCCTCACAATGGCGTTCAAGAGTTCTTGATCAACATTTAGATTTGAGATTCGATTGACCCTCAGAAAGCCCAAGCATTTTAAATTTAAGCAAACAGAAATTTTTTTAGGAGGTCGTTATGAATATGATTCGTACAGGTTTATTTGGCATGTTGGTCGCCTCGAGCACCCTACTATCGGGCTGCAACTTGGTTCAGGAGACACTGGGCATTGGACCTGGCAAAGGAACGATGCAAATCAATTACACGGGCGTTCAAGGTTTTGATTCCAATGCGGTCATCACGGGTTCGGAGTTCAACAAAAGGCTGTTTGATGATGGCACTGGCTACAAAGCTTCTTATGATTTGAAAGCTGGCACTTACGCGATCAGCGCCAGTAGCATTCAAGGCTATACCGCCTATGTTTCGGTCAGTCAGACCAATGGCAATATCACCCATGTCGAATCCAATTCGGCATCGCTCGAGGCAAATCAGGTGGTGTTCGTCAAAATCAGTTATGCCAAAATTCCTGTGGTTGTCATACCCTGAGCGGCTTTTTAAGCGGTCAAAACAAACACTATGGGCAAGAGGGTCTGGCTTCGTGTAAAATTGTCAGGATTTCAGATCGCTTGCGTTACCGCCATCAGGGTTATGCCTTGGAGATCATTGTGAACTTTGATAAGCAACACGAGCAGCAAGAACAAATTTGTCCATTGTGCAACACGCCGCAACTCGACTCTACCGAGCCAAACTGTGCCATTTGTGGTTTTGATTTCTCAGTTTTGACGCTCGAAAATGACCAAACAGACACTCCGAGCAAACCAGCCGAGCAGCAAACGATTGATTTCTTGTTGGACGAAATTCATTTGATTAACGTACTTTGCGCACTTTAGCTTGAGCAAAATTGATTTGCACCAGGCTCGAGTTGGTCAACAATAATTCCCCGCCGTTCTCGAGCGGGGAAATTTGTTTTTGGCTTCCGTAGTCATTAAAAAACCGATTCAAATCCCAAAGGGTTCTGAATCGGTCAGGAGGAAAAATTCCTCTTTAAAAATGCCTTGCGATTACAGCAAGGACTGTAAATGCTCGAGTTCCGAGCGTAACGGTTGCGGCATGTCCTTTTCGAGCAATGCCGAAACACTTAATCGCAGTGCAAAACCTGCGGACTGATGGCTCTCGAGCTGCTCGTGCAAAGCGGCAATCTCTGGGTTGAGACGCCACATGTCCAGACCCTCGAGAGAATCCGAAAGCAAAAAACCATAGCTGGCAAGTGCCAATTCTGGTGTCTCGAGCAACAATCGCCGCCACTCAACGATGGTATTTCTGACACGCTCATGATGAACTTTGTTGCTCAAGAGAAATGGCAGACTGGCAATCACCCAATCAATCTGGGCTTTAAACGCCAAGGAACGCTTGTCAGCCATTAATGCCAGAGCAGATTCTTGAACTTCAGTCATCAACCTGGCATCGTCCAGTGCGCGTTCGCATAAATCAAAATAATTCAGAATGTCTTGCATAAGAATAAAAAAGAGATTCAGTTTAGGTTAAGGGCTTGTTGCCAAGCTCGAGGTTAAAGTCTCACTTTTTGCCAATGTTAAGTTTTGACGCCGATAAAAATACCCTCCTGGACGCTATTTTGTCTTTTTTAGGGTCTAAAACTCGAGCGACTAGCCATAAGGCTAGGTCTGCCCTACTAACTGATTGGGCGAGGTAAAAACCGCTCAAAGTTTCTAGACTCTGTTTGTTCAACAAACAAGACAAACCAAGCGAGATCAAACCCAAGCCGCCCAAGAAGTGATTCGCCAAGGAGAAGACCATGAAAAACGCTAACCTCGAGTTCACATCGGCATTCAACCCAAACACTGTTCAAACCCAAGCCCTCAAACTGACCTCGGTATTGATGAGCGCCGACCTGGCAGACAAAGTGATTTGCGTCTGCGCCCCGGAACGTCACAAGGCGACAATCGCAGGCGTCTGTGAAGACCTTGGTCGGGCTGGTTGCGTGGCAATCTCGATTGATAGTGCCGCCTTGGAATGCGTGGACGTTGCCAACCACAAGAAACTTGCCCTGTGCGACGAATTGTTCGTGATCCATTTGAACGGTTACTTGGATGAGCACACCCGTACCATCGTGGTTGCCGCGCAGCACATGGGCAAAAACGTCAAATTTATCGAATCGCTCGATTTGAACGAACTCAACCAAGCCCCCGTGCGTGTGTCACACAAAATCCCCGAAGACACCCAAAGCATCGAGAAAAGTTTGGTGATTGACCTTTCAAAACCCTTCCTGGTGACGTCGGGTGCGGTCATGTTGTACGGACCAAACGAAACCCGTCCAGCTTTCACATTGATCTCTGATCATATCTGGCCCGGAATTGCTCACGTTCCAGAGGTCTGGTACGCCCAAGCCGCCAGCAACACCCAAATCGTGGATTACACCGGTGATGCCAAACTGCTTAAACCCCTGGGTGAAGTGATTCGTTGGGCGGTTGCCACCAGTGGTCAAATTTCTGAACGGATGCTCTGGGCGTTATTGGTGCTGGGGTCAGTCGAAACCCAAGAAGAACTGAGCGCCATTGTCGGTTGCCGCCGCGAATCGGTCACGGCAGCCATGCGCAAATTGCGTCAACTCAAATACATCGAAAAATCCCTTGGTCGGATTCGTTTGACCTCGCTCGGTATTTGCTGCGCCACCAAACTCAGTTCGTTTGAACGCGATGAGGTCATGTGCAAACTTCAAGATTACAAAACCAACCGTCAACAAGATTTCGATTTTTCTTATGGCAATCAAGCGCTGGCAGCCTAACCCGAGTTTTTAACGAAGACTCAAACACCACAAAAACATTATGCCGAAATACCAGATTTGAAAGTTCGAACCAGCCGCTCGATCAAAAGTTTTCAAAAACAAATATGAATCAATCCGAAGACATTTTTAAAACCAAAAAATTATCGACCCACTCGAGACACCGCTGAAGGCTGAGGCTTCAGGGTTAACCGTGCGAACATACGAACCAAAGACAATCAAGCTCGAGCCTCAAGCCTAAAACTTTCAGAAATCGAATTCGGGGTGATGCGTTTGGAAACTGAAAAGACCAAGGTGACAAAACCAAAAAGTTAAAAAACACCGCGACCACAGCGTTGCCATCTATAAGATTTAAAACAGGTTACATCACCTTGAAAAAAGATGCAGGAGGAATTATTTTATGAAACACTTTTATGTTTTGCTCGTCACCACCCTTGCCTTCTTGATGGGCAACGCCAGCGCTCAAACCCAAAACTTGTACGTCGAAGATTTGGAAAAAGATGCCCAAGGCATTGTGATCTCGCCAGGCTACTTAACGATGCTCGAGTTTTACCAGGAAGTTGATCAAGTTTGGGGCGGACAGCAAGGTTTACTGAAAGTCGATGCGTCCAACAGCAACACCAAATTGATTCTGACCTCGACTGCCAAATCTGGCGAAACCGACTTGATTGTCGAAGTGGGCGACCATACCTTGCTCTTTCACATCACCATGAGTCCAGGCAAGAAATCAAGGCGTTACGTGGTCTTACTCGAGAAACCAGCCGTCGCTGCCGCGCCTGCTGCGTCCGTGATCCCTGCACCAGCCGCCATCAAACCAGCCGCACCAGTCAGCAAACCGCCAACCAGCACCAGCAAGCCACCTACCAGCAAACCTCCAGTGACCACCAAACCAGCCGCCCCAGTGACCACACCCGCGCCTGTGCTCGAGATTCCAGCTCCAGTCGTCGTCCCTGCGCCAAGTGCCGCCGTGGTTGAGCGTACTCCCACAGCAGTCACCAAACCAGCAACCACCAACACTTTAAAGCAAGTGACGACCAAACCAGTCGGTGTTCCAAGCGAGTATGCCAATCCCAAATGGTTGAGCTTCCGCATCATTGGTCAACCCGTGGTAAACGCCAAAGGCGAAACGGTTGTGCCGTACAGCCTGCGCAACAATGGCAACAAAAGCGTTACCGTTGACTTTGAGAGCATCACCATCACCCAAGGCAACAACGAGGTCGAATGCACCGCTGACGGCGAAAGCGGTCCGATCAGCCTGAAACCTGGCACGGCACTGACCGGACGCCTGCGTTTCACCCTCGAAGGCAGCAAGGCTGCCAGCTTCAACCTGACTTGGTCGTTTCTGGAAGAAATCAGCAACGATCCACAAACGTTCGTGATCTCGAGAGGAGTGAGTATGAAATGAAGCGAAAATTATTCTCAATCGTTGCCTTATCAATCGTTGCCACCGCACTGGTGGCAACCGCCATCGGAGCTTCGACAGGACCAGTGGGTGTTGTCTCACTGATTGAAATAGACCCCAGGGACAAAGCCCAAAACGAAAAGAACGGTGATGGTCGCGCCCCAGTGCTGCTTGCAACCCATTCATTCGTCGAAATCACCCAAGTCGAACGCCTTCGGGCGTTCCAAGCCTGTCAGAAAGCGGGCAAGACCGATTGCAACACCGACAAGTACCGCCACGAATGGAGCGTGCCGTTCATTACCGTCGAAAACGCCAATAAACTCGAGAAAGCACTTTCATTGGCTTGGAATCGCTTTGACGCTCGAGTCAATTGGCGAATTAACACTGTTATTAACAACTTCGGCATTGCCCCATTTCCGCACCGTGATTATTTGATACCCACTTTTAGTTTTGCGACCAATTGCATTAACCCCGTCAGCAGTCTGACCAATCAAGACCTCAAATTAGGGGCTTGGGACGGCAACCTACTGACATCCATGAAAGCAAGTGATTTCTGTGATGGTTTAAGTCTCACCAACGTTGTCAGCCTTGCCGGAACACACATTCCCTATCCAGTACCCTGCGGCTTAGGCGGCGGCGCGGTCAACTGGGGCGAAGTCGCAAGGCGTTACACCGAAGCCATGACCCATGCCTTAACCAAATACTACCCAGATTACTGGCTTGACGTTGCCAAAGCCTTCGCAACATTCATGCCCCAAGGTTTAGATTGGGGTGGTTTCGGTCCAATCTCGAGCCTCGTCCCAGGAACTGAAGGCGGATCGCTGATCGCCCCCGTTTACGCCAGCATTCCAAAACCCGTGCAATTTATCAACTTGGCAACCAAAGCCGCCACCTTAGACCCACTTGTCGGCTATTCGTACATCATGCAAAAATATCCTTACGCTTTAAACCCGGCAGGCACAAGCGTTTTACAAAACAAAGGTGTGCTCAGCTTAGCCAACATCACAGGCGAAACCACGACGGGCATAGCACAACTCGAGCAACTCAAATACAACCTGTCCACCCGTGAAGATATTTTTAAACGTCTGTTCCAATGGTCTTTGACCAACAATGCCAAACCAACAGGCAACGACGGCACTGGTACTTTACGTGAAGTGGAAGCTGTAGGTTACGCACCATTTTTGCGCGTGTATTCTAAAGTGGATGCCGAACTTAGCCCACGGCTTGTCAACCTGATGGTGTCTTGCGGACAACTGGTCTTCACTCCTTTTCCAAATTTAGTTGAGAAAATTTATCCTGTTGTGGTCTCAGTCGGACCAGCCGGGCAGATCCCAGTCAAATTCGTACTGCCACGCGTCCATACCGAATGGATGAGTGTTCCTGAGGGTTACGAAATTCCAAAAGTCAAAGGCGTTCCAGTCTTCAAATCCCTGGTTGGTATTAATTTTTCACTGCCATCCTTACCAACAATGCCGACACTGCCAGCATTGCCAACAATGCCGACACTGCCAACAACGACCAGCATTTCACAAAACTTGACCAAACCCCTCAACCTACCTGCTGGTTATGTCGTTCCCGTCGGCAACAGCATCACCTTGCCAGGTGGGCAAGTGCTTAAGGCTGGAGACACTTTAAAAGAAGCCTACACCCTACCGATTGGTACTGCCTGGGCAATAGACACCGCCAAAAAAGCAGCCACGACAGCCGTCACCAGCGCCGTCACAGGAGGCTCGAGCGGCACAACCAAACCTACGACGGGAAGCTCGAGCAGCCCAACCAAACCAACCACTGCTGGCTCGAGTACCACACCCACTTCTGTTGTGATTCCAGTTCCAGCTCCGAACACGACAACAATACCAGGCAGCGCCAAACCAGTCACCGCACCAACTACCAAACCAACACCTACAACACCTACAACAAAACCAACCACGCCAACCCAAACCGTCACTGCCCCACCCGCACCAACCCCCAGCAACACCGAATTGTTCCCCAAACTTTACAAAGGCGTTTCGTCGAGTCACTGCGTTCAAATGCTCAACTCGTTACTTTACGGCATGAACGCCATCAGTGTTGGAACGACCAAAATGGATCAATTTTTGAATGCCGTTAGCGAGTACGGCAGTGCCACCGCAGGGGCAGTCATCAACTACCGTAAAACCCAAGGTTTTACCGCCAGTGACTCTGTGGACACCACCCTTTGGATTGATTTGTTTATACGCAGCAACAATGCTACTGGACGTACCCTGGCAGTCCAAATTGGTCTGGTTGCCCAAGGTTATGACCTGAGCATCAACGGTAAATGGAATACCGAAACCAGCAACGCATTAAGTGACTTTGCCAACAAAAAAAGCTTGAACGCCACCCTCAACGTCAAAATCTTAAGCGCCCTGATGCAACCGTGCTACGCCCCAGTGCTAACAGGAAGCTCGAGTCCAACAACCCCAACCGAAAGCGCACCCTCGAATCCAACAACCCCACCTGAAAGCGCACCCACAAGTGTTGCCGTTCAAATTCGGTCATCGGTGTACTACCCTGGTTGCCAACGTTGGGACAACAGCATCAAACCAGGTTGCAACCTCAGTATCGAAGGTGCAGCCATAGATGCCCGCAGCAAAAGTATGCCAGGTTCGACTTATGCCGTTGCCATTCCCGCCATGAACATCTATTCCGAAAAGAAAGGTGGGTGTCAAATTCCATACGGCTCAGTTCTTAAAATCACCAACCCACGCACAGGATTGTCCGCCAACGCCACCGTCCGAGACGGCGGACCTTACGTCCCAGGTCGCAACATGGACATGACCGAACCCGTCGCTCGAGACATTGGCTTCGGTGAAACCGTGGACAACGTTCTGGTCGAGTTGGTCAGCGTTCCCGCGCCTTACGATAACCGTGCCACCTACTGCTTTGGTAACTCGTTAAAAAATGGTGTCAACGGTGGATTCCCGAAGAACACCAGCACCATTGCCACAGGACCAACGCTCGGTTATCCAACTTACGCCAAACGATAAAAATTAAAAACTGAGTAAAAAAAGAACGGTTTGAAAGCCGTTCTTTTTTGCATTTCGAGCAACCCTGTAACCTTTGAGCATCAAAAGCTTAAAACCGTTCTGGAAACTCGAGGTTTTTGTGCGGTTTGCTACTTCGAGTCTTGAAAGCGCAGTAGGGTGTTGTTAACCAAAATTTATTTTTGGACGAGTTTCTTGACAACTCGATGTAAACAGTACACGAACCGTGGCGATCCGCTTTGGTTTTGGTACGAAACTATCTTTATGGAGCTTTATTGCTTGAACAGTAATCTGAAAAAACTGTTGGCTGGTCAAACCTTGTCTGTTTTGGGTTCTTCCCTAACCGATAAGGCACTCCCAATCTTGCTACTCAACCTTTCAGGGGGAACATCCTTGACTGGTTGGGTACGCTCGGTTGCGACCCTTCCAACACTCGTACTAACACCCCTCCTAGGGGTTTGGGCTGAGACTGCCCAACCACGCGTCCTCGTGTGGCTAAACATCTTATTCGCGTTTGCAAGCGTCGTGCTTGTTTACGCGACCAACGCTAAAAACGTTGGAATGATTGTGCTTGCTCTCGTACTCGCACAGGCTGTGAGTGCTGCATTCAACCCGGTTTATAACCGTGTGTTGGCAGCGCTAACTCCCCCCGGCGAGGATGAAGCGGCACGAACCGGACAAATGCAATCCATCTTCTCGCGGCTGGCAACAGCTTCGGGGGAAGGACTTGCACCAACTCTAGTTCGTGCGCTGGCAGGCGGTGTGTTCTTCTTCGATGCAGTTAGCTTCACGCTATCTAGCATTGTTGCATGGACACTTCCATCCCTACCAGTCGTTGAAACCCCCTCGGGTGGCAACGCACAATCAAAACTCGAGACTTTCTTTGCTGATGCGAAGGAAGGACTGGCAGCAGTTGATAAAGGACTTTTATTAGTTCTCGTCGCTGCTTTCGCTGTCTGGATGACTGAAGCAGCAGTGCTTCCAGCCCTTCCAGGCGCGAAGCCAGTTCTCGGGTGGGTATTTGCTACCAAAGCCCTCGTTGAGTTTGCAACTGCAACCTCGATGCTGGGTCTTGGCTGGTCTTATACCAATCGTATTCTATCTTGGGCAGGCATAATTCTTGGATTCTCCAGCATCTTGTTGGCATCCTCGAATTGGTTGGGTTCAAGTGCAGCAATCGTTGGGGCTGTCCTTTCGGGGATTGGTTCTAACACCATCGGAGTAGGAGTCAACAATCGGCTATTCTATGCTGATCGTTCGGCTACCGCTCGGGTTTCAGCACTCGTTATGGTTGCGACCAAGTTGGCAGAAATTGCTTTCTTGCTTGTTTCCACTCAAGTTGCTGATTCTTACGGTGCATCGACCTCGTTCTTCGGAGCGGGTGCGATTATGACCGTCACCACCTGCATCGTGTTTGTTTTCGTGCGTCCTCGCTCGAGTAACTAACACAAGTTCATGTAAATGCTTCACGACAGCATTTGCATGGACAGCGCCGAGCACACCAGGCGCTTTATAAATTTGATCATGTGTCACCCCTTCTTAGGTGAAAAAAAGAGAATGGTCTTGGAAACCATAAGGGTTGCGTCCGCAACGTAACCCATCCTTGTACACCCAACTTGCTCACTCTCGAGCTTGTTGGTCAATTATGCGAAGTGAAACCACTTCGTTAGATTTATGACTTCGATACCAAGCAATTGGCGGATATTCCATTTGGTCACTTCAAAAGGACCAAATGGAAATCCATCGAATATCGGAGGCGCGAACGAATCGCCCTACGATAAGGCTGACCTCAATAACCATGACAGTTGGGGGGTAGGCGATTGGGAGGGAGTACGCACAATCGTACTCCCTTGGCTAAAACTGAATGGCTTCAACGCCGTTCAGATAAGTCCCATCGTTCGCAATATCCCTTTTTCCGAATGGAAAATTGAACGCGAAAAGAAATTGGTTGTATATCGGTCTTCGCCAAACCACGGGTATCACCCTCGGTCATTGGCATCAAGCATCGAAGATATCGAACTCGAACCACATTTCGGGAGCAAAATCGACTTGATGCGTCTTATCCAAGATGCACACAAGTTAGGAATCTATGTCATCGCTGACATAGTGCCTAATCATTTAGGTACTAAAGCTGAACTCACCAAAGAACATCCAGAGTATTTTTACTCCCCAGATGATCTAGAGCTGGCAAAACTAGCTGGTGATTCACGCCGTATGTACGTTGTAGACAATGAGTCCATGGGTGGTCTGCCAGGACTTAAGCATGAGCAATACGAGGTGCGCCGTCGCCTCGATCTGCTTTGGGTGTTTCATATTGAGTTGGGTTTCGACGCGTTCCGCGTTGATGCTTTGTCTCATTGTGAGTGGTTCTATCAAGACTACCTACGTCGGTTATCCCCATTAGCGGGCTATCCAATGCTAGGTGCTTATTATCCCGTATTTGCTGAAAACTATTCAGGCGATCTATTTCGTGACGATAAAGGTCATGAAGTGGGTGGTCATGTTGCTTTCTGGAATCAGGGTTTCGGAACCACAGGACACGCATGGCATTTCCAATGCCAGCAAGAAGTTTCCAAATCAGGCAGCAATGCTGACGTTGGCAAAATCGCACAGATTCAAGCACTTTTAGTGCAGCACAATGCCCAGTGTGTCAACTTCGTGGACAACCACGATACTGACCGCTGTTATACGGCTGCCCTTAAAGAAGGAAATTCGGAAGCAGCGGCTTCTGAACGAGTACACTGCATGTTGGTTCTGCTTTATGGGTTTATCTCCCCACCGGCAGTTTTATACGCGACCGACAGCCTTGCACAAGGCAATGGCGTTCGGTCTTCAACATCGTGCCGAGTAAACTGGACTCCACCGGTTTCCACGCCTACGCTAAGTTTGCTACGCAAACTGAATCGTGCGCGTTCCGCATATCCAGCCTTAGAAAGCGGTTGGTATTCCGAGCGTTATGTCGCTAGTGGGGTACTTGCCTATATTCGTGGCATGGAAAACGAACTCCCCGTGATTGTAATTGCAAATGTTTGGGATTTTTCAGTTAATACTGAAAATCTCGAGGGCTCAATTCAACTCGGAGACATCTTCGGTAATAATTGTGTTCTACGCGACCTAACTGGTCAAAGCGTTCACGATCAATTCTCCGTTGAAGGTGGTCGTCTACACGGGACTCTTCCCGCTCGTAGCGCCTACATCTTAAGTGTTGATTAGGGTCTTCCCTCTTCAACCCAGCATTTAACCTTAGGTCTTCCTACTGTTAAATGCTGTTACTAAAAAGCAGTCAAGATGCTTTTGCTGTAAGCCATCAAACAATACACTTTGTGTGTTGTTTGATGGTTTTTTTTTGCCTTTTCACAGCCAAAACTCCAGCATTTTCAAACCAGTCAACCCCAAAGCTCGAGCTTCAAAACCCCGTGCTTTGCGTCACTCAACAAAAAAGCTCCTCAAGTTTTGATCGAAGGGCATGATTAGACTTTATTTTAAGAATTAAATATTTTGAAGTGCAAATAGTTTTGAGATCGTCAAACTCGAGAATCAAAAATGATTGATTTTTCAATAATCTGGAATGTTTTTCTGAAATTCTCAGAGAATTAGAAATCTCTCAAAAACCTGGAAAACGCGAATTCGCGTGCTTGACAAATTTCATTGATTTAAAAGGGCGACCACAAGGGTCGCACCCTACGAAATCAAAAACAGGGTTCGTAGGGGCGGGGCTGGTCTCCGCTCTCGTGAGGGACAGTCTTACTTCGTTGAGTATCAAAAACATTCCAGAGTATTAATTTTTTAAACGCTGCGGTTTCGGGCTGTGAGCGCCTTGTAATCACAAAATCGTAAACTTTATTTTTCTGGCTCGAGTTTTCTGGCTTGTTTGCTCTTTTGAATTGGTTTTTTGTGGTGCACTGCCAATAATCAAGGTCGCTATTGTCAAGGTTAGCAACGTGTATCGCGTGTTTTTTGGATTTTGTCTGTTCCGCTTGACAATTCTAATTTTCATCAATATACTTTGTTAATTACTTTAATTAATTCGTTTAACAAAGCTTCAGGAGCAACCCATGACCATTGTTCATAATTTGCGTCACCACAACCGAGAACGGGTCATGGGGTTGTTGCTGAACGGCGAGAACCTCTCCAGAACCGATATTGCGCTGGCTTTGGGATTATCAAAAGTGACGACAACCAGCATTGTGAACACCCTGATTCAAGAAGATTTTCTGATCGAAACCACCAAAGCGGGCAATGGCACAGGACGCCCAGCAGGCTTGGTCGAACTGCATTCAAAGGCGGGCACTGTCGTTGGTATCGACATTCAAACCGACGCGGTACATGTGTTGTACGGCGACCTGAGCGGCAAACAAAACCAACTCGAGACGCATATGGTCAAAGACAGCAAAAACATCACCAAAACCGTTTTAAACATTCTCAAAAAACTTCAGCTCGAGCAACCATACGGGGCTTTGCGTCAAGTGGTCATGGCAGTCCCTGCTCCGGTGACCTTGGACGGCACAATCTCGAGTCCAAACCGTTTGCCCGAACTGAACGCGATCACCATCAAAACTTGGGCGCAACAATCCAAGATTCAAATTCAATTCGAGAACGACATCAACCTGGCGACCCTCGCCGAATTTGAACAGGGCGCAGGCAGGGGCTGTCAGAATTTTGCGTTGCTCAGCGAACGAGGTGGCGGTGTAGCGCTGGGATTGTTTATTGAAGGTCAGTTGTACAAAGGCGCGGCGGGTCAAGCGGGCGAACTGGCATTGATTGGCTGGTCGCACAAAGGACAGCTCTCCAGCGTCGAAGAACTCCCGCTCGAGGCTCGAGAATTGGCACTGGCGCAAGTTTGCAGTGTGGTCGCGGTGGTGCTAGACCTGGAATTGTTCTTGGTGCATCAACATGCGGGCGGCGCAGCGACACTAAACGTTGCAGATCGAATCCGCGAATTTGTCTTAAAGCCCGTGACCGTCACCGCCAGCCAGTACCAAGACGAAGGCACTGTTCGCGGCGCTTTTCTGCAATCTGCGCGATTGGCGCAACTCGAGTTGCTGGCTTTGATTTAATATTTCTTAAACGCAAGTTTTCACTTCAAATTTTCTTAAGGCGACATCGCCAGGAGGAACGTATGAAAAAAGGATTTCGGTACGCAGTAGCATTCGGGTTTGCGGTGGCAGGTGTGGCATTGACCAGTCTTTCAAAAGGACAATCGGGCGTTACGCTCAACGCCCTTTTTATGAAACAAGCCGCGTACAGCGAAGATGACGTTAAAAGCATGACGGCAGAATTCGAGAAAGCCAACCCGAACGTTAAAGTCAACCTCGAGTTTGTGCCTTACGAATCACTGCGTGATAAAACCATTGCCGCGCAAGGCAGTGGCGGTTACGACGTTGTTTTGTTCGACACCATCTGGCCCGCCGAATACGCCAACAACGGTTTCTTGCTCGATGTCTCTTCGCGCATTAACAAAACAGACATCAAGAAAATCTTCTCGGGCGCTTGGACCACCGTGCAGTACAAATCCAAGTATTACGGTTTGCCTTGGATTCTAGACACCAAATACCTGTACTACAACACCGACATCCTGAAAAAAGCGGGCATTAAAACCCCACCTAGAACCTATCAGCAACTCTTGGCGCAATCAGAAATTATCAAGAAAAAAGGTTTGGTCAAATACCCGCTCGTCTCGAGCTGGTCACAAGCCGAAGCGCTTGTTGCCGATTACACCATGTACCTGGCAGCCTTCGGTGGCAGTTTCTTGGACAGCAATGACCAGCCCGCCTTCCAAAAAGGTGGCGGCTTGAAAGCCCTCGAATTCATGGTCGATTCCGTCAAAAACGGCATCAGCAACCCGAACTCCAAAGAATACCTCGAGGAAGATGTGCGCCGTGTGTTCTCGAGCGGTCAAGCTGCATTCGCCCTCAACTGGACGTACATGTACAACCTGACGCAAGACAAGAACGAATCCAAAGTTGTGGGTCAAGTTGGTATCGTTCCAGCCCCAGGTGCTACAGGCGGCACGAAAGTCAGTGCGGTCAACGGTTCGATGGGCTTGGGCATCACACGTGGCAGCCAGCACCCAAATGAAGCTTGGAAATTTATCAGCTTACTGACCTCGCAAAGTGTGCAAAACAAGTACGCCACCCTGTCATTGCCAATCTGGAAAACCTCTTACAACGACCCCGCCGTGACCAAAGGGCAAGAGTCTGTGGTGAAAGCCGCTAAGACCTCAATTGGGGCAATGTACCCTCGTCCTACGGTTGTCAAATACGCCGAGTTCAGCACCATTTTGCAAAAATCATTGCAAGAAGCCATTTTGGGTAAAGTCTCGGCAAAAGATGCTCTCGAGGGTGCTGCCAAACAAATTTCTGCTTTAAAGTAAGTCTTCAAATAGCCTCGAGCCAGACATGTAGAACAACAAAGCTCCCTTCTCCTGCACGGTGGGAGAAGGGTCGGGGATGAGGGCGGCACGATATTGCAGCTTTTTAGGTTTGTGAAAACACCATCTGAGCAACCAACTCCTCTACCAACACCAAGCTCGAGTTTCACCCATGCGCCAGAATTGATTGCGTCACTCCACAAAAACTTGTTCGTCTTCTCAACCTGGAATTCAATCAAAAAATTAATTCGTGTAGAGCTTGCTCGAGCAACACGGAAAACCCAAATCAATTTTAGGTCAGTCTCGAGCAAGCGAAAGGCAAGTTTTTGTGACTCAACGACACGATCAACGTACCGCCTGGTTGATGCTGTTACCGGCACTGACCATTGTGCTGGGCGCTATTGGCTACCCGCTGGTTCGCACCTTGTACCTGAGCTTTACCGATGCTAGGTTGACAGCGTTTAACAACACGCCCGTTTGGGTTTGGTTTCAAAATTACGTTTCGGCGCTTAGCAACCCTTCGTTTCAGGCTTCGGCTGTGCGCACCGCTTATTTTGTGATTGTCAACATTGGTCTCGAGTTGGTCTTGGGCTTATTGGTGGCGTTGTTGCTCAATCAAGCCTTCAAAGGTCGGGCGTTTATTCGGGCGTTGTTGATTGTACCAATGGCGCTGCCGACGGTGGTGAATGCGATCATGTGGCGTTGGATTTACAATCCAGAATTCGGGGCGCTCAACGCGCTGTTAACCCAGTTGCATGTCTTAAACGAATACCGCTCGTACCTTGGAGACCCGAATATTGCCATGAACATGATTATTCTGGCAGATGTTTGGAAAAACTACCCGATTGTTGCACTGGTGGCATTGTCGGCACTGCAACTGATTCCGCTCGAGTTATACGAAGCCTCGAGCTTGGACGGCGCATCGGTTTGGCATCAGTTTTGGAAGATTACCTTGCCCAGCATTATTCCAGCTTTGACCGTGGTGATTGTGCTGCGAACCATTGAAGCGGTGAAAGTCTTTGACATTATTTACGTCATGACCCGAGGTGGTCCGGCGGACAGCACCCGCACTTTAAGTTTTGAAGTTTATCAAGAGGCGTTCAGCAAATTGCAAGCTGGCAGCGGCGCAGCTTATGCCTACATTGTGGTGCTGATCAGCGCTGTCTTGATTGCTTTGTATATTATCTTATTGCGCCGTCAGGAAAAAATTTCATGAAACACCAAGGGTTCACCATGAGCACAGCGACATTGCGTCCGAAACAAAAAAATCGTGTTTCCCTCAAAGCCCGTCAAACTCGAGCATTCAACGCTTTCCTGATTTACGGCGCGGTGGTGTTATTCGTGATTGCCACGCTTGCCCCTGTGGTGTGGTTGTTCATCTCGAGCGTTTCGAGCAACAGTGATTTAACAGATTTACCGCTGCGTTGGTTGCCGAACAAACTTGATTTCTCGAGGTACACGGCACTGCTGCAACCTGGCGGCGCGGGCGCAGAATTTATTTCTGCCATGCGTAACAGTTTGGTCATTACCCTTGGCGCAACGTTTTTGTCGATCATGGTGGCGATTCCTGCGGCATACAGTTTCTCGCGTTCCAAAGGTGTGCGTGGCAATTTATTGTATGCGGTACTGGCAACGTACATGGTTCCTCCGGTGGCACTGGTGCTGCCCTTGTACAGTTTGCTGTCAATGCTGCATTTATTAAACACTACATTCGGTCTGGCGTTGGTGTACTGCACTATTTTGACGCCGTTCACGACTTGGTTACTGAAAACCAATTTTGATGCCGTGCCGCTCGAGATTGAAGAAAGTGCGCAACTTGACGGTTTAAACCGTTGGGCGGTGCTGTACCGCATTGTGATTCCTCTGGCATTGCCTGGGCTTACAACCGCCATTGTTTGGGCTATTTTGCTGGGTTGGGACGAGTTTTTTTACGCCCTTATTTTTACCAGCAACGCCAATGCCAAAACCTTGCCGATAGCCATCGCCGATTTTGCGGCGGGTCGGGCGGTGGATTACGGTCTGATTTGTGCCGCAGGCGCACTGGCTGCCGTGCCGCCTTTAATCATTGGTTTCTTGTTGCAAAAAGGTCTGATGAGCGGACTGACGAGCGGTAGCGTTAAAGGCTAAGCTCAAACATTTTCCTGTTTTGCTCGAGAAAAAACTCGAGCCTTAGCGTCTGTTGTCCCAAAGAGAGTTGAAAATTTATGCCAATGACCATTGAATTCAGTCCCACCCAACCCAGCGCCCTAGACCTGATCCAACTCGAGCGAGCGCTTCAACATCAAGACAGTTTGCTGTCAATTTCATCTGATCAGAATATTGTTGTTGCCAAGCAAATTGCGGGTTTGTTGCTCGAGTCAAAACGTCCTTTGTTGATGTTTGGCATGGGCGCGTCACATTACGCCAATCGGGTTGCCGAGAGCGCGTACCGAGCTTATGGGTTTCAAGCTTTTGCCGTGCCACTTTCGGAGGCTTTGTACTCGCCCATTCCGAACATTGAAAATGTTCAATTGATCGTCTCGCAAAGCGGTGAATCTGGCGAGGCGATTCGTTACCTTGAACGCGCCGGATCGCAGACTTTTGGGTTGACCATGAACCCTCAAAGCACCCTGGCTCGAGCCGTACCAAGTTTGATTGGTGTTGGTGGGGTTGAGCGCGGTTTTGCGGCGACACGAAGTTTGATGGTGACGCTGGTTTTACACGCCTGTATTTTGGAGGCTTTGGGCTTAGAGCAAACACCACTGCGTGAACTGCTTGCGAACCCAATACCAGTAGATCACCTCAGCCTTCAATTGGCGCTCGAAACCTTGAGCGCTGCCAAACAATTGGTGTTTAGTGGTCGTGCCGAGTTGCAAGGCGTTGCCGAAGTCAGTGCCTTGCACGCCGCCGAACTGGCTCGGGTTCCAAGTTTGGCGCTCGAGGGTGGTCAATTTCGGCACGGACCGCTCGAGTTGCTCGAACCTGGACTTGGTGTAATCTTGTTGCGGGCGGGCGGTGAAAGTGCCAAACTGACCGAATCTTTGGTGCAAACCTGTTTGGCGGCTGGCGTGAAACCAATCTTGATTGACCCCAGCGGCAATCCCGAAATTGCTGGGGCGGTGCAATTTCGTTTCTCGGCTTTGCAAGGTTTGGCTGCCGCCGTCGCAGTGTTACCGACATTACAAGAATTGCTGCTGAAATTTGCCGCCAAACGCGTCGAATTCGTTGGACAACCAAGGCGCTCGAGCAAGATCACGGGTGAGCGTTAATGTCCCAAATTTTTGTGGTTGGTAACGTCAACCTGGATTTGATCATGGGTTCGCAAAAACCCTGAACCACCGTCGGTGAAGTCATCTTGCCACACCTGGAATGGCAACCTAGCGGCGCGACCGGTAATGCTGCGCTGGCATTAAAAGCCTTCGGTGAATCGTTTCAATTGATTGCCGCATCTGGTCAAGATGCGCTCGGTGCTTGGTTGCAAGATTCATTCAAAGACATTCCAGGAAAAATCTGGTCATTCCAGACCAACACCGCCTTAACGGTTGGCATTGTTCACCCCGACGGTGAACGCACGTTCTTTTCGCACCTGGGCCACCTCGAGGCATTCAATAAGCTTTTTGTCATGCTCGAGAATCAACAACCAATCAGGCTTTTGTAAAACAAAAATGCTGCTTGGGTATTGCGTTCAAAGTCTAAACACGTGCTGACCTCTTCTGCAAAAAATTAAACTGTGTTTGACCGCGTTAAAAACCTTACAAAACGCACTTGAATTTGGGTATGCTCGAGTTCATGCTTAAACCCGAATTGCCACCAACTTGGATTAACGACGCCGTGTTTTACCAAATCTTCCCAGATCGTTTCGCCAAATCGGCACGGCTCGAAACGCTTTCGCACCTCGAGCCTTGGGATAGCCTGCCAACACCGCATGGTTACAAGGGTGGCGATTTGTACGGGGTGGCTTCGCAGATTCCGTACTTGCTCGAGCTTGGGATCAACGCAATTTACCTCTGCCCTATTTTTCGCAGCGCCAGCAACCACAGGTATCACACGCACGATTATTTTTGTGTCGATCAAATGCTTGGCGGTCAGGTGGCGTTCGATCACTTGCTGAAAACCGCGCATTCCCACGGCATTAGAATTGTTCTGGATGGCGTTTTTAATCATGCCAGTCGTGGTTTTTTTCAATTTCATGACTTGCTCGAGAATGAATTGCAAAGTCCGTTTAAGGACTGGTTTACGGTGCACGATTATCCGCTCAATGCTTACTCTGGAACGCCCAATTACTTATGCTGGTATGACAACCCGGCGCTGCCAAAGTTCAACACAGCAAATCCTGAAGTCCGCGAATTCATCATGCAGGTTGCCGAGCACTGGTTGCGTTTGGGCATTGATGGGTGGCGCTTGGATGTACCAGACGAGATTGATGATGATTCATTCTGGCAAGAATTTCGTTTGCGTTGCAAACAAATCAACCCGGAAGCGTACATTGTCGGGGAAATCTGGGGCGATGCGCGACGTTGGTTGGCTGGCGATCAGTTCGATGCGGTCATGAATTACCCGTTCACCCGTATTGCCCTTGGTTTTTGTGGCTCGAGCACTTTGCGTTCCGAAGTGATTGCGAACACGGGTTTGTACAGTGACATTGTTACACTCGACGCGCCCAAAGCCGCCGAATTGGCGAACGAATTGCTGGCACGTCACCCCTTGCACACCAATTTGGCGCAACTGAATTTACTCGGCAGTCACGACACCCCGCGAATGCTTAGCACTTTAGGCTCGCTCAAAGCTGCCAAACTGACAGTTTTACTGCAAATGACTTTCCCTGGAGCGCCTTGCGTGTATTACGGTGACGAAATTGGTTTGGAGGGCACTCGAGAACCCGCCTGTCGCGGCACAATCCCTTGGGAGAACACTGATTCGTGGAACAACGATTTGCATTCTTGGTTTAAACGCCTTATTGCCTTGCGTCACGCGCAACCCGCTTTACAACATGGAGCATTCAAAATTGTATTTGCTGAAGGTCAGACCTTGGCGTTTGAACGCTCCCTCGAGCAAGACCGAATTTTGGTGGTTTTAAACGCTGGAAGCGACGCAGTTAATTTTGATTTACAGGGTACATGGTTTGATCTAATCAACCTCAACACCGTCTCTGGAACGGTTATTGTGCCAGCAATTCAGGGTTTGGTCTTCAAAGCTTTAATTTAACAACTCGAGTTTTTGATTTAAACCGCACTGTAAATGTGCGGTTTTACCATTTTTAGAGCATGTAAAAATTACACTTTATCTGATTGCTTTAGCACTTTTGCATTGCAATTCATTCGAGCCTTCACAGGCACACGGTTTTCTATTTTTTTGGGGTAATTTATGCACGAGGTTCAGGGTAAAGAAATCTTGTTTACGTTATTTATCACCCCTTCAGGTTACCGCCTCGAATTTGCACTTGACGATACCAGCAATCTTGAGACTTTAGACCTCGAGACCGCACTTTTTCTGGCTCGAGAGATCATTGAAACCACGTTGGATGAAGATTCGTTTTGAGTTTTGACTCGAGAAATTTTGTTGTTTTAGAAATTGTACGGGTTTGATTTTGGGTTGTTGAAAGTGCGATTTTGCCCATGTTTAATGTCAGGATTGGTTAATCTTTTGTTGGTGACAATTTGGTTTTGCCAATGTCGCTATTTTTGATTCTTTCATTTTTATTTTTATGTTGCCACAGAATCTAAAATGGAAGTCCTATTCCAAAGGACATCCCATGTCCGATAATGCAATCAAGGACTTGTTCGACATGTCCAAAAATGATGCCAGAATTTTACCTGGTGTAAAATACGCGAACACCAATAGTCAGAAAATGACATTGGTGACTTACAGGAAAAAGCAAATGTTGTTCTCTTCCGAAGAGGACGCTTTGACTGTTGTATTTTTGATGATCGAGGGACGTTTTAGCATCCCGTAGATCATCCTCGAGCGATTTGGGATTTTATCCTAAATCGCTCTTTTGTTTGCATTGAATCTCGAGCTTGTGCTGAATGATTTTGACTGCTCGAGGGTGTTGGTTAAGTTTGGGTTTTAAAAGTTAAATTTTGCCGTTTTGGTAAAGCTCGAAACACATAAAATTCTTTTAGTTCCAATATTGGTTTTACCAGTTTTGTTGCTTGCGTGCCACCGCGTAATTTGTGGTCTATCCATTTTATCTTTATGTCTGGTAAAAAAGTTTCAGATAACTTTGACGAAATAGATTTCGATTCCTTAACAGGTTCGGGAATCAACTATGCAGATGTGCAAGCATTTGCAAACCATGTACGCTCTGAGCGTCTGCCTGACGTTCAATGGTCTAAAACAACTGGGTGCTTTCGCATTCAGTATCAAGATTGCGTGGTAATTGTCTGCGGCAGTGCTAACACCGCCTGGAAAATTATCAATATGGTCATCCTCGATATGCTCTAAGTATTTCTAGGGTGATTTGAAGTTCAGAGCAGATTGGATTTATTCCTCTCTGCTCTTTTTTGAATAAGTTTAGGTTAAGTTTTACCCACATCAAATCCATCATCTGATTAAACTCGAGACAATCACGACCTTGGTTTGCCAATCTTGTGATTCGCGTACCACCGCGTAATATTTTGTGGATTTTACGGAGACTGTCTATGGACACCGATTTTCCTGACGACCAACCTCAAGCCGAGTGCCTGCTTAATGCAGATGCCGTGCTCGAGGCGTATCGTGTACACTGCGATTCCAGTGTGTGTTTGACTGTTAAAGTATCGGCAGAAGGTTATTTCTGTCTTTACCAGAGGGCAGACGAACAACCTATTTTGGTTTCGCTCGACGCTTATGCTGTGCTTTCTCGAGCATATGCGATTATCGACGGACGCGCGTAATATTTTTTTTACACCCAATCAGATTTAATCTGTTTGGGTTGCACGAACAGCAGTTGGGATTTATTCCAATTGCTGTTTTTTTGATTGCTCCTAAAATTTTGTTGCTCTGCAACCCTCGAGTAAGCAAAGTTCGTTCACGGCGAATTTTAAACTCGAGAATGCTGACAAGTCAGCACCTCGAGTCCTGAATTTCGTAGGCTTGTGCCTGCGACTCATTGCGCCTTAAACACCATCAAATCAGTTGCAAAAGCTTTCATGTTTTGAACAGAATTGATGTTGATGCGTACCGCCGTGGTGTTTGCACCAGTCGTAAAGCGCAAGCCAACCAAGCTTGGGACGGTGCTCGAGGTACAGGTATCGGTGTAATTGTTCGTTGGGTCGTCGTTGTTAAAGCCGCTGGCTTGAAGACACAAAAAACCACCCGTTTTTTCGGTATTTATTTTTGCCGTAACACTGTACGTTGTGCTTGGTTGCAGACCCAAAACATCTTGCTGAATGTGGCTTGAACCTATCGTTTGATCTCCTGGTAATTCTATGGTTGCATCTTTTAAGGTTGGGTTGCCCAGGACATCCCAGTCTCTAAAGTTATCTAAAAATAAAGGATTTTTGAGTAAATTTTGCGGCGCATTGCGAAACGTCCAATTGGGCAGGTTGTACAACAACAACTCGGCATCAAGAACGCCGTTACCATGACCCCAGCGACGTTCGGTTGCGGGTTTTGGCAGGTAATACTTGTTCCAAATGCGGTTAGAATCCATGCTTTGGTTCAGGTAATCGGCAAGATGCTTGCGGCTGTCATCTTGTGGTAATTCGCCCAATGCAAGTGCCAAAACACCAGTCAGCAACGGCGTAGAAAATGACGTACCGGTCACTTTAGCGGTTTGATCGTTTGGGTACAGGGTTGTTAAATCTTCGCCTGGAAGGTACGTGAAAATACCGTCACCACTGGCGCTAAAACTCGAGATGGCATAGTTGGTTTTCATGCTTCCAACGCCAAACACAAAACCTCTTGTTGGGTATGACGGCGCTAAACTATAACTCAGTCGGGCGGGGTAAGTGCCGTGGTCTATTAGACCCGTGTTGCCAGCCGCCGCAACCGTGTAAATACCGAGGCTCGAGGTGGCTCCAATCAGGGCATGGAGCGTGTAATCTGGCTCGAGCGAGCCGCCAGAAATGTTGATGATGTCGGCGTTCATCAAGACTGCGTAAGCAATGGCTTGATACAAATCTTCGGTGTTGCTCGAGCCGTCTGGTCTAAAAACCCGAATTGGTAAGATGGTGGCTCGAGGAGCCATCTGTAAGATCAGACCTGCCACCGCCGTTCCGTGTCCGTAACCGTTTGGTTTTGTGTCTGACGGTTGGTCTTGTGGCACGTTGTCTTTGTCAACAAAATCTCGCCATTGTTCTTTTGGCGCAAGGCTTTTTTGTAAAGCCGAGTGGTTTAAATCAAGTCCTGTATCAATCAGGGCGATTTTGACACCTTCACCAAATTTTTTGGCGGCGGCTTGGGCTTGCGGAATTCCAAGAAAGTCAAAAGCTGCCTGATTCTCTTGGGGTAGTTTGGGAATTGTGGAGCTGGTATTGCCACTGACCCAAGAATTCCAACCAGAAACCCAAGAGTTCCAACCACTGGAGGACACTTGAGCGCCACTGACCCAGGAATTCCAACCGCCGATTGCGGCACTTTGCGATATATTGCTTTCGGGTTGTCGTAAATTGAGGGTGTCACCAACACTGATGACGGCTGTATCATCTGCTTGCACTGGTTTTGAGGTTTGTACAATAGCCATACCCAACGCTGGACTAAAAATAATAATTTTGCCACCATAAAGCTCTTTTAACTGTGCCTCGCTATTATTTGCCATCAATTTTATGGAAACAAATTTTGTGACTGGTTCAGGCAATACTGGTGTATTACAAGCAGACATACCCGTTGATAAGATGAAAACTGATACTGCGCTCGGTAAAAAATTCATATTGTCACCACGTGAGCAAGGTTTGTTAAAAAAAGTAATGGGGCATCTAAAATCTTTATTTTCATATTCCAATTCCCCAATCTTGACTCAGGAGTAGCTTTAAATTTTTTACCATCACAAAAGCCATGCTTGAAAGTGATTTGACCAATCCTAATGGAGTTCAGTTCATTCTTTCGCTGATACAACAATGAAAATCGGATTCGGAATTCTACATGAATGGGTTGAAATTGCTTGGTGCTGAACTACAATTTCTGAGGGACAATACGCCGAATTAATCGTTCGCTATGAACGCCATCGCCTCAAAATTCTGATGGTTGCCAGAGTGAACTCAGGCAACCATAAAATCAAGCCACAATTTGGGATTAACGAATGAACTCAATGTTGCCAATTTTAAGTTGACCGCGCCGCGTGCCCGAATCAGGCATCAGACCATCGGTGACTTCAATGTAACGGATGCCGGCATTGATGGTTTGAGTCAAGGTGCGAAGGCTATTGCTTTGGCAATAACTGGCGTTGTTAAAATTTTTCAGTGGCAAAACATAGGTTTTAAGTTCGGGTTTAACATCGACAAACACAATTGGGTAACAACCATTGCTGCTAATGCTCTCTTCGTTTCCAGCTAGCCGAACAAACACTTGGCTGGTTTTGCTTGCCGCAATTTGAAGGCGCAAAGCATTAAATCCTTGAACATTGACCGTTTTGGAATAAGCACCTGCCAGAACAAGGACTCCTGCACCACCCCAAGTGCTACCATTTTGTCTCGAGAGCATGTAATCGGCGGTCACAAAACCATTGTTGGTGCTGACATTCTGAACTTCCGCATCACCTGGGCGTTCGCTGTATTGGGTTCTGGCAATCGAACCTCCTTGCAGGGTAAACGCCGCATTCTCGCCAAAGCGGGCAAAGTCGAAAGTTGACAGGTTGCTTGGGGCGGAGGTCGCTGCCGAGTCGGTGTTGTTGCTCGAGGTGGTGGTGCTGGTAGAGGTAATGTTCAGGTCGTCGATCAGCAGGTAACCGACGGCTTCATCAAATCCTTTGCTGCCTGGTTGGTTGACCACTATTGCCATTGATCGCAGCGGCATGACCAGACTGGCGTTGCTCGAGTTCCCACGACGCGAGGTCGGGGCGTCATTTAAGTCAACCCTAATGTTTTGCCAGTCGTTCTTAATGCTCGGCAATTGATACGCAAAAATATTGCCTTTGCTATCGGTGACCTCGAGTGACAACACGGCGTTACCATCGAGTGGTTTGAGGTCTTCGTTGCGGTACGTACCGTTGGAACGGAATTTGACCACTGAGTTGTTCAGTTTGAGTTTGGCGCTAATGGTTGGCACTACATTCATTTTTGATTTTTGCTCGCTCGAGAAATCTACGACGGCATCGGCGTGGCGGTCACAACCGTTTTTACGATTGATTTTCGGGTACGTTCCGCTGCACAACAATAATCCGTAGTTGAGTGACAAGGCTTTGCCCGAAGCGCCATCGAAGCTTTGACCTGTGACTGACAAACCAACTTCTCCTGGTCCGTCGAAGTATTTGCCTTTGCGTTGCACGTCACCAATTTCGGTTCGCCAGTTGTCTTGCAGGGCGCTGGTCTCGAGTTGGTCAAAGGATTCTGAAAGCACTGTGATCGGCGCTGAAGCTGTTGCCGAGGCGGGTGTTGATGCCGCGCTGGCAGGCAGCACAACATCTTGGCTGCCGCTCGAGGTTGCTGCCGTGTTCGGGGCGCACGATGCGAACAGGGTGCTTAAGCTGAGTGCTGACGCGCATAAAAATAATTTCATAATTCTCTCCTCGAAGATTTCGCAAGACTTTGTAATTGGCTTGGAATCTTGATTCAAGATATCTGAGCTTGCAGGATGTTTAGGGGAAAACCGCACAAAATGAATTTCGGCGTTTGAAATCAACTTTTGGTTCGATCAAGCCCGTGCTTAAATCTTTTGCTCGAGCATCAATGAGCCTCAAGTGGCATTGCTTGAGGCTTAAATAGGACTTAAGATTGAGTGGTTTGAGGTTTCCTTAAACCGTTCATTAAGACTTTCAGTAGCGGTCTGAACCATTCCTCGGCGGCTTGTTCTGGTGACAGACTGCCAAACAAAAAAGAGGTCAGCATGGTTTGATACATGTTAAAAATGGCTCGAGCGACGTCTATGGCAGGGACACCCGAATCAAAGACGTCGCGTTGTTGTGCCAGCAAAACCAGTTTTTTAAAACCCAGAACGTAATCACGAATGATTTCAAAAGTTTGAAGTTTTTTTTCTTCGTGTTCTAAAGCATAAAACGCCGAAAAGTACTGACGCGCCAACGCACGGTCTTGGGCGTAAAAACCCAAGAAACCCTTGATGATTTTGATCACGGCGTTCTCGAAGTCCAAACTGTCAACTGATTGAAATCCATGCTTCACCAAACTCTCGAAGGCGGTGTTGTACAAGGTCAGTAGCAAATCGTTCTTGTCTTTAAAATGCTGATTTAAGCTTGCAGGATTCTCGTTTGCGGCAATTGCGATTTCCTCGAGCGAAACCTGACTAAAGCCTTTAGAACGCCATAAGTTCCAGGCTTTTGAACGAACCGCCATCATGTTCAGTTCTGGGGCGTCCGCGATTACTTTGGATGGTGTTGCTGGCTTAGACGGCATGTACTTTATTCTATCTCAAACGGTCTACATTTGGGTTTTGATGCCACTTTTGGTCTGAGGGCACAAGTTGAACCCTCCGCGCTGAAGTATGCGGAGGGTAAAATTTACCAAAGCCTAAGATTTTAACAACAAATAACGCTTTACTTGTTCGGTGTCTCGAGCACCATCATATCATCGACATACGTTTCGGGAAACACCGTGTTGGCGGGCGCATCACGACCATCGTAACTGATGTAAAAGCTCGCGCCTGTACTGTTGGCGTCTGTGGCGAAGCGAACGGCAAGTAGACGGTAGGTTTGGCTTTTTCTGCACTGATACGATGATCCAGAGACCACTGGTGTGCGCGAAAAATCGTAGGCAGCAAGACAAATATTTGCATTGGGAATGTTGGATTTGAACCAACCAAGCAGCGTGTAGACAGTATTGGGTTTGAGTCCAGTCACTGCCGCTTCGACAAATTGCCTGACGGTTGCCGAAAATTTAACCGCATAAACGCCAGTTCTGACATTGGTTTGCACAAATCCAGCATCTTTCAAAAACCACTTGCTGGTATCTGCGGTTTCAAATCCTGGGTCTGAAGCCAAATTGCCCTGACTGACATTGGTGGGCAATATCCAAGCTGGTAAATTTAAGATCATGCGTTGTACATCAAGCACGCCTTTACCGTACAACCATTGCGTGTTGGGTGGTGCGTCTTTGTAAAACCGTTCATAGATGCGTGCTTCCTCGAGCGCATCTGTGAACACCTGTCCGATTTTTGAGCGATCCATTATGTTTGACACTTCCGAAGCCGCCAGGGCAAACGCCCCTGAAACCATTGGTGCGGCAAAGGAAGTGCCTGTGGCATAAGCCATTTTGCCATCGGGGTAAAAGCTGTAAATTTGCTCCCCTGGGGCAAAGGCAATAAGACCATCACCTTTGGCGGTAAAGCTCGAGAGGTTATCAAATTTATCAATGCTGCCAATGCCAAAGGTTGAACCTGCTAAGCTGGTTGTGGCATCATCAACAAAAGACAGTCTGGCTGGGTAATCTGCAAAATCAATTTTCCCGTTGTTGCCCGCCGATGCAATCACATAAACACCTTTGGACTTGGCGTAATTCAGTTCGCTCGAGAGTGCCAGATCAGAAATGCTCGAGCCTAAAGACAGGTTGATGATAAGTGCGCCTTTTTCGATGGCGTAATCAATGGCTTTGATGACATTGCTTAAATCGCCACCACCGTTTGGCGTTAAGGCACGCAACGGTAGGATCGTGGCTTTGGGTGCAATTTGCAAGATGATTCCTGCCACGGCAGTTCCGTGACCGTAAGCTTTACCTGGTTTTGCTGCCTTGCCTGGCTCGTCTTGTGGGATATTGTCGTTGTCTACAAAATCTTTCCATTCACTCTCGTTGCTCAGACGGTCTTTGATCCCTGGGTGTTGCAAATCCACGCCAGTGTCAATGATTGCAACTTTAATCCCCTCACCAAATTTTCTGCTCAGGGCATGGGCTTGGGTCAAGCCAATTGAGTTGAACACGGCAGTGTTCTCTGCTGGTAATCCTGGAAGAGTATTGCCACTGACCCAAGAATTCCAACCGCTGACCCAAGAGTTCCAACCACTGCTCCAAGTTGCCGAACCACTGCTCCAAGTTGCTGTGCCGCTGGCATCAACGGTGCTTTCTGGAGCGCTCAGGGCGTTAACATTGGCTTCTACCGCTCTGATACCTGCCGATTGGGTTGCATTGTTGGTCGTTAAAACCGCAAAGCCCGATTCCGGACGGAAAACCTCTGCTTTGGCTTGATAAGCAGTCTCGAGGGTGGCAACGGTGTCACTCGGGTTGGTGCCCACCGTGATGACATAAGCGCCTGATGTTGGCAGTGGTGAAGTCCCACCGCAAGCAGACAGCCCACCAGCTATCGTCAAGAGACTTAAACATGTTATGGCAATACGTTTCATATGGAATCCAAATCTAAGCAATTTCGCTTGAAATATGTACCGCTAGAGGAATTCGAGCATCTTCACTTTAGGATAAAAATCAGTAAATTTACAGCCCCAAGAACACTTTTACTTCTGACAGAATCGAGGTCGGATAAAATAGATAAACAACACCAACGAAAACTTATTTGTCTGGTGTCTCGAGCAACATAAAATCATCAACATAAGTTTCGGGAAACACCCTATTAACGGGTTCGGAGCGACCATCGTAAAATACATTAAACAAGGCACTGGTGTGGCTGACATCGGTGGTAAAGCGGATGGCAAGCTGTTGATAGCTGAGGCTCTTGATACATTTATAAGATGAACTGGACACCACTGGCGTATTTGTAAAATCGTAAGCAGCAAGACAAATATAGGCGCTGGGTGACGTGGACTTAAACCAGGCAAGAATAGTGTAGGTAGTATTGGGTTTGAGTCCAATCACTTTGCCTTCAACAAATTGAACGTTTGTGGGTAAAAATTTAAGGGCGTAAAGACCAGTTCTGGAATTACTTTGCGTAATTTCAGCATTTTTCACCAACCAGTTAGTTGTATCCCCTGTTTCAAAACCAGGGTTCGAGACCAGGTTGTTTTGAATGAAGCTTGAAGGTAGATTCCAGTCTGGCAAACTCAAAATCATTCGTTGAACATCGAGTATGCCTCTGGCGTGTACCCAGTCTGGTCTGGGGATTGCATTTTCATAATAACGTTCCCAAACTCGTGCTTCCTCGAGACTGCTTTTGAAAACCGATGCCAGTTTAGATTGACTCACTTCACTAGGCAACTCCGAAGCTGCCAACGCGAACGCCCCTGAAACCATCGGTGTGGCAAAGGAAGTGCCTGTCGCGTATGCCATTTTACTATCGGGATAAAAACTGTAAATTTCCTCACCGGGCGCAAAAGCAAAAATACCATCCCCACGCGCAGTAAAGCTCGAGAGTTCATCGTATTTGTCAACACTGCCAATCCCAAAAGTTGAACCGGCAACACTGGTATCTACATCATCAACAAAAGACAGTTTCGCTGGGTAATCACCATTATTAAGTTTGCCGTTATTACCTGCCGAAGCGAACACGAACACACCTTTTGATTTGGCGTAGGTTAGTTCACGCGAGAGCGCCAAGTCCGAGACGCTCGAGCCTAAAGAAAGGTTGATGATGAGTGCCCCTTTGGCGATGGCGTAATCAATGGCTTTGATGACGCTGGTCAAATCGCCGCCACCGTTCGGCTTTATGGCACGAAGTGGCAAAATGGTCGCTTTGGGAGCAATTTGCAAAATAATTCCAGTTACCGCAGTTCCATGACCGTAAGCTTTACCTGGTGTTGCCCCTATGCCTGGTTCATCTTGTGGTGTATTGTCATTGTCCACGAAATCTTTCCATTCGCCAGGATCGCTCAAATGGTCTTTAATTCCTGGGTGTTGCAAATCTACGCCTGTGTCAATCACAGCAACTTTGATGCCTTGACCAAATTTTCGGCTGATTGCATGGGCTTGACGCAGTGCAATTGATCTAAAAACCGCATCATTTTCGGCTGGTAGTCCAGGCACAGTATTGCCACTAACCCAAGAATTCCAACCGCTGACCCATGAATTCCAACCGCTGCTCCAAGTTGCCGAACCACTGCTCCAAGCCGCTGTACCACTGGCATTGATGGTACTTTCTGGAGTGGCTAAGGCGTTGATATTGGTTTCGACAGCTTTTACTCCTGCCGATACGTTTGCCGTGTCGGCACTTAAGACTGCGAAACCAGATTCGGGACGAAAAACTTCCGCTTTGGCTCGGTACAGACTCTCGAGACTGGCAACGGTGTCACTCGGTTTGGTGCTGACCGTAATCGCATAAACGCCCGTTGGTGAAACAGGTGGTACACTTTGTTCAACACATGCGGAAAACGCACTGATCGTCAAAACCAGACCTAAACATGTCATAAAAGTACGTTTCATATAGAGTCCAAATCTAAGCAAGTTTGCTTGAAGTATTTTTCTGGCGAAATTCGAGCGTCCTGACTTTGAATCAAATTTGGAAATTAATTTGACCACCAATGAACCATATCAAAAAAATAAGAATTGGGTGTGATTAATGAACTTTTTCGATATTGATTGAAAGAATATTAAGGATTAAAACAGGCAATTTTTGTAATCCCAAGAACACTTTATGTCTTAGATAAGACCACTGTTAAAATCATATTAAGATCGTGCCAGTCAATTTCTACCAATCAATCCGCACCAATCGAAGTGGCGTTGGAGTTGACAACAAATTTATTGCCTCTAAATTGCAGCCATCTGGGCGGTGTTTGCCCTGACGAGATGTTGAGCCAACAGCAATTCAGGCTCGGGCATCAATGACGGACTGACACCAACAGGACCGCGATTGTTGAGCATGATTCGGAACGAGATTTGCTTGCCTTTGCTAAAATCGTTGCTGCGAATACCGAGCACCACCAAACGCTGGCTTAAACCATTGTGGCACTCGAGTTTCACCAAACCCCAACCCGCCTTTTTGTTAACACTTTCAAGCCGTCCGGTGGCTGTCGCATTGACCACGAAAACATCTTCGGCTCGAGCCGCCTGCGCCCCTTTGGCAGGTGGAAAACGTTTGAAAATGACTTCAGCACCGCGACTGAGATCGGTCAGAATTGCCAGATTTGAAGGTTGGAAGTAAACCACTTCACCGTTTTGGGCGGTGATAAAACCAAACTTTTCACCAATCCGCAAAATCGTGCCACGCCACCAGGTGCTGACCTGATTTTGGCTGACTTGGGCTTGGTTGCCACTGCTGGTTTGAAGAGCTTCGCTCGAGGAGGTTTTGACTGGCGGCGTTTCAACCAGCGTTTTGGCAACTCGTGAAACCGCCCGTTGCCGCAAGCCAAAAGCCTGGTCAGCCCAGATCAATTCGACGTAATCAGATACTTTTTGATTGCCTCGAGGGTTGGCTTCAAAGCTATGGTACTGGTTTTCAATCGCAAAATTTGCTGCAATTTCGGCATCACAAAAGACCGCGCCTTTAGCCCCCAACAAGCTCAGTTCCCGAGCGCGACGAAGCGGTTCACCCAAGTAGTCAACGCTTTGCTGTGCCGTCTGAAACCAGATCATCTGCCCTAAAGCAATACCAAGACTGCAACCAAGGTTTTGCTTGGCAGCCTCGAGTTGATGCGTTACGGCAGCGCTTTGCGCCGCTGCGGAGTCATTAAAAATCATGTAAATGCTCGAGCCAGTCTGCTTGAGGATTGAACCCTCGTACCCGGTGGTGGTCGCCAGCGCAAGGTCATACAGTTGAGCGAATGCTTTCAAAGCGTTATGAGGCTCGTTAAAATTGAGCGTACTGACCAGAACGCATTTGGTAATGAGGGCATTTGGATTCTCGAGCAAGTCAATAAATTTCATAATGAATCTCCTTTTTGGTTGCCTTCAGTGGGCATTACGGCGAGAGGGTTTAGCTTGACTGGTACGTTTAAGGTTGGGATACCAAGTTGAGGCGGTTTTTGATCGCTAAGAAGTTTTGCTGGTTGTGATTCGACTGGTTTTTGCACGACAGGTTGCACACTGGTGGGTTTGGAATTTGTTTGCTTGACCAATTTGTAAAGCCGTTTAACACGACTAAACCCCAATCTGGTCACCACAAGACCCTCGCCGTACTCGAGCCAGCCTTGTTCAATCCATTTGCTGGTGTTTTCGGGCAACTTTTCAAACGATTTCTCTGCAAACTCGAGCCGTTCTGGAACACCACCCTCGGCAAATTCGGCAGTGTATTTGACTGAACTGTTCAGGGTTTCCTCGAGCCAGTTGCGGAAACCTTCAGCCACAGGATTTTTGTTTGCTGCCGCATCACCAGATACGGTTGTTGGAGGCTCGAGTTTTGTGGCAATCACAGGTTCGGATTTTGGTGTTGTAACACTCGAGGTTTCGGGCAGCGGCGCGGCACTCGGTTTGCTGCTGACTGCCACCACGTTCGGCACAACGCCTTCGATTGGGTCTTCGGCGGCGTTAACACCCTTTTTGCGCAACACTGGCGTCGGATAGGTCGCCTTGATTTTTTCAAATATTGGACGGTACGGGCTTTCCTTCTGGTCAAGCCTCGGCATGAAGACTTTCGCGGTGGGCGCACCAATCGTTTCGATCACTGCCCAACCATCTGGGAAGGTACGCATGGCTTCGGCAGAAAGCAAAAACCGTGTTGCCAATTTGGTGCTTTTTGAACGTTTTTTGCTACCAATTGGATTGTTGACAATACCGCCGTCGCTCATAAAATTGGTGCTGACCTCGGTCACGGTCATCTCACCAAAGAGTTCCGCAAAATACGTGGCATCCTCGAGCCGCAAAGACCGTGGGAAGACCACCATCTGCGCAAAATTGTTGTTAATCATGCCCGCAAATTCTTCTTTGCCGTACACCGCCTGCCCTTGCGCCAAGTTTTGCATGGCAATATGGAAGGCTACCCGCCTCGAGCGCATGGTTGCCAGGTTCTCGGCAATGTTAGGTAGCGGACCAAAGCTCGGGAATTCGTCGAGGTACAGGTTAAGGTGCGTTTTTAAACGACCATTGTTTTTGCTGCAAGCCGACAAAATAGCACGGTCAATCATGCGCTTAATCAACCGCAGCAAAACTTGCCCCTGTCCGCCCTGAATTTCTTCCTGCGGAATACCAATGTACAAAAAGCTTGGCGCATCACAGATTTTTTCCAGATCAAGCGTATCGCCAGGTCCTATGCTGGTCGCACGGTTGAGGTTCGGGTTGGTGAACGCCAGCAAATCACCCATTAAACCCGTGCAAATACCCGTCATCTGGTCGGCGCGAAGCTCGAGCAGGGTTGCCAGAAAATTACGCACAATAGGTTTTTCTTTTAAGTATTTTTGTAATGCCGCCGAGCCACCGCCCAATAATTCAAAAACGCGCTTTAAGGACGGATTGGGTTCTTGACTGACCGCCAAGAATAAACCAGCCAGCAACTGACGTTCATTGTTCTTGTAAAATTCTGCGCCGCCCTCGGCTTCACCAAACGGTCTAAACGCCTCGGCAACACCAATTGCATCCTGAATGGTTTGCACCCCAGCCAGCAACGGAATCCGCACCGAATCGGGGTCAAATGGTGTGAACGGGTAAACGTTGCGACCCCAAGCTTTAAAGTAATTGATCGTCTCGAGGAAACCACTGCGCGGATCGGGGTATTTCAGATCGAACACCACCGCACTTGCACCGTCCCTGGCATCCATGAGCAGGTTTGGATTAACGTAACGCGTGGTTTTACCAGCGCCAGTACCACCAATAATTAGGGTGTGGGCGCAACGCGCATTTTCGGGCAGGCGGATCACATCTTTGGTTTTACCCTCGAGAAGCCCTAGATAGCCATAACGGCTGGTGTCTTCAGGGCGTTCGCCAACGTACGCAGCCATGTCTTTAGGCGTTGCCCAACGCGCCTCGCCAGGGTCTTTTTCGGAACGTGGACGGTTGAAGATACGGAAGAAGATTAAACCAACAAAACCCAGCAACGGCGAGTAAATGACATAATTCGGCACACGTTGCGTAAAACTAGGCGTAAACACTTTCTCGCAATTGGGCGCGGTGAATACACAACGAAAACCGAATGTGAACAAATCTGCTTTTGGCGAGACCCCCGCCGTTTTTGCCCAGCCTTTGTTAAACATAACTCGAGTGACGGTATCTGCCGAACGGTACGCCGTAAAACCAAGCCAAAAGATGGAGGCAAGAATTGCCAGGATTGAAACCAAGCGTAAGACCTTAAGTGAAGGGGATACAGTATTCATAGTTTGCCTTTCAAAAAAATAAGATAAAAACAGTTAAAACTCGAGACTCTTTATTTCAAACCAAAACCACTTTGTTACTTGCGTTTACTGCCAGCGCTTCCAAAGCTGCGACTAGATGGACCGGTTCTTGGGCTACCTCCACCACCGCTTTTCAAGGTACTTGAACCATAACCTGCACCAGTGCTTCTAGAATTATTTGGATTACTACCCGAACCGCTAGAACCACCTGTTGAACCGCCTGTACTACCAGACGTTCTTACGGTAGGTGTAGCACTCGAGCCTCCGCCGCCTGGAGCAGCCGATCCGCCACCGCTAGGCGAAGACCCGCTATCACCACCACCAGCTTGCCGGGCAACACTGATACCCTTACTAACAGCACCACCGGTAAACGCATTGCCTGCTGTAACCGCTGCACCGCCAACAACCGACCCTGCGCTGCTTGCCATCGTGCCAGCAGCACTGACCATACCGCCTAGCGCCGATTGTCCAGCAGCACCACCTTCTCTGCCTCCACTGAACGTCCCACCAATAAGCGTCATGATCTGATTTTGGGCGGTGTAGACAATCGCCACCGAAAACGTAATGCCAACCACCAGCATGATGATCGAGGCGGCAAGACCAACCGTGGCGGCTTGAATTGCTTTACCAGCAGCGCTAACCTGACTGGAAATACCGCCGTAAAGATTTTGCATTGCCTCGATGTACTGACCGCTGGTCAAGTTACCAGGGATGTCGGTGATGGATTTTAAACCTGCCTGTGATTCTTCGGCGGCTTTGGTGAAGCCTGCAGAGAAATTTTTGGCTGGTTGCACAAAACCAAAATCCAGGGCGGCAGAGAACACCACTGGCATAAACAGGGTCATAATCAGCGCACCAGTAACACCGCGCAACCAAGCGCTGAACCACGGATTTGAAAGCCCACCCGAAAAGACGAGCATTGCACCCGACAATGGCAACAGCACTGTGGCAATCAGAATGGTAAACCCAGCGACCAAGACCACCAAGTAATACGATCCAACGATGGCACTGAGCGCCCCACCGAGAAATTGAACGACTTTACCAATAGTCTCTAAGCTGCCTGCGGCGCTCTTCTTGGCATCTTCCATTGCCTCTTTAGGGTTTTTACCCAGGACAGCATTTGCAACCTCGAGCGCAATCGGTGCGGCTGCCGCCAACGCGCTGATTGAAGCGGTGGCAATCGCCAACCCTGAAACTTCTTTCACGGCATTGTCAATAGCCTCTTTAGCAACTGTATTACGACCCCAATTGTAAGTTTGCTCCCAGGTATTCATCAACCATACGCTCGCGCTTGGAGTACCAAAAACCAAAGCTGATGCCAGCAACAAACGCACGAAAAAGTCTTTCAGTTCGCTACCGCCTACGGAGGCAATTTTTAGACCACTCCAGACGATACCAGCGATTAGCAAAATAATTCCCAATTTATACATTGCATCCCCAAGCCCCAACGGGCTTGCTTGAGCAAACATTCTACCTGCACCAATTTTTCCTTCAATACTTTTTATCCAATTTACAGGATCAACCATCACCGATTTAAGCAAAGCACTAATGTCCATAAAAATACTTGTCCTTTCGGTTTGCTTCGCGTAGCGAACCAGGGTGCAACGATGCTCGAGCTTGGTTTATGGGGTCTCAAGCATCGTTGCGTGTTTGGGAAGTTCGAGTGCACCAGATTGCCCTGGGCGTTAACTCGAGCGCTTAAAAGAGTGGCTTTTCTGTAGGTGTCGCAGGCTTAGCTGTGGCAGGAACAACGACTTGGTTGCATGGTGGACCACCCTCGAAGCTAGGATCACATGGTTCCCCTTGTGGGTTACGCCATTCGTATTTTGTACCTGCTGGTAAAGGCTTGGTGCAGATAATACCGGTATCGTATCTTGGATCGCAAGATTTGCCTTGCGAATCTCTGTACTGACCCAATTCAGGTGTTTGAATCGTGCCTGTGCAATTCAAAAGCTTACCAGTTCCGTCGGTTCTGGCAACGTCTTCAACAGGGTTGCATTCGTTGCCCGAGCTTGCATTCCCGCCCCAGTAAGTCTTGGATTGAGTTACTGCGACTGTGGAGCTGCTCTTTGCCGTAACCTGACCGCCACTACCCGAGGTTGATGAGGTTTGAACGACTGGAATTCCCCCACCTGTTGTGCTTTCTGGTTTGAGCAAATTTGCAAAAGCTGCAAGTTGTCCATTGTTCAACTCTATTGCCGTGGCTGCCAGTTGGTTCACTTGGGGTTGGATCTGCCCAGCGGAGGCAAGGTCTTGGTCATTTTTTAAGCTCAAAGCCTGACTTGCTGTGCCCAGTTGTTGCACCGTCATCGCTGATGCAGTGGCTAGTTTTTGCAATGCAGAAATCAAGTTGGCAGATTGATTGCTTTGAGCCAACATGATGTTCCCCAGCAGTTTGTTGGTCACTTGAATGGTGGCGCGGGTCGAAACAGCCTGATCGGATTCTTGCAACAGTTTCTTTGAAGCCGTCAATGTCTGAGTCTGGTTGTCTTTGGCTGTCTTGGTGTTGTCATTTGTAAATTCTGTGGTTGCAAGTTGATTGGCAGCGGCTACTGTACCCATAATGCCAGTTTTTACTTCTTGTTGTTGGGCAACTTGTGCATTGTTTAAACCATTACTACTATTATTTACACCTGCTACTGTTTGAAGCGTCTTGTTAGTAGCTTGTGCTTGTGCAGCAGTAACGCTACTCGAGGCTGATCCTGGTAATTTTCCACCAAAGACCGCTGTCCGCAGCCTCGCCAATTCGTCTTGAACAACGTCTTTGTCTTTGGTCGTCTTGCCTTTAAATGCGGCTTCAATCTGGGTACGAACATCATCAACGGCAGTTGAAACCCCGTCCACACCGTTGGCTGTGGTGATCGCCCCGATTTTAGCTCCCAATTCTGTTCGAGCTTGGGGACTAAGGGCAAAAACCATACCAGCTTTCAACAGGTCGGCTGTGGTCGCGCCATTAATTTTATTCTGAAATTCTTTATATGTTGTGGCGGCTTTATTTGCCGAATCAAAAATCTTGCTGGCATCACACAAGAAACTGCCTGTGTTCTTAGCCGTTGTTGCTTCAGTTGGGTTTAAAGGATTGACTGGACCAGCAATTGGCGATTCACCACACAGCAAACCCAAACCGGAAGTTGCAAAATCTAGAATGCTGCCAAGACCACTGAGGTCAATCGCGCTCGCGCTGCTCGAGGTCAAACTGATGCTTGCCCCAATTACTATTATCTTTAACCACTTTTTTTTCATAACATCTCCCTCTAAAAAACCATTCGTGCTTATTGAGTGTTACGCCTGTAATGCCTTTGGACTGCTTTAGAATGCGCTACATTTTTGGCGTGTCATGGTGAAACCGCACCAAAAGCCTTGACTGGACTTAAGCGGCTGCAAACAAAAACCCTTTCTTGACCTCTTCCCGTCCGTAAGCCAACTCGAGCAACGCGGGCAGCAAATGCCCGTCATGACGTGCCAGTGCCGCGTCGCGCCGCACCATGTCGCGTGCCGAGGTGGTAAACGCCCAGAAATCCAGTGGGCTTGGACGAACCCAAATCACATCTCCCTCTACACCTCCCTCGCGTCTGACCCAAGCCAGCACTTCGGAGTACAAGCCGTCAACGCGTCGTAAGTTTCTAAAAGTTTCCATTGCCGAATCCGGCAAGCGCAGCAGTTCGCGCACGGCATCGTCTTCGCCTGGTACGCGCAGCAGGTAATGGTAGGTGGTGTTCTGTAAAATACCTTGGGCTTGTGGCTTGCGGAAATCCTCGAGCGACTGGGAGATGCTCCAGACGGCTGCCAGATAACGACGCGCCCGCCTGTAAAGTTCGACCATAAAGTTCGCAGCGGCAGGAATCTCTAAGAGCGCCCAGCATTCGTCAAAAATCACGACTTTACGGCGTGATTTGTCGGCTTTCACGCGTCGCCAAGCCAAGTCCGCAATCAGCATCGTGCCAACGGCAGCAAGTGGCGAATCGAGCCTGAATTTAGAGGTGTCATAACAGACAACTCGAGAAGAGCCGATAGGAACATTGGTCGGACGATCCACAAAACTACCGAGCGGACTTTTGCCCGTCCAGTTCTGAAGCGTTCGTGCCAGGGTATCGGCAATTTCTTTGTCCTGCCCCGAAATGGTTTTTTCACCAATGCGCTCGAGGTTGGTCAACGTCTTGACAAAATCGCGTAACAACACGCCCTCGAACTTTTTAACGTACTGACCGTTTTCAAAAACTTCATCGGTTTTGCGCGAATACACCGTGCGAATGGCAGCCGTGATAATCGCGTCCTCTTCAGCTTCTAACCTCGAGTCCACCGTACCGATCATGGCGCGAATGATTGCGCCCAAGAACGCGACTTTTTCCTCATCAGGCTCGAGTTCGCCCTCCTCGAGATCAAACGGGTTGACGCTCATGTCACCACCTGGTTCGACATCGATCATAACGCCGCCCAGCAGTTCGACGGTTTTTTCGTAACCACGACCACGGTCAACGATAATCACGTCCACATCGTCTTGACGGGTTAATTCTGTGACCAGATACTGCGTGAAAAAGGTTTTACCCTGACCCGAACCGCCAACAATCAAGGCGTTCCAGTTGGTCATGTTCGGATCGAACGGATCAATGTTGGTCAGGGTTTTCCAACGGTTGTGAAACATGGCAATTGGTTTGTCATGCCCCAACCACGGCGAACCCACCGGAAAGAAATGTGCGGCGTTCGTCTCGAGCATACTGACGCGCTGATCAATGGTATTGCCACTAAACGGCGCCGCCAAACTGAAGGGTTCCCACAAGCCGCTCTGCATGACCGTAAACGGGCTGCCAGGCACGGCAGCAGCCGCACTGTACGCCTTGGTCATACGATCCTCGAGATCACGGGTATCCGTGCCGACAGCAACCAAGGTCACGCCGACTTGGTAAATATGGTCGCCATTGGCGGACATGTGCTCAATCGCCGCTTCGGTTTCGGCAAGCCCAGTGCGAACGTTCGGGTCAACGTAATATTTGGTATCGCTAGCTGCCGAATAGTATTTTCGTGCCAAACCTTTCAGGCGCGTGATGCCTTCTTCATAAAGTTCGTGCATCAGATCAATCACCAAATAAAAGTCACCACTGCCGTCCAACAAAGAATTAATCATGCCAAACTGGGTTTCGTCCGGACTCATGGTTAAACCCATCATCCGAATGCGTTTCCAACCCAAACCCATCTCGTGCAATTTGGCGTTATCGACTTCGGACTTGGCAATTTGCGCCCGCAGGGACGGCGGCGCTAAACCCTTTAATTTCTGCCCCGCCTCCTCGGGCGAATACTGCCAGGTGGGTTTGTACTCTGGCAATCTGGCTTGTTTTAAACCAGGGTTAAAAAAGCGAAAGCACAGGGCAAAAACGTCTTGTGAATCCATCGCTTTGGGATTAAACCCAGCCGAAGCCAAAAAGTTGGTCAAGCGGGTTCTGGCATCGTGTGCCATATTCATGATCGCATCGAATTCGGGTTGGGTAAAACCCACATGGGTGCGGGTGCGCATGGCGGGAATCACTTTGCCAAGCATGTACGAACCCAAATTTGGATTTGCCGCCAATCGCTTCTCGCCCAGCGTGACGGTCAAAAAAGCCCGCCACTCGAGCACCTCGTTCGGTTGCGCGGTTAAATTCTCGTAATACTCGGCTCGTTTTTCGCCCAGCAAGGCTGCTAAATCGTGTTCTGTTGTAATTTCTTGGCGGTAAGGTTCAATTGCCTTCGCACCAGGCGGTGCAACCTCGATAACCGCACGAAGGCGCTGCCCCTGCGGTACGGCGTTGCGAATCACATTTTTGAGTTGTCTGAAAAGAAGTTCTAAAGAACCATCGGTCATGAACATCGCAGGTGGAAATTTCACTTCAACACCAATTTCGATTCGACCATCGGTCATAAACATAACGCCGTCATGGAGTTCCCAATAAGGCAAGTTCTCGACCAAGCTACGCGTGCGGGTCGCTGTTAGGGTGGACACAAGTCACTACTCCTTTTGAACCAAAGTTTGTTGCAGCGCAACTTTTGGTTGTTGCAACGCCGCTTTTGTGGTGCGGCGCTGTTCGATCTGGGAAGACCCAGTAATAATTAATGGCATACAGCGCATTTCACGCTCGAGAGTGTAACGATCACCTGATGTGATCCAAGTCATAAGATGGTTAAAAGCTCTACCTGGGAAGTGACGTTTAATTGTGGTCACAATTTTAAGAATGCCAAACCCGGTTGCACCAGCAGCCGGGTAAGGTAAAATAGAAGGAAGAAAACCACTATACAAGTTAAGTGATAAGATCGTTGCGCCACCAACAACACCAAGCGCCCATAATTCAACACCCATAACTGTAATAGGTAAACTAAGTCGAAAAACCCGCATTCTAAGCATTAATTCAGCTCCTGATTAATATTTTTAATGTATTAAACCGTGCAAGCAATAGCAGTTGCATTAGCTCCAGTAGCAAGAGCGAGTAAAGCTTTAGCTCCAAACACGATTGCTCCACCAATTAACGCAGATATTAGTAGTGAAGTTGAATTTTTACCACCAGTTGCTAATGACAAACCAGCAACCACAACAAGTGCAACAATAATTGCAATTCCTATTGGACCTTGTAATGCACCTGTTACTGTACAAACTGTTTTTTGAATATTATTAAGTGGATTTGTAGTGGCAATATCTTTTGGTGCTGCTGCGGCTGGCACTGCAAAAGCATCACCTGCAACAGAAACCATTGCCGCTGCCATACCCAAAATAAAAGCTTTGCGATGCGTCATTTTTCCCGATTGCGCCCAGTTGCGACCATTCTCGAGTGCGGTAACTGCTTTCACGGACAAACCAATAATCATATTCTTCATAAGTACGCTCCCTTTAACAAAAGCACCGTGTTTCGGTCTGAAACAATGCGGTGGTAAAACCGAATTACCGTAAGCCACACAAACCAGGATGTAAGAACAAATCAGCCACAATCCAACACGCCGCCCAGAAAACGCCCAGCACAAAAAACCTGTAATTAAAATCAATTAAAATTCCAGACTCGAGCTTGGGTCTGACTGTGACCGCACTTGCTGTGATTGAATTCATCATTTCGTCCTCCTTTCAAAGCTTGAATGTGACATCAGTAAACAACCAAAACAAAATCATTCATGGAAAAACCGCACAAGTCTCGAGAAGGACATCAAAATGCAGTTTGGAACAGCATTCTCGAGATACGATAAAAGTTTGAAAAGGGGGGCAGGCGTAAATTAAAAGATTTAAAATCCGAAATTTAATGCGCGAATTCTGTCTATCCTTTGCTGACTTTAAACGCGACTGGCTTGGATCAAGCCAGTCACCATATTTTCGTGCAGAAAACACCACTGAACGCCACTGCGTGGCACTGAGTAGCACTTGAAGGAAATTCAGAGGCTGATATTGATTAAGCGTTTACAATTGATGGTTTAACCAAGACAAAAGCCTGAACTGCTTTCAAGGACGCAAGAATTTGTTCCTGTTGCCATATGACAATTTTGATGCTTCTGACAACGAATTGTCAGTAATTCCCGAAAGAAAAAGTCATTGCAGCCTTATTAAATCTCGGTTGCGATTGCACTTAACCTTACTTGGCGTGTCAAAAACTCGAGCAAATCAAAGTCCACATTGCTGGCAAAATTGAGCAAACATCAACTCTTTGCAAACAGCTATAGTGATTTCCATTCCAAACTTGTCACTGCATAACGTACCCAAGAAGCATGACCTGCAAGAGCATCACAAACGAGAAATCTCCGCTCGAAAATGTTGGGGAGGTCTGCTTACTCAATTATTGCCGTGGTCAAATCCAGCCTTAGAACACCTTCGAGACTAATGCGATCACAGCCAAATGTGCAGGGTAAAACCCGTAAGTCACTAGTTTTGCCCAATATGAGGGCTTTGGTAGTACCGCACCTGAAGGAACTCGAGCGGCACAAACCCAAATCACCAATACCGAAACTGGCACAAACCACGGTGTCGTACCAAGCACGATGCTCACCAATACGAATACCGCCAGCAGCCAATCCCACCACGCACCACGTCGCATCAAAGCGGCAAACACGGGTATGCTCATCGCCCCGTACCACCCACCGTCAACTGGAAATGGTACGAAAACCAATCCAATCAACCCGACCAAACGCAATGCCCAATGAACTCGGGTTTTAGACCATTTCAAAACCGTGTAAAGCGCGACCCCTGCCGCAATGGTGAACATCACATTGAGTTGAAAAAAACCAAATGATGCGAAATAAAACGGTTGTGCCAAAAGTCCAAAGCCCAACAATTGCAAAATATACTTCCCAGGACGGGCATGATACCGCTCGAGGTTATGCGCCGCAAGCAACATGAACATTGGAAAAACCAGTCTCGTCAGCCAGTACAACCACACCAACGAACGATCAAAAAAAACCAGATGCACATGGTCAGCCAACATTAAAGTCAGCGCTGCAAGCTTGAAGACGTTTTGAACTCGAGGTTCGATGAAAGGCAAACGAAACGATACCGTCAATATCTTTGCAACCTCCGCCCAGGTTTGCTCAAGACTTAAGCTGGCATTAAAGGTTTTGTAAGGCATGATTGCCACCAACCGTTTCGCACACAAAGGCTCGAGAGGTCAACGAAACCGAACTCTTTGCAATACCTGCCGTGATTAAATTCATCATTTCGTTCTTCTTTCAAAACCTGAATGTACGATCAGTAAACAACCAAACAAAAGTTGGGCATGGAAAAATTACACCAAGCCTCCAGAAAATCAGTAAATTACAGTTGAGAACAAGACTCTCGAGGATAAAAAATTAGATTTTGAAATTGCAGATGCACAGGATAAACCCCAAAACTCGAGCGAGCTTACAAACCCGAAACGAGAACCCTGAAAAAGTTCGGTTTCCTACATCCATATTTTTTTGCTGGCTAAAATTTTTCTATGAAAATCAAAGAATCTGTCAAACAAGAATTACAAACCGTTCTCGGACAAGCCATTCCCGAACCGAGCGACCCGAAATTCAATAACTTTTATGCGCAACTCGAGCTGCATGACTCAAAACTGGCGGCGAAATTGATTGGGGCGCTCGAGGATGACGCACCAGATTCGATTTTGTTCCCAGAACAAATTGCGCAGGCTGAGACGCGCAATAAAGCCAAAGAGATCATGCAAAAAATGTTTTACCGCCAAGACCCTTACACGCATGAATGGGCGCTGGCGAAAGGCAAAGTGGGTTTGGCGGCACTGGGTGGAATCTTGTGTTTTTTAATGCCGATGATGCTGACCAGTCCCTCGAGTGGCAAGGCAGCGGCAGCACCTGTGGTTGCCAGTAAAACCGAACCGTTTGCGAGTTTACCAACGGTGGCAATGGCGCCACCAGTTGAACCAGCACCAATCGAGGCAGCGCCGATTGGTGCTGCACCCACAACCGATGAAGTTCCAATGGCAGCCAACGATGTTCCCGCGCCCGTTGCCGAAGCAGCGCCCGTGCAAGTTGAAAGTGCGCCGTTGCCAGCACCAGTGCAATACAGCGCTCCAGTGCAAACCTATCAACCTCGAGCAACCTATCAGCCACCAGCCCCTACCTACCGAGCACCAGTGGCATCTGTGCCCAAAGCGCCAAGGCGTCCTGGTGGTGTGGTCTTCAAAAAACGCAGTTCGGGTCAGCCAACCAACTCGTCGGTGATGTTCACGCGCCAACCTAGCGCCAATACAGCCAATGCGTATGCTGGTGTTCCTCGAGAGAACACCAATGGACCGCTGACGTTGTTCAAACGCGAGAAACCAGTTCCAGCGCCAAAAGTTGAAATTGCCAGTGCGGCGAGCGAAGCGCCAGTGCTCGAGATTCCTGGCGCTTCTGCTCCTGTAACTAAGGTACAGGAGCAAGCGCCCGTTGCCGATTCGCCGTTAGCACCAGGCATGATTATTCCAGCGTCATTGGCGACGGGCATCATTTTGGCAGAGGGTGAAAACTCAGTGCCAATTGTGGTACGCACCGAAACGGGCATTACCTTTTTGGGTGAAGCCAGGTTGAACAAAGCCAGGCGTATGGAAATTCAGTTAACCGAGTACGTGATTGAAGGCAAAAGTTATCCGATCAACGCACAAGTCTTTTCACCCGATGGTTATCCTGGCGTGAGCGTGGCGGTCAATGACATGGCTCCAGATTTGTTCAACGATCTGCTTCGTGGCACTGCCAATGGTGTAACCAATTACGTCAAGAGTTTGATTGATTCGAGCCGAACAACTTTGGTCTCGGGCGGAGGAGCAGTCGTAGACCGCAATCAAGTTCCTTTGGGTTCGTCCATTGCGGGTGCTTTGGCAGATTTGTTTAGCTTGCCCCAGGGTAACAAGGCAGTCATTCGGGTGGCGCAGGTTCAATCTGGAACTTCTATTTTGGTGACAGTGCTATCCGTGAAAAACAGTAGCGCAGACTCGGGCAATAGGTAAGTTGCAATTCTGAACACACCAATCCATTGATGTCTTTAAAACAGACACAACCCCTCTCGAGTTTGAAATACCTCGAGAGGGGTTATAACGTACACCGTCCTGAACAGATTTTCCTGTGGCGGGTCGTGCAAGGCTCGAAGGAATGACTTTTTCGAGTCTGATGTTTTGACCGATTTCGTAACCCAGGCATAACCAAGTCTCAGGCACACTCAAAGCCGAACAGGAGGTTGTGCTGTGGACATAGAATCGGTGAACTACAGAATTTGCCAAAAATGCTGGCGTGCTGTACCTGCCGCCTCGAGTGAAGAATATTGTGCCAATGACGGTACGAAATTGCTTGAGGTCTGTCCGAAGTGCGGCTCGAGAATTGGCTCGCCGTATGCACGGTGTTGCGTGGCGTGTGGGCATGAATTTCTGCTGGCGTACCGCAAGACTTGAAGGCTCGAGAAGGAGGCAGGCATGATTCAATTAGGAATACGATCACCCATCGAAACGGCTCGCGCCCTCGAGCCGATCATCGCAGCACACCGCGACGATGCCGAACGCAACCGTCAGCTTTCGCGCCCCGTGTTCGAGGCATTGGCTGACGCGGGTTTGTTCAAACTGTTTGTACCTGAAAAACTCGGTGGTCTCGAGTCGGACTTAACGACCTTCTTGCGGGTGATCGAGGAAGTCTCGAGGGTGGACAGTGCCGCAGGCTGGTGTCTGAGCAACGGGGCTGCCCACGGGCGCATGGCGGGATTGCTGTCCGAGCACGAAGCCAGGGTCATCTTTGGGCATCCGCACGCAGCAGTGGCGGGAGCCGCCACACCCACTGGGCGGGCGGTAGTGACCTCAGGCGGGTTTCGACTGACGGGTCGCTGGGCGTATGGCAGTGGCATCACCCACAGCGATTGGGTCTACTGTAACGCCGTGGTTTATGAAGGCGAAAAGCCGCGTCTTGATGCTGACGGAACTTCTGAAATTCGCACGGTGCTCGTTCCCATCGCCGATTGCGAGATCGTGGATACCTGGCACGTCGGTGGGCTGCGCGGCACTGGCAGCTTTGACTTTGTGATCAAAGACGTGTTCGTGCCGCAAGAACGCAGCTTCTTTGCCTTCACTTTTGCACCCGTACCAGTCTGCTCTGGTACGCTCTATCGCCTGCCGATGTTCAGCGTTTACCCTTTGAGCATCGCCGCCGTGCCGCTCGGCTTGGCTCGAGCCGCCATCGAAGCCTTGATCGAACTGGCACAGGTCAAGACCCCCACGGGTTCACCCTCCTTGCTGCGCGAACGAGCCTCGGTGCAATCTGATCTCGCACGTGCCGAGGCGCTGGTACGGGCTGCGCGTGGCTTGCTGCTCGAGGTTGCCCAAGAACTCTGGGAGACCACCGAGCGGACGGGCGAAACCCCGATGAAGCTGCGTGCGACTGTAAGACTCGCCTGTGCGTATGCGGTGGCGAGTTCGGTGCAGGCGGTGGATTTGATGTACGCGGCTGGCGGCGCGACTTCTTTGCGCGAAGAAAACCGTCTCGAGCGTCTGTTCCGTGACGTTCACGCGGCAGCCCAGCACCTGGGGGTGAATCCGCACAACTTCGAGGTGGCGGGGCGCGTACTGCTGGGCATGAGTCCTGGCACGTTAAGGTTCTGAACAAAGAAAACCCGCGTGGCTGAAACGAACATCTCAAGATCCATGTGCAGGTCAATGGGAAAAGTGATGAAAAAATCTTCATTGCATAAGTCATACTGGGAAGGCAACCAATGGTCGTCTGTTGAAATTGACCCCTATGAAGCCACTGACTTTCTGATTGTCCTGACAAGTATTTGCACGTCATTTTCGGTTGTCATGCCAGCCGTGATTGATACGCTCGAGGGGTACGCCACAGATTTGGTGATTCAAGGATATTCAGTCAAACTTTTGATGGATCAATGGACGTTTTCTGTGGCAACTGAAAACCAATCACTTCGAGACCAACTCTTTAAGATGCTCGAGAAGATTGCACTTTGAAGGCTGAAGTTCAAGTTGCTTGACGGTTTGCTCATATGAGGCTCTATCATGGATGTGAAGAACATCAATGAATTGGAGATCGTGTGGGCAATTCTAGGCTCGAGATCACGAATCAACTCGGAACACGACTGGCAGCACTGCACAGCCTTCGTTCGAGGGGCGTTGTGCTCGCAGTGGTTGGCGAGGCTGGCATTGGCAAAACTTGGACGATACAACAGGTGTTACGTGAAGCCAAAATCTCGAGTTTTAGTTTCCATGCGACAAACTCGAGTTCAACACTTTTGAGAACCTTACCGATTCCAAAAAAATTTCCTGTTTGGGCGGCGCGGATACTCGAGCGTTTAACAAAAGGGGAGTTTGTTGATGCTCAAGCCTTAACTGATGCGTTAATAGCTCAACTCGCGGGTTTAGCGCCGATCATTTTGCATCTCGAGGATTTACATGAAGCTGATGCCGAACACCTCGAGTTATGGCAGGGGCTGGCTCGAATCGTCAATCGTACTCGAGGTGTCGGTTTGCTGGTGACCAGCCGCAGTCAAGCCCCAGAACCGTTCGAGACTCTTAAAATCGAGCCGCTTTCAAACCAGGAAACCCGAGATTTACTCGAAGCTGAAGTAAGTTCAGTCTTGCCAGTCGAGGCGTGCGATTGGATTTTTGCGCGAAGTGTTGGTAATCCGTTATTTGCGCTCGAGTATTTTCGTTTTCTGGCTCGGGCTGGGTTTTTGTGGAACGATGCCAGCCGTTGGCATTGGCGTGTGCCACCAAAAGATTTAATGCCTGTCACGGTAGAAGCTTTGATCGAACGGCAAATAACCGAAGCCTGTCAAACCTCAGAAATTCGTGACGCACTCGAGAGCAAAGCCATGTTGAGCTTGAATACCGCGAGTGAACTATGGCTTGAAGTTTCAGGACTTTCAAACGAAAGTCTTGAAGCATCTCGAGTACATCTCGAGCAACGTGGATTGTTTGCTGGCAATGAATTTGCCCATCCGTTGTTTCGTGAAGTCGCATTGAAAACCTCATCCCTCGAGCGACGACAGCATTTTGCGCGTCGTGCTTTGAAAGCTTTCGAGCATGATCCCGAAAAAGCAGTTCAATTTGTTGAAGCTGCGAAACTTGAAGCCTCAGAGTCTCTAGCGATTCTCGAGCGAGCCGCAGAACGCTCGAAAGTACAGGGAAATAGTGTACAGGCGGCACGGTTTCTGGCTCGAGCAGTTGAATTCGCCACAGGCGAATCCAAAGGGCAACTGGCGCTCAAGGCAGCCAATGCTATTGATGATCGTATTCAAGCACTTCGTCTGGCAGAAATAGCGGTTGCTCTACTGCCAGATGATGTTGAAGCTATTTATTGTTTAGCCGAACAGTTGGCTCTCGTGTCAGGTCAAGTTGACATGGAACGGCTGCTCGAGCGTCTTCCCGAGCAAGAGCGAAACGGAGAAGAATGGTTGGCACGACTTGCTTCATTGTACAAAAACACTGGTGATCTTGCAGCCGTACTCCAAATATGGAAGGAGCATTCGGAACTTCACAATTCAACACAGACCAGCTTGGTATTTTCAGTAGCGTTGGCAATGATTTCATATGGTCAGCATGATGAAGCGGATGTCTTGATTGATCGAATTTTGCTCGTACCAGATTTAAGCCCTAAACAACAAGCGCAAATTTTTCTTGTTAGGGGTTTGAGTTTTTTGAATCGCGGAAAATTCCAAGATGCGGTCTTGCAGATGTCAAAAGCGATTGCACTGTCGCATATGACCGATGACCTTTTTCTGTTAACCAGTTTGTTGTTTAATCGCAGCAATGCCTATCAAGCGCTCGGTCAATACCCTGAAGCCCTCAAAGACCTCAATGAGGCTGCCCAACACAGTTCAGACGTTGGGGAAGTGCATCTTCATGCTGGGATACAAATGTTACGGGGCGAGATTTTAAAAGAATTTGGTCATTACGAGCAAGCCGAAGAGTTGTTGCTCGAGAGTCGGCAGGTGATGGCACGCGAACCTGTTCCAGATCATCTCGCCGATTGCGAAGATACCCTCAGCCGCCTGTACCTCGAGTGGCAACCACCGCACGGTTCGGTGCTGGCTTTAAGACATGCTCAAGCTTCTCTCGAGTACGCTCGAGTGGTAGGGCGACCTCGGCAAATTGCGGATAAATTGTACGTCGCTGCGCTGGCGCAAGCGCGTTACGGCAATCACAGCCACGCACTCGAACTGGCGCAACAGGCGCTTGACATGTGCGGTGCTCCTGACTTGATTGAACAACGCGGTACCGCATTTTACGCGCTGGGTTTGGCACTCGAGCAACTGAATCAAAATGATGCTGCCATGGTTGCGCTTCAGCAAGCTTTAAAATTGACAGGCGAACTGAAGATTGAACTGCTGGCGCACAAAATAAGTCTCGAGATTGATCGCTTAACTCAGAATCTTGAAGGTGCTCGAGCGCATTTGGTTTGGTTTGAAGAGCGTGGTTTGAAAAACGGTGCGAACATCACAAGGCGCTATTTTCCTGAATTAGATTTCTCGAATAAAACTCGAGTTTCTGCGGAATCCAAGACGCTTCAAGCCCGGCTCGAGGTGTTGGGTTCAATGCAGTTGCGGCAAGACCAAAAAGTTCATACCGTTCGTGGTCAAAAACGCTGCGAATTGCTCGCCAACTTGCTTGAGGCGCGGATCGCAGGGCGGACAGAAGTTTCACCACTCGAGTTCATAGATCGCTTGTACCCTGAAACACTTGAGGGGGACGCCATCGCTTCGATTCGTCAATTGGTGTTTCAAACCCGTTCGAGTTTGGGCGAAGGTTTGATTCAAACCACAGCCAATGGTTACGCTTTGGGCGCGGTAGATTCCGATGTCGAGGCGTTCTTAAAAAATGCGGATGTGCACCTCTGGCGCGGTGCGTATTTTGAGGGTATTTCGATTCAAACCCAAAGCGACGAAACCGTGCGAGACGCGGTGTATCATGCACTTCTGACAAGATTACCATCGCTGCTCGAGACTCAAGCAAGCGAGATCGTGCGGCTCTGCCGAATTCTGCTCGAGTATGACCCCTACAACCTCGAAGTTTGGAAACTCAATTTGCAAGCGCTGCGCTCGGGTGACAATTATAGAGGACTGAACAAACGCTACCTCGAGTGTCGCGCTCAACTCTTGGAAATCGGTGAGCACTTGCCCGAGCGCTGGAACGAATTTTTAGAACCTGCCAGTCTAATCTGATGATTTGGCTGTTTTCCTAACGCCAGCATAACCAAGTTTCCTGCACCCTATGAGGTGAACAGGGGGCTTTTTTATGAAGCTTCAAACACAGGCTCGAGGTGGCTTGAGCAGAGGGGATTCTTTCGTGAGCGTCAGAAAAATTCAACACCTAAGTTGTACCAACATTTTGTTTTAAGGAGGTTAGAAATGAACATCAATAAACTATGGCAAAGCATCTGTCTCACACTCGTACCAATGATTTTGCTGACCGCTTGCCCTCAAGCAGATTTTGCACTCTCGAGCACTTCAACCAGCATCTCGATTGTCCAAGGCGGCAACCAACAAGTCTCGATCCATCTCGAGCGACTGAACGGATTTCAAGACAGCGTTACTTTAAGCCTGATTGGTGCGCCATCAGGTGTGACGGGTAAGTTCAGTCCAGCATCAATCAGTGCCAACAGCACTCAACTGACCTTAAACGTCTTGAGCAATGCAAGTCTTGGCTCGAGTGTGCTGGTCGTCAGTGGAACTGGTGGGGTACTGACCAGAACAATGCAGATCAGTTTGAACATAACCAACAGCACTTCAAGCACCATCATTCCTGAAACCACCAAAGTTGCAGATCTCGAAACGCGAACAGCGCTTAACGCGATTGATCTCAACACAGGCACAATGCGTTTTTCACAGGACACCAAGGTTTTACAAAACCTCAAATCAGGTGATGTATTGGTTGGAGGTCGCTCGAGCATTGCGCCTTTTGGCTTTCTTCGCAAAGTAAATTCGATCAAAACTGAAAATGGACAGACGGTGCTCAAAACCACCCAGGCGGCATTAACCGATGCCATCTCGAAAGGCTCGATTGATATCACCAAGAATTTTACGGCTGCCGATGTTGTCAGCACTTCATCAAGAACTTCAGGCAATTCTCAAGCTGGCAAGTTGCTCGCGGGTTACAACTTTGAACAGCCAGTGAAGGTGGTGTATCACCCAGACCCACCAGGGACAGGTGAGGTGCAGATCACGGGCGTGGTGAACTTTAATTTAGGCGCTCATTTTGGCTTAAAAATCAGCACGTGTTCTACAGACACTGGCATTCCGTACCCATGCGTTGGTCATTTTGATACTTGGGTTGGTTTCGATCAACTCAGTGACCTGAAGATCACAGGGCATCTCGAGACACCTATTAAAAAAGACATTGAATTGGCTAGCAAAGATTATCAGATCGATTTTGATATCGCTGGGGTTCCGATTGTGCTCGATTTCAAAGCGACATTATCAATTGGTCTAGATGGTCAAGCCAGTGTTCAATTCAGTTACAATGCCACGCAAAACGCAGCCTTGCAATTTGGCGCAGCCTACAACGATGGTCACGGTTGGGACAAGATTGATGATCGGACGTTCGCTGTCTTACCGGGTACACCACAACTTCAGGGAAATGTCAAACTTCAGGCAACCACAGATGTAGAAGGGCAAGTGCTGCTGTACGGCATTGTTGGTCCCGGCTTGAAAGCTTCGGCAGGACTCGAGTTTGATGCACAGATTCCCAGAAACCCGATCTGGATTTTGTCAGGAGTTGTATTGCTTGATGTGACGTTTGTGGTGGATATCCCAGTTTTCGGCAAGATCGTTGATTACAGCACCAATATTGCCAACTGGAAACAAGAATTTGCCCGATCACGCAACAGTCCGCCAAGCATTAATATTCTCAAAGGCATTCAGAATGTGAATTTGGGCAAGCCGTTACAAATACTCAATTCGATTTATGGCACGTTCACCGTCAGCGATCTCGAGGATGGTACTGTGCCTGACTCAAACATCCACCTTAGTTCGGATAAAGATGGAGCATTGACCTTAAACAGCAACGCCGAATTCTTGTTTGCCACTGAGGGCATAAGGGTCATTACCGTCACTGCTACCGACAGTACCAGTGCAAGCTCGAGCGCCACGTTTACGGTCAATGTCAATAACCCTCCGCCTGTGGTGAGCTTAACTACCAGTGCCAATCTTCCTGTCTACCGAGGAATCGCTACTCAACTCTCGGGTTATGCCAACGACATCAACCGCCTGACTGGTCAACCCACCGATCTTGTGCCATGCAACCAAATGTCTTGGACAAGCAGTGTCGCCTCAGATGTTGTTCCTGCAAGTTGTACTGGAAATGTAACCTTTACTAGCAATGGTTCGCGTACCCTGACGCTGACCGCCATAGGCAAATTTGGTGCGAAAGGTTCAGCCAGCGTGACCATTAACGTGACTGACCCACCACCAAACTTAGCCCCAGTGATTGACGAATTCCATATCAAGGACAATTTAGGCAATGAGGTTGGTGATGGACAAGTGGTTACAACCAACGTTGCTCTGAATCTGACCGTCAAAGCTCACGATCCAGAAAACGATCAAATTCATTACGTCTGGTCTGCTTGTTTGAAAGGTTGGACTGCGCTGCAATGCAGTCTGAATGGCAATCTTCCCACCAATGCCGATGGAAGCTCGAGTTTCCTTGGTGTTGGCACGTATACGTTCTGGATCACCGCCGATGATGGGCAGCATACCTATGCCACGATTGCTTCGCGCACCATCACCATCAATCCAGCAGTCCGTTAGCACTCAAGCATTAAATTGTGTGTTGCTCGAGTCTTTGATACTTCTAGAGGTTTCTATGAAATTAATCTTATTAGGGGTTTTGCTCACGGCTTTCCTCGTTGCATGTCCAGACCCTCCACCACCCTCCACCACCCATGCCCCAAGCGCCAGTTTTAGCGCACCCTCGAGCGGTGCTGCCCTTGCAGCCCTTGTCTTTGATGCCAGCAACTCGAGCGACCCCGACAAAGACACACTGACCTATTCCTGGGATTTTGGTGATGGTGTGCGCGGTGGCGGTGTAAAAATCGCCCACGAATTCTCGAGCGGTGCAAGTTTTACGGTCAAACTGACGGTCTCGGACGGCAAACTCGAGGATTCAAAAACCCAAATTATTGCTGTCTCGAGTTTACCAGTACCGACCAAAACCGTGACACTTGCAGGTTTAATCATGGATACTTTGGGTGCGAAACTCGAGGGTGTAAAAGTTGAAATCGTCGGTGGCTCGAGTAACACTCTCAGCCTTGCAGATGGTACGGTGTCACTGGCAGGTGTTGGTGTCGGCGTACCGCTGACGATCAAACTTTCTAAAGTTGGATTCGCTGAACAATACAAAACCCTCGAGCTTCCCCCAAACGCTGTGAGCGCGGATGCGTACTTCAGCGCCGAACTGAAAGCTCGAGAAGCCGCGCAGGTCTTGGACTCGAGTGCGGGTGGCGCGTTGACAGGCAAGGATGCCGCGAAGCTCGAGTTGCCCGCAAATGCTTTGGTAGATTCCAATGGGAATCCCATCAGTGGCAATGTCAACGTCAATCTGACACCCATCAATGTCACCGATGCGAACGGCATCAAAGGCTTTCCAGGCAGTTTTACGGGCATCAAACCAAACGGCAACTCGAGCTTGATTGTCTCGCATGGTACGACAGAATACGCCCTCGAGCAAGGCGGACAGCGCTTGAATCTTGCCGATGGCAAACAAGCCAGCATCGAGATTCCGATGTACACCAACGCCAACCTTGACGGCTCGAGCATCAAGATTGGTGACACGATTCCGCTCTGGTCACTCAACGAAAAAACGGGGGACTGGGTGCAAGAAAGCACAGGCACAGTCCAAGCCTCGAGCAGCAATCCAAGTCAGTTGGTCTTACAGGCGAAAGTCACGCATTTTAGTTGGTGGAACGCCGACGCGCCTGCTGACGACCTGGGAAATCCAAAACCCAAGTGCATTCCCGACCCGCTCGTTCCAGGTGGGGGCGATCACTTTAACAACGCCACGATCTGCAATGTCTTTGGTGACAATGCTCGAGTTAGAGGGCGGGCTGGTCAGCGTCAGCAAGCTGTAAACCCACCAGCTTTTCGGTATTCAACCACCATTCCAATTCAAGGTGGTGTGCCGCTTAAAGTACCTGCCGGCATTGACCTGATCTTCAAAGGTTATGCCCTGAATGGCACGTGGTCAGGGCAGACAACCTACCGCGCTCCAAAGAACTCGAGCGAAGAAGTGTTGATTAAAATACAGCCCATCAGCACCAACCCTGGCGGCAATGTTGAAGCCATCAGCGCACCTTGGAACAAGGATTACGCTTTCAACTCGAGCAGTCAAACAGATCAGTTTACCTTCGGCATTCCTGCCAGCGAATCCAGACGCATTACGGTTTCGCACGGCAATGGTTCGACGCTCGAGGGGACGGCGCGGGTACTCAATGGCACTCAAATCATCTCGAGCGCGAATTTTACTGCCAGCAGCAGCGCCATCATTCGCCTAGATACAAGTGCAAACACCGATTACACCCTCGAGGTCACAGGCACGAAAAACCTGCCTGGTGGGTACAACCTGATGCTCGAGAAAATTGGGGTGTTGGGTTCTGAAACGCTGACCTTGCCATTCTTAAAAGACGTTCCCCAAAGTGGCTTAAACAAAGGCGATGTTTATCGGTACACCTTTACGGGTCAAGCCAACGACCCAATCAGTGCAATGCTTCGAGCAAATTCTAAATACCCCCTCACGTTGTTACACAACAATCAAATACTTGCCACTGGTCAGCAATCCGTCAGTATCAACTCGCTGGTGACAACCCGCTTGACCAGTCTGTTGCCCGAAACTGGAACGTACATGCTCGAGGTTGGAGATGCTGCTGCCTACACGCTGGTGCTCCAAAATCCCAAGCGAATCACGCTCGACTCGAGCATCAACCTGGGCGTCACTGAGGTATTCCCTTATCCCAGCGTTGTGTTTGAAGGCAGCAAAGATGCGGTGGTCAATTTGGGGTATGTTCATACAGACCCAACGACTCAAGCACTTAGCCTTGTTACCTTCACCGCACCTGATGGAACGAATTTGTTGAACTCGGGTGATGGTTTGAATAACAGATTGACCAGATCGCTGCCAGCCACAGGCTTGTACACTGTTGACTTTGATCCAATCGTTAAAGTGAACACATTCACCGCCAACCTGACCTTAAGTGTCTCGAGCGTCACTCAACCAACGGTTGCACCGTTCAATACCAGTCTTTTGGGCAGCCTTGCGACTGCTGGAGCCAAAAAGTTTTATACCCTCAGCCTGCAAGCTGGCGATGTGATTCATGTGGTTGGTCAATCAGCGACCACGCTCGTGCCAGTGTTTTGGTTGCGAAGCCCCGTGGCTGGAAAAGCGTTTTTTGATTTCTCGAGCGGCATTGTCCCCGAAGTGAGCTTTGGGATGAATGCTGGAAAGCAAGCCCAAAGCAAAGTCTTCACCGTCAATCAAGCAGGTGATTACGTGCTCGAGGTGATGTCACTGAATAAAGGCATTGGTGAGCACAGCACCCCTTCAGATTTTGGTGATTACAGCCTTGTGGTGCAAAAACTTTCACCCATAAATTTGAATCTCGACACAGCACAGACGCTCAACACTGAACCAAGCGATGCCTTACTGTTCTTGTTTAACATCTCCAAAGCAGGTTATTACAACCTTGCCACACTCGAGACAACCCCAACCAGCGGTTTAACCGGAGCGGTCTATGCCCCAGAATTACGTGACTCGAGCGGTGCAATTGTCATGCCCACATCCAATGCCAACAACGGTGCACTGACCCAGTTACAACCAGGCATGTACACCGCAACATTTCAATTTTTTGGCGGGAGTTTCAATGCAGGTGACTCGAGCTTGCGAAATTTTGTCGTGTCCGCAGCCAGTGTCGAACTTCCTGTGACCTTAAATGCAGGCGTAGGATTAGACGGTCTGATCGATCAGTTTAACGAATTTGATTATTTTCAAACCCAGATCACCACATCAGGTCAGCCCTTCACGGTGCGGGTCACAACCCAAAATGGACTTCAAGCATCGGTCAGTGCTTACAAATTGGGTACGGATTTCACGCTGAATAATTCAGCAGGAACTAACTGCTCGCTGGAAGTTGCAGCCAACCAGAGCGCCGATTGTACGTTTACGCCCTCGAGTGTTGGAATCTATATTGTTGCGATTCGTCGCTCGAGTGTCTCACCGATTCAAACAGGTGGCTATCATGTACAACTGCCCTAAAACAATGGTGAGGATTACCGCTGTTTGACGGACGCACAGTTAAACCTCGAGAATCAAGATCGAGGCGATCACGGCGAACAAACAAAAAACCATCGCCCCAGAATTCAAACTTGAAGCCATCAAACTTGCCAGAATCAACGGTAACATTAAACAAACGAGTCGAAATCTTGGCATTGCCTCAAGTGCTCCAGACCGTTGGATTCGAGAGCAAAAACAACAGCAAGCTCGGGGGCGTCCAGCCTTTACAGAACAGGGCAAACCCGCTCTTACAGAATACCAGGCTCGTATTCAACAACTCGAGATTGCTCGTCTTCTTGACCCAATCCTTACGGGCATGGTCACTTGTGGTGCTCCTTCAGTACGGGCTTTCGTGTATTCAAAAGAACGATCTCGAGTGATGGTTTTAATATGTGAACGCGACTTCAATCACGTGCTTAACGTGGTTGAAGTGCGATCAGGCAGTAAATCAACAACTTTGTTATTTTCGTGATTGACAATCATCGTGCCGTAATCTCGAGCTTTCTGGAAAGCAAAATCATCAATACCAATGATTTTCAGTGTTGCATTTATCATGTTGAGGTGTACCGCTCGAGTGGTCGCCCGTTCGCGGAGGAGGCAGCGAGTCAATATCAGGCAATTTAAAAACCTGTCAGGCATCAACACACCATCGTCCAAGTTCACACGAGCGTATCTCGAGTTTAAGGAGAACCATGCCAGCAATCGATTATCGTCACGTTCGCCACGAAAACACAGCGCTTCTGGCTCGGGTCGCCATCGATGTTTTTGATGAACCCATCGTGCCAGAACGTCTCGCCAGCTACCTCGAGAATCCCGCTAACCTGCTGATTGTAGCTGTGACTGACGGCATGGTGATCGGACAGGTGGCGGCGGTATTGCACCATCACCCAGACAAGCCGACTGAACTCTACATCGACGAGGTTGGTGTCACACCACAATATCAGCAGCAGGGCATTGCCACCAGATTAATGGAAGAGATCGTCATTTGGGGAAAAGCACTCGGCTGCGAAGAGGTCTGGCTTGGTACAGAAATCGATAACACTGCTGCCCGCGCCCTTTATGTTCGGTATGCGACAGCTCAAGAGATTGTAATGTATTCCTGGGAGCTTGAGGAAAAGTAATGCACCAAGCAGTGATTCGCACAATTTAGTTTTGAAGGTGCAAACCTGGATGATATCGCCAGTTCTTCGGGCGTGACCAAGCCGGTGACATACGACCACTTTGACTCGAAACAAGCTTTGTCCTGGCGGTTTTAGACAAGATTCGCCAGCAACTTTTAGGGCTTGGACTTCAAACCTTAAGCGCAAAAGCCAGCAACGAAAAACGCATCAAAACGGCAGTCAAACACTTTTTTGATTACGCAGCACAGCACCCAACCTCGATTCAAGTCTTACTCTGTGTGACTCGAGATTCGCCGCGTGCGTCACCTCGAGTCCACACACCGTTATCCACCCCTTGCATCAAGCTTTCCCGCACCACATGCTGGAGACGGAAAAACATCAACAGGTGGGTTTATTCGAGATGCCACTGGCAAAACGCTATGTAAAACACGTTTTTTTGAACTGAAAATCTCTACTACATCCGTACTACACCCAAGCACCCCTCGAGCCTGAAATAACATTCGAGGGGTGCTTGGTTTTTACCGTCCAGGACGGATTTTCTTTGGCGGGTCGTGCAGGGCTCGAACCTACGACCTATGGTTTTGGAGACCATCGCTCTACCGACTGAGCTAACAACCCGTACCGCGTGGGCGAGTTTATCACAGGCTTTCAAAGCTGACAAGCGTAAAAAATTCAAAGCTCGAGATACACCTCGAGCTTTGAATGACGTAGTGTTTAAGCTTTTGGTTCATTCAGGATGGTAATCCGTCCCTCGAGTCCAATGTCCACGGTTTTCAGGAATTGCACGTATTCGCTCATGACCGAGTAATCGGGCAGGTAGGTGTCGAGTCTGGGTCCTTTGGCATTTTTGAAGACATCAAAACCGTCACCGCCACCAGCCACGAAGTTGTTGATGACAATCTTAAAGGTTGCTGCGGCATCGAGCGGTTTGAAACCGTCTTTGGCAGTGCCGATTTGCACGTCGGTCACTCGAGCGCCTGGTTTGAGTGCCAGGTCAAAAGTGTATTTTAAGCCTGAGACTTGCAAGAATCGTCCCGCACCCGCCTCCCATTGGCTGACCCCATTCTCAAGGGCGGCTTTCAGCTCGCTGCCGCTAATCTCGAGCACAAAAAGGGTGTTGCCGAAAGGTTGGACGTTTAAAATATCGCCTTGGGTGATTGTGCCCGCTTGTATGCTGGCGCGAACGCCACCGCCGTTTTGCAAGCTGATGGTCGTGCCAAGGCTTTTGGTACGCCATAAGTTGGCGTCGGCAATTAAGTTTGAAAGGTTGGTTTCACGTTTGCGGACATCGCCGCGCTCGCCGTTCAGTTTGACTGCTGCTGTGCCAACCACAGTTTTGCGGAAGCCATCTAGCGGCACGGTGAAGGCTTTGAGCGTGGCTTGTAGGCGCGTGTCGGCTTTGAAAGCGGCGGTGACGGGTGTGACCGTGCCTTTCCAGCTTACAGGCACGCCGTCGCCGTTCAAGCTTAAGCGCAAACTGCCGTAAAATTTACCCCATTCCCAAACTTGGGTAATCAGAATGGTTTTGCCATTGCCGTCTTTCAAGACTGTTGGGTAATTGCCTTCACTGGCGGGTAGACCATTGCCCTCGTATTTACCGAGTGGAGTATGCGAGTGACCGCCAACGATTACGCCAACGCCTTTTAAGAGTGGTGCTAGTTTTAGATCCTCAGAGTAACCCAAGTGTGAGAGTAAAATAATTTTGGTGACGCCCGCAGCACGCAGGTCATCGACAGCTTTTTGCACGCTGGAAAGCGGGTCAAGAAATTTGACGGTATCGCCAGGACTCGAGGTAATCGGTGTGCTGGGGGTGGTAACGCCGACAACGCCCACTTTTTGCCCTGCAATCTCGAGAATCGTGCTGGGTTTAATCAGTGGTTTTAAGAGTGGGTCGGCGCTGGCATCGATGTTGGCGCTGACCACTGGAAAGCTAGCGTTTTTGATGTACTCGGCAAGCTGGCTTGGACCGTTGTCAAATTCGTGGTTGCCAATGGTTTGGGCTTGCACGCCAAAGGCTTCCATGTATGCTAGGTCTGCCAGACCTTTGTAAATCATGCCGTAAATCGTGCCCGTAAAAACATCGCCGGCGTCTACAACAATAGGATTGATCGATGTTTTTTTGAGGCTGTCCACGGCGGCTTTGATCCGTCCAACTCCGCCGTATTCAACTTTAAAATCTTTACCCGCCGCGTCTTTGCCCGTGTAGGTGGTTGGCTCGAGGTGATCGTGGGTGTCGTTGGAATGCAAGATGGTGAAGGTCAAGGTGTTGCCTGCGGCAGCAGCTTGATTGCTGGTCTGAATCGCGGTTGCTGCGCCAGTAATGCCAAAAAGTTTTAAAATATCGCGCCTTGAAATGCTCATAGATTCCTCCTTGGAAATGTTGCAGGTTTCATTGTACTCGGTGAAGTCATGGTTGGGTGAAGTTTGAAATTGGGTTTCTCGAGGTTGTTCTGTGACGGGTGACAGTTTGCTGGTTGCGGAAAAGAGGCTTGGTGGTTACACTGGTCAAAGTATACCTAACGAGCGTTTGTTTTAAAACTAACAAACGTTCGTCAAATGATTCGTTCTCGGAGGAAACATGACCGCCATTCAACATCCTCAAGCCATTTTTAAGACCATGATACAAACCTCAAACATTCTCAGTCGTCTGCATCCAAGCAATCTGTATCGCAACCTCAGCACCCCCAGGTTGATCGAAGAAGCCCTCAAACGCTCTGAAGGCTGGCTGACCCAAGAGGGTGCTTTTATCGCCCATACAGGCGTTCACACGGGGCGCAGTGCCAAAGACAAATTTGTGGTCAAGACTGACCTCAACAGCCAAATCTGGTGGGACAGCCCGTACCAAAAGCCACTCTCAGAACAACACTTTCAAGCCTTACTCGAGGATGTATTTGAGCATTTTGAGGCTACGGACACTTTTGTGCTCGATGGGTTTGCGGGTGCGGATGCCAAATTCCGTCTTCAAGTTCAAGTGATTACCGAATTCGCTTGGCATAACCATTTCGCCCGCAACATGTTCATTCCCTGCACGCCAGACCAGGCACGGGATTTCAGCAGTGATTTTACGGTGATCTGTGCGCCCAGTTTTAAAGCCGACCCTGTACGGCACGGCGCTAGAAGCGAAACCCAAATCGTGATTTCATTCGAGCACCGGGTTGTTTTGATTGTTGGTACAAGTTACGCCGGAGAGATCAAGAAAAGTATTTTTACGGTCTTAAACCATCTGCTGCCAGCCCAAAATGTCATGCCCATGCACTGCTCGGCAAATATTGGCGTGACCGGCGATGTGGCATTGTTTTTCGGCATGAGCGGCACGGGCAAAACCACGCTCTCTGCCGACCCAACCAGGGGTTTAATTGGTGATGACGAACACGGCTGGAGCGACGCTGGCGTGTTCAACTTCGAGGGCGGCTGTTATGCCAAAGTGATCGGTTTAAACCAAAGCGCCGAACCCGAGATTTTTCAAACCACCCGCACCCCAGGCACGGTGCTCGAGAATGTCGTCTTTGACCTCGAGACTCGGGTTTTAGACTTAAACGATGCAAGTCTGACCGAAAATACCCGCAGTGCTTATCCTTTAAGCCAAATTTCCAATGCGGTCATCCCAAGTCTTGGCGGGCATCCAAAAAACATTATTTTCCTGGCAGCCGACGCATTCGGGGTTTTACCACCAATCTCGAGCCTGACTCCAGATCAAGCCATGTATTACTTTTTGAACGGTTATACTGCCAAGATTGCTGGCACGGAAAAGGGCATCACTGAACCGCAAGCCAGCTTTGAAACCGCTTTCGGCGCACCTTTTTTGACGCTTGAGCCACAAGTGTACGCCGAACTGTTGCGCGAAAAAATTGCGCAACACGACAGCAAAGTCTTCTTGGTTAACACGGGCTGGACGGGTGGCGCTGCCGATGCCGGCGGCAAGAGAATTCCAATCGCGTACACCCGTGCAATGGTACGTGCGGCGCTCGAGGGGAAACTTGAGAGTGTGGCGACAACCAGGCACCCAATTTTTGGATTGCATGTGCCGATCAGTGTTGAAGGCGTACCAAGTTCGGTATTGAATTCAAGAGATTCTTGGGCGGATCAAAACGCTTACGATTTACAAGCCCGAAAGCTGGCACGGATGTTCAATGACAATTTTGCGCAATTTGAGGCTGGCGTGTCAGATGCCATCAGAAATACATTGCCAAAGTTTTAATTTCAGTCTCAATTTTATGGCTTGACGCTCCAGAGGGTTAACCCTTCGAGCGTCACATGCCACTAAACAACCATTGTCAGAGTTTTGTGACAATGGTTGTGACAAGATTACATTCGGTCTAGAACAATATCCGTCAAATCTGAAACGAGAATTACAATGACGCACAAGAATATCGTTGGGTACTTTTTGAAAACGTTTTCGCCACTATTGGCGTTGGGGATTGTCATGACCTCTTGCGGTCAGAACATCAATGATACAGACCCCACACTGATAGAAACTCGAGCCGCAAAACCTCAAGCGCCCGTTTCGTACAAAATCGCTGAAACCAACACCACAGCAATTGCATCTGGACGTAAAGCTTGGGCAACAGGTCGTAAAGCTTGGGCGACAGGACGCAAAGCTTGGGCAACGGGCAGTGATATAACGCTCGAGGATAACTTGTCTGTTTGGACTCAAATTCATTTGCAACAAGCCCAAACCCTCTCCCCAAATTGGGGTGCGGGCGTCAAGGTGGCTGTTATTGACACTGGTGTTGATCTGAATCACCCAGTCTTTGTTGGGCATTTAGCACCCAGCACCGATTGGAAAGATTTTATAGACACCGATACCAGCCCGCAAGAAATCGCTGGTGGCGAGGCTTACGGACATGGCACGAGTGTTGCCAGCATTGTACTTCAAGTCGCTCCCAATGCACTCATCATGCCAATTCGGGTGCTCGATTCGAGCGGTGCAGGCGATACCGATAAAATTGCCAGCGCAATTGCTTGGGCTGCCCAGCACGGCGCAAAAGTGATAAACCTTTCGTTCGGAACGGATGCCTCAAATTTTGATTGTGCAGTTCAAAAAGCGGTGGCTTCGGCAATTCAAAATTACGGTACGTTAATGGTTTTTGCGGCGGGAAACACTGGCGATACCAACATCAACTATCCTGCCATTACCGTTAAATCCAATCCAAACAGCAACCCAGCACTCAAAGCTTGCCACGCCGCGCCATACAATTTGACACCCCCAATGAACGCTGGGGTCAACGTTGCCAGTATTTCCGTGGGCAGCGTCAACAATTTAGATCAAAAATCGAACTTCTCGAGCTACGGCGAAAAACTCGAGATGGTTTCTCCAGGCGAAGATATTTACGGTCCTTATCCTGATAATGCTGGAGCATCGTGGAGCGGAACCAGCATGGCGGCACCGCTCGTTTCTGGTGCTTTAGCGCTTGCCTTGGGTGAAAAGCTGCGCTCAGGCGTCAAAGCCCAAGACTTACCCAATATTTTGATTGGTAAAACTGACAGCATTGATGCCTTAAACCCAAGCTTTGCTGGACAAGTGGGCAAAGGACGTCTGAACATCGAAAATTTCTTAAACGCTGTGCTGTAAATTTAGCCCTTCGTTGAGACCGATTCTGAACAGACTTCGCGCTTTCAGAATCGGCTTGTCAATTCAGAACATGTTTAAAATGCCATTGTCAGTATGATGCTTTTAGGGCACCGAAAGCTACTTTGGTATAACCATGACTGAACCTTCAACCCCACTCGAGACATCCCTGAGCGCCATCGCACGTCTCGATGGTCATGCCAAATTGAGCGCCCTAAAACAACTGGCACAAGCATTTCTCGAGACTGGTTTGGAACGAAACCCAAAAATGGCACTCGAGATTGCCCTGCAAGCCAAAGATTTGGCAATCAACTTGCATGACGACGAAAGTTTGGCAAACACTCAAGCCATTATCGGTACAAGTTATGTTGAAACGCTGGCTTTTGATGAGGCGCTTCAAGCTTTTAAATTGGCATTCAAACTATATGAACAACTCGAGGATCAACGCGGCACTGCTAAAATGCTGCTCGAGCAAGGGCAGGTTTATAGAACACTTGAGCAGCACCAAGATGCACGTGAACGATTCGCTGCATCATTAGAACTCAGTCGCCTTGCGAATGCCAAAGACCTTGAAGCAAACAGCTTGAATGGTTTAGCATCCATTTATGATTTAGAAGGAAATAATGTTCAAGCGCTTGATTTTATCAATCGTGCACTCGAGATTTACATCGAATTAAAAGACATGCGTGGACAAGTCACCTGCCTGATTAACCTTTCGATATTACAACTCGGTCTTAGCAATTACGACAAAGCTCTTGAATATGAATTGCAAGCTTATAAGCTTTTAAAAGACCATCAGATCAAAGACTATGATCTCGAGGCGCGTTGTTTAATTGGTTTGGGAAATGTTTACGAAGAGCTTGGTAATGATAAAACCGCCCTCGAGTTTTTTAGTGAAGCTGGACAACTGACAAAAAAGCATCAACTGAAAGATACCCAAGTGCTAGCAATGGTTAATGCTGGGCAAGTGCAAAATAAATTAAGACACCACGATGCTGCCATTGAGGCTTTTAACCAAGCGCTGGCTATCGCTCGAGAGATCAGAATGCCTTCAGGTGCACTGTTCGCTTACCAGGGATTGGGGAAAACCTTTAACAGCCTTGGCAAGTATCTCGAGTCACTCGAGGCATATTTGCAATCGTTGGCGCTGGCGAAAAACATTGTTGACCGCGAAAGTGAAATCATTGCCCTGCTCGGTTTGGGCATCAATCAACGCAGCCTTGGGCGCTTTGAGGTCGCCACCAATTACTTTCAAGAAGCCCAGAGTTTGGCACGCAGCGCCAATCAGAAAAAATATGTTCAAGACAGTATTCAAGAGCTGGCACAAACTTTTGAAATGGCGGGTGATGCTGGCAAGTCCCTGGCGTTTTACAAGGAATACCACCGTCTCGAGAAAGAAATTTTTAACGCCGAATCCGAAAAGAAATCCAGGGATTTAGCGGTACAATTTGACCTCGAGCGCAGCCAAACCCAAGCCGAGCTGTACCGAGTGCGTAGCGAAGCCTACAAGCAAAATGCCTTGAGCGCAGATCAAGCCAACCGTGCCAAATCCGAATTTTTATCCAGAATGAGTCATGAACTTCGCACGCCCTTGAATGCCATTTTGGGTTTTGCCCAACTGTTGGGCATCTCGAATTTAAGTCTGAATGACCGTGAAAGTGTTGAGCAAATCAGCAAAGCTGGCAGACATTTGCTGGGTTTGATCAACGAAGTGCTTGACATTGCCCGCATCGAATCTGGACGGATTGACCTGTCCTTAGAAGCCATCAATCCAATGGATATTGTTACCGAGAGCCTGGATTTGATTCGTCCGTTGGCGGTTCAATCTGGCATTCAACTTTTAATGAACGAAGACCTGAGCGAAAACCGTTTGCGAATCACCGCCGACCGTCAGCGCTTGAAACAAATCTTGATCAACTTGCTCTCGAACGCCGTGAAATACAATAAAAAAGCTGGTTCAGTCAGGGTCTGGCTCGAGTTGGCAGGCGCAGAACGATTGCGCATCAATATCACTGACACTGGTCTCGGCATTTCTGACGGCAAACTCGAGCAGTTGTTCGTGCCTTTTGAACGCCTCGGCGCTGAACAAAGTCGGATTGAGGGCAGCGGTATTGGGCTGGCATTGTCCAAACGCCTGATTGAAGCGATGACCGGTCTGATCGGTGTCAGCAGCCGCCCAGGTGAGGGCAGCACTTTTTACATTGAACTGCCAATCGCTACGGAAGTGTTGTCAACAGCAAATGCCCAAAGCTCGAGCGAATTAAAATCTGAAGACCAGCCTCTCAAACCAATTACAGTCGTTTATATCGAAGACAACCCAGCCAATATTCGGCTGGTGCAATTGATTCTGGCAAACCGTCCAAACGCGACCTTGTTGACTGCCACGGACGGTTTATCAGGACTCGAGCTGGTACGACAAGAACAACCAAATGTGGTCTTGCTTGACCTGCACTTACCCGACATTGAAGGACATGAAGTCTTAAACCGTTTGCAAGCCGATGTGAAAACCAAAAACATTCCAGTGGTGATCCTAAGCGCCGATGCCAACCCAGAACAAACTGCCAAGTTGCTCGAGGCGGGCGCACAGCAGTATTTGACCAAACCTTTTGATGTGCGTACATTCTTAAAAGTGCTCGATGAAGTGCAGAGCAGCTAAGCATCCTCGAGTCATGAAACTGTAAGAATCATTTGGTTAAAGTAAGTACAAATTCGGTCAGTGAAGGTCAGTGACAATGAAACCCGAACCACAGCAAGCCAAAATCCTAATCGTTGACGATCAAGAAGCCAATATTTTGCTTCTCAGACGGTTATTGCAAGAATTGGGCGGTTACAGCCAGATTGCCAGCACCACCAACCCTCGAGAAACCTTCACCCTGCTGACCGACTTTGAACCCGATATTATTTTGCTTGACCTTGCCATGCCAGAACTGGACGGTTTTGGCGTGATGGAACAACTGGGTATGATTCTGCCCAAAGACAGTTTTTTACCGATCATAGTCCTGACCGCCGACATTTCTGCCCTCACCAAACAACGCGCCCTGCAAGCTGGCGCGAGGGATTTTCTGACCAAACCGTTTGACAGCACCGAAGCCCTGTTGCGCATCCGCAACCTGCTCGAGACGCGTTCACTGCATTTAAAGCTCGAGGCTCGGGTTCTCGAGCGCACCCATGCCCTTCAAGAAGCCCATACCGAGCTTTTTAACCGCGCCAAAGAGGTTGAAGCCGCTCAAATCGAGGTGCTCGAACGCCTTGGAGCATGTGCCGAATTTCGGGACGATGCGACAGGGCAACACACCTGGCGTGTGGGACAACTGGCAACCCAAGTGGCTCGGGTGTTGGGTTTAAACGATACCCAGATTGAACTGATTTCCAAAGCGGCTCCCCTACATGACGTTGGAAAGATCGGAATTCCTGACGCAATCTTGCTGAAACCAAAGCGTTTAGACCCAATTGAACGCGCCCAAGTTCAACGCCACACGACCATTGGGGCTGATATTTTAAGGCAGGGACGTTCAGAGTTGATTCGCATGGCACAAGAAATTGCTTTAACCCATCACGAGCGGTTTGACGGCACTGGCTATCCGAGCGGTTTGGCAGGCGAAGAGATTCCAATTTCTGGACGGATTGTTGCCATTGTAGACGTTTACGATGCCCTGACCCACGAACGCCCGTACAAACACGCTTGGAGTCATGAGGACGCCATGATTGAAATCAAAAATCAATCTGGAAGGGGTTTTGACCCCGAAGTGGTCGCGGCTTTTGTTGAGTTGCTTGAGCAAAATGTAATTCTGCCCAATCAATTGCAACTCGGATATGAGCCTGAAAGTCGTTAACCGCGTTTTGACAAACCAGCGCACTCAGTATCGAAGCTCGAGTATCCCAACCAACCGCTAGAAACCCTGGCAGCGCGTTAAATTGATTCATGGCGAACATCAAAACCGTTTTTGTCGATGCGTTAAACCCTGCCGGTGCGAACAGCTCGAGTTTTATGGCGCAAAACCCGCGAGGGGACAGGGTTACGATTACGGCGCATAAAGTCTTACCAGTCAGTAATGACCCACCAAGTGCCGGCTTAGGTCCGATGGAGGCATTGCTGGCGGCTTTGGGCAGTTGTACGGCGGTGGACGTGCAAGACATCATGGCAAAACGTCGCACGCCCTTAACGCGGTATCGCCTCGAGATTGAGGGAACTCGAGCCGAGGGAATGCCAGGACGTTACGTCAGCATTCTGGTGCGCCACACTGGCAGCGGCGAGGGTGTGACCGCAGAGCAACTCGAGAAAGCCGCGCACCTTTCGCACGAAAAATACTGTTCAGTCGCCTCGAGTTTGCGAGAAGATATTGTTTGGAAGATTGAAGCTCGAGTCGAGTGAATAGTTATAAACTCGAGCTTCGTCGGGTCTTCGATTTGGCTTGAAACTTTCTTGATCTGTCTCTCGTAGTGTGAAACAGTAATCACTTTACAGATACACAGGAGAGCATCATGTCAAGAAATCGTTTTGTCGTCGGCGCACTCGTTCCACTCGCCTTCCTTGCCTTGATCGGCGTCAGCCAAGCCCAGAGCCTGAATACGCTCGAGATAGACCGTTTGGTAAATGACGCCATGAAACGTCACAGTGTGCCTGGTATGGGGCTGGCAGTGGTCATGAACGGTAAAGTTGTCTATACCAAAGGCTACGGCGTGCGCGATACCAAAACGAATGCCGCTGTCAATGCCGACACGCTGTTTGCGATTGGTTCGGTCAGCAAATCCTTCACGTCCTTGGGCGCAATGCAGCTTGTGGACGCTGGCAAGCTCAGCTTAACCACCAAGGTCAATACAGTCTTGCCAAACCTCAAATTTTCTGATGCTCAAAAAGGTGCTCAGTTAAACCTCGAGAATATCCTTTCGCACACCAGCGGCATGGATCGTGCCGATGATCTTTGGTATTTTGATAAAACCATCAAAACCCGTCAGGACATGTTAAATACGGTAGCAAAAATTCCGTTTAACCAACCGATTGGCACAACCTGGCAGTATTGCAATCAAAATTTTGTGATTGCAGGTGCGATGCTCGAGAAAACCACGGGAAAGACTTGGGAAGAGTACACAAAACAAAATATTTTTGCACCACTCGGTATGAAACGCAGTGTATTTGAAAACGAAGATGCACTCAAAGATGGCAATTACGCTCAAGGTTTTCAATTGGCGTTCAACGGTGTTGATGCCGTGCCCGCGTTTGACCGTATGGTGATCGCAGGTCCAGCAGGTTCAATCATCTCAAGTGCATCTGACATGGCGCAGTATGCGGCACTCCAACTCTCGAACGGCACTTGGAACGGCAAGCAAATCGTTTCAAAAAATGCGCTCGAGACCATGCACAACAACCATGTGAAGATTTCAGATGCCCTCTTGACCATTCCTGGAACGGCATTCCCAAGTTATGGACTGGCATGGTTTGGTGCAGAATACCGTGGTGTCAAAGTTGTTGAGCACGGTGGCAACATTGATGGTTTTTCTGCCAAGGTTGAACTTGTGCCATCTAAGGGTTTGGGCGTGGTGCTTTTGACAAACTTAAATGGCGCAAATGTTTTCTTGGATGAAGTAAGTTATGGCATCACCGAGCGCACTTTGAGCATGAACCCACTGAGTGAATTCAAACCGAATGCTTTAAGGGCGCAACTCGAGGCAGCAAAAACGTTTAAACCCGATCTTGAAGTCTTAAAGTCACTCGAGGGGAAATACGCATTGGTTACGGGCGACAGTGCGGTGATCAGTTTAAAAGATGGTCAGTTAAACATTACCCAGGGTGGTCAAACCTTCCCAATGATTGCCGCCAGCAAAACCGAGTTTATCGTGAGTGCCTTGGGTTCGCTGATCTCGCTCGAGTTTAAGATTGAGCCAAGCGGTTTGATTTGGGTGTCTCAAGGTGGTCAAGTTGTTGGCGTGCGTGTCCCTGCAAGCTCGAGCGGTGCGCCTGCAAGCAGCGAATTTAAGAATGCCGCAAATCAGTACAGTTTCACACTGCCAACAAATTTAACCCTGGCTCAACAAACCCCTAACTTCAGTGTGTTTGAATCCTCAACCCCTGCTGCTACCGTGATTATTGCCACCAGCAAAGCACAATCTGACCTTCAGGAAAGTGTTAAAACCGTGGTCAATCAATTTGACCCAAGCTTCAAGCAAAAACCCGACAACGTTCGGGAATTACCCGCCATCAACGGCGTGGTTTGGACGCAGTATTTGTACCAATTAACAAGCGATCAGATTTTGGTGGCACTGGCAGCCCGTAAAGGCGAGACGGCTTTTGTAATGATCGCACAACTGAAAACCACTGATGTGGGCGCGTTCACGCCAACCATCAATCAGTTGATCGGTAGTTTTAAGATTTTGATTTAAAACCTCGAGTTAAGGTTTTGCCAAATCCATCGTCCAGAGCGGACTGTTTGGTGTGGCGGCAGGGTAGAGTGCCGCCACACCAATTTCGCTAAAACTGGCATTCATGATATTGGCGCAGTGACCCGCACTATTCAACCATGCGTCCATAACAATTTTGGTCGTGCCTTGCCCCCAGGCGATGTTCTCGCCCCAAGTGCTGAACTTGTAACCCTGGGTTTTCATTCGGTCACCAGGACTCGAGCCGTTAGAACCCGTGTGATCAAAAAAATCAAAGTCGAGCATGTCTTGATTGTGCGCCCGAGCCGCAGCCTCGAGTTTAGCGTTCCAAGCCAGGGCTGGCGCAGCAGGGTAGTTTTTGCCCCCACAAGTCCGCGCTGTGTTTCGAGCGGCGTTGACTTGATTGAGAATATCTTGATTGAAAGCGTTTAGGGTGGTGGTTGGCGGCGTGCTCGTTCCAGGTTTGGTGATGAAAGGGCTGCTCGTGCCGCAAGCGCTGAGGTTTACCAGCAAAACAATCGCAAGCCCAAAGCTCGAGTTTCTAAACATACCCCTAAGTTTACGAGGGTTTATGGGTTTTTAAGGGTCAAAACCGTGTTGAGAATGATGAGGCGCTAGCGTCACCATTTGCACATATCTTCTAAGCTCAAAGCCCTACAATAGCTTTATGTCGCTCGAGTTGATTTTCACACTGGCATTGGCGTATTTGGTTGGCAGCTTGCCGTTTGGTTACTGGCTTGCGCGTGCCAAAGGACTTGAACCGCTGCGCAGCGCCTCGTACAATATTGGTTTTGAAAATGCCATGCGCGTTTTGGGCGAGGACACGGTGATCGTGTCGTTCATGCTAGATTTCTTAAAAGGCGCGTTGGTTGTTGGTTTGGTCTCCTCGTTCGATGGTAATGAACCCGCGTTGCTGGCAGGCTTGGCGGGTTATGTTGGGCATTTGTACCCACCCGCATTTTATTTCTCTAAAGCGTATCCAGTTCGTGGTCGTGGCAATATTTTCATTTTGGGAATGCTGGCTGGCTTGGCGGTCTTTACAGCATTTCCGTTTTGGATGGCGGCTCTGCCCGTGATCGTTTGGGCGGCGGTGCTGGGTTGGACGCGTTATGTGGCACTCTCGAGCTTAGCGGCGGGTGCAACTTTGGTACTCGAGGTGCTGCTCTCCCCCACCGATGCTTGGGGTCGTTTTGCGGTGCTGGTTTTGCTGGCAGCCGTGATTTGGCGTTTTAAAGAAAACCTGGGTCGTGTGATGGACAAAACCGAACCCAAAGTGGGCGAGGTGCATCATATTGCTGGTGAGCGCAAAGATCAGATTGTCAGTGCGTTTATCATCCATCCGCTTTCACCCGGTGCAGTGTTTCTGACCGAACGGGCAAAATGGCTCAAACCGCTGTATGACCGTGGTTGGATCACCGATTCCATGATTTACACTTTCGGCAAATACATCCGCCCCTTTAAAATTGGCGAATTGCGCGGCATTTACACCACGGACGGGCAAGAAATTCGTTGTCATATTTTAACTTCACCACTTGTCCCAGAGGTCTTTAAGAACGAACCCGAACTGGCTAAAAAACGCGCCATTCAAGGCGCAAGATTGGCGCTCGAGCTTGGCGCGAGCACGTATGGGCTGGGCGCGTTCTGGGGCACAATCGGCAAAAAGGGACTCGAGGTGCAAGACGCCGTACCAGAAATTCATGTCACCAACGGCGGGGCGTACACGGCGGGCAGTATCCGTGCGGCAGTGCCGCAGATTCTCGAGCATTGGAAATCGCGCGGTCAGGTCATGAGCAACCTGACCGCCGCCGTGATCGGTGCGAACGGCGTGGTCGCGTTTGGCATGGCGCGAATGCTGGCTGGCGAGGTTGGCAAAGTGATTTTGATTGGGCGCGATTTAAGCCGTCTGGACAAATCCAAATCTACCTTAGAGAAAGCCTTTCCGAACACCAAATTTGTCAGCAGCCTCGAGCCTCACGATTGCATTGAAGCCGATTTGATTTTTACGGCAACGAGTGATCCAAACCCTGTGGTGTTCGCCAAAGATGTCAAACCTGGCGCTTGGATTTACGACGAGGGACGCCCCGCCGATGTGGATTTCAGCGTGCTCGAGGTTGAGGGTGTGCGCCTGATTCCTGGTGGGGTTGTGCAACCCCCTGGCAGCATGTACGACACCAATGGTTGGGCGACGGGCAGCCTCGGCTTTGGTGATGGTAACGTTCCAGCCTGCCTTGCCGAAACCCTGATTATTGCCGCCAACGAAGCCTGGGATCGTACCAGCCTAGGCGAAACCACCAAAACCGAGAACATCAATTACTTTGTCACCGAAGCCGAACGTCTGGGCTTTACCGTGCTCGAGAGCGTCGAAAAACCCGCGCCACCAGTGAACACCCGTAACTCGAGCCTTGGGAGTAGTGCGTTGAATTGAGGCGGCTCGAGGTACGTTGTGTGGGTTAAACCGCTGGTTTATACCATGTTGGCATTGTTAGATTTACTGGTGATTGCGTTGATCGGCACGCAACTGGCAGCACAGAAAACTGTCAGTTGGAGTTTAGTGTTGCCAACAATTTTCTTTAATTTTTTTGGCACGTACTTGCTGAAATACGCCAGTAAAGATGATTGAGACTCGAGCGTTTGGTTATTCTCCAAGAAAAGCTTTTTGCAGCAGCGCAATCTCGAGTTTGTTCATTTGCAACATGGCATCCATGACGCGTTTTGCGGTTTCGGGGTTTTTGTCTTGCAACCAAGTACCCAATTGCGGTGGCACGAGTTGCCATGACAGCCCATATTTGTCTTGTAACCATCCACACCTGCTGGGCATTCCACCGTCGGCAGTTAATTTTTCCCAAAGGTCATCAATTTCGGCTTGGGTTTCGCAGTTCACAAACAGCGAAAAGGCTGGGGTGGGCTTGTAGTGTGGTCCGCCGTTAAACACAATCAGTTCTTGTCCTTCGAGGATTAATCTTGGTGGCGTGCCAACCACTTGAGAGTTTGGGAAGATACTGGTGTAAAAACCCATGATTTCTTGAATGTTGCCCTCAAACCATAAAAACGGGGTGATCTTTTGCATACTGTTCTCCTTTTTGCTCGAGATTCAAAGTACGCTTAAAAACGCTTCGAGTCGTTCGCATTCTCTAAAGGTGTTACCCTCTTCGTTTGTAGCTGCTCGAAACCACCAGCCATTCAACCAGTCTTGGCAACACTTGATTCAGTTTCAAGAACGCATCCATCAGCCACGGCAGCACCATCATGCGGCTTTCACGCGTCAGCGCAGTTTGCACGGCTCGAGCGACCTCTTCGGGCGTGAGGATCGGAATGAATTTTCCGAGGCTTGGGAAACGTTGAGTCACGCCAGGGTTGTGCTCGAAGTAAGCACTTTTAACTTGCCCTGGCACAACCATGCTGACGCCAACGCCAGTGCTTTTCAGATCGGCTCGCAGCGCCTCGTACAAGCCGCGCAAAGCCCATCGGCTGGCGGCATAGACGGTTGCGCCAGACCATGTTACCCAGGCAGCAGGAGAGCCAATAAAAACGATTCGACCTTGACGCTGCTCGAGCATGGCGGGCAAAAAAGCTTGGGTTAACCACAATGCCCCAAAGAACGGCGCGTCCATCATGGTTTGGGCTTCTTCGGGCGGGGTTTCCTCGAGCCATAACCATCGTCCCAAACCGGCGCTGTGAATGATGGCGTTTGGCGTGCCGCACTGGTTTTGAATTTCTCGAGCAACGGCTGACACAGCCTTTTGATCGCCCAAATCGACGCTGAACACCCGAGCTTGACCGCCAGCTTTTTCAATCATCTGTTTGACAGATTCCAGGTTTTCTTGGTTTCGTGCCAGCAAAATGACTCGAGCGCCCGCACCTGCCAGAACTTGGGCGCAGGCTTTCCCAATTCCGCTCGATGCGCCCGTAATGATGATGGTGCTACCAGAGATGTCCATGCGCTCGCATTTTAACGCCCAAAACACCTGCACCTCGAGACTCTAAGTTTGTAAAGTGCTTTAGTCTTGTGTCCTCTGTTCAAACCATAGGCAAATCATGTTACGCTCTTTCCAATGTCGCGGCAGTTTGTAACCTCCTGCCATGTGTTGAATCTCCACCCAAGAAGGTCTGCCTTGAAAGATTCCATCGGGGATAAATTCCACGATTTGACCAAACTCAAACGCGGCGACACCTTCCCCCCAGGGAAACGTGTGCCAGCCTTTAAGGTCTATGCCAGCCCGCTCGAGACGATCAGGCTACCCGCACCCAAAGCCAAAGGCGGTGCTGGGGTCTGGAGCGTTATTGCCGCCAGGCGTTCCCTGATTCCAGAGGTAGGCTCGAGCGTCACACCTTCAGAAATCGCGCAGCTTTTGTGGGCAGCCCAGGGCATTACAGGCGAGCGATCTGCCACCGCCAGGGCGGCACTGCCATTTCGGGCATCGCCAAGCCCAAGCGGCGCGTACCCGCTCGAGGCTTATGTTTTAGTGCGTGATGTCAAAGACACATTTGCGGGTATTTACCATTATGTGGTGCGTGAGCATCAACTCGAGCAGGTGCGAATTGGCGACATCACCAAGGATTTCTCGAGTGCGCTTCTGGGCGAGGCAGGCATTGATGTTGCCGCCTGCGCCATTGTCTTAACTGGTGTCACCGAACGCGTCACCGCTTCACACGGCGAACGTGGACACCGTTATTTGTACCTCGAGGCTGGGTTTGCGGCGCAAAACATTCTGCTGGCAGCCACAGCATTGGGTTTAAGCGTTTTGCCCGTCAGCACTTTTTACGACGACGAACTCTCGTTTTTGCTGGGTTTGAATGGCAACCGCGAACTTCCGATGTGCGTAATTTTGGTGGGGCGGTAGGTGAAGGCAAACTCGAGTAACGCCGTTAGGGTTTTTGTTTACGGCACACTCAAACGCGGTCTCAGAAATTACCCCGCCATGCAGGGCGCTGGCGTCAGCGAAGTTCAAACGGCTTACCTACGCGGTTTTGCGCTGTATCACGTCCCCAACTTTGAGCGCCCTTATCCGTACCCATGTCTGGTTTCTGGGCGCGGCATGGTGCTGGGCGAATTGCACACGCTCGGCGCTTCTGAACTCGAGCCTGATGATGCCCTGATGGTACTTGACCATCTCGAACTCGAGGGTTTGGAATACCGACGGGTGAAAACCTGGGCGCGTTGTCGCGGAGTGCGCATTCGGGCTTGGGTCTACGTCTACCACTCGAAGCGACTGGCGCACCGAGTACGGGCAAAACGGCTGCAAAAACTAAGCTGGTCTGATTAAGGCTATACTCGAGCTGTCATCATCCAATATTGCTTTGGCAACGTATACCCATTTGAAACACCAATCTTAGGAGGATTTTATGAAATACGCCTTACTCGCTATCGTCGGTGCACTCGCGTTCGCCTCATGTGCTCCAGCCAACACTGGATCTAGTTACGACGTTAAAATTTCGAGCACAGGGGCTTTGGCAAGCAGCGCCGCCAGCACTGTGACGGGTTCGGCAAGTGTGGTTACCATGACCGACGGGACTGCCAAAGTCGTAGTTATGCTTTCAGGCATGGAAGCAAACAGCAAGCACGCCATGCACATTCATGTTGGTTCTTGCGCCAATCAAGGTCCAGTGGTCATCGGTTTGCCCGATGTAACGGCTGATGCAAGCGGCAGGGGCAGCGTCGAAAAAATCGTTGAAACCGCTAAAATACCTGCCGCCGCGTACATCAACATCCACCAGAAAGCCTCCGACGCCGGTGTTGGTGGCGGAATCGCTTGCGGCAACGTTCGCTAAGATCAATTGCCTCAAACTGACACGAAAACCACCTCAAGCACTGTGCTCGAGGTGGTTTTTGATCTTGAAGGAAGACGATTTATCTCGAGAACAAGTAATCTTTGGCTTTGGCATTCTGATGGCATCCAGAACAGGATGCACCACTGCCAATCAAACTGTATTTGCCGTTGCTAGGCATGTATTCGGCATAGTCCCAACCTTTGCTGGTTTTTTTCATGATGGCAACAAAACTTGGACTTGAGACACTGCCAGCCGTTTTGACCACCAAACTCCCAACAGGCAATGCAGTCTTACCTTTCCATACTTTTGTACCCACAGCGTTGGCAAATACGATTTTATTTTCACCAGCATGAGGTCCACCAGTGTCAAGATTTTTGGCGACTTGAGTCCATTTTTCAAATCCCACAATGTTTTTGGGCAAACCGCTTAAACCTGCTGCCAGTGCAATGCTCAAAATGCCTGCGATAACCATCACAAAAATCTGTTTCATGCTGTCTCCTTTGGGTGCTTGATGATACGCGTAAAAACGCAAAAAGTTCAAATAAAAAAGCTCGAGGATGAACCTCGAGCTTTGAAAAATAATTTGGTTTTAGTTTACGGCGCTTTGTACTGCGCAAAACCGCCAGCGTCTTTAAATTGAACCTCGAGTTTTGCGGGTTCAGTGGTGGGTTTAGAAGAATCGTTACCGGGTAAGGTTTTGGAATAGACCTCGAGCGCATCGTAATAACCGTCGTTGTCAGAATCCAGTTTTTTAACCAGCACTTTGTACAGTGCATCTTTGATGCGCAAAGTATTGGAAAGGCTGGTATCGGTTTCGTTTTTGAAAGTGCTTTGCAAGTTTATGCCGAACGGATTCCAGGGTTTGTTGCCACTGCTGTTGACATGACAATAGGTACATTGGGTTAAGCGTGTGCCATCATCGGTGTCTGGCGAGAGTTTAAACTGCGCAATTGCCGCCAAACGATAGGTGTTCTTGGCAAGCCCAGCACTCAAAATCAGTCCAGCAATAATCAAAGCAACCACCGTTAAGGCTCGAGTTAAGTTTAGTTTCATGGTTAACACTCCTGAGAAAACTGGGGATGTTAAACAAACCCACAGCTTGAACACTTTCAGTTTGACAGAAATCGAGACTCGAGATGGTGAAATACCGTAAGGATTTGTTCACAAAGCTGACAAAACACTTTATCAAAACTTAATGACTTTTCAGGGTTATTTGCAGACCGGAATAAGCCATTACTGGGCTGGTACAAGTTTAATCGGATAACCACTGATGTTAATCTTAAAAGTTTTTAAAGCAAGCTCGAACTTGGTTTGGGCGCTATCGAAATTGCCCTCAATTTTCACACCGACCCGAAATTTACCAGTTTGAATGGCTTTTAAGGCATTCGCCCGGATTTGTTGTTCTGGCGTCGGGCTTACGCCTGCCGGTGCGAGTTCAAAATTGATTTGAATGCTCGAGGTTGCGGTTGCGGCGGTTGTGCTGCTGATCAAATACTTGGAGTCCTGGTAAATATTGGTCTCAACAGTTGGTGCGACATAAACACGGACGCTGCCCGCGATTTTGGCAGTATTTCCCGAACCATCGCCAGTTTGCACCAAGATATCGAGTTTGGCGCTGTTGAGCACATCTAACTTTGGAAAATTGTCAATCAGTTGACCTTCGGGTTTGTTGGGAACGGTTTCGTTCACCACAAGGGTTGGGATGCTAAATTGCAGGGTGGTCTTCAGGGCTGCCTCGCCAACTAAAGAGGCAACATCGACTTTAAGGGTAATTAACGTGTAATTGGCGCAACTTGATAATGCAAGTGCAGTAAAACCCAGTACAACTCGAGAGACAATCTTTTTCATTTTAAAACCCCAACTTCAACGCGAGGGCAATGCCAAAAGCCGTGTAACCGTTGGTAAAGACAGCCGTGTGACTGGTCAGGGCAAAGTCGAGTCCAAGCCCACCACCGAAGTCCACGCCACCACCCAAACCAAAAGTTAAACCGTTATTGTAACCAATGCCAGCCCGTCCGACCAGCAAACCAAATTGCGCCTCTGCGCCAAGATGGATCGAGAAGGTATTGCGTCCAAATTGCAAGTCCGCCGCACCCAAGACCTTTAAGCCCGGTACGCCAACATTGAACAATCCTGCGCCGTTAATGGTAAAAAGCGGATCGGTGGTCAAGCCACTGTCAACCGTTGCCGCAACGCCTTTTTCAGGCGCAAACGGGGTCGAATCGGTGTTCGTCACATTAAAATTTTGTCCAGTCCAAGAACTGAACGTCAAACCGCCCAAAACCCCAGCACCCACGGTCAGACGCTCGAGTTCGGGCGTTCCGAGTTGAGCGCCACTGAAATCGGCGGCAACCCCAAGGTCAAGGTCTGCGCCAAAACCGCTGTCGCCAGGGTGGTAAAACGGACTCGAGATAAACACTGTACCGTTGTACTTTCCAAGTGTACTGGTGTTGGGGTTTTTATCGTCTTTGTTGGTGTCAACTTGCGCATCAACTTTAGCTGAAACATAACCCAGTCCATAAAAACCTGTGCCTCGAGCGCCAACGTACAAGGTGGTGGTAGGCAGTGAGAAGCTGGTGGCAAATGCCAAATCGAGCGCCACACCCGCCGAGGCTTGAAACGAACCTGTGGCAAAAGTGTAGGTTTTGCTCGGCTCGAGCGTGTTGGTGGCGAGTTTATTCAAGAATTCTTGATTCAGTGAAATGCCTGGCGTGCCAACGTTGACGAACAAACCAAACCCAACTTGCACAGGTCCAATATCAATTGGTAGGCGAAACAGTGGGTTAACGCCCAACGGGCGGCTGTTGGAGCTGCCCGCGATGGCTACGCCCGCGCCGCTCGAGAATTGCAGTTGGTTACCGTTCCCATCAAAAAACCGCACACCATTCTGGGCGGTAATGTCAATCACCAGTTCGTTTGGGCTGGACGGCGGGTTAAGGATGAAACTGTTCAGGTTGGTGGCTTGGTCAAAAATTGGCAGCAGGTCAAAAGGATTATTTTGAGGGTCATTGACGTAGGGTGCGCGGTTGGTGGCAAAGTTTAAAATGTTCATTGAAGGGCGAATAAAAAAATTAATTAACCCCACTGGCAGAACAATCCCGCCGCCGCGCCCCCATTGGTTGGCGGGATACGTCGCGTAGGCTGGATTAAATGCTGCCAAGCCAGGTCCGGGCAACGAGACCCCACCCATGCCGAGCGAACGCACATCTTGGGCGCTGGCAACACCAACACCCGCAACAATCAGCGTCGCAAACGTTCTTAAAATTCGTTTCAAAACTCACCCCTTTTGAGATTGGCTCAAATTATCTTCTCTCGAGCCAGCTGAGAGCCTGACAGAAAGTATGAGAACGTCTCCGAGTAAGGTATTTTCTTGTTGATGACACAAAAAAAACTATCGGAGACGCAACCAAAATCTA
>JAYVRX010000071.1:0-85386 GCA_043775825.1 Deinococcales bacterium
AGCATGGGCGGCAGCCTTGGACGGATTGAAGCCCCAGGACGAGGTGTTGCCAATAGCATTATTGGTGTGGCAGCAAGGGAAAACATTGATTTGCATAACTCGAGCGCCGCCGTACAAGGCTTTGGCGTGGTCGGACGCTATGCCGCACTGGGAATGCTCGAGCGTGGCGTGCGGGTAGTTGCTGTATCTGACAGCACAGGCGCGATTTATCGCCATGATGGACTGGACATCGCAGCACTGATTGCCCATAAGCTCGAGACTGGTTCGGTGACAAATTTTCCTGGCAGTAAAAAAATCGATCAAGATTCAATCTTTACTTTACCTGTAGATATTCTCGTACCAAGTGCCAGTGAAGGTGCGATTCATGTAGGCAATGCTGCTAAAGTCGAAGCCCGTATCATTGCCGAAGGTGCGAACCACCCCGTGACTCGAGAAGCCGATACCATCTTGCGCCGAGAAGGTCGTGTTGTGATTCCAGACGTTCTTGCCAACGCTGGTGGTGTGACGGTCAGTTATTACGAATGGGTACAAGATTTTAACAATTTTTACTGGACAATGGATGAAATCAACGCCAACCTCGAAAAGCATATTGAACGCGCTCTAAACGATGTGTACGCGATTTCGCAGATCAAAAAAATAGATTTACGAACAGCAGCGTATGTGCTTGCGATCTCGAGGATCAATGAAAGTACGAGCTTGCGGGGGTTGTATCCCTAAGTCAGCAAATAGCACAAAGCGATTAGCCTTCAAGAACATATCAATCCTGAGTAGCTCGAGCCTCAAATTTAAGGTTAACCTCGAGTTCTCAGTTAAGGAGTTACAATGCACACACATGAAGTCCCGTCGTACCTCGCACAAGACAACCTAGGACCTTGGGAAATTTACCTCGAGCAAATTGATCGTGTAACCCCGTACTTGGGCAAACTGGCGTACTGGGTCGAAACCTTAAAGCGTCCAAAGCGCATTTTGATCGTGGATTGTCCGATTCAACTCGATGATGGCAGCATTGCACATTTTGAGGGGTACCGCGTACAGCACAACACTTCGAGAGGTCCTGGCAAGGGTGGTGTGCGGTACCACCAAGACGTAACACTTTCTGAAGTGATGGCGCTTTCGGCGTGGATGACGGTCAAAAATGCAGCCGTCAACTTACCTTATGGTGGTGCGAAAGGCGGTATTCGGGTAGATCCGCGTAAACTCTCGAGATTTGAGATTGAGAAGTTAACACGGCGTTACACAAGTGAAATCAATATCTTGATTGGACCCGACAAAGACATTCCCGCGCCAGATGTCAATACCAACGAACTGACCATGGCATGGATGATGGATACTTACAGCATGAACCAAGGGCGTACAGCAACTGGGGTAGTTACGGGTAAGCCAATCGCCCTCGGAGGCTCTCTAGGGCGACGTGACGCGACAGGGCGAGGTGTTTTCGTGGCAGGTGCCGAAGCCGCTAAACGACTTGGGATTTCGCTCGATGGTGCAAGGGTGATCGTCCAAGGTTTTGGCAATGTCGGCAATGCCAGCGCTCGCATTTTTCACGATCATGGTGCAAAAGTCATTGCCATTCAAGATGTCAACGGTACGATTCACAACGCAAACGGCATTAACCCACACGATGTCTTGGAGCATATTGCCAAAACGGGCAGCATCGAAGGTTATGAAAAAGCAGAAGTGATTGACCCTAAAGATTTTTGGGAACTCGAGACAGAATTTTTAATTCCAGCCGCGCTCGAGAAACAAATTACGGCAGAAAACGCGCACAAAATCAAGGCAAGAATCGTGGTCGAAGGCGCGAACGGTCCGACCACCCCTCAAGCCGATGATATCTTGACTGAAAAAGGCACGATTGTTGTACCAGACGTGTTGGCGAATGCAGGCGGGGTCACGGTCAGTTACTTTGAATGGGTGCAAGATTTCTCGAGTTTCTTCTGGACCGAAGACGAAATCAACAAACGCCTCGAGAAAATCATGATCGAAGCTTTCAAAGGCATTTGGGATGTTGCCACCGAAAAGAAAGTAACCATGCGAACCGCCACATTTATCACGGCGTGTACTCGAGTTTTGGAAGCCCGAGCGCTAAGGGGTTTGTATCCTTAAGGTACACCTCGAAACACATTCGTCGAAATAATCTGCAAAACCTATGGTTCGTCGTTTGAAAAATCAATCTGGTAGTGTACCTCGCGTACCAGGCTTGAGTGTTGGTGCGCGAGGTACACTACAAAAACCATGTTGCGAACAGCGCAATTTAAACCCACTCCAAAACCACCTATTGACGAAACTCGAGCCGAGCAACTATAACAACCTGTGCAAACCTTGGCTCGACGTTTTCACAAATTCGCTTTGATCGCTTGGTTGATCGTGGGTTTGGGTCTGTGCTGGATTTGGGGCATGGTCAGTGTCAGCCAGTCTCGAGGGGCGTTCGAGCAAGAAATTCGGATTTTGCAACGTGTGCTTTCGCAACGCTCAGAACAACACGAGGCGGTACTCTCGAGTTTGATTGCGCTTGAAAATTCAAAGGTTTCGATGACAACCTTGGCAGATTTTGCCAATCAAATGCGAAGCCGTTACCCGCAAATTGAACTGATCGAAAATTGCCCAATACCCATACAAACAACGTTTTCGTGCAGCCGATTTAATCCTTCAAAGCTCGAGCCAGATTTGGCACAACAAGTAATCGAAGCCACCCTGAAGCCTGATTTGGCTCAGTCTGTGGCAGTCATTTCATTTTTCAAAAATTTTCCAGAACATCCACGGTTTGTCTTGTCACAAGCCACCAAAACAACTGTTTTTATCGTTTGGATCGATGCAAATCGCTATGTTAATCCGCAAGAAGTTTTAAAAGATGTCAGCCTCGAGTTACGCACTAGCCTGGTAGGAAATATCTTGTTTCAACGGCTTGTTACGCTGGCACAAGCCAATCTGCCATTAGGGCAATTTAAATTGACCAAAACCCTTGGCAGTAGTTTCCAGCCCTTTGTGTTACGTGCCGAGCGCCAATTTCAAGCTCGAGAATTGCCACTGCTTTGGATGGCAATTTTTTTGCTGGTGGGTGCAATTTTGTCTTGGTGGTTGGCACGGGTTTTGCTGCTGACACGGGTTGCCCAACTCGAACGGGCACAAGCCGAACTCGCCCTTGGGCATGAACGGGCACGCGCACAAGGAACTGTTCAGGCGGTCAGCGAATCGCTTGTGACCTGCGACCGTGACGGCAAGATTACCTTGCTCAACCCAGCCGCCGAAACGCTTTTGGCGCTCAAAGCATCCACGGGCTTGGGGCGCGACATGAGCCAAGTGCTTAATTTTAGGGCAACCCTGGGAGGGCAACCGCTACGAACTTTTTTGGCAAACTTTTGGCAAAAACCACAGGTCATAGACTTACCCGAAGGAACCACCTTGCTCAATGGGGACCAACAAGCCATCTTGGTAGAAGGCAGTATTTCGCCGCTTTATGACAACCAAGGTCAACTGGCAGGCGCTGTTTTGGCGTGTCATGCCCTCGGATCGTTTCGCAAACGGATGCTCGAGGCGCTCGAACAAAGCGAACGTCGTGTCCGCGAGCACGAAGCCATGCTGGCACATGTTGGCAGGGTCAGCACCCTGAGCGAAATTGCCGCAGGAATCGCGCATGAACTCAACCAGCCATTGACGGCGATTCTCAGTCAAAATCAAGCTTCGCTCAGGTTACTCGAGGAAGAAGATCAAACCAACCATGTTTTGATTCGCCGCTCTTTGAATGCCAGTGCTGAACAAGCCCGTCGAGCCAGTCAAATTCTCGAGCGTTTACGCGCCCATGTGAGTCAGCAACCTTTGCAGTGCGAACGCATTGACTTGCATCAACTGATCGAGAACGTGCGGGTGTTAACCGAACATGAACTCTTAGAGCGTGGGATTCGTTTGGAAAAATACCTTGAAACTGGTTCGCTCGAGGTTGAAGGCGATTCGATCCAACTCGAGCAAGTGCTTCACAATCTGGTTCGCAATGCCATCGAAGCGGTGGCAGGTTTAAATCCCGATCAAAAAATAATTCAGATTTTTGGAGTTAAGCACGCCAACACCATCCAAATCAAAGTCAGAGATTTTGGGCACGGGATCAGTCCAGAGGTGCTGCCAAACTTATTCACACCGTTTGTCTCGAGCAAAACATCGGGTTTGGGTTTGGGGCTGTCCTTGTCGCAAACCCTGGCGCAGAGCATGGGTGGGCAATTGACTGGTGAAAACACCAACAGTTCTGGGGCTTGTTTTACCTTGAGCTTACCGGCACTCGCTTCAGAAATGACCTATGCTTCAGACTAACCCCAGCCAACATGCCCCTGTAATCTATTTGGTAGACGATGACGAAGCGGTACGTGAAGCAATCGCTTTGTTGCTAGCAACAATGGGTCTTGAAGTCCAAAGTTTTGCAAGTCCACAGGTTTTTCTCGAGCATTTTGATGCCACAGCCATTGCTTGTTTGGTGGTGGATATTCGTATGCCTGGTATGAGCGGATTGCAGCTTCAAGAACGCCTGAATCAGCTTCAATCAGATATTCCTGTGGTGATTATTACAGGACATGGTGATGTAAATTTGGCACGACGGGCTTTTCTGGGGGGCGCAATCGAATTTTTGACCAAACCCATAGATGAACAAACTTTGATTGATACTTTACATAAAGCGGTGCGAAGCCAAATTCTTTCACGCAAACGCCTCAGTTCGACCCGCCAAGCCCAAGAGCGTTTGGCACGACTTAGCAGCCGTGAACTCGAGGTCTTACATTTTATGGTGGATGGATTGACCAGCAAACAAATCGCCCGTCAACTCGAGCTTTCACCACGCACTGTCGAAACCCACCGCGCCCACCTGATGGAAAAACTTGAGGTGGATTCGTTGGCAGGTTTGGTGCGCTTGTACTTGACTGGTTTGACCGAACATCCGTAAAACTACTTAGGCAATACCGAAATTGCCCGAATAGCTGTCTGGAACAACTATTTACTAAAATGCTTTTGCATCCAAAGCCGATTCTAGGCTGAGGTCAGGAGGACACCATGTCACTAAAAGTAAGAACTTTCGTTCCCGCCGCCTTGCTCAGTTTATTCGTTGGAAGCACTTTGGTTTTTGCCCAAGGCACGTTGAGCGAAAAAAACATTTCGCTCGAGCTTGCCCAGCAAGCCGCCATGACCGCGCTCGAGAAATGTCACACTGATGGTTTTCGTGTCAGTGTGGTGGTTTTAGATCGTGGGGGCAACATCAAAACCGTACTGCGTGACGACGGCGCAGGCTTGCACACTGTAGATACCGCTCGGCGCAAAGCCTTTACATCGCTGACTTTCCGAATTCCAAGTGCCACTTTTGCCCAGCGCGTCCAAACCAATCCAGCTTTGGGAACGATCAGCGATGTGATTGCCCTTGGTGGTGGATTGCCAATCCAAGCAGGCACTGAAGTCATCGCTGCCATAGGCGTTGGCGGTGCACCAAGCGGCGATGCCGATGCTGCTTGCGCCCAAACAGGAATTGATAAGATTAAAGACCGCTTGAATTAAACCAAATATCAAGTGCTGACTTGAAAGGTTTTTATGCCACCCAAAGCTGTTGTCGCCCTGGTTGTGCTCTTGGTGGGCAGTGCCTTATCTGCACCCAATAACTTTGCACCCAGTAACATGATGTCCATGAATCAAGTGACACTCGAGCGTCAACTCTTAGATGCCAGTTTTCAGGGCGATGCTGCAAAGGTGCGTGACCTGATTCAACATGGCGTGAATGTCAACGCCCACACGGCAGAAAATCGCAGTGCCCTGACGATTGCTGCCCTTCGAGATCATGTCGCTGTTGCCCATTTGCTGATTGAAGCTGGTGCAAATCCAGATATTCAGGACACGCAACGCAACAACGCCTTGCTGGTAAGTGGCGAAACTGGCAGTGTTGCCATGCTTAAAGAAGTTTTACCTGCCAAACCCGATTTGACCCTGACCAATCGCTTTGGAGGTACCGCGCTGATTCCAGCTTGTGACCGAGGTCATCTCGAGTACGTCCGTGAAATCTTAAAAACGAAAATCAATGTCAATCATGTAAATAACTTAGGTTGGACAGCCTTACTCGAGGCGGTCATTTTAGGTGATGGTGGTGCGCGCCACACCGAAATAGTGCGCGTGTTGCTTGCCGCTCATGCAGACCGAAACATTGCTGATCGTAATGGCATCATCGCCCTCGAGCACGCCAAACGCCATGGTTTTAAGGAAATGGTCAAACTGCTTGCGGCAAATCGCTAAATCTTCAGTTTCAAATCTTTCTTTACTCGCATGAGAACAAGCTCATGCGAGTTTTTGTACACTAGCCCCGTGAAACGTAGGACGTTCTTAAAAACTATTTTCCGTTGCATGATCGCTGCGCCATTTGTGGCAGGCGGTTTTGGTTGGGCTTCGGCGCATAGTTTTGGCATCACCAGAATCAGTTATCAACTGCCCAACTTACAAAAACCCTTAAAACTGGTTCAACTGACCGATTTGCATTTTGGTCAGTACATGCTCGAGAAACAAGTTCGAGCGTGGGTTAACGCCACCAACTTCGAGAAACCTGATTTGATCGTGATTACTGGTGATTTAATGCACCGTTTACAAACGCCAGATCGTCATGAGGCACTGGCAAAAGAGTTAAGTCTTTTGAGGGCACCGCTTGGTGTTTGGGCGGTGTTGGGCAATCACGATTTCTGGGGCGCTTCAGCCACTCGTTCGCAACAAGATTTGGTCGTCAAAATCGAAAAAGTTGGTATTCGATTCTTAAACAATGCTGGTGTGCAATTGCGCCCAGATTTTTTCTTGGCTGGGGTCAACGATCTTTGGGAAGGACAACCCAACATTGATCTGGCGCTCGAGCATCAACCTACAAAAACCGCCACCTTGTTGCTGTCGCACAACCCAGATTTTATGATGCAAACACCTCAAACCGTGGATTTTGTGCTCTCGGGACATACCCACGGCGGACAAGTTCGTCTTCCAGGACTGCCAACTCTGTACAACGTCTCGAGGTACGGCGAAAAATTCCAACAAGGTTTTGTGCAAGGTAACGTTCCAGGTTTTGTCTCGAGAGGACTTGGTTGCGGAGGCATTCCACTGCGAATCCTGGCACCAGCCGAACTCGTGGTACTCGAGCTTCAACCCTTATGAAACAACTTTCGCGTCGTCAATTTTTAAAGTTTCTTGGCTCCAGCCTAGTGGCTTCACCATTTCTGCTGGGAAGCTATGGTTGGTCTTCGGCGTACTTGTTTGAAATTTCAAAACACAAATTTAAGATGCCTTTCCTGCGGACACCATTAAAAGTCGTTCACCTGACCGATTTGCATTTTGGTAAATTTATGTTCGAGCCTCAAGTTCGCGCTTGGGTCAACGCCGCTAACCTCGAGAAACTTGATTTGATCGTGATTACGGGCGATATCATAGACCATGCGCTTGATAACAAAAAACTCGAATCTCTGGCGAGCGAACTTGGCAAGCTCAATGCCCCACTTGGGGTATTTGCTACCTTGGGAAACCATGACTATTACAAGGCTTCGGGCGCTCGTTTTGATCCAAGAATCTTAATCTCGCACCTCGAGCGAGCAGGTTTAAAATATCTGGTGAATCAAGGTATTTCATTGCGCCCAGATTTCTTCTTGGCTGGCGTGGATGATTACTGGGGTGGTACGGTTCGGGTTGCAAAAGCGATTCAAGAAGCCCAAGAAAACACTGCGTTGCTATTGCTTTCGCACAATCCAGATATTTTGCCAAAAGTTCCTGAACGGGTTGGGCTGATGCTGTCAGGACACACCCACGGTGGACAAATTCGCCTGCCGTTCGGTAAAGGTTTAGGCTGCATCTCGAGGTACGGCGAACGTTACCAAATGGGTTTTATTCACGAACGCACCACAGCTTTTGTTTCTCGAGGGCTGGGCACTTCGTCGGTTCCAATTCGTACTTTTTGTCCAGCCGAACTTGCCGTGGTCGAGTTAGAACCCGCATAGCAGCTTAAGTAGTTTTTCGAGTTAGGTAATAGCCAATTAAATCCGTTCCTACCGCTTCAGCCCCCAACATTCGCTGCATTGCCGCCACCTGTCCACGGTGGTATGTGCCGTGGTTGACAACATGCTTTACGATTTCCTCGAGCGTACTCGAGAATGGATCACCGTTATAAGTTTTGTACTCAATCACGAGTTTTGGATTTTCCAACTTGCCAACTGTTGTTTTCCAACCTTTGAGCACAACTTCCCAAGTCGTTTGCAGAATCTCGAGGTTTTGGTAATCTTTGGGATTTGGACGGCTTGGATTTTGCCCCCCAATCCTGCCCATCCACGCACGGTCTGCGCCGTACAAATGTACCAGCGTTTCAAAAACACTTTTAAAACTCGAGCCAAGATCACGATTTAACTGTTCAGAACTTAGTTTAGCACTCGAGTCGAGGGTTTTAGCGGTTGCCCATTGATGGAAATCTAGAAGCTCGAGAAGTTCGTTCATGACAAAAGTCTAAACCCGAATCTCGAGATACGATGAATTCTGGGGAACTTTTGGCTTGCCAATATCGTATTAAAGTCCATGAATAACTTTGAAAGTTTAAAGGGTAAATGGTGCGTTTTTCCAAAAGCTGACAGACAATCTGATGATGCGATCAAGATTTATTGTGTTGAAGAAATAGGGATACGGTTTGGTGGTATTCCATACATTCGTTTTCAAGCTGAACATGACCATACTCGAGTGATTGAAGTGTTGGGTGCGTGGTGTATTAACTCTGAGCATCATTTTTAAGCAGTCATCAAAAAGCTCGAGAATAGATTTCCTCGAGCTTTAAATAATGTCCGAATCAATGCAAGGCGCAGCAAGCAGCGCCACTACTTATTTAATTCTGCCAGATCACGTTTTGCCCGCTCGAGGTCGAGTTTATCGGCGGCATCACGAGGCTCGAGTTTGATGGCAAGCTCGAGTTGGGCTTTGGCGGCGGCTTTGTACTTGTCACGGTTTAAGAGCAGCATTCCTTTGGCGTATTCGACACGGTGAATAATAATTTTTGGTTCAATCGCGATGGCGCGTTCAAAGAAGTTGATGCTTGCGCCTTCGTTTGCGCCGTATACCCATCCCACGCCTTTGGCAACAATTTCGGCGTGCCATAAACCGTAAGCAACCATGCAAGAGGCGCTGCTGCGGTCCAGGTCAAGGCAAGTCTCGAGGTTTGTTTTGATTTTTGTGCCTAAGCCTTGCGAGAGCGCGGCAAGCGTGCCACGCAGTTGTGAGAGTCGTCCTAAAGCTCGAGCCAACTCGAAGTAACCTGGAGCAAATTTGCTGTTTAATTTAACGGCGTTGTTGGCGTATTTCTCGGACATTGCGTACATTGGTTCTTGTTTATTTTCGGGTTGCGTGCCTGCGTAAATGCTGTTGGCTTTGGCGGCAAAAGCTTGACCTTCTGCAGTGTCAATGTCGCTGGCAATATCAACAGCCGCTTTAAAATCGCCTTTGGCGTAAAGTTTTTGAGCGTCTTGGATCGGTGTGGCAAAGCTCGAGTTTACGAAGAGCATTCCTGCTAGGAGTGCCGCAGACAGCAAGATTTTTTTCATAGGTATTTCCTCCAGAATTTTGGACTGAGTTTAGTTTACCTTTCCAGCCCATGAAGTTCAACAACGGCATTCTCGAGCTTTTTTCGTCTGTGACGTGTCAAATCTCAACTTGCGGTCTTTAGTGTTTCTTCAGGAATATTGATTTTCGATACTCATTCGGGCAATCTTGCTCGAGGTTTTTGGGGTTGCTTACAGAAAATTTGCATAAAAATACTGTATATTCAATTCAATTATGCTTTCTAAAGAACAACGTCATAAACGAATTGAAGACATTGTGTCCAGAGAATTTGTGCAAACCCAGGCAGAATTGGTCGAGCATCTCGAGCGAGATGGTGTGCTGGTGACACAAGCCACGGTCAGCCGTGACATTACCGAAATGCGCCTTGTGCGTTTGCCAATGGGGAAAGGCAGACACCGTTATGCACTTGCGCCTTTAAATTTGGCGAGCGATGTGATGGACGAATTAAAAATGCGTTTTAAGCAATTTGTTCACGATGTTGACCGTGGCGAAAATATTGTGGTCTTAAAAACTTCCGAAGGTCATGCTAATGGCGTGGCATACGTGATTGACCGTTTGTTTCGAGACGACATTGTTGGCACGCTCGCGGGGCAAGACACCATCTTTGTTGCAACCCGCACAACTTTGGCAGCCACAGCTTTGCTCGAGGAGTTTACCGATTTGATGATGTAATCACGCTTCTCGAGCTTAAGATTTGATTTAAGTACCTCCTACTTAATTTTAATAGTTCTATCATCAAAATTAAGGCGAGCTATGCGAGTAAGGAAACCGTGTCTCACGCGGAATTCTGCTGCTTTTGGCAGAATGGAGTCGGGAAATACTCAGTTGGGCGTAAACAATTTGCCAGGCAACTTTAAAGGCACTGTCTGTTCATGACAGCGCCTTCATTTTATAGACTTCAAAAATACTATTTCAAGCTCGAGCTGCGGATTCCATTTATTGCCCTAATGATTGTTCTGAATTTATTGCCCTAATGATTGTTCTGATCTGCATCCAACGCGGCGCTCAGTTCTGGCATCACACGCTTTTCGCGGGCTTGCTCTAAGAGGTCGCTGGTGATTGGTTCATCTGGTGTGAGAATGGTTTTACCGTCGTAACTGAACACTGGACGGTTCACGGTCTTGCCCAAAGCAGAACGCATGACCGATTCGTCCTCTGCCTGAACGTTGGGATTTCCGTCATCGTCTAAAGCCAAAACCGAGGGATCATCTTTGGGTTGATTTAAATCTTCAAACGATGACGCGGCGTTCATTTCGCCGAACACGGCGTTGATCAGGTCAGCGCCGTAACGTTCTTCGCTCGCCCTTTTGATGGTGTCTTTGCTGACGGTTTCACCCTCACGAATAATCGGTGAATTCATATCACCAACCGCCCGACTGACCGTGAACCCCAGCGTCACCTCGATTCCGTTCAAGCTTGACTCTTCAACGACCTCCGAGCCGCGCAAACGCTCAAAGGTCTGCGATGCCAAATCCTTTGCCCTCTGCCAACTGTCACGGACGCTCGAGCCGCCAGCCGCCAGAAACAATGCCAGCAGTTTGCCCTCTTCAGCGGCGCGAGTGGCTTGGTGTTCAGAGATCAATTCGCCTGGGGAAATACTTAAATTATCATTTAATTGAAAAGTTTGAGGAACGCTGCGTCCGATCACATAACGCACTTGATTGGTCTCGAGTTTGGTTCGTGCCAGACCAATCGCACCGCTGGCAACGCCAAGCACATTGGATGCCTCGCGGGCGACAGATTTTATTGAATTGCTGGCGTCTGAAACCACCGTGCCAATGCCTGAAACCACTTGATTCAAAGCGCTCGAGATGGTTTGACTCGCCGCCAACGCTTGGGGTTCAATCAGCACTTTTTCGCCCACCCTGATGCCAGGGGCGGGAATATAAGTGCGTCCACGCAAATCTGCCACCGCGCCTTTAGAGATTTCAATTCCGACAAGTTCTCCGTTTGTTTCATCAAAGCACAGTTCAGCCAGACTTCCCAGGCGCTCTCCTGACGTGCTCAGTACCTCGCGTCCTCGGTAAGCTCCGGTTAAAAACTCGGTTTGCGCTTTCGACCATGAACTGACGGATGTTGCTGCAATGCCCTGGTCTACAACGACGGCATCTGAACCGATTCGTATGCCCTCGAAGGGGATGGCTCGAGGGTTGTCTTTTTCACCATTGATTGTCAAAGCCATTAAGCGTGATTGTCAAAGCCATTAAGCGCGATGCTTCTCTGTCCAGTAGCAGACCGATCACTGAACCAAGCTTTTGACCGTCGTGAAGTACCACGGGTTTCCCGATCAATTCGTGTTCTTTTATCATCTTGAATCCTTTCGATAATCCATCAAAAAGTGATTGCGCATTTAGGACAAATGACAATCGAGTTAAATCTCGAGCATTTGCGTCTCCGTGTCTTCTGATTTGAAGTTTGAACCGCAGGACTGACGCCAGGCTGAAGCATCATTGAAATCAAGCTGAAGGCTCAAGCAAATTTCAGTTGGAGTTCAACCCAAGATTAATCAAGACTGCCATCATCAAGCCGAGGCGTTACAATCTCGAGTTTCATTTCGATTATTTTCAGACAGGACTTGAATTATGTCCAGATCAATTGCGACCAAGCAATCAAATGCAATCAAACGGGTTAAACCACCGATCAAAAGTCAAATACCAGATCAAAAAATGCCACCGATTTGACTCAAAACCCCAAAGTCCAAGAGGTCGAACAGGCTGCCGCGCAAGTAAAACGCAGGGCGAAAGCACCCGCAGATCGCAGCACTGAACTGCTGCTTCAGGAGGCTGATGTGACCAATGCGGGTATATCTACAGTGATTTCCGTTTTGGTTGATAAACGAAGTTTATCAACCAAAACGCGAGCTGTGCGAGCAGAAACGGACAGTGGTTGGAGTAGGAATTGGTCAAAAAGCGCAGCTTTTTTATCAATGAATACGGAAACCACTGTAGCCCTCAGACTGCCGAAAATTGACACGTATCGAGCCTTGAGGTCTTGAGTTTTGAGTCCAAAAAAAATCCGCTCGAGACTCTCGAGCGGAGGTAAATGCTGGTATTTTTTATTCTTTGACGCCACCCGAAAGTGAACCAGAAACAAAAAATTGCTGAAAACCGTAAAACAATGCCACAATCGGCAATGCACCGAGTACCGCAGCGGCGCTAAACTTGCCGTACTCGGCAGTGAATTGCTGGGCGAAACTACGAAGTCCCAAACCGATGTTCCAATTGTCCACACCGGCGGCAAGTAAAATGTTGGCGAGGAAAAACTCGGCGTAAGTTCCAATGAATTGCTGTAAGAAAATAAACACCAACATTGGACCCGAAAGCGGTAACACCACCCTGGTAAACGCCGTCCAACGGGTGCAACCGTCCACCAGGGCGGCTTCCTCGAGGCTTGGCGGCAGGCTTTCGACGTAACCCTTGTAAAACCAAGTGCCGTAAGCGATAGACCCACCCGAGTACGCCAGAATCAAACCCGCAAAACTGCCCAGCAAACCAAGACGGTACATCAGGTCGTAAATTGCCACGGCTGCCAAAAACACTGGGAACATCTGAACAAAAATAAAGAACAGCAAAACCTGAAAACGCCCTGGAAATCGCAGCCGCGCCATCGCATAACCGACGGTGGTGGTCAATATTACGGTTAAGACTCCAGTAATCGTTGAAATAATAAAGGTGTTGCGCAACCACAGCAAAAATTTAGACTCGAGGCTGCCATCACCCGTAAATTGTGAAGGTCCGAGCGTGCCGAAAAACACCAGCAGACCGAGCGCAATCGCCCAGTACGCCCGAGTTCGGTTTTGGTTGATTTGGGCGTTGGTTCTACCAGCGTTGGCTTGCACCATAAACCACAGCGCGGCAATGCCAACAATGCCCAATCCAAAGATCACCAGCCCCAAAATTTGCCAGGGTGCTACCACCACGCCTTTAAAAAGAGCCTCGTAATTGCTGAAATCTTTGCCCTCGAGACTCGGTAAGACTTTGGCTTGGACAATGAGTGGTCCAGTGTCGCCAAGGCTGGCGTCGGTCAGGGTGTTGCGCGGGTCGAACGAGGCGCTGACCACAAAAATAATTGGGTACAGGGCAACCAGAATAAAAATCCAGAAGAACAAGTGCGTCAACTGATCGGTCATGATCGCCCAGTAATTGATTTTGCGTCCCTGGCGTGTGCGTTCGCCCCAGAGCTTGCCAACATAAGAGGTTATAAAAATCAGTATTATCGCACCCAGCAAACCGAGCAAGACGTTGCGTCCGCCATTTTCGGGGTACATGACCGCAAACGAACGTGGCAGTACCCTAGAGGCTAAATCCCGAACGGTGATGACGGTAAAAATCAGCAGTGCCGCGCCCAAGCCCCAACCGACAATGGATTGCCACGAAAAGCTCGAGTTTGAATTTCTGCCAGAACCTGAAGTCATTTTCGAGCCTCCTTAAAGACACCCGCGACACTGAAATTGACCATGCTGATGCCAATGGTCAAAAACGCCACCAGCACCGCAATGGCGCTTGCCATGCCACGGTCAATGCCGTTTAAAAAGGCGGTGTTGTACCCCCAAGAAAGCAGGATGTCTGTGCTATGGGCGGTTGGCAATTGTCCAGCCTCGATGGGTTTGCCACCTGTGAGAAGGTAAATAATACCAAAGTTGTTAAAGTTAAATGCGAACGTACCCAAAATAATTGGGGTAAACGCGGCGGTTAACATGGGTAGGGTGATAAAACGAGTTTGATTCCAACGGCTTGCGCCATCAATTTCGGCAGCCTCGTAGAGTTCATCTGGAATGGCTGATAACGCGCCGACGGTGGCGGTCATCATGTACGGAAAGCCGAGCCACAAATTGACCAGCAAAATTGCGGCTTTTGCCCAAAGACCATCAATCAACCAAGGTGCAGGATTTAAACCAATAAAACCAAACAAACGGTTTAGAGCACCGAAGTTGGCGTCGAGCAATTTGGTCCACATTTGAATGCTGATGACTGTTGGAACAGCCCAGGGCAAGAACAGCAACGAACGGTAAACGTTACGAAATTTAAGCCGACGGTTGTTGATTAAAATGCCCAATAAAACGCCGAACACCACATTGATTAAAGTGGTAAAAACCGCGAATTGAACCGTCCAAACAAAGACTGGGATCAGTTGTTGGCTGGCTTGGGCAAAGATTCTCGAGAAATTACTAAAACCCACCACTTGGATGTCGTTGATCCGACTTAAACGGCTGGCTTCTAAACCTGCTGGCAGGGCAGAAGCCAAGGTGATGGTGTTTCCACTCAGGCTGCTAATGTTGGTCAAAACTTTTTTGATGGTGCTGCCACGTTCATCAAGAAATGCTACGCTTCGACCGGCGCAATCTGGTGTCTCACACCGCAATTCTGTGGCGGCGACTGCACCACCCAACACTGTCAGGGTGGTTGGATTCACGATTTTAACTTCAATTTGGGCGCTCGAGTCGGGTTCGCCACTGTTGATGGCGCTATAATTGGTAAAAGCAAAGTAAAAAGTCAAAATGATTGGGTAGATTGTAAAAGCCAGCAAACATACGATGGCTGGCAGCAAATAATACCAATTGGACAGCCAAGGCATGACCTTGACCGCCACCAGCAAAATCGGAATCATGGCAAGGATGGTAAAAGCCAGTAACCAGTAACGTTTGGGTTCATTCCATTGTTGAGCGTCTGCCAAAGCGCTTAAACCGTTGGCGAGCAATAAACCCAGCGCCAAAGCCAGAAAACAAATGCCAAGCACCAAAGCGATTGCCAGGGCTGCTCCCGAAGCGCCTTCGGGTGGTGTGGTCGAACCCAAGCCGAAAAACCCTCCGTCGGCTATTTTCTTTCGTGATCGTGTTCGTACCGTAGTTGCCATACGCTCACCCCTTTAATTTAGACTGTTTTGATTTCTCGAGTTTATTTGGGTTTTGGTGTTCAATGTGTGTTGCAGTGCCATAAAAGTAACTGTTTAAAATCAAGTAAATCAAAAACGCGCCCCACCCCAGAAGCGGGATGGGGCGCGTTACCCTAGCGGTGATAAATTACTTCTTGTTGATCGCGCTCAAGATGGCGGCAACAGCTTTTTTGTGATAATCGGCGAAATCGGGGTTTGCGGTTTTGATCGAAAGGTTCAAAGCATCGCCCCAAGGACCCCAAACGCTGCCCATTTCGGCAATGTTTGGCATGGCAATACCCGCAGCCGAGGCAGCGCCGAAGCCTTTGACGGTGGCGTCGCTCTTAAGTTGAACCAGGGCACTCTTCGAGATTGGCAAGCGTCCGCCCTCTTTGTTGAGGCTGATTTGGCTTTCCTTCGAGATCAAGTACTGCGCGAATGCAGCAGCAACTTCTTTGTTCTTGGAGTAGGCGTTCATGACCAAACCGCGCACACCAATAAACGGTGACCAAGCTTTGGTAGCACCTGTTGGTTTTGGCAACAAGCCAATGCCGTAATCAATCTTGGCGTCTTTGACGGCGCTCATGTCCCAAGGTCCGGTCAACCACATGGCAACTTTGCCTTTGGTGAACAAGTCCTTCTCGAGATCAGGATTTTCAGTGCCTTCAGGGATCAACTTGTATTTGAAGCGCAAGTCGTTGATGGTCTGGGCGGCTTTGACAGCACCCTCGTTGGCAAGACCGACATCTTGTGGGTTCAGGCTGCCGTCTTTGTTCTTACCGAACACGTAAGCACCGAATGCACGGTAAATACCGTTCATGTGGTACTGAATGCCGATTGGAGCCAAGAAACCAAATTCTTGCTTTTCAGGAACGGTCAGTTTCTGCGCGGCGGCAATAAAGGCGTCCCAGTTGCTTGGAATGCTTTTGATCAGCTTCTTGTTGTAAACCACCGCGACGGCTTCGCTCCACATGGGCAAACCAAACAATTTGCCTTTGTAGTTAAACGCGTCAATCGCGCTGGCTTGCGTATCGGCTTTGGTTTTGGCATCCAAGTATTTGGTCATCGGTTCGAGCACGCCCGCCGTCACGAATTCACCAATTTGATCGTGAGGGATGGTAGCGATCAAATCAGGACCTTCGCCTTTGGGCGCGGCTTGAACGAATTTGTCACGGGTTTCGCCCAGAATGACGTTCGTTAACTCGAGTTTTGCACCTTTGGCGGCTGGGGTAGCCTCGAAAGCTTTGGCGGCGGCGGTGAACCATGCCAATTCGCCACCCTTGAAATCCGTCCAGATCGTAACTTTGCCTGTGCTTTGGGTGCTGGCGATACCCAGACCCAATGCGACCGTAAGTGCTGCAATAACTGCTGTGTTCCTCATTTTCATAACCTTCTCCTCCTCGAGAAGCGGACAGTTTAAGTGATTTGGTAACGCTTCCATGCTGTAAAAGACATGGCAAACGAAATGACCACTCAACTTTGGCTTTTTGCCTGAAGCGCATGTTAACACAGGCTTTGCGAAAATAGAAATACCCCAACGCACTTTTAAAGAAAGACTAAACAAAGCAACCAAGTATCAAATAAACTGCTCGAGAAAAGTTATTTCTCGAGCAACATTTAACGCCGTAAAAATGACCGAAACCGCGAGCTTAAGCCTCTTTTTTAACCGCGTGACCACCAAATTGATTGCGTAGCGCCGCCACCACTTTGGCACTAAACGAAACATCGTCCCTCGAGTGAAAACGCTCGAGTAACGACAGGGTAATAATTGGTGCGGGCACGTTGTATTCCATCGCCGTTTGAATCGTCCAACGCCCCTCACCAGAATCTTCGACGTAATCTTTAATGCTCTCGAGATGAGGTTCACTGGCAAAAGCGCGTTCGGCAAGTTCCATCAGCCAACTGCGCACCACCGAACCATGATTCCAAAGGCTGGTTAAGGCATGTAAATCAACCTTAAACGGGCTGGATTCAACAATGTCCAAACCCTCACCGATGGCTTGCATCATGCCGTACTCGATGCCATTGTGAACCATTTTGGTAAAATGCCCCGCCCCTGAAACGCCCGCGTGCAAATAGCCGCCCTCCTGCGCCAACGCCAGAAAAATCGGTTCACAAGCCTTGCACGCCTCATCAGAGCCGCCAACCATCAGGCAGTAGCCGTTCTCGAGACCCCAAACACCGCCCGAAGTGCCGCAATCAATGTAATCAATCCCGAGCGCCGCCAGTTGAGTGCCTGTCTGAATTGAATCTTTGTAAAAACTGTTGCCGCCATCAATGATAACGTCGCCCTTTTGCAAATGCTTTGCCGCCTCGAGCACCGTGTCCATCGTGGGTTTGCCGCTCGGAACCATGATCCAAACAATTGTGGGTTGACCACCGGACTGAGATTTAGCAATCGCATCCTTGAGCGAACTGGCGGCAATTGCACCCTCGAAGGCGTAGGCTTGCACCGTTTCTGGGTTGCGATCAAACGCCACCACGTCATGCCCCGCTTTCATCAAACGACGCGTCATGTTGCCACCCATACGACCTAAACCAACCATGCTTAGTTTCATGAATGCAGCATAACCCAAGTGAATGGACTTGTTGCTCAACAAACTTCCAGCCAGAATCAATGCCGTATCTCGAGGCAGACTTTTGAGAAAAACGCGGGTGAAACGTGTATTTTTGGAAGTTTGAGCTAAAATTTACCCGTTAGAAACAAACTTAAGACTGACTTCACCAGCGTTGATGGTTTTGATACCGCCAGTGGTTTTGACGATTAACGCACCATCGTTGGTAATATCTTGCGCGACCCCTGTAAAACTCGAGCCGTTCGGTTCGAGCACACTGACTTCGCGCCCCAGTGTTGCGTTCGATTCGCGCCAAGCGTCTATCACGACACTCGAGCCAAGTTCAGACCAGTGTTTGTACAGTTTTTGCAACTCGAGCATGATGGTGGACAGTAATTTTTTGCGGTTGACAGGTGAAACAAATTCCTCGAGTGCCGCCGCCGGAATATCGCTTGGGAAATTCTGGGTTCGCACGTTCAAACCCATGCCCAACACCACAAACCGCGCCGTGCCATCCTCGAGTTCCGCCTCGAGCAAGATGCCCGCCAGTTTGCGCCCATCGCTTGCCAGCAGGTCGTTGGACCACTTTAAAAGCGCTTCAAAACCCGTTTCGAGTTTGATTGCACGAAAAAGCGCCACACCCGCCAAAAGCGGCAGCACGCCCAATTCGTTCACGGGTCGCGTGGGGCGCAGCAACACCGTGAAGTACAAACCCGCGCCGCTTGGCGAATGCCAGACTTTGGCGCGACGCCCACGCCCCGCAGTTTGAATCTCAGACAGCACCGTGCTGAACTCCGGCGCACCAGACCGTGCCAGAACTCGAGCATCGTCCTGGGTCGAGGTCGTGCTGGCTTTGTACTCGAGCGCGAACGGCAAACCTAGCGGCGTTGGCGCGTCTGCCGCCAGCCGATACCCTTTGCTGCCGCGCTCAATCGGATAGCCCTCAGCCTCCAGACTCGAGATCAGTTTCCAGATGGCGACCCGAGAAATGTTCAGTTGTGCCGCCAGATTTTCACCAGAAATGAACACGCCACTGGTGGTTTGCAAGAGTTGCAAAACCGTAAACCTCGAGCTTGGCGTTAACTCTGAAACTGGCATAAGGTTAACCGTAACTTGCGCTCGAGTTTGCTGTCAAACCACATACCTCAAGTTGCAATGCGTCGGAATTAGATGTATAAACTTAGCATGAACCTCAAAGGCAGTTTGCCTGCATTGATTCTCCAAACCCTCAGCTTCGGCTCGAGCCACGGTTACGAAATTGCATCGCGCATCAAACGCCAAAGCGAGGGCGTGCTCGACTTTAAAGAAGGCACACTTTACCCCGCACTGCACACCTTGGAGCGCGATGGACTGGTCAGCAGTCACGAAGAAATCGAGAACGGACGCACCAGACGCTATTACAAATTGACCGAAAAAGGTTTGAAAGCGCTAACCAAAGAACGCGCCGAATGGACACGGTACGCCAACGCCATCGGAGGAATTTTGAAAGGCGCATCATGAACAGCATTTTCACGCTCGAGTCATGGCTTCAGATTGCGACCAACGACCTTACACCCGAAGCGGTGGTCAGTATTCGCAAGGAAATTACCGACCACGTCAAGACAACGCTCGATTACCAAACGAATGCGGGACTTTCTCAAGTTGAAGCCGAGAAAGTAGCAGTGACGCTTCTTGGCGATCCAAAAAGATTAGCAAAAAAGTTTAGAAAGTCATATTTAACCACTTTTGATCAAATAATTATTGAAATATTAGGAAATGTTAAATTAATAATTTTTTTTAGTAGTATTTTTAACATTTTGCTTTCTATTTATGGTTTAAAAATTGATTTTGATATGTATCAAAACGGTCATTATACTGACTTAGCTTCTATCGAACAAAACGCAAAATATTTCTCTTGGCAGATACGCGCCATATTGAACGTATTACAAAATTCTCATGTATTAATTGCTGGTATGGGTTCGATATTGCTTGTGATCTCAATTTATAATATCAAAAAATATGTAATAGCAAATTTCCTTGCAATTTTTAGCTTGTATGTTTTTATTTTATCAATTTTAATATTCGTTTTAAAGTTAATCTTGTTCGTAAATTTCAAATCAATTATAGATAAATTTGATTTGTTTTTCATCCTATTTCCATTTGTTAGTCAAGTATTGATTTCCAATGGAATTCTATGGCTTTTGATTCTGAATCCAATTCTTCGTAAACTCTCAACTCGAGCCACAACATGACCCCAGAATCCATTTTTACGCTCGAGCAATGGCTTTCAAAAGCCACTAAAAACCTGACTCTGACAGCAATCTCGAGCATCACTAAAGAAATTACCGACCATTATCAAACCTCACTCGAGAAATATGAAGCGCGTGGAATTTCGAGTACCGAAGCCCAACAAAAATCTGTGTTCGAGTTAGGAAATCCTAAAATGGCGGCTCGAGGTTTTGAACGTGAGTATTTGACCAAAGAGCAAGCCCGACGTTTCATACCAGAATCAAGACAAACCATCTGGTTTAAAATCATGCTCGTTGTGGTCTGGGTAACTATTCTTGGATTGTTCTTTTTGGATTTTAGGTTTCGTTATCCAACTTTGTTTGCCGCATTCAGTCTTTACTTTTTAGGAAAGAGTTCTTTTCTGACAATGATTTTGTTGTTCGATTCTGTCTTAAGAGCATTGTTGCAACGAAATCGCAGTTTGCCCATCGTAGCTTCTGTCATGGTGCTCGAGTATTTGACGATAGCCACTGGCATTGTAGTCTGGTATTTTTTCGCACCTGCGCCATTTAAAATCCCAACCTGGACTTTTTTGACTTTCATGACTGTTTTGACTGTTGGGATGGCTTATACTGAATTGCCAATTCTGCAAAAATTACGTACTCGAGCGTCAACATAAAAACCCAAATCTCGAGATTACACTCTCCCATGAGAATCCCCTCAATGTTTCGCGGTATCATCCCAGCGTGAGCCGTAAAATCACCACCACCATCATTTCCGACCCGCTCGAGTGGAATCAACTCGTCACCAGTTTCTCGCATTACAGCGCTTTGCAAGGTTGGGGCTTCGGTGAGGTGCGCCGCATCAGCGGTTGGACGCCGCACCGTTTGAAACTCGAGCGTGATGGTGTGGCGTTCGCCGCCGCGCAAGTGTTGCGCCGCAAGCAAACGGGACTCAGTTTCCTGTACTGCCCGCGTGGTCCCGCCATGAATTCGTTCAGTGACCTCGAGGATGTGGGCGCGGCTTTGAAAGCCTGGGCTGGCGCGGGCGATGTCAGCATCAAGATCGAACCCCCGATTCCGCTCTTGTCCGACGGCACGGGCAGCAACATTGTAGAGCGTTACGGCGTCTGGAAGAACTCGAGCACCATTCAACCGGAGCACACGATTTTGCTGGATTTGACCAAACCCGAAGACCAGTTTTTCAAGAACATGCACGAGATGGCGCGGCGCAACACCCGCACCAGCCTCAAATTGGGCGTGACCGCGCAACCCGAAGACGATTTTGAGAGTTTCTGGGTGCTTTTTTCCGAAACCAACAGGCGCTCGAGTTTGTTGCAGCGCCAAAAGAATTATTACGAGGCGGTCTGGAAAGAATGCAACAAATTTGGTGGCGAAGCCGTCATCATCACCGCCCGTCACGAGGGCGTGCCGCTCGCCAGCGGTTTGATTATCGGTCTGGGTCACGACCTGAATTACCTGTACGGCGGCAGCACTCGGCAGATTCGCAAAGAAGGCGAGAAAGACCCCAAAGCCAGCAACGGTTTTTACTGGGGCATGATTCGGCACGGCATGGCGAGAGGGTACAAGTACCTGGATTTGTTCGGGATTCCCAAAACCATCTCTGAAGACAAGCACAGTTTTGGTGTTTACGAATTTAAAGAACGCCTGGGCGGGCAAAAAGTCTTCTTTCCAGCGTACGAGCAAAGCCTTTCACCGATCTCGAGCCTGATGAACACGGCGTTCAGAATTCGCAAGAATTACATGAATTACAAGGCTCGAGGGACGACCAAAGACGTGCTCTAAAAACTCGAATGTCCCAACGCATCACCCGAGGCTTGAGGTGTAAGCTCGAGATCTAAAAGCATTGTTTTTTGGCGCGGCGTTCAGTAACCCATCTCTCATGACTGCAAGTCTGAAAAGGGGGTGCGTACATTTGGAGTTCGTTTCCAACACCATCAGAGACACCCGTTCTTAACCTCTCGAGATTTTGGAGGTGGTTGTTGTGCGCGTCAGAAACGTTTCGGTGGTCGGTCATAACGGCGCAGGTAAAACCAGTTTGGTTGAGGGCTTGCTGTTCAAAGCGGGCGCTCGAGATCGGTTGGGACGCGTCGAAGATGGTACGACTGCCAGCGATCACACGGAAACCGAGAAAAAACGTGGCATGAGTGTGGCGACCAGCGTACTGAATTTGTCTTGGCAAGACACGAGTCTGAATTTATTAGACGCGCCTGGGTACGCCGATTTTGTCGGTGAAATTCGCGGCGCGATGCGGGCGGCAGACTCGAGTTTGATTGTGGTCAGCGCGACCTCGGGCGTGTCGGTGGGCACGGAACGGGTTTGGAAAACGGCGGATGAGTTCAACATGCCGCGCATTGTGGTGGTTAACAAACTTGACCGCGAGCATTCAGATTTTTTTGGGGCGTTGCACAGCGTTCATGACACGCTTTCCATGCAGGCGGTGGCTTCGCACATTCCGATTGGGTCAGAAAGTAATTTTCGTGGCGTGATAGACCTGCTGTCCGACAAAGCGTATGTTTACACCAACGGAAAGCTCGAGTTGCAAGAGATTCCTGAAGCGCTGGCAGAATCCACCCGGGCGCACCGAACCAAATTGATTGAGGCAATTGTCGAAACCAATGAAGGCTTGATGGAACAGTATTTGTCCGACGAACCGCTCGAAGATCAAGCCGTGAAAAACGCCTTTCTCGAGGCGGTACATCACGGTGAATTGTTCCCGGTTTTGCCGCTCAGCAGCTCGGGTTTGGTTGGTTTAGAACCGCTTCTTAATTTGATGGTTGAGGCACTTCGTGCGCCCAAAGATCGTCCCGAAGTGGTTGGCATCGATCAGCAAACTCGAGCGCCGAATATTGACGCGCCGTTTTCGGCTCGAGTTTGGCGTACCGCGATTGATCCTTTCGTCGGCAAAGTCGCTTATGTGCGCGTTTGGAGCGGGCAGTTGCACCCAGGCGATACGGTCAGAAACTCGCATTCGGACAAGGATTTCAAACTTGCGCACTTGTACACGCTGCGCGGCAAGGAATTGATCGAAGTTCCAGCTCTCGAGGCGGGCATGATTGGTGCGATCACCAAAGTTCCTGACTTGCACACGGGCGATACCTTATGCGATCCGAATCGGCAGATTGATTTTGGACCGCTCGAGCTTCCGGAAGCCATCTCGAGCTTGGCGATTCATGCGGCGACCCGCTCGGACGAGGACAAACTGGGCACGGCTTTGGGCAAATTGCTCGAGGAAGACCCCACGCTGCATTTGACCCGCAACAATGAAACTTCTGAGAGTTTGCTCTCGGGCATGGGTCACACGCACCTCGAGATTGCAGTCGAAAAACTGGGGTTGTACGGCGTGAACATCACCTCGAGTTTGCCCAAGATTGCGTACCGCGAAACCGTGCTGGCATCGGCGCAAGCCCAGGGTAAATTTAAACGGCAATCTGGTGGTCACGGACAGTACGGCGATTGCTGGTTACGGATTGAACCATCACATCAAGAATTTGAGTTTGTGTCAGAAGTGATTGGCGGGGTTGTACCGACCAAATACATTCCCAGCATCGAAAAAGGCGTCGAAGAAGCCAGACATCACGGCGCACTGGCGGGATACCCGTTGCAAAACATCAAAGTGGTTGTTTACGACGGCAGTTACCACGATGTTGACTCCTCGGACATGGCATTCAAAACCGCTGGCAGCATTGGGCTGCGCAACGCCGCCGAAAAAGCCAAACCCGCCCTGCTCGAGCCGGTCATGCTGGTCAAAGTTCGCGTTCCAGAACGCTACACGGGCGATATTTTGGGCGATCTGAACACCCGCCGCGCCAAAGTGCAGGGCATGGAACCCGAGGGCGGGGTCACGGTCATCAGTGCGCTTGTGCCGCTTGCAGAAGTTCAAAATTATTCACCAGAATTGCACAGCCTGACCAGTGGACGCGGTGTGTACAGCATTAAATTTGATTCTTACGCCCAAGTTCCAGCGTTGCAAGCCGAAAAGATTATCAATGCTCGAAAAACAGAACTTGCGCACGCCTGAGAAAAAACCCGAGGTTTAGCGAATGATTCTTGCTGGTTGAATGTTGGCGGCACGACGCGCGGGAATAAAACCAGCGACCAAGGTTGTCAATAGCGATGCGATGCTGACCCAAACAAAATCAAAAGCTTTCATTTGAGCTGGCAGGGCGGTAATAAAGTATAAATCTCCAGGTAGACGGTACGGATTGAGCGTGAAATACAGGCTTAACCCAAAGCCCAAAAGGTTGCCCAGAAGCATTCCCAAAAACCCCAGCACAAAACCCTCGAGCAAGAAAACCTGTTGAATCACACTGGATTTTGCACCCATCGCCCGTAAAATCGCAATCTCGGGGGTTTTTTCAAAAACGGTCAAGACCAGAACGTTAACAATCCCGAACGCGGCAACGATCACGATAAGTAGCAGCACAATCGAAATGATGTTTTTTTGCAACTGCATCTGGGCAATCAAGGTTTGGTTGATGTCCTGCCAAGGACGACCATAAAAATTGGTTGGTTTGACCTTTCCAGGCTCGAGGTCGAGCGGCAAGGTGTTCGCTAAGCGAATGGCACGTTCGGCGTCGGACAAACGCACGTGATAGCCCATGATGTTCTGTCCCAGCCCCATCAGGTCTTGCAAGGCTTGAATGCCAACAAAACCAAAAACACTGTCAATTTGGTAATTGCGGGTGCGAAACGTTCCAGAAAACCTAAATTTCTTTTTCACGGCACTCGAGATGTCCAAACCCTTGGTTGCCACCACGTAAATCGTGTCACCGACAATCAGCCGCATTGATCGTGCCAAGTCGTAACCCAATAAAATTCCGTCGGGTGGCAGTTGCTCGAGTTGAATTCGGTCTTCAGACTCGAGGTTTAACGCCCCAGCCTCACGCTTGGTGTCCACCCCGTACACTTGGGCAAAGCCCGTGCTGCCACCCTTACCGTTGCTGGCACGGCGCGTCAGCAAGCCTTGCGTGAACACGTAACGCGACCAACCCACCACCTCTTTGTTATTCAAAAGACGCTGCTCGAGTTTGGGGTCTGTTGGCGTGCCGCCCTGTTCTTGATCCCAGGCTTGAAGCGTGATGTGCGGTTGGGCTTTGATGGTCGTGTCAATCAGGGTTTTGACAAAACCATTGGTTAACGATAATGCCGTGGTCAAGACCATCACGCCAATCGCCACGCCAACAATCGAGATCAGGTTTTGGGTGCGTCTTCGTCGCAGGTGCGAACGGGCGAGTAACCAGATGAGCCGAGTCATAAAATGGATTCTACGTTGAAACAGTGAAAGCGAACAGCAATGAGCAAGACTCAATTCTGCTTTTGATTTTTTAGCTCAAGGTGCTCTGTATCACACCTGCATGTGCTTCAAGGCTTTCTCGGGTTTTTTAGAGCAAATTAGAGCAAAACAGTCTTGCCGCAACATTCTCGAGCGGGCATTGTTGTTTGGCTCGAGAATCTGCGCCAATCCCTAATCCCTGATTTCGTATACGAACCCCTCGCCACCTGCGTACAAGCAATGATCCAAATTCACGCACAAACCATTCTGATACTCCCAAGCTTCGGTGACTTCTATCGGTGAGCGATCTAACAACCTAAAAATTGGCGTGTGACCGTGAACGATTTTTGTGCCACCAAACGTCTCGAGCATCTTGTGTGCTCTGGCAAAACCGCCCTCAAAATCTGCGATGTTGACCAGTTGCGCAAATTCTGGTGCGACAAACTCGAGCCGTTTGGCGAACTGATCCTCGAGTTTGTCAATGGTGTCCATGTCATGTTCGGTCAGGATGGCGTGAATGTTTTTGTTGACCTCCTGGATGCTCGAGCCGTAATTGAGATAAAAGGTGTTGTCGGCGTGCATTAGAAGCGTGTTGCCGACTTTGGCGAGGGCTGGCAAATTAAGTAACCAGGACACTCGTTCTGGGGTCAGTCGCTCGAGGTCGGACATTTTGCCGCCGTTTTTTATCCACATGTCAATAAAACCAACTTTCTTGCCCACATGCCCAAAACTTGGGACATCATGGTTGCCAAAGTGATAGACCTCTTGCAGAATCACGTCGTGGTTACCCAATAGTGCCCCAACAAAACCGCCTTCAAAAACCGCTTCTTTTTCCAGACGCATGACCAGATCAATCACGCCCATGCCGTCTGCTCCACGGTCGGTAAAATCACCCAAAAACCAAAGCTGTGCGTCTCGAGCAGCCCAGTGCCCAGCCTCATCGGTCAGTTCAGCAGTGTGAAGTAACTCGAGAAGTTGATCCAAGCATCCGTGAATGTCACCAATGGCGTAGGTCGGCATTGTAAAATTCTAAGCGCAAGAGCCTGAAATATTGATTCTTGAGGTTGAAAACCTGATCTGAACAACTTTTTTTGATATTATCAGCTTTGAGCTTTGGCTTAAATTTATTCAAAAGGTGGGAATTTATGGATCGCAAAGCCGTGGACTCGAGTATGCTCAAGAGCATTGGGTACGATTCTGACACCCAAACGCTCGAGTTGGAATTTAAAAGCGGAGAGGTTTGGCAGTACATGGATGTGCCAGCAGAAGAATTCGAGGGACTTATGAACGCACCCTCGCACGGCAGTTATGCACGACAAAACATCATCGAGTCGTATCACGAAACTCGAGTCTCGGGTCGTAAAACAAGGCGTTAAGGATTGTTTGAATAATGATCGGTAATTTGTTCTCGTCCGATTGATGAAGGTTTGTACGCCCATGAACGAATTCGTGCTCGGCAAGTTTAACCATTAAGACCAGCAATGAATCCCATGCTACACGCATTTTACGACCCATCAAGTAATTGCAACTGGTTCTCATGTGTGTTTTAACCTTGGCTTAGCCTTTTTATTCGTGTAAACTGCCGCGTGCCCCTCGAGTTCGCTCGAACGGTGCACGCCCCAGAATTTGGTGTCTTCAGACCATATTGTTCCGCCCCCAGCATTACAACTCGCAAGAGAGCCGAACTGAAGCCAAGATCAACCAAATTGCTCGAGGAGAAATTTTGAAATTGTTTCGTAAGATTGCAGTATTTATTGTTGTATTCAGTGCATTTACAGGAATTGGTTTAGGTTATACCGAGCGCCCATTGTGGCCCGTTCAAGGGGTTATCACCCAAAGTTATGGTGGACGTTATGGTCATACTGGACTTGACATTGCCGCACCAACAGGCACACCCGTTTATGCAGCACTTTCTGGTCGTGTCAATTACGCGGGTTGGAATCCACACGGTTACGGAAACTTCGTTAAAATCACTGGCAATGACGGACGCGAATATGCTTACGCCCACAACTCCAGAATCATGGTGCGCGTTGGTCAAGTGGTGCGTCAAGGGCAACTGATTTCTCGGGTTGGGTCAACTGGACGCAGTTCAGGACCGCACTTGCACTTCGAGATTCGGATTGACGGCAACGTTCGCAGTCCAATGGCGTACCTGCCAGGCTCGAGGGTCATGTTGGCAAGCACCCGCGCAAGGCGTTAAGTTTTAAACGCAATTTTAAAAGCTCGAGTTTAGGCTCGAGCTTTTGTTTTACCGCGCTGGGTTAATAAGCCATTTTTCGAGCAATTTTTGATAGCTGCCATCAACCTTCATGGTTTTGATTAAATCGTTGGCGATCTTCACCAAATCTGAACCCTGCTTGAAAACCATGCCGTACTCCTCGAGTCTAAGGGGTTTGCCAGTACGTTCGAGGTTTTCGGTTTTAACCAAGTAATCCGCGATTGGCGCATCGGTAATAATCGCGTCGATGGCTGCCGATTTTAAATCCGTCAGGCTGGCTTTGAGGTCGTTGTAAGCTTTGATTTGCGCTCCCAGGGCTTTGAGGTACTGGTCGGCGGCGTCAAAGCTGGTCGTGTTGGCTTGGACGCCCAAATTCAAGCCTTTAAAACTGGGTGCGGGGTAAGTTATTTTCTTTGGATTTCCTTTGCGCACCACGAGCACTGGGGCGCTCGAGAAGTACGAATCTGAAAACACCACCCCAGGTTTTTTGGAAATGGCAATGCCGCTGATTGCCATGTCCACCAAGCTTGTGGCGGTGGCTTTGACCAGGGATTCTACGGACAGGCGTTTAAATTCGATTTTGACACCCAGTTTAGTGCTGAACGCTCGAGCCATATCGGCATCAAAGCCCACAACTTCTTGCTTTTCGTTGACGCTTTCAAACGGTGCGAATTGCGGGTCAATACCAACCACCAGCACGCCTTTTTGCTTGACGCTCGAGGCATTAATTGCGATTGCAGCACCAAAGACGAGGCTCGAGAACACCAGAAAACCTTTCAACATCATGGTTTTAGAATAACGCATCTCGAGAACTTTTAGCGAATACCCATGCGTTTGCGAATGTCTTCAATTTTCCAACCCGTTAAGTTTGCCAGAACTTGAGCTTGGGTTTCAAAGCGCTTTGGCAGGCTGGCATTGTAATTTTCGGCGGCTTGGCATGAAGCCTGCCCTTTCCAAGCGTGACGAATCACGTACCGACCCTGAAAGTTTTGATTGTTCGGCGTTTCACGCAATATCAAATCTTCTTTAAAGCGTAACTTGCCGTAACGCACGTGCAATCGCGTGACAAAAACCTGTCCGTTTTGACCCGCCCAACCCGCCCCAGCCGTTTGTAATTCCTCGAGCGTCGGCGGTTCGCTGGCGCAAGGATCGCACCAACTCGAGTTCCAGGCGTACTCGACGAAAACAGCTTTTTTATTTTCGCGTTCATAAGCGCGTTTAAAAAGTGCAGGATAGAACTTATTGAAATCTTTTTGAATGTACTCTGGGACTTCCATGTTGCTGGGGATATTCACGGTGCTGTAATTGGCGCTTTCGACCCGACCTTTGCGCGTTAATGCGTAAACAATCAAATCCTGATCGCCTTTGGCATTCAGCATTCCAAGGCGCAACGGCAGCATAAAATTCGGACTTTCAAAACTCATCTGCAACGGACGCAAACTCGAGAAACCCGTTCGATCAAAATTCTCGAGGTTGACTTTTGCCACAAAGAACTTCATGCCCATTTTGATATACGGCGCGAGGGAAGTGCTTGCACCCGTCGGGATGTTGTACTTGTTTTCTTTTAGCCAAGTCTCTAAGCCATTGCTTTGAGTGGCGGACAAAATCACAATATCGTACTCACCCACGGCGTACTGCGCCTCGACGGTCACACCAAGGGCATCCACGGGTTTGACTGCCTTTTGCTCCACCACACCAGTGTTCGCGGTGGTGGGTGCAACCGAAGGATAGACCAATGGTTGGCACGGGTCTTCGTCAAAATACTCGACCAAGCGCGGCGCACTGTAGGCATCTAGTTTTTGTACCACCGCAGGGTCAATCACCCGAATGTCAGCTTTCTCGAGCACCACTGGCACAGGCACGACCATTGCAAAATCCTTGACGTTGCCCTGGTAATCGCTGACCATCGTGATGTTGGTACGGTTGCCATCCCTGGAAATAATGACTTGCGAAGACTTGTTGAACAGCTTTGCATCCCCTCTGGCGACATAAAAACCACAAAATGCCAATGCCGAACCAGCCAACATCAGACCAACTGTAAACAACGTTCGGGTTAAACCTCGAGCCTCGAATTTCATGCTTGACCCCCTAGAGGCTTGAATTGTACGCCTTGGGTTCAGTATTCGTCATGATTGAAAGCCCGAGCCAAACAAAAAGGAGCGGAAATGAATCCGCCCCTCGAGTTCACTGAAAGCTGTCTACAAACGCAACAAGCTCGCAACGACGGTGGTGGTTTGACCACCGTTGATGGTGAATTCTTGAACAAAGCCACGGTAACCAGCGGCAACCACGACCAATTCGTGTGTGCCAGCAGGCAAGTTTTTAATGCTCAAGCTGCCATTGTTGCCAATTTTACCGACCAATTGACCGTTAATGAACACGTTTGCGCCGCGCACGCTGTTGACAATGTTGAGCGTGCCATTGGTGACCACAGCTTGCAAGTTGGCGTTGACGACGGTTACACGACCACCGCTGACGACCACGTTCTGTTGGAAGTCACGGTAACCAGCAAGGCGCACGGTTACAGCGTACTGACCGGCAGCCAATGGCAATTCGGCACTCGAGCCTGTCAGGTTGCCCTGGAATTGACCATTGATATAAACCTCTGCGCCAGATTGCGAGTTGATGCGGAGCGTACCGTTGGTGACAATAGCTTGTAGGTTGCGGGCATCGACCACGGTGGTTTGACCCACGTTAACGTTAACAGTTTGGTTGAAATCGCTGTAACCGTCCAAGGTCACACGAACGGTGTGGTTGCCGGCGGTGGCAATACCGGTGATGCTGCCATTGGCAACGAGGCGGTTGTCCACGTAAACGCTCGAGCCGTTCGGCGCAAGAATTTGCAACGTGCCATTTTGTTGGACTGCGGTCAGACGGGCATTGACGGCGGTGGTCTGACCAGCGTTGACGTTCACGCTGTAATTACCGTCTTGGTAACCAGGAGCGCTGACGCGAACGGTGTGTGCACCAGGAACGGCAGCCACGCTGACAGGAGCAGTACCAATCAGTGTTCCGTCAACCAAGACGCTCGAGTTTGGCGCATTGCTGGTGATTGCCAGCGTGCCGTTGCTGACAGGACGGGCGGTGGTAAAGTCCACAAATGCCGTGGTCCAGTCGGTTGGTGGTAATGGGGTCACAACCACAGCCAAAGGACGAGCCAGACCTTCAGAGCCTTGAACGGTGGCGTTGACAAAATTGCCAGTTTGAACTTGCGGAATAATGCCTGAGAGATTGAGCGGGTTTTTGCTGGCAAGGGCAAAAATCTTTTCTTGACCAAACGGTGCTTGAATGTTCAACTGGTACTTATCGTTTGTTCCTGGGAAGGTACGGGTTTCACCAGCACGCAAGAATGGCTGTTGTCCACCAGGAAAACCATTTGGCAACAAAACCGTAATAGCGCCTGTTGACTGAATGTTAAACACGTACACGTAAGCGTCTTGATTGACATTGACCGAAACCTTCAGGTTTTCACCCTCTAAATACAACGGGTTAGCACCAGCTTTATTCAGTGCCACAGCAACTTTTAACTCGGTAGGGGCTGGGTTGACAATCACGGCTTGAGGGCGCACCACAGGTTGAGACTGCGCAAAAGCAGAACCCAAACCAAATACACCTGCGAAAAGCGTGACTGTTGCGGCTGTAAAATTCTTAACGTTCATTCGTATACCTCCTCGAGCCTTTCGGCTCTGGTCGAACTACCCACACGCTAGCAATGACAATTCTGTACACGGTGAGCCAAGCTAAATAAATCTTTATGAAGTTACTCGACATAAAGATGAGATAAACCTTACCACTGATGAATCAAGTTTAGTTTAGGGTCTGAAGGGGTCAAAGGTCAAAAATCCAGACCAAACTCGAGCATGTTTTTAGGCTTTATGAGCCTAAAACCCGTGTGTGACAACAAAAATCTGATACGACTCGAGAATCACAGATTTGAACATGTTAAGCTTAAACACTGGGGATTACCCTCGAGATCAGGTCAAACCATGCTGGCATCCAAACTAAACCACACCATCACCATCCGCGAAATTTTAGAGTCCGACCTCGCCCTGTACCGCGACCTTAGACTCGAGGCACTCAGGTTCGAGCCTGGGGCATTCAGCGCCGATTACGAGGAGGAACGCGCCCGTGCAGGATCACTTTGGCTCGAGCGACTGCGTGGCATTGTTCAAGACCCCATGCAAACCCTGTTCGTTGCCGAAGAAAGCGCCGCCCTGATCGGCATGAATGGCATTGCCAGGGGAAGGAGTGCCAAAACCAGGCACTCGGCTGGCATTTGGGGTGTTTACGTGCGCCCCGCCCACCGTAGCGCAGGCATTGCCACCGCGCTGCTTGGACACTCACTTTTATGGGCGCAACACAACAACGTCAGCCGCATCGAACTGTCCGTCACCACCCACAACACTCGAGCCTTAACGCTTTACAAACAAACTGGTTTTAACATTGCAGGCACGGTTCACGATGTCATGCGCGTCAACGGACAAAAGGTAGACGAATACTTGCTCGAGAAAATGCTGCCCACGGATTGACACGCACGGGCTGGGCGCGTATTATTTGCAAGCTTCGCTTGAGGTCTTGGGCGAGTACAGTGCCGGGATGGCGGAATGGTAGACGCGCCAGACTTAAAATCTGTTGTTCGTGAGGGCGTGCGGGTTCGAGTCCCGCTCTCGGCACCAGCTAGTCGCTTTAAATGATGGGCAGCACGTCGTGGCTATGTAGCTCAGTTGGTTAGAGCACACGACTCATAATCGTGGGGTCAACAGTTCAAGTCTGTTTATAGCCACCAAAGAAAACCCCGTCAATCACGGGGTTTCTTTATTTCTCGGGTTTTGAGGTTTGGGTCAAAATACGCAAAATGTCACAACCGTTGCACAACTGACTTTTTTATCGGTCAATTTTTAACACCTGAATCTCGAGGTAATAAATCAGCAATGCCGAGAGCACTCAAACTTATCGTCAGGAGTTCCACGGCTGTCTTGTCGCGCCATTCCTGAAATAGCAAATAAATTAGGCAATCAAAGGCAACCTCGAGCTTGAATCAGACCAGTTGGGCTTGCTCGAGTTTTAAACTCAAAATCGGCTTGAAGCCAGCAATTCACAATGAATGACCGAATTGAGCAAAAGTGAAGAAACTGACCGCTGCCCGAGATTATTTTGGTGTCGCAGTTGAGTCTCGAACAATCAGTTCAGTTGCAAAACAAGGATGAGGCTCGGTTGGGGTTTCACCCCTGGCGAGTTTACTTAAGAGTTGTGCGGCGGCGGCACCCATTTCGCGCAGTGGTTGACGTACTGTAGTGAGTGCAGGATGGCAATTCACCGATTGGGGTACATCGTCAAAACCAATAATCGAAAGATCTTTGGGAACACGCAAACCCAACATCTGTGCAGCACGAAGGACGCCAAAAGCAATTTCATCGCTGGTTGCAAAAATCGCTGTTGGAGGATTTTCCAAACGCAGTAATTTTAAAGCTGCCTGTTCAGAGGATTTTTCAACCCTCAACTCATGGGTGTCACAATCCACCAAGTATTCGCTGGGTGTTTCAATACCCGCCTCGAGAAGCGTCTGCAAGAAACTATCTTGCCGCTCGAGGACATCCTGACGAGGGATGTAAACCGTATCCTCTTTAGGGTTGATGGTCTTATTCGGAAAGCGCACATTGGCAATTCGGGTGTGTCCAAGCTCGAGCAAATGCCTGGCTGCCAGTTGACCACCGTGTTTGTTGTCCGCCTGAATTGTATAAGGTCCGTCGGCATTGATGGACACGACAGGGATCGAATTCATAAAAATCTGGTGTTCGTCCGCCACGGGCATCAGCAATAACACCCCGTCGGCAAGACTTCGCAGCAAAGTTGCCCGTTCGCGTTCGCGTTTGACGTTGCTCGAGGTGGTAAAAACCGCCAGGTCAAAACCGTTCTTTTCGGCGGCAACGCTTGCACCCAGCAAAATTTCGTTCAGGTACAACGAATCAAATTGCGGCAAAATCACGCCCAACAAATTCATGCTGCGCCCCGCCAAGACTCGAGCCGCCGAATTTGCCACATAGCCGCATTGGGTTATCGCCCGTAAAACGCGTTGACGGGTTTCTTCGGACATGCCGTTTTTACCGTTAATGACGTTAGAGACAGTCATTTTGGAAACGCCAGCGATACTGGCAACGTCGGAAAGTGTGACCCCTGAATTTGTTTCAGCCACAGTAAAACCTCGACTCGAGAGGAAGCGTTAAATACGACTAGACAATAGTGTTTTCAGACAAAAGCCCATACTTTAATGATAAAGTTAGTTTCTTTAACGGTAAAGCTACAGGCTTCAAAAGTATTTGTCAAGCTCCAAAAAGCTGGTGGCAGAGGACTGAAAGTCAACTTGAGAGACTGCCAGGGCATAAGATTCAAACTCGAGCAACCAGAAATTAGTGCTCGAGCATTACCGATTAATTACAAATTTCAAAATCCATGAAGTTCACAGCCAACTCGAGCTTGAAGTCTTGCTGCAAATCAGTTCAGCATTTGCACAGCAAAGCCTGAAATCATGGATGCGCGGCAAATACGGCTATTGTTTGGTTTTTGATATCTCAAACCCCCAAAGTCGTGCTAGAATTTCGCGCGCGAGCTTGCAGTTGCAAAACCCGTGCCGAAATCTTGAAAGGAAACCTGTTTTTGGTGCACCCGACAGAATTCGAATCTGTGACCTTTGCCTCCGGAGGGCAACGCTCTATCCGGCTGAGCTACGGGTGCGAAAAGAACCAGCGATGCGTGAAGCATCTGTTTTGAAGAGTACACTGACAACCCAATAGAGTGCAAGCCAGCTCAAGTCAATACAGCTCAAGTAGGGAATGAAATCAACAACGTGACCAAAAGTCACAGGAGGCAGTAACGTGAGAGAAACACCGAAGAAATACGCAGCCATTGAGCAATCCGAACCCACATCCAAACGTACCGTCCTGGCACGGGTGGTGCTCGGCGTTGTGGCGGTTGCCCTGCTGGCGGGCATGATTGTGCAATTTACGCCCAACTTGGCATCCTTAACGGGCGGCGTGCAACGCACCGATGGCAAAACCTTGTTTAGCGTCAATGGCGCACCAGTCAACGAACAAGATTATGAACGCACCAAGCAACAAAACCAATTGTTTGGACTTGCCAACGGCGGTACATTTCAACAAGACGTCAATAACCTTCTCATGAATCAACTGGTGCTCGTCTCGAGCGCCCGCCAAGATGCCAGCCGTACTAACATCAGCGGCGGCGATGTCAGCAAGTACATCACCGACCTTCGCGCCCAACGCCAACTGACCAAAGATTCGGATTACACCGCTTTTGTCCAGTCCAACGGTTACAACGACGCCACCTTCCGCGATGCCGTGCGTCAACAATTGCAACTGACCAAACGCATCGAAGAGATTCAAAAAGGTGTCACCATTTCGGATGCCGAACTGAAATTCTTTTACGACCAAAACAAGAACAACTATAAAGAGACAGACCGCATTTTGGCGCGTCAAATTGTGGTGGATAAACAAGCCGATGCCGATGCGATTCAAGCCAGCCTTAAGGCGGGCGAAGCCTTCGATAAACTTGCCAGCCAAAAAAGCACCGTCGGCAAAGACCAAGACGGCGCATTGGGCGCAAAAACGGGCGAGAAAGTGCCGCAACCGATTGCCGAAATTGCCCTGCCTAAAAACATTGCCGATGCCGCGTTTAAGCTCAAGCAAGGCGGCATGACCCCAACCATTGCCGACGGCGGTAAGTTCTACATTGTCAAAGTCGAAAAATTCTTACCTGCGGGCGTACCAAGCTTTGAAACCTTAAAAGCCAAAATGGACAAAGCCCCTGACGGCAAAGAAACCAATAAGCTGACCGAAGACGCCAAAGCCTTGAAAGGCAACGGCGCAATCGAAGCCTGGGTTAAGGGCTTACAACAAAACGCCAAACTCGAGTTCCCAAAAGATTCTAAACTCGATTTTTATGACCCAGCCGTTGCGACGGTGGGCAAAACCGACATCAAGCTCTCGGAACTTAACCGCAGCGTCTACAGCAACCAACAAATTCAGCAATTCTTGCAGCAAGGTGCGCAGGGTGCAACCTTGGTCGAGCAATTTTTCAAACCCCAAAGTCTTGATAACCTGATCAACCAAGAGGTTGCCGTGCAAGCCGCCAAGAAGAGCGGGCAACCATTCTTTGGTGCGGGCGCTGACATTTTGCAACAAATTCAAAACTATCAATCTAAAGACACCGCCATCACCGACGCGGACGTTAAAAAGTATTACACCGACAACATTGCCACTTACACCACCCCAGCCAGCGCCGACATTCAAGAGGCAAGCTTTAAAACCCTTGTGCAAGCCAAGGCATTCCGCGCCGCGTTTATTGGCGGCGGAACGGATTTCACCAAAGATGCTGCCAAACAAAAGGGTACTGTCACTGAGACTGGTTCTGTCACGCCAGAGAGCGTTAACCCAGCCTACAAAAAAGTCTTGTTTGACGCCAAAGCCTTAGCCAAAGCAGGCGCATTGCAAGTCTCTGACGTGATTGAGAACAACAAGCAATTTATCGTGGTCGGCGTGAAATCCTACATTGAAAAGAGTGTCAAACCATTTAGCGAGGTCGCCGCCGATGCCAAAGAAAAAGCCTTGATTGGCAAACGCGCCGTGGTCGGACAAAAATGGTTGACGGACACAGTCAAAGCCGCCAAACCCGTCAAAAAATACGACGATGTCCGCAAACAACTCGAGCTTCGTGCCAAGAAAGCCGATGCCGACAAAGCCGCCGAGGATGCCAAACGCAAGGCAGAACTCGAGAAGCAGAATAAAGCAACGCCAACAACTCCAACAACCACTCCGACTACAACGCCAACCACCCCAGCCGCACCACCAGCTTCAAAATAAAGTCTTAAACACCAAAGAACGCACGACTGACATCAGTCGTGCGTTCTTTATTTCGAGTTCATGACATGATGAAATCAGATTGTTTTCAGCACTCGAGTAACCTCAAACCCAACCAAGGAACTTCATGAAACCCAATGCTTTGTCTTTGCCGCTCGAGTTTAGAATCTTGTTGCTTGAAAGCATGTTTGGTGCTCTTGCCAACCGTGCTTTAACCGTGGTGATCGGTTATCAAATTTACGCCCTGACCAAAAACCCTTTAAGCCTGGGGTTTTTGGGACTGGTCGAAGCGATTCCAGCCCTGTCGCTGGCACTTTTTGGTGGTCATGTCGCAGACCGTTTAGACCGTCGCCTGATCGTGTTGGTGACTCGAGGCATCAATATTTTGTGCATTGTGGCGTTCGTCGTGTTCTCGATCAGTCCGCAACGCTTTGGATTGCTTTCTATGTACGCTGTGGTCTTCGTCGCAGGTCTTGCCAGGGGTTTCGGTGATCCCGCCGCCAGCGCCTTTGAAACCCAGGTGATTCCGCAAGCCACGTTTGTTCGCTCGAGTGCGCTCTTATCGAGCGTCGGGCAGGGCAGTTCGATTATTGGTCCGGCTTTGGGCGGCATCGCTTACGATGCCTTTGGTGTGACCGCAACTTATGTTTTGATCGCCGTGTTGCTGGGGTTTTCGTGGTTGTGCATTGCCAGCCTGCGCAGTAAACCTGTGCCCATTCCAGATGAAACCGAAAATATCTGGCAAAGCATCTCTGAAGGGGTACGTTATGTGTTTGCCAATCAAGTGCTGGTCGGTTCGATGGCGCTGGATTTGATCGCGGTCTTGTTTGGCGGTGCGGTGGCATTGCTGCCTGTGTTCGCCAACGATATTTTGCATGTTGGCGCTGGCGGCTTGGGCTTGCTGAGTGCCGCGACCTCTATCGGCACGCTACTGACCATGCTGATTGCCACCCGTTACCCACCAACCCGCATGGCGGGACGCAACCTGCTGCTGGCAGTCGCCGGCTTTGGTTGCTCGATTATTTTATTCGCCCTCTCGACAAACCTTTGGCTGTCGATGTTCGCCCTGGCACTCTCAGGCGCGTTCGACGGGGTCAGCATGATTATCCGCAGCGCCATCCAACGCGTCATGTCCCCAGAGCACATGCGCGGCAGAATTGCCGCCGTGACCTGGATTTTTATTGGCTCGAGCAACGAGATTGGCGCGTTTGAAAGTGGTTTTGCCGCCAGTCTGCTGGGGGTTGTGCGCAGCGTCTGGATGGGTGGACTGGTGACGCTGGGTGTTGTTGCCGGCAGCGCGATTCTTGCGCCGAAACTCCGAACCTTGCGTCTTGAAGACAATGGTGAAGTCGTTTCTTAAGCTTGAAAAACCCGAGCGACAGGCAAGTACAGCAACAGGGTGATGGTTGTCCCCAATGCCAGTATTCCAAATGCTAGCGTAAAACCAAACGGCTCGAGAATCAAAGGGTTGCTCGAGAACGCGCCAACGATCAGACCGATCAACCATTGCAGAACAAACGTACCACCAATGCCGAACATGTTGGTAAAAGTTGTCACCCTGCCTGTGAATCCAAACGGGTATAAACTTTTGGCGTGTGAAAGCAACAACAAATTGCTGGTTCCAAACGCGCCGTACAAAAAATAAATCGGGTACATCAAACCCAGTGATGGTTGCAGCGCAAAGGCGAGTTGGCAGCAACAAAAACCAGAGATTCCAAAGACCGCCACCCGAGCAATCCCCAAACGATCACCCAACCAGCCGCTCATTAAATATCCAACAGCCGTTCCCAAACCCATGATGGTCAACAGAACACCAGCGCCGTTTTTGTCCAAACCGTAAACGCTCGAGAGGAAACGTTCGCCGCCCCAAAGGGTTTGCACGCTGAGCAAACCACCTGCCGTAAAAAAATTGACCAAACTGATGCGTACAAGCCTCGAATCAAGTTTGAATTTTTGGCTTAAGGTTGAGGTCACTGTGAGCGATTTAGTGGGTGGTGTGTTTCGCACAAATACAGCGATCAAAACCGCGCTGAGTGCCGTCAATCCCGCGCCGTAAACAAACACCGAACGCCAGCCCGAAACGCTCGAGAGCCAAGCCAGCGGTGAGGCAGCGAACAAAGCGCCAAACGTTCCCAAAGCCATTAGGACGCCCGTGACCGTAGCATTTTGAGCGGCTGGAAACCAAAAGCCAAAACTCTTAAACGCCACCATCAAACTGCCCGCCAAACCAAGCCCCAACAACATTCTGGCGGCTGCCAACAGCCAAAAACTGTGAGCGAGACTGAACAACAAACTGCCCAAAACCGCAATGCCAAGCAGCACGGGTTGCACGGCTCGAGTTCCAAACCGATCCAATGCCAAGCCAATCGGAATTTGTCCAGCCGCGAACGCAAAATAAAACAAACTCGTCATCAAGCCCAGATCGCCAGGTGAAAGTTTAAGTTCTCGGGTTAAGTCGGGCGCAATCACGGCATTGGTGCTTCTGAAAAAGTACGATAAAAAATAGGCGAAGGTTAACAACCAAAACACAATGGTTGAACTTGAGTGATACGGTTTTGCTGGTGAGGGCACACGGCACTCTAACGCGAGTCTGCAAGCAAGAACCACTTCTTTCAACCTCAAATGCCTTAAACTTAAACTATGAAAGCATTCTGGGTTTTTGTGCTGGTGTTGTTAACGGCTATCCTTCCGATCCAAGCCCAAGAATTTCATTTGACAACCTCGAGTTTGCAAGCCGCCCCAGAATCCACACCGACGATAGCAAAAAGCTTAAATGCGTTTCAAACACTGTTCGGCAACCTCGAGCCAGGATTTGCAGGATCACAAATTTCCAAACGCCTTCTGGTCTGGGCGATTCCTTGGATGGGTGCGAGCGTGCTGGGTTTGTGGCTCTCGAGTAGCGATTCGCAAAAAGGCTTTTGGGGCATGAGTGGCGCGTGGGGCTTTGTCAACGGTGCAATCGCTTTGATTGGCTTGCTGGGCGCTGAAACGGGTGATTACGCGGCTTTAAGAACCACGCTTTGGATCAACACGGGTTTAGATCTTTTGTACGTGGCAAGTGGACTGTATTTACTGTCTAGACCCGAAGAAACCTGGCGCGGCGGTGGCACGGCAATACTGATTCAAGGCGGTTTTTTGCTGGTGTTCGATGTTTTGCATGCCCTGCTCTTACCCGCTTGAATCTCGAGTCCAACTGAATTACTGGTTTTTATGAAGTTAAGTACCTCCTACTTAAGTTTTACAGTTCTATCGTAAAACTTAAGGCGAGCTATGTGAGTAAGGAAAGCGTATCTTACGCGGAATTCTAGAATTCTGCTGGGTTTGGCAGAATGATAGAATGTAGCCGCGAGATACTTAGTCGGCGGCTTCAAACTCACGTTTCTTAAAGCCCTCTCGAGAATTTCAAGCATTGCGGCGTTAAACTTTACGCCAATGAAATTTCCTGCGTTCGGCATTATTGTGCTTTTGTTGGCATTGTCATTTTCCAAAGCCGATTCTGTCGCACCAGGGAATCAACTGTTTGAGAAAACCCTCGAGTTACTCGACACCAACTATTACGGTTACTCGAGTTTTGACCTGAAAAATTTGCGTGACCAATTTCAACCTCAGCTTGACAATGCTTGCAAAAACCTTGATCCATGCCCGTTTACTGCCGCAGAAAGTGTGGTGACGGACTTGATCTCGAGTTTGAACGACCCGCACACCTACCGTTTGAATGTCGAGCAAACCAAAGCCAGAGACCGTGAATTTGCGGGTCAAAGTTTGCTCACCACCAGCATTGGCGTGCGCCTGACCAGCCTGCCCGATGCCGATCTGCTACTGGTCAATCGTGTGCTGCAAGGCAGTCCTGCCGACAAAGCAGGTTTAAAACGAGGTGACAGGATTTACAAATTTGGGGACTTTAAAACCAGTCAATTTCAGACTGAAACCCAAGCCCTGGGTGCGTTCAAGGCGCTCGAGGCTGAGAACAAAACCTTTAAAATTCGTCTTGCCAGCCCAGATGCCCCAACCCACACGCTTGAGGTCACGCCAGCCAACCTGCCCCCTTGGAATCCTCAACTCGAGTGGCGCGGTAATGTTGGGATCATCACGATTTTTCAATTTAAAGCCGGTGGACAAGTTGCGGGTAAAATCCATGCGTTGGTGCGTCAAGCCCAAAAAAATCAAGCTCGAGCCATTGTTCTTGACGTGCGCGACAGTGCTGGCGGTCTGGTCACAGAAATGCTCGCCAGCGTTGGCGCATTTCTCGAGCATCCAGTGCTTTTAGACGAATTTCGTTGGGGGAAACTAAAATTTGAGTTTCTGAATGGAAAATTTATGCAAACCGAGAACGACAACAGCCTGACCACCGTGCCATTGGTTGCACAGCCCACACTCTGGACGGGCAAACTTGCCGTGCTGACCAACAGCATTGCTAAAAGTGCGCCCGAATATTTGGCGTATTTGCTGCAAAAAAACAAACGCGCCAAAGTCTACGGCACACCAACCTTGGGTGCACTTGACACCAGCAACAGTTTTTTTAATCTACCAGACGGCTCGAGCATGGCAATCAGTTTGGGACGTGCCCAAAATGCCGACGGCACCAAATTTCCAATTAGGGTTACACCAGATCAGATCGTGCCAGATGACATGCTGGCGCTCAGTTTGGGACGCGATGTGATTCTCGAGACGGCGCTGCGTTCACTCGAGGATGTTGGGAATTGATGTACTCGAGAAAATTTGGCTTAGGTTTTCTGACGCTCCTTTTTGGAATCCCAATTCGAGTCAAATTCTAGTTTCCCGAAAAACTCGAGAATCTTAAGTTGCTTTTTGTGTAGAACGTCTTCTCAGAGTGTTTTTTTGGCAGCTTCAAGTTTGTTTTTTTCTGTGGCGCGAAAAGATTGGTTTTTCATTCAAACCTCCTTCAAGTCGTCAAATCAAACTCTCGTTCACCCAATGCCACCCGTTCAGGTTTTGGCACTGCCGCGCCCTCGAGATCGGGCAGCAACTTCCCAGGGTTCATGATGCCGTTCGGGTCGAAGGTGTGCTTGATGCGCCAGTACGCCTCCAGGGTGGCTCGAGGGGTGGCTTCGGTCATAAAGCCACGTTTCATCAGTCCAATGCCGTGCTCGCCACTTAAGACCCCGCCGTGTTTCAGTGCAACCCGAGCGATTTCGTGCGCGAATTCGTCCACCTCTTCAATATTATCGGTGGTGCGGTTGAACAAAATGTTCGGGTGCAAATTGCCGTCGCCCGCATGACCAAAGATCGCAAACGGAAACGGATAGCGCTTGGCAATTTCCTGCATTTCGCGCATGGCAGGCTCGAGCCTACTGCGCGGCACAACAATATCTTCGTTAAAACGGTTTGGGCGAATATTCCCCAAAGCAGGCGAGACGCTGCGCCGCGCCTTCCAGAGTTGCGCCGCCTCAGTTGCATCGGCAGCCAATTTGGTCTGGGTTGCACCAGCTTCCCTAAAGGCATCGGCAGCACTTTCAATCTCGAGCCTGACAACCTCACTATCATCACCGTCACAATCGCAGACCAGAATCGCTTCGGCATCAACTGGCAAACCCAAGTGCAAAAATTGCTCCACTGCTTTAATGCTGTTCTGATCCATCAACTCGAGCTTTGCGGGCGTCAAACCCCTGGCGGTAATCAGTGCCACCGCACGACCCGCCTGCCCAAGGTCAGAGAACACCGCAAATGCCGTTCGCGTAAATTTGGGGATTGGCTCGAGTTTCAAAACTGCTTCGGTCACAAACGCCAGCGTGCCCTCAGAACCGATAATCACCCCAGGAATGTCCAAACCCTCGCGGTTCATGCGTCTGATCTCACCGTCCGCCGTGACAAACTCGAGACTGATAACATAATCGCCAGTCACGCCTTTTTTAAGACACTGTGGACCCCCGGCATTCTCGGCAATGTTGCCCCCAATCGTACTTTGGCGGCTCGAGGCTGGGTCGGGCGGGTAGTACAACCCAAAAGTTTTGGCTTTGGCGCTGATCGCGTCCGTAATCACCCCAGGTTGTACCGTCGCCGTCCGTGCCAATTCATCAACCTCGAGTTTGGTCATTTTGTTCGTGGCGATCATGATGCACGTACCCACAGGCACAGCGCCACCAGACAAACCGCTCGAGCCGCCACGCGGCACAACCGGAATCTTGTAGGCATTGCAGAGCTTTAAGGTGTTTGCCACATCTTGTGTGGTTTCGGCAATGACCACCGCCACGGGTGCAGGACCTTGCGCGATGGCATCGTAACGGTACAAGAGCATTTCCGTGGGGTTGGTGTGCAATTTACTGCCCAAAACGGCTTGTAACGCCTCGAGCAAGGCATTCGGAATTGAGTTTGAAAGTGCATTGACGCTCATGGGGTTAGCGTACCGCAATCAAGGCTGGATTTCAGGGGTCAGATTTCCCCTGATGCGAAAAACCTGCGCTGGACTTTGCTTGGATACGGTATGCTTGCTGTTAGCATGACTTTAACTCCTGCCAGTACCCCGCCTTCAGCCGCCATCGTTCCTGCGGTGAGCGCCATCAATTTGGGTAAAAAATACGGGAAAATACCTGTACTCGAGGGTGTTAACTTCAATGTTCTCCCTGGACAAGTGTACGCGCTCGCCGGTCCGAACGGCGCGGGCAAAACCACCCTGATTCGCTTAATCACGGGTTTGTCTTTTCCGACCAGTGGCAAGGTCTTGTTGAACGGCGAGGACGTTCATCAGGGTGGACCGAGGGTGCGGCGTTTTATGGGCGCGGTGGTCGAAGCGCCAGCCGCCTTTTACCCGCATTTAACGGGTCGTGAGAACCTCGAGGCTCATGCGCGGCTGGCGGGTGGGGTTGGCATCGGCAACGACGGTGTGCTGTTCAAACTTGATGACGCTCGAGTGCGTGAGGTTTTAACGCTGACTGAACTGTTGCGAATGCAGGATCGTAAAGTTGGCGAGTACAGCCTTGGGCAGCGTCAACGCCTCGGTTTGGCGGGTGCGATTCTGGCAAATCCCAAAGTTTTGATTCTCGATGAACCGACCAGTGGTCTCGACCCTCTGGGCATTGGTTTGATTCACCGGATTCTCTCGAGCATGGCGTCCAGTGGCACGGCAACCATCCTCAGCACGCACCACTTGCGCGAAGTCTCGAGTTATGCGCACAAGGTTTGCATTCTTGGCGGTGGTAGGTTGCTCGAGGAAGTTGATCTCAGCACCCGTCAAAGCGCCTATCGTTTCCGCGTCGATGACCCCGCCAAAGCCGCTGCCGCCCTCAGCACCCAACCGTTTGTCACTCGGGCTTACGCCCGTCCACCGTACACCATCGCGCATCTTGAGGGCGAAATGCACGCCCCCGCCGCGATTCGGGTTTTGGCGCTCGAGGGCGTGCGAATTTTTGAAGCCGCGCCCGATTTGTTTGACCTGTACGAATACTACCGTGAACGCGTGGAGAGATCATGACACAAGCAAATATAAAACTACCCGGTTCCGGTTACGGATTGTTGCAACTCGAGTTTCGCAAATTGATCGGTTTTCGCAGTGTGCGCCTTGGGCTAATCGTGGCGTTTTTTATTCCAATCTTGCTGATTTTTGCGCCCGATGACGGCTTGTCGCAAGTGGTCGGCTCTAACCTGATTCTGGTGTCTGGTTGGCAAGTTCCAGGCTTGACCCTGTTTATCGTCATGCCGTTTTTGCTGCCCTTGCTGGTTGCTGTGACCTGTGCCGAAATTGTTGGTGGCGAGGTTGCCTGGGGGACGCTCGCGCCCTTGTTGCTGCGCCCAGTCTCGAGAACCCGCATTGCCCTTTCAAAACTTTTTGTTGCCGTGCTTTACCCGCTCATGCTGTTGCTAGTGACATTGATTAGCAGCTTGTTGATTGGTGGGCTTCGTTTTGGTTTTGGCAGTTTTTTTGGTGGCACAGGACTTGCTGAGGGTGGTTTTAATGGCATTGGTAACCTCGAGCCGCTCACAGCCTTATTTGAGTTAACTCGAGCGTACTTAATTGCCGGTTTGGTGCTCGCGCCGATAGCCGGCTTGGGCATCGTGTTTGGCATTTTGTACATGAACACCGCCGCCGCCGCGCTCGCCAGCGTTGCCAGTATTATTTTGATGCGACTGTTGGCGGTGTTTACCTGGCTCAAACCACTGCTTTTGACTGAACACCTGGATGCCTATTCACCGATTCGCGCCAGTTCATTCAAGATCGAGCAATCACTGATTTTGCTCTTGATGTACACCATCGCTTGCGCTGTGGCTGCCGTGGCACTCTTTGAACGCAAAGATTTATAACCCTGCGGCAACAACCTCAAGCGATTCTCGAGCGGCATTCAACGTCATCTCGAGGTCGGTTTGCTCATGCTTGCTCGAGAAAAACGCCGCCTCAAACTGGCTGGGTGGCAGGTAGACGCCGCGCTCGAGCATGGCGTTGAAAAAGAGTTTGAAGGCTTCGGTGTTGGATTGTACGGCGTCGCTGTAGGTGGTGACACTTCCAGCTTGAAAAAATGCCGTCAGCATTGAACCAACGCGGTTTACGGTTAACGGCACTCCCGCATCTAGCGCCGCAAGTTCTAAACCAGTTTGCAATTTTTGCCCGTAAACCTCGAGTTGGGCATATGGCGGGTTTTTCTCGAGTTCGCTCAGGGTGGCGATGCCTGCCGCCATTGCCAGTGGATTGCCCGAAAGCGTACCAGCCTGGTAGACAGGACCACTCGGCGCAATAAATTCCATGATGTTTGCCGATCCGCCGTAAGCCCCAACCGGCAGACCACCCCCAATAATCTTGCCCCAGCAAACAATGTCTGGCTCGAGTTTTAAAAGTTGGGTTGCGCCGCCTGGTGAGAGTCTAAAACCCGTCATGACCTCATCGGCAATCAAAAGTGTGCCGTTGGCTTTGCACAATTGATGCAAGGCTTTCAAAAATTCTTTGGTTGGCTCGAGCAAGCCCGCGTTGCCCACCACGGGTTCAAAAATCACGGCGGCAATCTGATCTGGGAAATTTGCAAACAATTGCTCGAGCGTTTCTGGTACGTTGTAATCGGCAACCAAGGTCAGGCTGGCAAATTCTTTTGGCACGCCAGCGCTGCTCGGCGCACTCTTGCTCGAGCGGAGCGAGGCATTGAATTCAGCACTGCTCGAGCCACCGCTTGCAGTCAGCATTCCCGAACCTGCCTGCACCAGCAAACCATCCGAATGCCCGTGGTAATTTCCGCGAAATTTGACAACGTACTTGCGGTTTGTGACCCCTCTCGCAAGTCGTAACGCGCTCATGGTGGCTTCAGTCCCGCTCGAAACAAAACGCACACGTTCACAACTTGGATAGGCTTTTAACACCAACTCGGCAAGTTCAATCTCGCGTCTGGTCGGCGCACCAAAACTTGTTCCACCCTCGAGTGCCGTCCGAATCGCGGCTGCCACAGCAGGGTGCGCATGACCGAGGATCATTGGACCCCACGAACCGATGTAATCCACGAATTCGTTGCCGTCCTCGTCCCACATTCTCGAGCCGCTGGCTTTGGCAATAAACCGTGGTACGCCGCCAACAGCACCAAATGCCCGCACGGGTGAGTTCACGCCGCCAGGAATGACTTGTTGGGCGTGCCTGAAAAGTTGGCTGGATTGTAAAGTTTTTGAACTCATGGCGCGAACCTTACAACTCAAGCTCCCTTGATGACAAGAGGCAACCAGGCTCTGCTCAAGCGAAGCGAGGCATTGAAATTTATGCTGACACTTCTGTGACACTCCTCATCGCGTTTTGTTGCAAAGTAATCAACGGAATGGAACGACTGGCACTGATTGGGGTTTCTGAACGACGCGGCGGCAGCGATGCGCTAGCGGCGTGGACTGAAATGCTGCCAGCAATTCTCGAGCAACCCATGCCAGCAGGGGTACTCGAGTTGGTGAGCCTGAAGACCTGCAACCGTTGCGAGTTGGTTTTGGCTCTGGGTGACTCGGCAAACCTACATCGAATCCGTCAATATTTTTCGGGCGGTGACGCTCGAGGTTACGCGTTTTTAGGTGATGCGGCGCTTGAGCATTTGTGTCGTGTGGCGGCTTCACTCGATTCTTTAAACCCTGGCGAGGATCAGATTATGAATCAAGTGCGGGTCGCGTTTGAAACCGCACGAAAAGCTGGGCGTGTGGGTTCGATCACCAGTTTTGCCTTTGACACCGCCTTGCGTGCCGCAAAACGCGTGCGCCGTGAGGTCGCGCTCGCACCTGCCAACACGAGTTTGTTCAGCTTAGCCAGACCAGACCTCGAGAAACTGCCCAAAAATGCAAAAGTCGCTATTTTGGGCGCGGGTGAGATGGGCGCGTTGGTTGCCCGAAGTCTGGTAAATTCTGGGTTTGAATTGATGGTCGTCAATCGCAACTTTGAGCGTGCCGAGAATCTTGCCTCAAGTGTGAAAGCTCGAGGTATGGCGTTACAAGATTTTTTGCAAGGCTCAACGCAAGTCAACGCGATTATTTGTGCCACACCTGCCGAAAATATCATCAATGCGGCGTTTCTGGCGACTCAAAAAAACTTGGAAATCCTGGTCGATTTGGGCTTGCCGCACAACGTCAACCCTACCGACGCCCGAGCCTCAAAAGTGCAACTGATTGACCTGACGCAATTGCAAAAACTTGGCGATGCGCGTCGTGAAAAATTGCAAGTTCTTTTGGCACGAGCCGAAATGATTATTGCCAGTGAACTCGAGCTGGCGCTGGGCGAATTTGCCGAACGCTCCTTGGGTGCGGCGATCAGTCAATTGCGCGATGTTTACATGGACACGATTGAACGCACCGTTGGCAATTTACTGTCCCCAGAAGATGTCATGCGTTTGGCGCACCGCTTCGCCCACATTCCAGTCAAGGGTCTGCGCGGTCTGGCTCGAGCGCACGGTTTGGAAATGGCGTACTCTTTTTTGGACGAGGCAGGTTTGGCTCGGGGAAATCCTCAAAGTTTAGAAGATCAGGTGATGGTCGGTGCATAAGATCCGGATTGCAACCAGGGGCAGCGCACTGGCGTTGTGGCAAGCCAATTGGGTTCGGACGGAACTCGAGCGGCAGCAAGTCGAGGTCGAACTGGTCATCATTGAAACCCAGGGTGACCTTGAATCTGCGGCGTTTCGCAACATGCTCGGGCAGGGTTTTTTTACCAAAGCGGTACAAGATGCGCTGAATAATGGAAACGCGGATATTGCCGTGCATTCGCTGAAAGATTTACCCAGTGCTGTGACACCTGGTTTAACCATTGCGGCAATCCCTGAACGTGAAGATGCTCGAGAAGTCCTGCTGATAAATCCAAATGCGTTTGACTCGAGCGTCCCAAAATTACCCGTGCGTTTTGGTGCAACTCTCGGCACGAGTGCCGTGCGTCGTCAAGCCCAACTGAGTGCCTTGCGTCCCGACTTTGAGCTTCTTGAATTGCGCGGCAACGTGCCAACCAGGGTCGATAAATTGCGCCGTGGTGATTACGACGCCATAGTCTTGGCGGCGGCGGGCTTGAAGCGTTTGAATTTGGATTTGCACGATTTGCAAGTCATCACGCTCGAGCCAAGCGTTTTTGTTCCCGCCCCAGGGCAAGGTGCGTTGGCGCTCGAGTGTCGTACTGATGATGCGCGAACACTTTCTTTGCTTATCAATTTAGACAATCAAGATGCCCGAGAAACCGTGCAAACCGAACGTGGTCTGATGGCAAAACTCGAGGGTGGTTGTCAGTTGGCATTGGGCGCAAGTGCTCAAAAACTCGAGGATGGCGTGGGGCTGCTGGCTTGGTACGGTGGACGTTTTTACAAAGCGCACGGTTCGAGCGAAACCGTAATTGCACAGATTCATAGTGAAATCATGCAGGAAATGTTGGTGAAGTCATGAACGTGGTCTTGACCCATTCCAACAACCGCTTTGAAATTTTGCAAACCGTGCTCGAGCAACGCGGTTTTTCGGTGGTACATCACCCGTTGATTCGCACTCAAAGCATCGAAAATGTCAACCTCGAGCCAATCATGGATTATGAATGGTGGTTGTTTACCAGTGTCGCTGCCGTGGAGGCACTGCAAGAACGTGGTGTTTTGACTGGACGTAAGGTTGCGGCGGTGGGGGTTGCCACGGCGCAGGCATTGCGTCAAACCCAAGCCAATGTTGCATTTGTGGCAATTGGCGGCAATTCTGAAAGCTTCGCCAAAGAATTTCTGGCGTATAAACCCAATTCACCGATGGCGGTGATCGGCGGCGATCATTCACTGATGACGCTGCCAAACGCGTTACGCGCAGCCAATCTCGAGGTTCGGTTTTTGGAGGTTTACCGTACCTTCTCAAATTCTTGGGATGACTTTGTGGGCTGTGAACATCACGCCATTGTCCTCATGAGTCCAAGTGCGGTCAATGTGATCCCTGAGCGTGTAGCTCGAGATGCGGATTTGGTGGCACTGGGTCAAACCACGGCTGCCAGCATTTTGGCTCGAGGATGGACTTGTGTGGTTGCACAAAAACCCGAAATGGCTGCGGTCATTGAGGTCTTGGAAGCTTTGAAAGACAGGAGAGGCAATGCACGATTTAACTGAACGACCCACAATATTGCTCGAATCATCGCTCGAGCTTCCAAGCCGTCCAAGACGGTTGCGCTCGAGTGTGGCATTGCGCGATTCTGTGGCAGAGACTTTGTTGCAGCCCCAAGATTTTATCGCGCCGTTTTTTGTGATTCCGGGCATTAAAACCATTCAACCCATCCAGGCGCTGCCAGGCATCTCGAGGTTTAGCGTTGACGAATTCTTACCCCAACTCGAGCGGGCATTGAAGTTGGGCGTGCGGTCTTTTGTGATTTTTGGGGTGCTGCCGCAGAGCCAAAAAGACGCGAATGCTACCAGTGCCAGCGACCCAAGCTCGGTGATTCCCAACGCGATTCGTGCAGCTCGAGCCGCGTTTGGTAACGACATTGTGTTGTATTCCGATGTCTGCCTGTGCACCCACACCGATCATGGACACTGCGGTTTGCTGCGTGAAACCTCGCGTGGCGTCGTGATTGACAACGACTCGAGTTTGGCGCGACTGGCGGACATGGCGCTGACCCATGCGGAGGCGGGCGTGGATTTTGTTGCGCCGTCGGACATGATGGATGGACGCATTGGTTATATCCGCAAGGCACTGGACGCTAGCGGCTTAACCGACGTTGGAATTCTGTCTTACGCCGTGAAATACGCCAGCGCCTTTTACGGTCCATTCCGCGAGGCTGCCGGCAGTGCGCCCAGTTTCGGTGATCGCAGTTCGTATCAAATGGATTACAGAAATACTTCTGACGCCTTGCGCGAAGCCACCCTCGACGAAGCTGAGGGCGCAGACATGCTAATGGTCAAACCCGCGCTGCCGTATTTAGACGTGATCGCTCGGGTTAAAGATCAAACCCACTTGCCAGTCGTGGCGTACAACGTTTCAGGCGAGTACGCCATGCTGAAAGCCGCCGCCAGCGTTGGGGTATTGGATGAAGCCAAATCGGTGCGCGAAGCCTTGACCGGCATCAAACGCGCCGGTGCTAGCCTGATTATTTCCTATTATGCGCTCGAGGCAATCGAAAAAGGTTGGCTCTAAAATGAAATCTCGCCCTCCACGCAGCAGTTATAGCTCACAACTTTGGCGCTCGAGGTGGCGTGCCAGAATTGCCTTCGTGGTGATCGTGGCGTTTTTGGTGTTGCAACTCGATTGGTGGTTGATGTTTCAAAAAAATTATATTGAACAAGCCATGCTGCAAACCACGGTCACTTGGACCCGAGAAGCCCAAGCACTGCAAATGCTGCTCGAGAAAACACCGATTGAAGAGCGGTCAAAATTGCGTCAATCGCTTCAACTCGAGTACCCGCATTTGGATTTGAACGCCAGTTTGGTGCAGGTCAACCTCGAGAATGCCGAGGCGTACCGACACAAGCAAGTGGGTTACTTGCGGATGTTCGCCTTTGAAGGACCGTTTTTTGTGCTGGTGATTCTGGGCGGTTTGGCAGTGATTGCCTTTAGCTTGCGTAGTGAACGCGAGTTAAAACGCCGTCAAGAAAACTTTTTGATGGCTGCCACCCACGAATTCCGCACGCCCATCACGACCTTGCGCCTGCTGATTGAAACATCCATATACCGCGACTTTAGCCGTGAAAAACAACTCGAGTATCTGTCGCGCATGGAACTCGAGTTAAGGCGTTTGCAAGATTCTTCCGAACGCGTGCTGGCAACCGCCAGGCTCGAGCAGGGAATTCATCCGACAGAAATTGGAATCAGCGATTTGAACCTGGTGGTCGGTACGCAATTGCGATCTTTGCAAACTGCACTGGAGGCTCGAGGGGCAAGCATCAAACTTGAGCTTGCGGATACGGTTTTGCCTGTGGCAATTGATGCCAGCGCATTTGGGATTGTGCTTTCAAATTTACTTGATAACGCCGTAAAATACAGTCAGAACGATGAAAAGCCGATCACCATAAAACTTGGAACAATCCAAAATCAGGCATTTGTTTCAATCCAAGATCAAGGCGTGGGCATTGATCCCAACGAAGTCCCGAACATCTTCGACCAGTTCTACCGCGTTGGCAGCGAACTCACCCGCGTCGCTCGAGGTTTGGGGCTGGGATTGTACCTGGTAAAATCAATTACCGAACTGATGGACGGACGGGTAAGTTGCGAACCACTGGCTCAGGGCACGCGTTTTACGGTGCGCTTTCCAATGCAAGCCCAAACCGCGCCCGCCAAAATCTTGCGGAGAAGTCTATGAAATTCCGCGTATTGATCGTCGAAGACGAACCCAGCATGGCGCAAATCCTGGCTGAAAACCTCGAGCTTGAAGGCATGGACATATTTATTGCCCGCAATGGAAAAGACGCGCTCGAGCAATGGCGTGCGCTCGAGCCTGACCTTGTAGTGCTCGATGTGATGCTGCCAAAATTAAACGGTTTTGAAGTTTGCCAACAGATGCGTGAGGCTGGAAATCGCACACCCGTTTTATTTCTGAGCGCCAAAGGTCAAGCCGAAGACCGTGTTCAAGGACTTAAATCTGGTGGCGACGATTATGTGGTCAAACCCTTTCACCTGCCCGAATTTATGCTGCGCGTCTCGAACATGCTGCGCCGTGCCAAATGGGTGAACAAAGAACTCGAGACTGGATTTGTCTTTGCCTTTGGAGGTCACAGCGTTGACTTTAGGGCTTGGACGACCAGGCTGCAAAATGGTCGCGTTGAAAGTTTAAACGAACGAGAGATCATGATTTTCAAACTTCTGGTTGAACGCAAAAATGCTGTTGTCGCCAGGGACGATATTCTCGATGTGGTTTGGGGAAACGATGTCTTTCCCTCGAGCCGCACGATAGATAATTTTGTCGTGCGTCTGCGCCGATTTTTTGAACCCGATCCAAGCAACCCAATCTACTTGCACACCGTTTGGGGCGTGGGTTACCGCTTTACGCCCGAAGGAATTATAGACCAGAAGAGAGCCTTATCATGAATGCAATCCTCGAGCCAAAAACCACCAAAACTTCGCCGTTGTTTTTACGCGCTTTAAACGGCGAGAACACCCGCACCGCGCCCATTTGGATTATGCGCCAAGCGGGACGTTACCTGCCCGAATACATGGCACTCAAAGCCCGCTCGAGCTTCTGGGAGATGGTGCGCACCCCGGAGCTGACGGCAGAAGTCACCCTGCAACCGATTCGCCGTTTCGGTTTGGATGCCGCCATCGTATTTTCCGACATCATGACGCCGCTACCACCGATGGGCGTCAAAATTGAATTCAACCCAGGTCCAGTCATCGAAAATCCAATCCGCAGCAAAGCCCAAATTGACGCCCTGATGATTCCTGAAACTGGCGAAATCGCGCCCTTCCTCGAGCAAGCGATTGGTCTTATCCGAAAAGAGTTAAGCTCGAGCGACACGCCCTTGATTGGTTTCGGTGGCGCTCCGCTGACGCTTGCCACCTACTTGATTCAAGGCTCTGGCAGCAAAGATTACGAAGAATTCCGTGCCTTCTTGCGCCTAGAGCCTGCCGCTTCCCACGCGCTGCTCGAGAAATTGACCGAAGTTTCAATCCGTTACCTTCGCGCCCAGGTCAAAGCTGGCGCTCAAGTGATTCAACTCTTTGACTCTTGGGCTGGTCTTCACGACGAATTAACCTACCGCGAATTTGCCCTGCCCTACAACCGCAAAGTCTTGGCGGCGCTCGAGGATTTGAACGTCCCCCGAATCTATCTTGCCATCGGTTGCTCGCATTTGTACTCAGTGATTAGCGAACTTCCAGCCGAAGCCTTCAGCGTTGACTGGCGTTTACCACTGAAAACCATTCGCCCCATTTTTGGCACTCGCACCCTGCAAGGCAACCTCGACTCGAGTGTGCTGCTTGCGAATAAGGACATCATCAGCCTCGAGGCAAACCGTGTTCTGAAATCAGGTTTGGGCGGCGCACACGTTTTCAATTTGGGGCACGGCATCTCGAGGTTGACCAACCCAGATCATGTCGCGCATTTGGTGGATGTTGTTAAAAATTTTGATCGACATTTGATAATTTGACGATGTAGGGGCGCTGCTCGCTGCGCCCTGTCGTTGCTGTATGTACCATTGATCTGTGAATAACGGTGCGCATGGCGCACCCTACCCCAAGGCATTTTAAAAAACCAGCAATGGTTTGTACATCCCTATTGCCCAAAATTGCTCGATTTTCAAAGGAGTTTTTATGACCAATTCCAACCGCGCCATCCTTCTCGTCAACCTCGGTTCGCCCGACAGCACCGATGTCCCCGATGTCAAAAAGTACCTCAATCAATTTTTGATGGACGCTCGAGTGCTCGATTTTCCGACCTGGTTCAGAAGTTTTTTGGTGCGTGGCGTGATTTTGAACGTGCGTCCGAAAAAATCGGCGGCAGCCTACCGTGCGATTTGGTGGGATGAGGGTTCGCCGCTGGTGGTCATTTCCAAACGCGTTCAGATAGCCCTGCAAGCTCGGGTTGATGTTCCTGTGGGTTTGGCAATGCGTTATCAAAACCCAAGCACCGAGGCGGGCATTAAGGCGCTACTCGAGCAAAATCCAAACCTGACTGAACTGCTGCTCGTGCCTTTGTACCCGCATTACGCGATGGCAACCACTGAAACCGTGGTGCTCGAGTCTCGAGAGGTGCTGACGCGTTTGGGGTTGGAAGATAAAATTGCTTTGAAGATCGTGCCGCCGTTTTACGATCATCCCGCGTATCTCGAGGCGCTCTCAAAGGTTACGGCTGAGCATTTAGAGGGCGACGAGGATCATGTTTTGTTCTCCTATCACGGTATCCCAGAGCGTCACGTTCGCAAAAGTGATTGCACGGCTTCGCACTGTTTGAAAGTGCAGAACTGCTGTGAGGTCGCCAGTCCCGCGCACCAATTTTGTTACCGACATCAACTGACCCGAACCACGCAGGAGGTCGCGGCAAAACTTGGATTGAAAAAATTCAGCATTTCGTTTCAATCAAGGCTCGGCGGCGGTTGGCTGCAACCTTTCACCGATAAAAAACTCAAAGCAATGCCAAAGGAGGGCATCAAAAAACTGGCGGTGATCTGCCCAGCGTTTGTCAGCGATTGTCTCGAGACGCTCGAGGAAATCAACGTCGAGGGGCGCGAAACCTTTATGCACGCCGACGGCGAGTGCTTCACTTACATTCCCTGCATGAACGATCACGCGGCTTGGATTGGGGCGCTCGAGCAGATTTGTAGTGAAACCTGGGATGCGCCAAAGCCGTTTCTCGAGACGAATTCGTTGATTCCAGTTTCGCAAAGGGCGAGCCTGTGAAAGTCGCAGTCGTCGGCGCTGGAATCTCGGGTTTGACGGCGGCGTACCGTTTATGGCAAGCGGGTGTCGAGGTCGTGGTACTCGAGCGCGAGTCTGTGGCTGGCGGGAAAATTCGCAGCTCGAGCCGGGATGGTCTAACCTTTGATTGGGGTCCGAACGGATTTTTGAGCAACGCGCCCGGTACTTTAAAACTGGTTCACGATTTGGGTTTGAACCCCGAACTCGAGCCTGCAAGCGATGCCGCCAAGCACAGGTTTATCTGGCGCGGTGGCGCTTTGCACAAACTTCCTGGCACGATTCCCGCCGCAATCACCACCAAACTCCTGACTCCGTTTCAAAAAATTCGGTCGCTGCTCGAGTATTTCGTGCCCGCCAAAACCCCCGAGACCGAAAGCGTTTTCGATTTTGCGTTACGTCGTTTTGGTCGTGCCGTCGCCGAAACTTTTATCGCACCGATGGTCATTGGCATCACTTCGGGCGACGCTCGAGCCACCAGTTTGGACGCGCTATTTCCAAGAATGCGAGGCATGGAGCAAACAAAAGGCGGTCTGCTGAGAGCCATGATCGCGGGGCAGCGTCAAGCCAAAAAAACTGGTATCGAACCGCCAAGCTCGAGGTTGACCAGTTTTAAACAGGGCGGCATTCAACGCCTGACAGACCGTTTGCAGGAGGTGCTCGGCAACAACCTCAAATTGGGCGTGACGGTCTCCAAACTCGAGCCTCTCAAAAACGGTTATCGCGTCTTCTCGAGCGTTGGCATGTTCGATGTGGACGCCGTGATTCTTGCCACACCAGCTTTTGTCAGCGCCGATTTGCTCGAGCCTTCCAAGCCAGAATTGGCACTCGAGTTACGTGCTATTCCTTACGCCGACGTGCGCGTGTTTGGACTAAGTTTCAACCCCTCCGACGTTCCCGCCAACCTCGGAGGTTTTGGCTTTCTGGCGGCTCGCGGTCAAGGTATCAGAATCTTGGGTTGCTTGTACACCAGTACGTTGTTTGCGCAACAAACCAGCAGCAACCAAATTTTTCTGCGCGTGATTTGTGGCGGTAGCGTTGACCCAGAATTTTCGAGTTTGAGTGCTGAAGCCGCGCTCGAAGTTATCAAACACGACCTGCAAAAAACCTTGGGCATCACCGCACAACCCATTTCCGTGCACGAGGCGCGTTGGGACAAAGGCATTCCTCAGTACACCCTGGATCATCCAACCCGCATGTCAAGAATCCAAACGCTGATCGAGCAAAGCTCAGGTTTGTATCTTGCTGGCAATGCCTACCGTGGTGTGGGTGTCAACGACTGCATCCGAGAAGCCGAGAAAACCGTCAAACACATCCTCGCGCAACCTCGAGAACAAGAAAAGATTCTGACATGAAACTCGAGGTGAGTACGTTTATCAAAGATTTGCAACACCGCATCTCGAGTGCGTTTGAAACTTGTGATGGCAGTGCGAAATTTCTGCATGATGATTGGCAGCATCATTCTGGTGGCGGTGGTCAAGCTCGAGTCATTCAGAACGGTGCAGTCTTTGAAAAAGGGGGCGTGAATTTCTCGGCGGTAAACGGTGTGCTGCCCGAAAAGATGGCGGCACGCATGAACTTAACAGGCGAACCCTCTTTTTTTGCGACGGGCGTGAGTGTGGTCATGCACCCGCAAAATCCGTTTGTACCTGCCATACATTGCAATTTCAGGTATTTTGAATCCTACGACGAATTTGGGAATGTTGCCGATTTTTGGTTTGGCGGCGGCGCAGACCTCACGCCGTGTTACCCGTTTCTCAAGGATGCCCAGCATTTTCACGCAACCTTAAAAGCTGCCTGCGATCCGTTTGGCACAGACCTCTACCCAAAGTATAAAGCCCAGTGCGATTCGTACTTTTACCTGCCTCACCGCCAAGAGACTCGAGGGGTGGGCGGGATTTTCTTCGATTACTTGCGCGGCGATTTTGCACAGAATTTTGCGTTTTTGCAGGCTACGGGCAATGCGTTTTTAAATGCTTACTTGCCAATTGTCGAACGCCGCAAGCTCGAGCCTTTCACCCCCCTCGAGCGTGAATGGCAAGAAATCAGGCGCGGACGGTACGCCGAATTTAACCTGGCGTTTGACCGTGGCACGCAATTTGGACTGGAAACAAACGGACGCACCGAAAGTATTTTGATGAGCCTGCCGCCGGTCACGCGATGGGTGTATAACCACACGCCAGAACCAAACTCGAGGGAAGCAAAATTGAAAGATTTTTTGAAAGCCAGGGATTGGTTGGGAAAAAACTGGTAATTGATGCTGGAGCTTTGGTCTTAATTGCTAAATTAACCTAATTTCGATTAGGTTAATTTGTGTTAGACTAAATAGTATGGCATTTATTGGTAGAACTTATGAACTCGAGGTTTTGAGACGTGAGTACCAACAAACTCACGCCTCATTAATCGTTGTATATGGACGGCGACGTGTTGGAAAGAGCACATTAATCCTCGAGAGCTTACGAGGTTCAAGGTTTGTTTACCACCAAGCCAGTCGTTTGACCGACCAAGACAACCTAAGTCTATTCAAACGAAGCATTGATAATCCATATGAGTCAAACCCAATTCTACATGGACTAAATGACTGGTCTGCTGTACTTGCGTATCTCGAGATTCTGGCACAAAGACAGCCTGGACTGACCATCGTCATTGATGAATTCCCGTATTTGTGCGAAGCTCAACCAGGACTCCCAAGCCTGATCCAAGCCTTTTGGGATCGTATTCGCAGCAATTACACGCAACTTAATCTTGTATTGTGTGGCTCGAGCATTGCCTTCATGGAAGACCTGCTCAACGAACGCAATCCGCTTCGAGGACGCCAAAACCTAACCCTTGATCTCGAACCCATGCCGTACACTGATGTAGCCAAATGGGTTCCAGATTGGAGTGTAATGGAGCAACTTCGTTTGTACGGCATGCTTGGTGGTATGCCGTATTACCTTGCGATGATAAACCCAAATCTCAAGCTTGAAGACAACTTGCTCGAGATTGTCCTGACAAGAGGATCACCTCTGTTTGAAGAACCAACGCAACTCCTGCAGTCGGAATTAAAAGCCCCACAACGTTACGCCAGCATCTTACGCGCCATCAGCGAGGGGTGTCATAAAGCAGGTGAAATTATTGGGCGAGTCAAAGATTTCAAAGATGCCTCAGAACTTTCTCCCTACCTCAAAAAACTCGAGGCTTTAAGATTAATCGAAATTACACGCTCGCTTGACACCACTGAAAAAGATCGAAACCGAAAATATACCCTCAGCGACCCATTTCTTGAGTTCTGGTTTCGGTTTGTGCTGCCCAATCAAAGTGCGCTCGAAGCTGGTCATTCAATACAAGTGTTCGAGAAATTGATAAAGCCTTTCTTAGATGATTATATGGGCGCAGCCTTTGAAACAATTTGCCACGAGTTTATGCGATTACACGCCCAAACAATCCTGAAAATCCCAGTGCGGACAGTTGGACGGATTTGGACGGCAAATTATGATTTGGACGTGGCGGGAGAATTGCTCGACGGATCAACCATTTACGGAGAATGCAAATGGTGGAAAGATAAAGTCGGTGAAAATGTACTCGAGCGACTTCTTGAAACGTCCGCTCAAGCCAAATACGGTACTTCAGATGAACGCACGCAGTACCTGCTGTTTTCAAAATTCGGATTTACACCTGCGCTAAAGGCACGAGCCAAGCAAGATAAAAAATTGCATTTGGTCACACTCGAGAAATTGCTTGGGAAAAAACCAAGACGGTAAATCATTGATTCACTTGCAGCAACCAATACTCTTCGCGCAACATTCCAAACAAATGCACGTCACCGCGCATACCACGGTAGGTTTCATGTCGGCGCAAAACGCCTTCCAATTTAAAACCCAGTTTCTCGAGCACCCGAAGACTGCGGGTGTTTGCGGCGTTCACCTCAGAAGTCACCCGCTCGAGTTTTAAGTTTTCAAACGCCACCTCGAGCATCAATTTTGCACCGATACAACCAAGACCTTGACCCCACGAACTCGAGTCTCCAATGGCGTACCCAAGACTGGCTCGAGCCTCAAACGCGTTGATGTCTGCAAGGTCGGCGTAACCAATCAATTGACCGTCAAACGTGATACCTTTGCGAATTAGCGTGTCGCTGGATTTGGTAATAATACCTGTCCAGTGATTTATTAAACGCTCTTCTGGAATCTCGAGCGACCAATCGTTTGCCAAACAAAATTCGCTGTCTTTCGCCCAAAGCATTACGATGTTTAAATCCTCGAGTTGTAACGGGCGAAGTTTAACGTCTTGTCGCATTGACGGATACTATACTGTACGCGTCTCGAGCAAATTTTTATTCGTGATCAAAATTCAGATCGGGTGGTTTGATGTCAAAACTGGTTTTACAAAGAGGAAAATTCCAATGCTCCACCTACGCATATTTGTCCTGATATTTCTTGCCATGATTGCCTTTGCTGGCAATTCGCTGCTCTGCCGAATTGCCCTGAAGCATACCAGCATTGATGCCGCCAGTTTCACCACAATTCGCTTGACCGCTGGCGCAATCATGCTTTGGTTAATCGTGAAAATGCGTCACGACGCACCCGCCAGCAAAGGCAATTGGTTTTCGGCACTGGTGTTGTTTATTTACGCGGCAGGGTTTTCTTTCGCTTATGTCAGCCTTCCCGCCTCAACGGGAGCGCTGTTGCTCTTTGGGGCAGTCCAAGCCACCATGATCGGTCACGGTATTTGGCAAGGCGAGCGTCTGCAAAGACCTCAACTTCTGGGTTTGCTGCTGGCATTCGCAGGACTGGTCGGACTGCTGCTGCCAGGTCTGACCGCACCGCCATTGTTCGGTTCTGTACTGATGCTGATTGCTGGAATCGCCTGGGGAATTTATTCTTTGCGTGGCAAAGGCGCGGGTGATCCGATTCGAGTGACCGCCGGAAATTTCTTGCGAACGATTCCGATTGCCGCAGTTTTAATTGTCATTTTTTGGAACAAAATATCTTTGAACAACCCTGGTTTTTGGTACGCGATTGTTTCGGGGGCACTGACCTCAGGAATTGGCTACGCCATTTGGTACAGCGCACTGCCCGCCTTAAAAGCCACCACCGCCGCCACAGTCCAACTGAGCGTTCCCGTCATTGCCGCTTTGGGTGGCATCGTTTTTCTTGGCGAATCGCTGACTTGGCGCTTAATCTTGGCTTCGCTGGCGATTCTTGGTGGGGTGGTGTTGGTGATCTTGGAAAAACAACAAGCTCGAGGTCTTTAACAGAGCGTTCTGCCAGTCGTCTAAATCGGTGATGAATGCAAAATATTATTCTCCAAAAGTTCTTCGTGTTGATCTATCCAAGAAGAATCTTTGCTTGCGTCACTTTGAGGATTCTCGAGATTGCCAATTTGTGCTAAAATCTGGTCAGAATAGTCAGAAACTCGAGGTAAAAACGTGCGAATTCAAGTTCAGGAAGCCAAAGCCAAACTCTGTGAAATGCTGGAACGCGCCAATCTTGGGGAAAACATTATCATTACCAAACACGGAAAAGACACCGCCGTAATTCTCAGCATCGAATCGTATCAACGCTTGGAGGCTCAACCAAACATCAGCACCTGGCAAGCCTTACGAGACGATGAAAATCTGCTGGACAACCAAGAAGCAGATGCACTCTTCGCTCGAGACACCACACCATTCAAGCCTCGAGTGACATTCGAGGAACTCGAGTGACATACTTGCTCGACACAAACGTTGTCAGTGAATCCCGCAAAAAAATTCCAGATGCGAACGTGCAACACTGGCTCGAAAGCCAACCCGTAGCGGTTCAGCACATCAGCGTGATTAGCCTTGGCGAATTGCTGCAAGGCGCAAAACGCGCCAAAACATCCGAACAACGCGCCAATCTCGAGAACTGGCTTGAAAGACTCGAGAAGAGATTCGCAGAGCGTGTGTTGCCTCTGGACAGTGCCGTGATGCAAGTTTGGGCAGATGTGACCACAACCGCTATCAATCGCGGGCAAACCGTACCATTGATGGATTCGTTGATTGCTGCCAGTGCAATTCGGCACGGGTTGATTCTGGTCACGCGAAACACGCAAGATGTAAAAGCGCTTGGGGTCAAGATATTTAATCCGTGGAAGTAGAATCAACAAATGTTAAACCCTGCGAATGTAGAACATTTGATTTTTGAACTCGAGAAATACCTTGAAACTGATATCAAAATGAGTTCCGAATATCTCGAGTGGCACAGTGGTGTGTATGCTGTGGTTGATTGTGTCTTTAGTGCTCAAGCAAAATACAATTCAATGGTTCTTCCAATTCTTCAAAAACGTCTTCCATTGCGTTCTAACCTTCAAGATGATCCCGAACTAAAATTTAGCGCTTTTTTACAAGACATTGATTCGTCCGGGATCGATAAATTTGAGCGTTATGCCGATGAGGTCGTCTTGAATAAGCAAAAAAATCAGCAACCGTCGTAAAACCGAAATTTGTTATGACGTATGCAACTTTTTTGTGAAAAGAGGGTTTCAAACCAAAAATGACCTTCAAGTTTTAAGCAGTGCTGAACTTCAAGAACTTGTTCTGATTGATCTTCAACAATCCATTCGAGGAATTGGGTCAACTTTGGCGAAGTATTTGTTGATGTTGGTTGGAGATGAGTCTCACATCAAGCCAGATACCATGATTCTACGGTTTTTCTCGAGGCTCAGTTTGTGGCAGCCACGTTCCAGCAGTGACCAGGACTCAGAAACTATTCGTCAGGTTATTGCGAGTGTGGCATTGCAGCACGCTACGACACCTGCTCGACTCGATCATGCGATTTGGTTATTTGAGAGTGCCTTGTCCAAAGCAATTTAGGATCACTCTTTAAGTCATTTCTCGAGCCTCACGGTTTCGCACTTGCAGCCGCGCAATCTCGAGCGAACGCTTCAGCAATTGCACGGCGGTTTGCGTGTCTTGTTCTTGGCGCAAGTACAAACTGATCCAACCGCTGTCAATCAATAAATGATGTGGTTTGGCAAGACCGCCCGCGATCACTTCATCGCGCACTGGTTTTGGAAATGGAATGTCCACCAGTCGTTCACCGTGAACATGCCCAATCTCGCGTTTGCCAAGGCGGTATTCTGTGCCGCCAAAACGGTGCGGGTGCGCGGTCACGCCCTGCTGCTCGAGCATGGCGTTGTGAATAATCTCAGAACTTTTTACGGCTCACTTCCTTTTGGTTTGCTGAACCGAGTACGCGCACATGTGCGCCCCCGCGATCATGTGCGACACCCGTTCGATGCGGGCATCAGGTAGCGCGAGGCGCAAAAATTCAATCTCGCTCGAGCAGGCTTGACCGTATTGCAATGCCACGCCAATCACGGCGCAGTTGTGCTCGGTCACAAGATAACTGCCATCACTGATTTTTTGAAATTCGGCTAAATACCCGTCTTGGTCGAGAATCTTGGTCAATTCTGCTACTCGAGATTCAAAGGTTTTTAATTTCTCGAGGCGCGTTTGTGCGTTCTCGAGGCGGCGCTGCATTCGGCGTTTGAAAATCAGCTCAAGCAGTTCGGGATTGTCTTCGCGCACGTAATCCAAGAGTTCGTTGGTCAGCTCACTATACATGCGCGGATACAGCGCGTCGGCGGCTTGGGAGAGCTTAAAAACGTGTTTGGGGCGTCCACGTCCTTCGCGTTTCTCGAGGTGCGACACCAGCCCGTCAGCCTCGAGCGATTGCAGTTGTTGGCGGATGCCCGATGTGGTGATGTTGGTGCACTCCGCAAGTTCTTCGGCGCGAAGTTCGCCACGTTTTTTTAGGGCGTTTAAGATGCTGCGCCGTCCTTCTGGTAGGGCGTTGAGGGTGATACTCATGAGGGGATTCTAGCACCAAAAGCGTATTAAAGCAATTAAAACAGTAAATACTTGCTAAAATAACAAAATGGGTGTAGATTTAATTCAAGATGAAATCCCTAGACTCAAGCAAACTCGAGAAACCCAATTCAGATCGAAAGGAAGACGATCATGACTACAGCCATCATCACTGGAGCATCACGCGGGTTGGGACTGGCACTTGCCAAAGTGCTCGCCCGCAAACACTGGAATTTGGTCATCAACGCCCGAGGGGCAGCAAACCTCGAGAGCGCCAAGATTGAACTCGAGCGACACACCTAAGTCAGGGCGATAGCTGGAGATGTTACAGATCAAACGCATTTGCAAAAACTGGTTGATGCTGCCAAAGAATTCGGCAGTTTGGACGCGCTGGTCAACAACGCCTCGATCCTCGGTCCAAGTCCACAACCCAAACTCGAGGCGTACCCAATCGAAATTCTCGAGCGAGTCTACCGTGTGAATGTATTCGCTCCGCTCAGGTTGCTGCAACTCGCGCTGCCGATCATGAAGTCAGACGCTCGGGTTTTGAACATCACTTCCGACGCTGGTATCGAAGCTTACGAGGGTTGGGGCGGGTACGGCTCGAGCAAAGCCGCCCTGGAGCAGTTGTCCAAAGTGCTGGCGCTCGAACACCCAAACTTGCGCGTTTACAGCGTTGACCCTGGCGACATGAACACGCAAATGCACCAAGAGGCATTCCCTGGTGAGGACATTTCAGACCGTCCACCACCAGAAGACAGCGTTCCAGGATTAATCAAGTTGCTCGAGCAACATTTACCCAGTGGACGGTATCAAGTCAGAGGTGATCTGAATGTTTCAACTCACGAATAGTTTTCGTCTCGAAACACTCGAGTTTAGCCTGCCGCCCGAACTCGAGGCGTTTGAACCTCCAGAGGCTCGAGGGTTGCGGCGCGATGCGGTGCGTTTGCTGATTTCGAGCAAGTTTGATGACAGTTTGGTTCATACACATTTTCATGACCTGCCAGATTTTTTGGAGGCTGGGGATGTGCTGGTCATCAACACCTCTGGCACGTTGCCTGCGGCTCTTTCGGTCACTCGAACGGACGGCACGCCATTGGTGCTTCACCTGTCCACCCACCTGCCCGCCGACCTTTGGGTGGTCGAACTTCGCACACCCGCCGCTCGAGCCAGCACACCATTTCGTGACGCCAAAGCGGGGGAGATGCTGACCTTGCCAGGTGGCGCTCGGGCACAAATTCTTGCGCCTTACCTGATGGACAGAACCAATGCACCTGCACCCGCAAGCTCGAGGTTGTGGGTTGCCAGCCTCGAGTTGCCAGAAGCTTTGATCTCGTATTTGCACCGTCACGGCAAACCGATTCGTTACGGCTATGTCGAGCGCGATTGGTCGCTCGAGCATTACCAAACCGTCTACGCCACCGAAGAAGGCAGCGCCGAAATGCCCAGCGCGGGACGGGCATTCACGCCAGAATTATTGACGCGCCTGATTGCCAAAGGCGTGCAAATTGCGCCACTGATTTTGCATACTGGTGTCGCCTCGCTCGAGGATCACGAACCGCCATTTGAAGAGTTCTACCGTGTGCCACTCGAGACGGCACGTGCAGTTAATCGAGCTAGTGCCGATGGGAGGCGTGTGATCGCGGTTGGCACAACCGTTGTTCGCGCCCTCGAGACGGTCACAGATTCGCACAACATCACGCACCCTGGCGAGGGTTGGACGCGGCTCATCATCACGCCCCAACGCGGTGCTCGAGCTGTGAATGGGCTGCTGACGGGTTGGCACGAACCCAAAGCCACGCACCTTGCCATGCTCGAGGCGATAGCCGGCAAGCATCACCTCGAGCTTGCGTACAGCTCCGCGCTCGAGAATGGCTATTTGTGGCACGAGTTTGGCGACCTGCATTTGATACTGCCTTAAGAGAGGACGTGTATGAACATTCTCGAGTTACAACTTTTAACTGGCAATCTCGAGACACAAAAAGCGTTCTATCAAGATGTTCTTGGATTGCAAATTCTCGAGTCTGAAGCGGAACACTTAACCATCCAAATTGGCTCGAGTCGTCTGAAATTCACGCAGCAAACTGGTTTTTTAGGTCAATATCACTTCGCGTTTGATGTTCCAGAAAACCAACTCCAGGTTGCAAAAAAATGGCTTGAAGCTCGAGTTGAATTGATTGCGGATACCAATGGCAATTTGGTGTTTGGCGGCGGAGATTGGAATTCAGACGCCGTGTATTTCCGTGATTCGCACGGAAATATTCTCGAGTTGATTGTCAGACACGATCTTGCAAATGCCACACAAACAGAATTCTTGAGCGCAAGTCTTTTGAACGTCAGCGAAATTGGTTTGGCATGTGACAATGTTCCAGACGTTGTGAAATGGCTTAACGAAAATCTGAATCTCGAGATTTACAAATCCTCGAGCGACATGTTTGCCCCAGTTGGTGATGTTCAGGGCTTGCTGATTTTGGTTCAAAATGCTCGAGAATGGTTTCCCAGTACGGGCGTTTTCGCTGCGCCACAACCCGTAACAGTTGTGATTGAAAGTGACCAAAATCACACGCTCGAGTTTCCAGGATTGCCGTATAAAATTGAAAGGAAAACGTTATGATTCAAAATTTAACTGCCCAGACTGCCATTCGTATTGCACGACCTTGCACCAATTTTGAAAAGACAAAACAGTTTTATGTCCAGGGACTCGGCTTGGAAATGCTGTATCAACATTTATCGAGTGAGGACACCGAATGGTCAATCATGATGCTAGGAATCAAAAATGCAACTTGGCATCTCGAGTTTACGCAACACCCACAACACGACCTTCAACCCGCACCTACCGCCGAGGATTTATTGGTGTTGTACCTGGCACAACCAATTGAGGCAATGACAGTACAGCATTTGATTCAAAACGGTGGAACTCGAGTGAAGGCACTCAATTCGTACTGGGAAACTTGGGGCGTGACGATAGCCGACCCAGACGGTTACCGTGTGGTGTTGTCCACCAGAGATTGGGCATTGTGAAGATATGGAGGCAAACATGATTCAAGAATTTCGTTTGGTGCTGAACGTTGACGACTTTGACATGGCACTCAATTTTTACCGCGCCCTCAGCCTCGAGGTATCAGAACAATGGGATTCTGCCGATGGACGCGGCGCAATTCTCGAATTGCCACGTGCCACGCTCGAGATCATGAACAGAAAGAATGCCAAAAGTGTTGACGAACTCGAGGTGGGTGTACACGAACCCCGTGAAATGCGGCTTGGTTTAAAAGTCGAAAACCTTCAAGATGCAGTCAAATACCTCGAGCAACACGGCGCAAAAGTGGTTTCAGAATTTGTCGAAACCCCTTGGGGCAGTTTCAACCAGAGGCTCGAGACACCCGATGCTAAGCAATTGACGGTTTTTCAAGAAAACCTCGAGAAACCAGAAATAGGGAAAACCAATGCTTAATATTCCTAACATCAATAAACCACGCTGTTTTCTGGTTTACGCCCTCGCCCCAAACGGACTGAGTGCCACCGAAGCGAACGAGCGGCTCAACGCTTACACCGCCGACGACACTCGAGGAGTGGCGCTCTGGCATGATCACTTTATTGGGCGGCGTGGCGGAACGATCATCCTGTACGTCGAAACAGACGCGCAACGTGAAGCCCTGAAAACACCAGGTGCACTTGAAGGTTGGGACGTGCAGATTCACCCATTGATTTACAGTCGCAGCCCCAGTGCCTTTGATGAACAAATCGCATACACATTACGGGCTTACCACAATCAAAACTGGGATCAACTTCAACTCGAGCAACGCCCACATTTCGGTGATCCACAACTCGAGGCACAAACGGCTGAAGAAAGTACCTCATGAACAACATCATTCAAGGCTTATTCGAGACGCACATTAAAGTCCGCAATCTCGAGCAATCCATACAGTTTTACCAAGATGTTCTGGGTTTAACACTGGGGCATATTGACCCGCGCCGCGTGGCATTTTTCTGGATTGGCGCTCCAGGCAATGCGATGCTTGGTGTCTGGGAAAGTCCTGAAGAGATCATCAAGCAACATTTTGCTTTCAAGATCACGCTTGGGCAAATGCACACCATCCGCGAAACCTTAGCCAAACACGGTTTGGAACATCAAAATTTCTCGGAATCTAATACAGATTCGCTCGAGGTGCTGGCTTGGATGCCAGCCGTCAGCGTGTACTTTTCAGACCCAGATGGTCACAGACTCGAGTTTATAACCATGCTGCCAGATACCGCGAAACCCGAGTTAGGATTGGTTGCATGGGATCAATGGGAAGGGCTTCATGGACGTTAAGAAAGACATTTTGATTATTGGTACAAGCCTTGACCCTGACAGCCGTTCGCAAGTTTTGGCGAGGGTGGCGCTCGAAGTTTGCAAAGTGCAGAACATCAACGCCGAAGTGCTCGACTTGCGCGATTACGACCTGCCAATTGCGGGGGCAGCCGACTCTTTTGACTCGAGCATTGTGACAGAATTAACCGCTCGAGTCTCAAAATACCGTAAAATAATTTTTACGGTAGCGATTTACAATTACGACGTTTCTGCCGCCGCGAAAAACTTTATTGAACTGGTTGGTGACACCTGGCTCGAGGGTGCGGTGGTGGGTTTTATTTGCACGGCTGGCGGTAAAAATTCGTACATGAGCGTGATGGGATTTGCCAATTCACTCATGCTCGACTTTCGGGCTTGGATTGCGCCGAGATTCGTGTATGTGGTCAAAAACGAAGATCTGCACGGGGCAGAAATCACTTCCAGAATTGAAAGTTTGGTGCAAGCTGTCTCGAGCGGTACGGGTTGAAACTGAGTGAATGATGTTAATGGTATAAACCACTGGACTTTTTTCCTAAACCCTTAGTACAATTCTTCCATGCAGACCCACTGGAAACTCGAGGGTACTTTACGCCGATTTGGGAAAACCCCGATGGCGCTGGCACGAGCGAGTGGTTTAACCAAAACCACGATTTACAACATGGTAAACAACACTTCTCAAGCGGTGCAACTCGAGACTTTAGACAAACTCCTGATTGGACTGGAGCATTTAACAGGGCAGCATTTTAGTGTCGCAGATGTTCTCGAGCGGGAAGTTAAACCTAACACGCTACTCGAGGAATTATTGCGTGATGCAAAACCCGTCAATTTTGAAGAGCTAAATAAACACATTCCTGCTTGGACAGATGAGGAACGTATTGAAAATGAAGCTTTCCTGCGCGAGTTGGAATACATCAAACAACGAGATCGAGCGTACAGTTTAACCTATGACCCAATCGAGCTTGAAGAAATAAATCGTTGTTCAGTACCGAGCAAAAAATGAAGAATGCTGTTCTGGTGGACACCAATATTATCAGCTATCAACACAACGAACATTTTTTGTGGAACGTTTACGAACCAAGGTTAAAAGGTCAGGTGTTGTTGACCGCAGCCCAAAGTGTGGCAGAAATTAGGTACGGTGCTTTTCGTCGTGATTGGGGAATGCCACGCTTAGAACGTCTCGAGCATTTCATTGGTATGTACACCGTCGTTTACCCAAACGATGCCATTTGTACCACATGGGCAAGAACTCGAGCCAGTGCCGAGAAAATAGGACGACCTATCGAAAATAACGACACCTGGATTGCGGCAACTGCTTTAACCTTGGGTATTCCACTTGTGACGCACAACAAAAAGCATTTTGATTTTCTCGAGGACTTAATAATGATCTCAGAACGTGTTGAATAAATCCACGCGTACATTAAAAACGGGCGATCAGTGATCGCCCGTTTGATTTCAAAACGACGGCTTAAACTGCTACCGATTCTTTTAACAATTGTCTCAACACCGTCTGCAAAATCCCACCGTTGCGGTAGTAATCCACCTCAACTGGCGTATCAATTCGCAACCAGGCAATAAATTCTCGAGTCGCGCCGTTCTCGTCGGTCACGCGCACGGTCACGTCTTGGCGGGGTTTGATGTTGTCATCAATTAAAAAGTCAAACGTTTCGTGCCCAGTTAAGCCCAGGCTTTCGGCTGTCTGACCATTTTTAAACATCAGTGGCAGCACGCCCATGCCGACCAAGTTGCTGCGGTGAATGCGCTCAAACGATTCGACAATCACGGCTTTCACGCCCAGCAGCATCGTGCCTTTTGCCGCCCAGTCCCTCGAGCTTCCCATGCCGTAATCTTTGCCGCCAAGCACGACCAGTGGCGTGCCTGCGGCTTTGTAACGCAAGGACGCCTCGTAAACGCTAACGACCTCGTTCGTTGGGAAGTGTGTGGTTACACCGCCCTCCGTGCCTGGGGCGAGTTTGTTCTTGATGCGAATATTGGCAAACGTTCCGCGTGTCATCACACGGTCATTGCCGCGCCTCGAGCCGTAAGAATTGAAATCCTCGAGTTTCACGCCGCTGTCAATCAAAAATTGTCCGGCGGGTGATTTGGCACTGAACGCCCCAGCGGGGGAGATGTGATCGGTGGTCACTGAATCCGCCAGTGACAGCAACACTCGAGCACCGTGGACTGGTTGAATCGTGCCTGGTTCGCGTTTCAGACCATCAAAATACGGCGGGTTTTGAATGTAGCTGCTGTCGGCTTGCCAGTCGAACAACGCGCCACCCGCGACTGGAATCGCGTTCCATTGGGCGTTAGATTGTTCAATGCCGTCATAAATTCTTCTGAAGGTATCGGGGCTGGTGGCATTGTCCAGATGCTGCGCGATTTCTTCGGTACTTGCCCAAATGTCGCGCAAGTAAACATTATTGCCGTCTTTGTCTTGACCAAGCGGGTCTGTCTCGAGGTTAATATCCACCGTGCCAGCCAGGGCATAAGCCACGACAAGCGGCGGCGATGCCAAATAATTGGCGCGAACGTGCGGGTTGACGCGTCCCTCAAAGTTACGGTTGCCCGAAAGCACGCTAGCGGCGACCAAATCGCCCTCGTTGATCGCGGCGATCACGGGTTCGTCGAGTGGTCCAGAGTTACCGATGCAGGTAGTGCAGCCGTAACCCACCGTCTGGAATCCGAGTTGGTCAAGATACGGTGTTAACCCAGCATCGTTGAAGTATTCGGTCACAACCCTCGAGCCTGGTGCGAGTGAAGTCTTGACCCAGGGTTTGCTCATCAGTCCACGTTCAACCGCTTTTTTCGCCAGAATGCCCGCGCCGAGCATCACGCTCGGGTTGCTGGTGTTGGTGCAACTGGTAATCGAGGCAATCACGACGTTACCGTGCGTGATCTCACCGCTCCAACCTTTGAAATCTTTGATCGTGCCTTTCGCCTCGAGTTGCGCTGGTGTCAGGGCGTAACCGCGTTTGTCTTTTGGCTCTGTCAGGGCTTGCTTAAAAACCTTCTGCATATCCTCGAGCAGCACCCGGTCTTGAGGACGCGCTGGACCCGCCAGGCTTGGTTTGACGGTGCTTAAATCCAGTTCGATGATGCTCGAGAAGACTGGGTCTGGCGTGGCATCGGTGCGGTACAAACCCTGGGCTTTCATGTATTCGCTTACCAGTTCGACCTCATCCTCGAGCCTGCCCGTGCGTCGCATGTAACGCATGGCTTCGTCGTCCATCGGGAAGAAACCCATCGTCGCGCCGTACTCTGGAGCCATGTTGGCAATCGTGGCGCGGTCTGGCAGGGTCATGCTCGAGAGTCCAGAGCCGTAAAATTCGACGAACTTGCCGACCACGCTGGCTTTGCGCAGCATTTGGGTGACGACCAAGGCAAGGTCGGTGGCGGTTGAACCTTCGGGCAGTTTGCCCGTGATTTTAAAGCCCACAACCTCTGGGGTCAGCATGTATAACGGTTGACCCAGCATCACGGCTTCGGCTTCGATGCCGCCAACGCCCCAACCGACAATGCCAAGTCCGTTAATCATGGTGGTGTGCGAATCCGTACCGACGAGGGTATCTGGGAAAACCACAGTGCCGCCGTCCTCGGTTTTGCTCATCACGCCTTTTGCCAAATACTCGAGGTTGACCTGGTGAACGATGCCGCTGGCGGGTGGCACAACGCCGAAATTATCGAGCGCTTGCTGCCCCCAACGTAAAAACTCGTAACGTTCGCGGTTGCGGTCAAATTCGATCTCGGAATTTTTCAAGAGCGCGTCGCTCGAGCCGTAAAAGTCCACTTGAACGCTGTGGTCAATCACCAAATCGACGGGAATCAGTGGGTTGATTTTTTGCGGGTCGCCGCCGAGTTTGGTCATGGCGGTGCGCATACTTGCCAAGTCCACCACGGCGGGAACGCCTGTGAAATCCTGCAAGATGACCCGTGCCAGCTTGAACGGAATCTCAACCTCGAGCGGTTTTGCCGCATTGTAATTTGCCAGGTTTTTCACGTCGTCTTCGGTCACGTCGTAACCATTGCAGTTTCGCAGCACGCTCTCGAGCATGATTTTGATGCTGAACGGCAATTTGGCAATGTCAAAACCGTGTTCCTCGAGTTTTCCAAGTCGGTAATATTGAAAGCTTTGACCCGATACGTGCAGGGTGTCTTTAGCGCCGAAAGTGTTCTTCTTGAGTTCCATGTCAAACCGTCCTTAGAAGTTGAGAATCTCGAGTCAGTGTAGACCCGCAGCTTGGCTATTTTAGCCGATGCTCGAGGCTTGGGTATGAATGTTTGTTGTCACTTAAGGGGGTACATTGGTTTGAATTGTATAACTCGCCATCTGCACAAATTGAAAACGTGAACTTTGAGCAATTATTGAGCACGAAGCAAGCGTTCATATTCTTTATGCTCACCGATCCAAAACCACAACAAATCAGATTTCGTGTTCTCAAACGCCAATGCACGATAATGCAATCCCACACGAACTGACCAATACGCCCGAATTTGCTTGAAATGCAACGACGGATGTCGATGATCGGTTTTCAGGAGTTCATAATTTTCGTCAGCCAATTTTTGAATGGCTTCGGGTAATTTGTGGTAAAAATCCCAAAATTCTGGTGTCGTAAAATGATTCATGATGTTTGAGCGTTGCGTTTCCATGAGCAAACGGTATCAATCTCAAAACTCCCAAGATATAAGATTTTTCACAGCTTCCGAGTTAATCCCGCAGCATGAGCAGCCTTAGCTCGAGCCGCCAGATGCTCGAGTTTGCCAGCCTCAATATCACTTTCGATTTGGGCATCCCACAAATCTGCCTCGAGTTCATCAAACCAGACTTTTAAACGCGCAATGTCTTCTGGGGGTAAAACTTTGATCTCGTGTTGAATTTGCTCGAGATTGGACATGAAAAGATTCTATCAGAAAACCCAGCAAAGACCATTTCTCGAGCTGCAAACTGAAAAACCAAATAGCGGTGTCATCGCAGATAGGGGCAGCAAAAAGTAAGTTAAACTCCTTCACATGCTGACAGGAGAAATTCGCAATCAAATAGACCGCGTTTGGGATGCTTTCTGGACGGGCGGCATCAGCAACCCGCTCGAGGTGATCGAACAACTGACCTACCTGCTGTTCATCAAACGCCTCGATGACACGCACAAACTCGAGCTGAACAAACTGCAAACCATCGGTGAGGGCAAACTAATCTTCACCGAAGAGCAAGAACAATACCGTTGGAGCGTCTTTCAAAACGCCGAATCGGGCGATTTGTACAACATTATTGCCAACAAGGTCTTCCCATTCATCCGCGAGATGGGACAAGCCGACACCACCTTTGCGCGGCACATGAAAGACGCACGCTTTACCCTACCGCCAGAAAAAGCGGCGCTACTGACCAAAGTCGTGGATTTACTGAGCGCCATCAACATGGACAACCGCGACACCAAAGGTGACCTGTACGAATATTTACTTTCCAAACTAGCCACCAGCGGACAAAACGGTCAATTTCGCACGCCAAGACACATCATCAAGTTAATCATCGAACTGACCCAACCAAATCCAGACGACATTATTTGCGACCCAGCCTGCGGCACAGCCGGATTTCTGGTCGCCGCGCTCGAGTACCTGATCGAGCATCACCGCAACGATATTTACAACAAAAAACGTCAGCATTTTGAAACCAAAATGTTCAACGCCTTCGATTTTGACAGTACTATGCTACGAATCGCCAGCATGAACATGATGCTGCACGGCATCGCCAACGCCAACATTCAAAACAAAGACAGCCTCTCAGACACCAACGCCGACGCCAAAGAAGAATACAGCCTGATCCTCGCCAACCCGCCGTTCAAAGGCAGTTTGCAATTTGAAACCGCCGCCAAAGACCTGGTGCGCGACTTGGGCATGAAAGCCCCCAAACCCAAAAAAGATGGCAAACCGAGCGGCGTGCAAGCCAAAACCGAACTGATGTTTTTGGTGTTGTTCTTACGCCTTTTAAAACCAGGTGGACGCTGCGCCGTGATTATCCCCGACGGTGTGCTGTTCGGCAGCAGCAACGCCCACCAAACCACCCGCAAAACCATCGTCGAAAATCATAAACTCGAGGCAATCATTTCCATGCCGAGCGGCGTTTTTAAACCTTACGCTGGCGTCAGCACCGCCATCATGATTTTTACCAAAACCGGCATTGGCGGCACGGACAACGTCTGGTTTTACGACATGCGAAGCGATGGTTACAGCCTGGATGACAAACGCAACCCAACCAACGACAACGACATTCCAGACATTATTCACCGTTACCGCAACCTCGAGGGTGAAACAAACCGTACCCGCACCGATCAAAGTTTTTTCGTACCAAAACCCGAGATTGCCGCGCAAAATTATGATCTCAGCATCAACCGGTACAAACAAACCGTGCATGAAGTCGTACAGCACGAAGCGCCACACAAAATCTTGGATGAACTCGAGGGTTTGGAACTCGAGATTGGGCAAGGTTTAAAAGAATTACGGGCGATGCTGACATGAACTCGAGAATGGTGAAATTAAATAAAAAAATAACAATAAATTCAATTCGGCAGACACTGTCTGCCGAATTCAGACCGATTCAACAAAATCAAATTCCGCAGACACTGTCTGCGGAATTCAATAACCTTCAAAACCTCGAGCGCGAAGGGTGCAAGATGAAAAGTAAGACCGTGAAACTCGAGATTGGGCAAGGTTTAAAAGAATTGCGCGGGATGTTGGCATGAGTGATTTGAAGTTAAGAATAGAAGAGTTTTGCAAAACTGGAAGCGGAACTACTCCATCTCGAGAAAATTCTAACTACTACGCTGATGGCACGATTCCGTGGGTCAAATCTGGTGAACTTAGAGAAAATTTAATACTTGGCACTGAGGAAACCATCACCGCCGAAGCCCTTAAAAAGACGAGCCTCAAACTTGTTCCGAAAGGTGCGATTTTGCTTGCTATGTATGGGGCGACAATTGGCAGAATGGCGATTCTGGGAATAGATGCAACGACAAATCAGGCTGTTTGCCACATTATTCCAGATGAAAAAATGGCTGATACTCGATTTGTATATCGTGCTTTACAGCAAAAAATTCCTGAGTTAATTTCTCAGGCATCTGGTGGTGCTCAACCAAATATCAATCAACAGAAAATTAAAGCTCTCGAGATTCCCCTTCCGTCTCTCGAGCAGCAGCAACGAATCGCGCAGGTTTTGGATGCGGTGGATTCACTTTTAGGCAAACGTCGGGAGGGTTTGAAGAAGCTCGAGGTGTTGCTGAAAAGCGTGTTTTTGGAGATGTTTGGTGATCCTGTTACGAATCCTAAAGGTTGGGAAGAAGGTGTTTTGGGCGACGTAATTTATTCAGCTAAAGATGGTCCTCACGTAAGTCCTAAATATGCAGAGAAGGGTATTCCTTTTCTTTCAACAAGACATATTCGCCCAGGGAAGCTTATTCTTGAAGACTTAAAATACCTCTCTCCTCAAGAAGCGGATATCCATTGGAAAAAATGTAAACCTGAATTTGGAGACATCCTATACACAAAAGGCGGCACAACAGGGTTCGCCAAAGTTGTAGATTTCCATTTCGATTTCGCGGTTTGGGTTCACATAGCTGTGCTAAAAACGAACCATAAGTTGATCAATGGTTTATGGCTCGAGAATCTCTTGAATACTGAATATTGTTATTGGCAATCCCAAGAAAAAACTCATGGAATTGCTAATAAAGACCTCGGACTTACACGAATGATAAATATAAAAATATTTATTCCGCCTCTCGAATTGCAGGCGAAATTCGCAGACACGGCGCGAAAAATAAATACTGAAACAGTTCTGCTCGAGAACTCTCTTTCTTCTCTCGAGAAACTTTTTGCTTCCCTTCAACACCAAGCCTTCAATGGCACGCTTTCGGCTGGGGTGCTCGAGCGGGAAGTGCAAAAACTCGGGGAGGTTCAGGCGGGGTTGTTCTGAGTTAAGTCTTGACTTTACCAAATGTTGGTTTTAAACTACTCACATGGCGCGGTTGTACTTGTGTTTTAACCCGTATGAACCAAAACCAAAACGTGCGCCTTTGCTTTCGGATTGGCTCGAGTTGTGCTTGCATGGGAAGCAAGAATGCGTTAACAAAATGATTGAAATGGTCGAAGATTTACACTCAGATGGGGTAGAAAGTCGGTACTTAAAATGGTTCGCGGGTGGTGTTGGCGAACTGAAAAGCCGAACTCCAATTGGTGGCGCTCGAGTTTACTTTTTTCGGATTGGCGAAGAAGATTTTGCTTTAACCCGCGCAGAATGCAAAAAAGAATCCGTTGCAGATCAGCAATTGATTGATTGGACGTTTGAAGTGGCGACGCTGTACAAACAAGATGTGGAGGTGTTCTTATGAAAAAAGCTTTACCACCTCGAGAAAGTCTGCAATCGAGCATTGCCGAATTAAAAGCCATGCCTCTCGGAAGTATCATCTCGAGCGGACGTAAAGTGAGGGCAAAATCGGTGAGTGTTACTGACCTGAAACAAGATTTGTCAGATGCCTTGCTTGCCGAAAGTATTGGTGATTTGCTGCGTGAAGCCCGTTCTCGGCGGGGAATGACGGGTACGGAATTGGCTTCTAAATTGGGTACGAGCAAAGTGCGGGTTTCGCAACTCGAACATGCAGAATTAAATATTGAATTGGCGACTTTGGCTCGAGTGGCTGGTGTTCTGGGTTACGAGTTGCAGGTGGCTTTTGTGGCTGGTTCTGAACGTATTTCGCATCAGCACAAGGTTTGATTTTTGAATCTCGAGGAAGTTCAGGCGGTGTTGTTCTGAAAATGTTGGGGTCTTGGCTTATTCTGTTATTAACGTAGTGCATTTTGCGTATGGCAATTGCTCCACAACGCCCTATAATCAAAGCATCCATGAGCAACTTCTTGTTCTTACAAAAAGACTTTCCAAACTTGTTTGAAGAGGCAAGACTTGCCGAACGCAACGCGCTTTCGGATGCCAGAGTCTCGAGTGTTTACGCCAGGCGCACGCTCGAGGCTCTGGTCAAATGGTTGTACGCGAACGACCCAGCGTTTACCAAACCGTATGACACGACCCTAAACGGTTTGATGGGGTCGGAGGCGTTTGAAAAAAACGTGCCTTACGCGGTCATTTTGTTGGCGCAAACCGTTCGCAAAAAAGGCAATGCGGCGGCGCATGACACCAAAAATATTGCGGTTTCCGAGGCGCTGGCGCTGCTTCGGGATTTGTTTTTGGTGCTGCATTGGTTCGCGCATTTGTACCGTGCAGATGCCGCGCAAGTGCTGTCGGTAAGTTTTGATGAAACGCTTGTGCCGCCGGCGCTGGCGGACGTGCAACAAAAAACCTTGAGCGAAATTCAGACGCTCGAGAGGGCTTTAAAAGAAAAGATTGATGCGCTCGAGTCTGAACGTGCCGAGTCTGCCAGTGCAAAGGCAGAATTGGCAGCTTTGCGTGCGCAAATGGTGGCGCGTAAAACCACCAACTTCCAAACTGGTATTTCAACACCGTTCTCGGAGGCACAAACCCGTGAACGCCTGATCGATTTAATGCTCCAGGAGGCGGGTTGGGATTTGAGCGCGTCCAACATCCGCGAGGTCAGCACCGGCGCGGGCAGGGCAGATTACGTGCTGTGGGGGCAAGACGGTTTGCCGCTGGCGGTGATCGAAGCCAAAAAAACCTCGCGCGACCCTCGGGTTGGACAAAAACAGGCGCTCGATTATGCGCAGGCGCTCGAGAAACAATACGGGCGTTTGCCAATTGTTTTTTACAGCAACGGCGTTAAAACTTTTGTTTGGGACAAAGCGCGTGGTTATCCGCCCCGAACCGTGCAAGGTTTTTACAGCCAAGACGACTTGGAGTTAATGATTCAACGCCGCAAAACGGCGCTTAAACTCGAGGATGTCAGCATCAACCAAGGCATTGCGGATCGTTACTATCAACAGACGGCGATTCGTAAATTCTCGGATCGGTTGGAAGGGTTTCACCGCAAAGGTTTGCTGGTCATGGCGACGGGTACGGGCAAAACTCGAGTTACGATTGCGCTGATCGAACTTTTAATGCGAGCCAACTGGGTCAAACGCGTGTTGTTTCTGGCAGACCGTAACGCCCTGGTGCGGCAAGCCAAAAAAGCTTTTGTGCGCCATTACCCTGCCGCAAATGCCATAAACCTGGTCGAAGAAAAAGATGTGACTGGCGCTCGGGTGGTTTTAAGCACGTATCACACCATGATGCGGCAACTCGAGGCTGGGGCGTTCACGGTTGGGCATTTTGATTTGATTGTGATTGACGAGGCGCACCGCAGCATTTACAGCACTTTTGGCAGTATTTTCGCGTATTTTGACGCGATGCTGTTGGGTTTGACCGCCACACCGCGCGATGAGGTAGATCGTAACACTTACGGCTTGTTCGACATGCACGACAACGTGCCCGTTTTCGAGTACGGCTTGGAGCAGGCGGTGCGCGACGGTTTTCTTGTCCCGCCGGCGTCGTTTCGGGTGAACGCCAAGTTTTTACGCGAGGGCATCACTTACGACGAGCTTTCCGATGTTGAAAAACAAGAATACGACGAGATTGACTGGGAAGAACACGGCGGGCGGCGCGAACAAATTCAGAACACCGAACTTTACAAATGGTTGTTCAACAAAGACACCGTAGATCAAGTGCTCGAGTCTCTGATGACGCACGGTTTAAAAGTGTCTGGTCAGGACGTGCTGGGCAAAACCATTATTTTCGCGCAGAGCATCGCGCACGCCCAGTTTATTCAAGAACGTTTTGATCTCAATTACCCGCACCTGGCAGGCACATACGCCCAGGTGATTGCCAACAACATTGAGCGCAGCGACCAGTTGATAGACCAATTCAGCGAAACGCTAATGCCGCGCATTGCCATCAGTGTGGACATGCTCGACACGGGTATTGACGTGCCAGAAATTCTGAATTTGGTGTTTTTTAAACGGGTGCAAAGCAAAACCAAATTCTGGCAGATGCTCGGACGCGGCACGCGTTTAAGTGAGAATATTTTTGGTGCTGGACAGCACAAAACCCAATTTGCACTGTTTGACTTTTGTGGCAACCTCGAATTTTTCAACGCGCACCCAAAAGGCATTGAAGCCACAGTAACCCAGTCGCTCGAGCAACGGTTGTTTAAACTGCGGGTTGATGTGCTGCAAGCTTTAGAAGCCCAAACCGATGACCCAGAAACCCAAGTCTTGCACAGCGACCATGCCAATGTTTTGCATGAACGAATTTGTGCGATGCCGCAAAACAATTTTTTGGTTCGTCCGCACCTGGAACTGATCGAACGGTTCTCGAACCGCGACGCTTGGAATACCCTTTCGCGTCTGGACGCCAGGGACATCAAAACCGAACTCTCCAATTTGCCAAGTGCCATTGTTGACAACGACGAGAATGCAAAGCGCTTTGATTCACTGATTTTTCAAGCCAGCCTGGGCATTCTCGAGGGCGCACCCAGAAGTGGGGTACAAAACCGGATTCAGGCGCTGTGCGCTGGACTTGAGCGCAAACGAAACGTGCCGCAAATCAAAGCGAATTTAACTTTAATTCAAGACCTTCAAACCCCAGATTTCTGGGCGAACGCCAGCGCCTCTCATCTCGAGGACGTTCGTTTGCGGCTGCGCGGTTTGATGGCTTTAATTGATGCCGAGGAACGCGCCGCCAGACTCGAGACGGACTTTGAAGATCAATTTGGAATCCCTGAAGCCCTGGCGTTAAATGCTTTGGACATCAACATTGACCGCGAGGCGTACCATAAAAAAGTTGAGGCTTTCATTCACACGCATTTAAAACATCCAGTGATTCAAAAATTACGACTCGCGCAACCGCTCAACCCCGCCGATCTACGCACCCTCGAAGAATTTTTGTTCAATGCCCGCGAACTCGAATCTCGAGCCACCTTTGAATGGGCTTACGGCACCCAAAACAACCTGGGACGGTTTATTCGCAGTTTGGTCGGTTTGGATCGGGCGGCAGCCAAAACCGCCTTTGGCACGTACTTGGACGGTAAAACCTTCTCGAGCGACCAGATTCTATTTGTCAATTTCATCATTGATGCCCTCACCCATAACGGCACGATGAGCCAGCAGGCTTTGTTTGAAGCCCCGTTTACCGACATTCACACGCAAGGCATCAATGGTTTGTTCAACCCAGATCAAGTGCAGGCATTGCTGGCAACCTTAAATCAATTGAACACGATTGAAACCAAACCGATGCTTGGATAAATATAAATCCATCCTCCAAAATAACTTAAAATCAAGCCATGAACATCCTGATTACAGGTGCATCTCGAGGTTTGGGCGATGCCTTCTCACGCGGGCTGGGACGAACAGGAGATAGCCTCTGGCTGGTCTCGAGAAATTCACCCGCTAGCCTGTCGCTTAAGGATGGTGTACAGCGTCACTGGATTCAAGCTGATCTCTCGAGCGCTGAGGTGCATCAGCATATTGCCGCCAGCCTCGAGACAGGTTTGGATGTGGTCATTCACAATGCGGGCATCTGGGAAAGCACGGCATTCTCGAGCCAGTACGATTTTGAGAAAGTCCCCGAAGCCGAAACCCGTGCCGTGCTCGAGGTGAACCTGATCGTGCCCATTTTGCTGACCCAAGCTTTGCTGCCCAAACTGAAAACCTCGAGCAATCCAAGAATTATTTTGATTGGCAGCGTCAACGGTTTGGAAAACGCCGCCATGCCCGAGGTTGCGTACTCTGCCAGCAAATTTGGTTTGCGCGGCGTCGCCCATGCCCTGCGTGAACACTTGCGAAGTGCTCAAATCGGCGTGACGGTCATCAACCCTGGCAGCATTGCCTGGGCTGGAGACTTAGATCGTCAAGATTTGATCCCACCAAACGACATTGTGCGCCTGGTTCGAGCCGTACTCGAGACTTCAAGGCGCACCGTCATCAAAGAAATTGATTTTCCAGCCATGTTCGACCCGCAAGTGTAAATCAATTCAGAAATTCGCTGGCAGTCCAATACCCAGTTAATTTGTTCAGGTATTTGATTTTCACCAGATCATCAACAAAACTTGTTCCCGTTTGCTCGACAACATCACCTTTTTTGAGGTTCACACACTGAGTATTTTTGATGTTTGGCGCTAGTTTCTTATCTCGAGCCTTGCTGTCTTTAATGGCGTACATGGTCTTAAACAAGCTTTTGGTTTGGCACGCGTAACCAGCCGCAATCACTTTTTTTTGGGTTTGTGCCAACGCAAAGCCCGACAATAAAACAAGAACCGCAATTCCAATTTTTTTCATGTTTTCACCCCTCGAGCCTCAATCTTAACCGAACTCGGTCATCAAAAACTCAACTTCGGGTGTTGTGTACCTGTTTTAATGCCGTTTGCAGGCGTAACATTCTGCTATGGATTTGCTTGACAAGGCGTTATCAGGCTCGAGGCTCAACCTCGAAGAAATCGTTGCGTTGTACCACCTGCCACTGCCTGATCTGGCAAGTGCGGCACATCAAATGCGGCTGGCAAAAACCCGTCCCGATGTTGTCACCTACCTGATAGACCGTAACATCAATTACACCAATATTTGCAACGTCGGCTGTAACTTCTGCGCCTTTTACCGCACGCCACGTCAGAACGATGCTTACACTCTGTCTTTCGAGCAGATTTCGCAAAAAGTCAGCGAACTCGAGGAGATTGGCGGCACACGCATTTTGCTTCAAGGCGGTGTGAATCCAGCCTTGCCGTTTGAATGGTATCTCGAGATGCTCGAGTTTCTGAAAAAACATCATCCAACCATCAAAATTGATGCGTTTAGTCCCGAAGAAATTCTCGGACTCGAGAAAATCACGGGTCTTGACGCGCTCGAGATTATCAGCCGCATGAAAGAATCTGGTCTGGATGGACTGCCCGGCGCTGGCGGTGAAATTCTCGAGGATGAGGTGCGTCTCGAAGCCGCCCCCGCCCGTATTCCGAGCGCGGATTGGTTCAGAATTCTTGATGTTGCCCAAGGTTTGGGCTTGTACACGATTAGCACGATGGTCATCGGTTTCGGCGAGACCCTGACGCAACGCGCCCGTCACATGATCAAAATCCGCGATCAACAAGACCGTGCAAATGCTGTTCACGGCGGCAACGGCTTTGCGGGCATGGCGATTTGGACGCTGCAAACCGAAAACACCCGACTGCAAGGCAAAGCTCCAGGTGCTACCGCTCACGAATACTTACGCAATTTGGCTGTCTCGAGGTTGGCGCTGGATAACATTTCTAACATTCAAGTTTCGTGGCCAACGCTTGGGTTTAAAGTTGCACAAGTCGGCTTGTTTTACGGCGCGAACGATTTCGGCAGCACCATGATGGAAGAAAACGTGGTTAGTCAAGCCGGTGGTCATGACCGCGTGCGCGTCACCGAGCGCGAGATCATCCGTCATATTAACGACGCCGGATTCACCCCAGCACAGCGCGACTCGAGGTTCAACATCATCAAATACCCAGATGTGCAAGCCAAACTCGAGCAACCCGAACCAATGCTGGCTGCGAAACTCGAGCCAGCAGTGAATGTTTGAAATGTCACCCTTAAGACGTGCGCTCGAGTTTTAATCGCGTAGAATGCCTTATTCATGAATCTCGAGCAGACCACGACATTACGCCCTAACGCCCTGATAGACCGTTTTGGGCGCATCATTCGTGACCTTCGGATTTCGGTCACGCCGCGTTGCAACTATCACTGCACCTATTGCGACCCGCTTGGTCACACGCATCCAGAACCCGTTGGCGTTTTAAGTGTCAAAGATGTGGACAATTTTGTTCGCGCCTCGGCGTTGGTCGGCTTGGACGCGGCACGCTTCACGGGCGGCGAACCCTTGCTGCGCAAAGAACTGCCCGAAATGATGGCAAATGCCGCCGTTACCCCAGGGATCAAAGACATTGCGATCACCACCAACGGCACACTCTTTCGTCGTCGCCACAAAGAATTGCTCGAGGCTGGCTTAAATCGCGTCAATATTTCTTTGGACGCCGTAGATCAAAGCGTGTTCGCCAAAGCCACCGGTGGAGGAGACGTAAAAGTGGTGCTCGACGCGATAAACCTGGCGCTCGAGTTAAACCTGCACCCCGTCAAAATCAACGCCGTCAGCATTCGCGGCATCAACGACCTCGAGATCATCAACATGGCAAGACTTTCGCTCGAGAAACCCTTGCATGTGCGGTTTATTGAGTACATGCACTTGAACAACTCGCAACTCGAGGTTTACAAAAACGCCTTTCTACCAGGTTCAGAAGCCAAAACCATGATTGAACAAGAATTTGGTACGCTCGAGGTTGTCCCCACCGACCCAAGCAGTCCCGCTCGAGTCTTCAAAATTGCGGGGTCGCAAGGCAGCATTGGTTTTATCAACCCAATATCAGAACCTTTTTGTGGGGCTTGCTCGAGAATGCGACTGACCGCAGACCGTAAAGTACGGGCGTGCTTGCTGACAGACCGCGAACTGGATGCTGGCGCGGCGTTTGATTCCGAAAACCCGATTGAAAGCATTATTGATGTGCTGCTCGAGGCGGCGCACCGAAAAGAACGCATGGGTGATATTTTGCCGAAAATTCGGGAACGCACGATGGTAGCGATAGGTGGGTAAAAAATAATTGTTTTGTGCTAATTTAAACCCATGACGATTGCACTCTCCAAACAACTCGAGACGCTGATCGAAGAAAAAATTGCTTCGGGACGGTATCAATCGGCTTCTGAAGTCATGAGTGAGGCGCTACGGTTGCTCGAGGAAACCGAGCGTTTTGAAGCCATGAAATTGAATGCGTTACGCCGTGATATTCAAGCGGGTTTGGATAGTGGTGAACCTGTGCCTTTTGACAAAGCAAGCATTCGTAACCTTGCTCAGAATCGCTAACCTAAATGGCTTTTTTCGTTCTGCGTCCTTTGGCACAAGAAGACCTTGCACAAACGTATTCGTACATTTTGCAAACCAATTTAGAACAAGCCGAACAGTGGCTCGAGGGTGTTGAAAATCAGTGTCAGATTCTGGCAGAAATGCCAACAATGGGACGCGCTCGCCTCGAACTTCCTGGTAATGTTCGCAGTTTTGTGTTTGCACGATACGTGATCTTTTACCGACCCAATGCTGACGGTGTTGAAATTGTTCGGGTTTTGCATGGCTCGAGAGATTTGGGGCAGATTGATTTTGGGAATTCTTGATGGAATTCAAAACCCGATTGAAAGCATTATTGACGTGCTGCTCGAGGCGGCGCACCGAAAAGAACGCATGGGGGATATTTTGCCGAAAATTCGGGAACGCACGATGGTAGCGATAGGTGGTTGAAGCTCGAGAAATTGGATGTTCATATCAAAAATTAAGACTTCACTGGAACTGATTGAATCAAACCAGCGTAATGATGAAGTGGTATTTGGTTTACCGCTCATGTGCATGAGCAGATTTAATTTTTTTGGAGGTCTTTGATGTTTCGCTGGTTCATTAAAATGATTTATGGCTCGACACTTATCACCTTTAATAGTTCTTATAACCTCCCTAAGTCTGTTGTCCGACTCAGAACCGCAACTAGTACGGCAAATTCTTTTTCGTTACGTCAGTCTTCAGCTACAGGTGTGGTGACGGAACAAAAGGTTACACTTCAACGGAGCATTCCTTTTGTTGGGAATTCGTTTAAGCCTTATTTTGTGGGTCGTTTTTCTAACAATAACGGTCAGGTTGTTTTGATTGGTCAATTCACCATGCACTGGTATGTCAAAATATTTTTGAGCATCTGGTTTGGGTTTCTCAGCTTGATAACTGTTTTAGGTCTGTTCGCCACAATAACAATAAAGCAAAATCAAGCCACAGGTTGGCAATTCGCGCTTTTCTGCGTTGGGATGTTCGGTGCTGGAACGCTTTTGGTTTGGTCAGGTCAGTGGTTTGCTCGTCAAGATATCGCATGGTTGTCAAGCATTATTCAGAAGGCATTGTCTGAAGTGAATCTAAACGATGAAAAATCATGAATAAACCGTTGGGAACAGTTTAAAACCATCCCCAACAAAATTTAAAAACTCGAGATTTACAACCAGTATTAAAGCGCATCCTTTGCATCTGGCTTAATATTCGGAACTGTTTGCAAAGCAGCTAAGAATTTTTCTCGAGAACCTCGCCCAGCGCGTTCTTCAAGAATGGTTTGTGTCTCGAGGGCGCTGAGTTTCTCGGCAACGGCTGTGGCGATTAAGGTGTTTAAGCTGATGCCTTCGCTTTCGGAAAGTTTTTTCAGTTCTGTATGAACGGTGGTTGGTAAGCGCACGCTGAGGGTTGTCATGCTGTACTCCTTTGCATTTGTAAAAATTCTTGAGGTTGGATGGCTCGAATCCCAAATTTTTCTGAACCCACAAAGTCTTTGATGTTGTATGTCACGATGTACTCGCATTGTGCGTGCCATGCCAATTCGAGCAGGTGGTCATCTTTTGGGTCGCGTATGGCTGGTCGCCAGGTGTAATACAACCGAGGGCGGTAGGCAATGCTTGCCAGGTAATCGAGGATGTCTTCAATGGCTTGGTGCTCGAGTGGGATTTTCATTTCTGGGCGCTTAAGGACATCTTCGTACTCGAGAATCAAAGCGGTTGAAAGGGCAAGGGTGAATTTTTGTTCGTACAGGAGCGTTAAAATCTGGTAGGAAGCCCCTTGGTTTGAACGTAAGCCTGAAACAATGACGTTGGTGTCAAGAACAACGGGCATAATTTATGGTAGTACAGATGCAACCAAAATTCAAGCTCGAGTCTGACAAAACCTCAGCATCTCAACGGCAGTGCTCAACAATAAAACGTTGGGGACAGTTTAAAACCATCCCCAACGAAATTTTAAAACTCGAGATTTACAGCGCGGTAATGTTTAACTTCAAAGGAATTGGCACTTCAGGATGTGGTTTGTACACCACTTCGTACTCGCCTAAATCCTTGATGGCTTTGCCCATGTCAATCTTGCGACGGTCAATGGCAAGACCGGTTTGTTGTTCTACTGCGTCAGCCACCATTTGATTGGTGATCGCGCCGTAAATCTTACCCTCGCCGGCTTTGGCTTTCAGTTCGACCACCAACTCGGCAAATTGACCCGCGAGTTTCTCGGCTTCGGTCTTTTGGCTCTCGAGCTTTTTGACTTTGCTGCGAATTTGCGCTTCAAGGTTTTTGAGGTTCGCGGCGGTGGCGGTGGCTGCCATACCGCGCGGCATGAGGAAATTACGAGCGTATCCTGCTTTAACTTCGACGATGTTCCCCGTCGTGCCAAGTTTAGCGACTGGCTCGAGCAAAATGATTTTCATCGGCGCACCAACTTCTCCATGAACGGCAGCAAACCAATTTGGCGTGCGCGTTTGATGGTCAAAGCCAGACGACGTTGATTCTTGGCGTTGACGCCAGTGCGACGGCGCGGCAGAATCTTACCAGTGTCGGAAATAAAACGGCGCAACATTTTCGCGTCGTGATAGTCCGTGACCTCGAGTTCGCCCGTCTTGAACGGGTCTACTTTCGGCTTGCGTGGACGTTTGGGACCTTTGCCGCCGCCGCGTGGTTTTTTGTCATCGCGGTCACGGTCACGGCTGTTACTGCTGCCCGTGGATTTGCGTTCTTCTCGTGCCATAAGTGGTTCTCCAGTAATTCAAAAATTGGGTGAAAATTTGTGTGTCCATTCAGAGGCGGCAGTTAGCTTTGGCTTTGCACTTTGGTTTTGCTTAAAGCTTAAAGCTTACAGCTTGGAGCTTATAGCTACCTTTAGAACGGTAAATCTTCTTCTGGCGGGAAATCTTGTAAGCCTGCGTCAATGTCCAATCCCGCACGGGACCCTGCGCTCGAGTTGCGTGGTGCTGCTGCAACACTTGTGCGCCCTGGAACGTCACCGAAGGCTTGACGGTTCGATCCAGAGGTGATCCCAGCGCTGCCAGTGCTGCCGGGACCGCGAGAAAGGGCTTCGACTCTAC
>JAYVRX010000072.1:0-24711 GCA_043775825.1 Deinococcales bacterium
CATGGTTGTATTCTCGAGTTTTATGCTTGTTCTGATCGTGGTAGTTGAGGGATTTACTCAAAACTTAAATTCTGAAAAACCTCTGCGTAAGTTCAGTTAATTAAAGATATTATTGACAATGCTTAGTTTATGAAGCATCATCTAAGCTTGCTAAACCCTCCCGAATGGCGTACAACGCCGCTTGGGTGCGGTTGTTCAGTTGCAATTTCGCAAAAATCTCGCTCAAACGGTTGCGCACGGTTTTTTCGGAAATGTTCAGTTTCAAGGCTATCTCTTGATTGCTCGAGCCTTGCGCCAACAACCTTAAAATCGCGGCTTCGCGTTCGGTCAGGTCGCCGCGTTTCTCGTCGGGCAGACTTTCTTTTTTAACGCGGAAATCCTCGAGCACGTTCTTCGCCATTTCTGGGTCTAAGAGCGTACCGCCTTCAAAAACATGGCGGATGGCGTCAATTAACTCGGTGCCGTCCACATCCTTAAGTAAATACCCTCGAGCGCCGGCTTTGACGGCTTCAAAGACGTAAGAATCTTGGCGGTACATGGTCAGGATAATGACGCTGGCTTGCGGGTTGATCTCGAGGATGCTTTGTGTGGCACGAACCCCGTCGAGTTCTGGCATTTGAATGTCCATTAAAATAATGTCTGGGCGGGTATCGGCGGCGTAACGCACGGCTTCGCGTCCGTTCTGGGCTTCGCCAATCACGCGCAGGTCGGCTTCAGTCTCGAGCAGGCTTTTGAGTCCTTGGCGAAAGAGTGCATGGTCGTCGGCGAGCAGAATGCGTATCATGCTGGAAGTGTAGTGGGTTATGCGTGGTTGGACAAGTGACGAACGACTTATTTTAGAGTAAACGCCTGACTGTCTCGAGCAGCACGTTTTGGTCAAATTCGCTTTTGATGATGTAGGCGTCAGCGCCAGCCCGAGCGCCGCGTTGTTTGTGATCGGTGGTGCTCAGGCTGGTCACCAAAATCACGGGTAGGTGTTTAAGTTTTTCGTTGTTGCGAATCTCGCTGGTCAGTGCGAAACCGTCCATCAAGGGCATTTCGACGTCGGAAAGCACCAGTTGAATGGCGTCGGTGCGCAATATCTCGAGGGCTTCAAGTCCGTTGATGGCGACTCGGGTTTCAAAACCGGCATTCTCTAAGATGCTGCGTTCCAAAGATCGGGTGGTGATCGAGTCATCCACGACCAGAATTCGGGTTTTGGCTTTGAGGGTTTGAGCTTTGGGATTACTATTTTGCGGTTGGGTCAGACCTCTTTGAATGATGATCTCGGGGTTTAAAATGGGTACGAGCATTCCAGAGTCGAGCACCGCAGCGCCCTGCAAATGGGAAACCTGCTCGAGCGGATAGCCCAGTTTTTTAATCACAATTTCTTGTTCGCCAATCAAAGCGTCAACGATCAGGCACAGCGACTTGTTCTGGCTGACAATGTTGACCATCACTCGCCAACCGTCCAAGGCGGGGCGGCTTGGCATCTCGAGCAAACCAGCCAGTTCGGTCACACGGATGGCGCGTCCGTCAAAAATCGCGGCGGGTTGTCCGTCTTGCTCGAGCAGTTCGTTGGCACGTACCCTGGCAACGCGTTCAATGGCACTGGTGGGTATGGCAAGGCGAGTATCGGCAACTTGTATCACCAAAACGCGGCTGGTGGCGAGCGTGGCGGGCAGGCGCAGGTGAAAGCTCGAGCCGCGCCCAGCTTGGCTTTGCAAGCCGATACTGCCGTTTAAAGCCCGAATATTCTCGCGTACCACGTCCATGCCAACGCCGCGTCCACTGGTTTGGGTGATCGTTGCGGCGGTGCTAAACCCTGGCGCGAACAGCAACTCGAGGGTTTGTGCTTGGTTTAAAACCGTGTTTTCTGGAATTAAGCCTTTCGCCAGGGCAACTTGCCGCACGCGCTCAACGTTGATACCAGCACCGTCGTCGGTCAGGATAATCTCAATCTTGCTGCCAGATTGTTGCACCTCGAGTTTGATCGTACCGATTTCGGGTTTTCCCGATTCGATGCGCTGTTCTGGGGTTTCTAAACCGTGATCGAGGGCGTTTCTGACCATGTGCATCAAAGGGTCGCGCAGTCCATCGAGGATTTTGCGATCTAAACCAATCTCGCCACCAAAAGTCTCAAACTTGGCGCGTTTGCCGAGGCTTTGACCCAGATCGCGCATCAATCGCTCGAGGTTGGGAAACAGGTTTGATGCAGGCAGCAGCCTTACTGCCAGGACTTCGTTTTCGATGATGCTGTTGACGCTACGCAGTTGCGCGGTATCTTCCGCCAGGTCTGCGACAAGCTGCTCGAGGTTTTCGATCATCAGGTAATAACGGTCTTCGTTGCGGTCAAAAAACTCTAGGAAGTGTTGCAGGTCTGGGTTTTGCAGGTCTTTTGCCAGTCGGTTACGGGTGGCTCGTGCCGAACGCCAATTTTTCCGCGCGAGTTGCAATCGTATGAGTAAATTTGTGACCCTTTTGGCTCGAGTCTCGAGTTTGATTCTGGTGACGGTCAGTTCGCCAGATTGGGCGAGCAGGGTGTCAAGGCGTTGCACGTTGACGCGAACGCTCTCAGGGCTGACAAGTTTAGGTTGAGGGCGCATGATTTTTGGCGCAGCCAGCAAGTCTTGAAAAAAACCGCTTTCATCTCGAGTTTGCAGTAAGTTTTCCAAAGCTGGCAAATTGGTTTGCGCCAGAACAGTCTCTAAATGCTCAAATAGCGTCTCAGTCGGGTGTTGCACGGCTCGAGCGGCAGCCCTTAAACGGTGCGTCTCGAGTTTGGCACGGTGGCAAATACTGGCGTCGTTTGGATTTACTCGCCAAGCGGCAATCAGGGTTTTTAAGCTCAAACGTCTGGTTTGTAATTCTTGTTCAAAAACAGCCATCAACGCGCCGTCAAGCTCGGATGGTACAGCTTTTAAACCCAGTGCCGTCAGCAATTGCAAACTTTTTGGGTCTTTGGTGGCAAGCTCGAGCGATTGAAAGGCTTGTGGGTTATTGACAAGTTTATGCCAGAGTTGTGCGGCGTTGCGTTCCAATTCGCTTTGATCGGCGCTTCTGGCGGCAACCGCAATTCGGTGTAACTCGAGCTGCAAAACCGTGTTTGAGCCAGGATTTTCACTTAACGTCTTTAAACGTCTCAGAAATTCCTCTTCAAACGCAAACTCGAGGTTTTTCATGATGAGGTGCTGAAAATATCAGGTTCGGGGTTTTGTTTTTCGGTGTCTGGTAACGAAAATGGCGTTTCGATTTCAGCGGAGGTCAATGCCGATTCGGTTTTGTACCCCGCGATCAGGTTGTTCAGACGGCGGCTGAGTTTGTTGAGGTTTTCGGCAGCCGCTTTGGTGTGGTTGGTGGTGCTAAGGTTTTCAAAGGTGGCACGGTTGATGTTTTGCATGGCAGCCGCGATTTGCTCCATGCCGACGCTGTGTTGACGCACGCTTGCGCCAATCAGTTGCGAACTGTAGGCGGCTTGTTGAATGGCTTCGGAAAGTTCATGGATGGTCTGTCCAAGCTGACCAATATTTTGTGTGCCTGCATCTGCCACTTTCAGCCCTTGTTCGGTGGTCATGACGGCGGTGTTGGTAGCTTTTTGAATGTCGCCCAGAATGCCGCGAACTTGCAGGGTGGCGTTCTTAGATTGTTCCGCCAGCAGCCGAATCTCTTGGGCGACCACGGCAAAACCCTTGCCTTGATCGCCGGCTCGAGCGGCTTCGATGGCAGCGTTTAATGCCAGCAGGTTCGATTGATCGGCAAGGTCGCTGACGGTGGTGATGATCTCACCAATTTGTTGGGTTTGTTCTGAAAGTGCGACAATGTTTTCGGCAATTTGGCTGACCTGGTTTTTGATTTCTTCCATGCCCCTTGTGGCTTCCTCGACGGCTTGGACGCCAATCGTTGCCACCCGAGAGGCGGCTTGAGCATTGTCGTTGACGGTATTTGCCATGTCCACCGCCTGGTCGGCGCTGGCTCTAACCTCTTCGACGGTGGCACTGGTTTGGGTGATTGCCGCCGATTGTTCGCTGACGCCAGAGGCTTGTTGGCTGGTGACTGCCAAAATTTGATTGGAGGCGCTGGCAACATTGCCCGAACTGCGTTGAATCTCGGTGATCAAAACTTTTAAATTCGTTCCCATTCTGGTGAATGCCAAACCGAGCGTATCATTGTCGCTGGCGGCTTTGACTTGGCTCGAGAGGTCACCCATGCTGATTTGATCGGCAACTTTTGCCATCGTGTGTTGATGCCCGATCATGCTGTCAAAAGCCCTTGCCAAATCACCAATTTCGTCTTGATTATGGTCAGCAATTTTTTGATTGATGTCGCCCTTGGCAAGCTCATTAGCAACACCGAGCATGTTGTTAACCCGCCGCGCCAGATAACGCGCCATCAACCAACCCGAAAGCACGATCATGCCGATTACGGTAAGCGCCGCCGCAATCACTGCCCCCAGCAAACCGCGCCCTTCATCAGCAATCTGAGCGTTGTCTTGACTTGCGCCCACAACCCAATCCAAACCGTTGTAACTCGAGTAACCAAATTCGCGTGACCAGGCTTCAATGGCAGGTCTGTTGATGTTTAAATCGATTTCGCCGTAACTGCGACCACTAACGTAACCAGAAGCCTTTTGGGTCGCGCCAACGATGCTGGCGTAATCGGTTAATTTGTTTTTGAGGATTGATTCATCGTTTGCCCCCGCCAGCAAAAAACCGTTTTTATTGGCAAGAATCAGGTTGACACTTTGATGACCTTCAGAGCTGGCAATTCGTTCGACATCACTTAAAATGGTTTTAACGACCTGCCAATCAAAAAAATTAGTCCAAACACCAATCACTTCGCCAGTTGCGCCGCGCACTGGAGCGGTAAAAGACATCACCAGATCGTTTTGTACGCCGTAGATTTCTGCCACCAGTGGTTCGTGGTGAACATCGGTCACCAAACTCGAGCCAAGAGCGATTTTGCCCGTCACCGCCGCCCGAAACCAGGCTTGGTTGCTGACATTTTGACCGATCAAGCTGTTGTTTTGCAGCGCTGTGCCGTCGCCCTTGATGGTGTTGGTGGCAATAATTTTGCCACTTAAATTTGCCATCAACATCAGTGAATAATTGGGGGCGTAAATTTTGGTCATGGTGTTCATCCACGGGATGATTTCGTCCACGTAAAGCGATGTGGCTTGCTTGCTGACGGCAAAAGCTTGGACATCGCCGTACCGTTCAAAAATCGTGCGATCCAGTTTATCGGCGGCGTTGTATGCCAAACCTTGCAAACGAACACCCGCGTTGCTTCTGGTCACCTTGATAAATTCGTTCACCACAAATAAACTTGCCAGTGTAACCACGGGCAGCGTTAATCCTAGGACAATCAATAAAATTTTTTGGAATAATTTCAGGTTTCTAAACCCTTGATACATTTCTCGCACGAAAAACCCCCAACACTTTCCAAGAAACCACTCGAGCCTCAGAATTCAGTTCGATCATACTTTTTTCTCGAGCTGCAATGTCTCGGCGGTTTCTAGCAATTGGTTTAGGTTTAAAAGCGTAACTTTGTTCAAACTAGAACTTTCAGTATTTGGCGCGTCAATCGTCTCGAGTTCGGGTAGGTTTGGCAGGCGCAGACCCAGGTTTCCGTGCGGGGTGCTCACCAGCAAAACGCATTCATCCGTTGCTTCGGGTAAATCCAAACCCAGCAGCAAAGCCAATTCGAGCACGCTGACCAACTGACCTTGAACATTGATTGCGCCCGCAACGACTGGGTTTAAACCTGGCAGTTTGGTGATTTTGGAGCGCAGCACCGCCTGTAAATCCTGAACATCGAAGGCATAGCGTTTGTTTTGAAGGCTTAAGGTCACCACCTCGAGCTTGGGGTTTGAGTCCATGTTTGCGGTTTGCGAGAGTTGCCGCGCCCGTTTTTGCAGCACAGCCCGTTCAATCTCCGAAAGATGCTCGAAGCTCATGCTGACACCTTCGCCTGCTCGAACAGATTGTCTACGAGTTGAAGCAGTTCTTGAACTGGTTTATCACAACCCCATAATTTTTGGTCTGGCGCTAGGCTCAAAAGAACATTTTTGGCTTGACGCAACGCCCCAAGTGCCCGAGCGTGTTGTTTTAAACCCAGAAAAGCTTGCGCCATACCAATCTGCGCGATGGCTTGATTGGGTTCTAAGAACGTGGCGCGACGCAGTTGCTCGAGGGCGGTGTTGTAATTTTGGGTTTGCAGGCTGTGATAACCCTCTTTCAAATATTCTTGCCAATCTTCGAGTTTTGGTGGTTGAAGTTTAGATGTTTTTTGGGTTTGAATCAAACTAATTGTTTGGGGGTTTTCGGGTTTTTTCCAGACAATCACCCCCGGTAGCATCACGCGCTCTAAGCCGATCTGATCAATGATAACGGGTTGAATCGGTGGATCGCTCGGACCCAAAATCAACCAACTGCCTGGCAGCAACTGCCGTGCCAGGTTTTGATACACGCTTTGCGCGATTGCCGGCGAGAAATAAATCGTGACGTTGCGGCACAAAATCAAATCAAATTTTTGACTGGTATTTGGTGGCACAAGCAAATTATGGACTTCAAAAGTGGCTCGAGTCCGTAAATCATCACGCAATTGGTATTTTCCGCCAATCGCATCAAAAAATCGTTCGATGATCGGCAACGGCGTGTCCCGAAACGACCAGTGTCCGTAACGACCAACCCGAGCCAACTCGAGCACATCGGGGTTTAAGTCTGTGCCGAGCACTTGCACGTCCCAATTTTGGATACCACCAATTTCCTCGAGCAGCATTAAAAGCGTGTAGGCTTCTTCGCCGCTCGAGCAACCCGCCGACCAAAATCGTAATTTTCGCTGTGTGTGATTGCGCTTCATCAGTTCGGGTAGAATTTTGTTTTTTAAGACCTCGATTTGCGGGGCGATACGGTAAAAATGCGTTTCCGAAACCGTGAATTTGGTTTGCAATTCCGCCAGCAACTCGGGTTTTTGCCCCTCTCTAAAAGCACCAACCAAATCTTCTTGACTCGTGTGCTGGCTTGTCGCCAGTCTCTCGAGCATTAGGTTTAAATCCGTGGTTTGGGCAGTATTCAGTCTTAAACCCGTGTTGGTTTCGATCAGCGCCAGCAAGGCTCGCAATCCCAGATTCATGGATTTAGCTCAGGCTCAAAAATCTCGAGGTTGAGGAGTGTATCGGTCTCGATCCAATCTCGGAGGCTATTGGCATGGTCAAGCCAAATCAAAAATCTTGAGTTGGTCTGCACCAGCAACAAATGGTCTTCAATTTGGGGCAAGCGAGTTTCAAACCCAAGGCAGGCTCGAGCGTTCACCACGGGCAAGTTTTGATCCTCGAATTGCAGCATTCCAACGACATGTTCTGGCAGTCCAGGCTGTACATTCCAGGCGGCGAGCGGCAGTACTTTTTGAACACTATCGGCATGCACCGCATAGGCTTGTCCAGCAATGCTGATTTCCAAAACCAGCAACCCAGTCGCCTCTGGTATCAGATTCGATTGTACGCTCGAGTTTATCTCTACCATAGGCTAATCGCTACTCCAGTATACGCCCAGCAGAAAAGCTTTAAATCACTCATTAAAGTATCGATTAAACTTCTCTGTATGCCCGAAGTCAAAAAAATTCTCATTGCCGATGATTCAGACAGCATCCGTAGCTTACTCGAGATGATTCTAACCGCCGAATCGCATGAAGTTACCCAGGTTGCCGACGGACGCGAAGCTTTGGCACACTTAAAAGAAAACACCCCAGATTTGATTATTCTTGACATCACCATGCCTTTTATTGACGGGCTTGAAGTCTGCTCGAGGGTTAAACGCATTTCGCGCTTTAAAGCCACACCCGTCATTATTTTGACCGCCCATACGGACGAGGACACCAAGAAGAAAGCCAAACTGGTCGGCGCGGACGTACTGGTGCATAAGCCCTTGTCTGGCAAAGATTTTCGTACCACCATTCTTGAAATGCTCGAGAAACACGAACTTTTAAAAGCCAAAATGACCCAAGTTTAAAATTTGTCACCACCGTTGAGCTTCACTAGAGAGCCTATTTTACCGATGGGGGCTTTAGCGTTAGACTGCTGTGATTGTGTCCAAAAAGATACATTATGGATGCGGCAGTTTCGAGGAGGTTTTATGACAACAATTATTGATGTGCTCGCCCGTGAAGTGCTGGACTCGCGCGGAAACCCAACCGTGGAGGCAGAAGTTCATCTCGAGGGCGGTGCAGTGGGTCGCGCGATGGTTCCAAGTGGCGCGAGCACTGGCAGTCACGAAGCCAACGAGTTGCGTGACGGCGGGATGCGTTACGGTGGTAAAGGCGTGCTGCAAGCCGTCGAAAATGTTAAAAACCTAATTGCCGACGAAGTTATTGGCATGGATGCCACCGATCAAACGGGCGTGGATCATTTGATGCTCGAGCTTGACGGCACACCCAACAAATCTAAACTGGGTGGCAACGCGATTCTGGCGGTATCACTAGCGAACGCCCGTGCCGCCGCGACCCAACTGGGAATGCCACTGTACCGTTACTTGGGTGGCGCGAACGCCAAAGTCTTGCCCGTGCCGTTAATGAACGTCATCAACGGCGGCGCTCATGCCGACAACGCCGTGGATTTCCAAGAATTTATGATCGTGCCAGCGGGCTTCTCGAGCTTTAGAGAGGGCTTACGTGCCGGCGTCGAAACTTTTCATGCTTTGAAAAAAGTGCTCTCGAGCAAAGGGTACAACACCAATGTTGGCGATGAGGGCGGCTTTGCCCCAGACCTGAAGTCCAACCGTGAGGCGCTGGATTTGCTGCTGCTCGCTATTGAAAAAGCAGGCTACACCCCAGGCGACCAAATGATGATTGCCCTCGACCCAGCCGTGACCGAACTGTTTAAGGACGGTAAATACCACCTCGAGTCTGAGGGCAAGTCTCTCTCGAGCGAGGAGATGGTAGCATTCTGGGCAGATTGGGCAGCCAATTACCCGATTGTCTCAATCGAAGACGGTTGCGCTGAGGACGACTGGGACGGCTGGAAAATGCTGACCGACGCGATTGGAAAGAAAACGCAATTGGTCGGCGACGATTTGTTCGTGACCAACCCCAAACGCCTGCAAATGGGCATTGACAAAGGCGTTGCCAACAGCATCCTGGTCAAAGTCAACCAGATTGGGAGCCTGACTGAAACGCTGGATGCCATCGAACTGGCACGCTCGAACGGTTACACGGCAATCATGAGCCACCGCAGCGGCGAAACCGAAGACAGTACGATTGCCGACCTGGCGGTTGCCACCAACGTCGGGCAGATTAAAACAGGTAGCGCCAGCCGCAGTGACCGCCTTGCCAAATACAACCAACTGCTGCGCCTCGAGGAAGCACTAGGCTCGAGCGCCATTTACCCTGGCAAAAAGACATTCAAGCAGTAAATCTTAAAACGCTCAAGCAGTGCTAACCTGAATGCCTCGCTTCGCTCAAGCAGTACCAGCCTCAATGCCTCGCTTCGCTCAAGCAGTGCTCGAGCGTTCTGTTTTCAAGGAGTTTATGACCAGCCGCAAACGCCGTACCAAAATCGTTGCCACCATTGGACCTGCCAGTTCCAGCCCAGAAGTGCTCGAGAAACTGATTGACGCAGGACTAAACGTCGCCCGTCTGAATTTCTCGCACGGGGACCGTCCAGACCACGAAGCTCGAATCAATCTGATCCGTGAAATCGCCGCCCGCAAGGGTGTAACGGTTGGAGTCTTGCAAGATTTGCAAGGACCAAAAATTCGCACTGGACGCTTCGCAACGGGTTCGACAACCTTGAAAGTTGGATCAACCTTCATCATCACCAGCGATGAGGTTGAAGGCAACGACGAACGCGTCGGCACAACCTACAAAGAACTGCCACAAGATGTTCACCCTGGACTGGCACTGCTGCTCGACGATGGAAACCTGAAACTTGAAGTGATCAAAGTTGTTGGTAACGACGTTTATACCAAAGTGATTATTGGCGGCGTGTTAAAAAACAACAAAGGCATCAACATTCCTGGCGCGAACCTATCCACGCCAGCCCTGACCGAAAAAGACCTTGAAGACATGCAAACAGGCGTTGAACTGGGCGTTGACTGGATTGCGGTTTCGTTTGTGCGCACCCGCGAAGACGTGCTACTTGCACGGCATTACATGACCCGTTACGGCAGCACCGCCAAACTGATGGCAAAAATCGAAAAACCGAGCGCCGTTGAACTGTTCGACGAAATCCTCTCCGAAGTGGACGGCATCATGGTCGCTCGAGGAGACTTGGGCGTCGAAATGGCAGCCGAAGAAGTGCCAGTCATTCAAAAGCAATTGATTGCCAAGTGCATTGCCGCCGGCAAACCCGTGATTACCGCCACACAAATGTTAGAAAGTATGATTACCAACGCCCGTCCAACCCGAGCCGAAGCTTCGGACGTTGCCAACGCGATTTTTGACGGCACAGACGCCGTAATGCTCTCGGCAGAATCTGCCAGCGGTGCGTACCCAGTCGAAGCCGTGCAAATGATGAACGCCATCGCCTTAAACACCGAAGCCAGCCAGCAATACCGTCAAATGTACTCAGGCAACGCCAAACCCGAAAACAGCACTCAAGACGCCGTTGCCCTTGCCGCCTGCGAAGTTGCAGACACGCTCGAGGCAGCCGCCATCGTGTGCTTCACCGCCACCGGCTCGAGCGCTTGGCGGGTCGCCAGAAACCGTCCCGACAGCCTGATCGCCGCCTTCACACCGTCCGAAAAAGTGCGCAACCAACTCGCGCTGGCACGGGGCGTCGAACCACGATTTGTACCACAAATTGTCAACACCGACGAGATGGTCAGTCTCGCCGTGAAAAACGTGCGCGAAGCCAACCTAGCCAAGGCGGGCGATAAAATTGTGATCGTCGCCGGTGTACCATTTGGAATGCACGGCACGACCAACATGATTCGGGTTGAACGACTGACTTAAGACTCGAAATTGCAGCAATTGCGCAGTCTACCTTCATCCCCGACCCTTCTCCCAACATCAGGAGAAGGGAGTTTTATTGAATCCTCGAGGTTCTGAAATATTGCGTCCTGAAGAATGTTTTGGTTGGCGATTAGCCTGCAAAAGTGCATCATCGTGTTTACAAATTACTTTAAGAATCAAAACACAGCAGACAATCGGCTGACATAAATAACTTAATTTTGATTCAAATGATCTCGAGTCTGAATTCCAACAATGAATTCGAGCATCACAACGAATTGTTGGTGAACATCACTGCGTGAATTTCAAGTAAAACTCGAGCCGTATCAGATTCGACGTTTGACCTTCAAGGACTTTGCATTGATTGGTAAATTTGAAACTCGAGCCAGCGATTACAGTTTGTTCATGACAGGGTTGTTGCCCAAATCCGAGGATGCTTTGGATTTGATCTCACAACCAAACTCGTCGGCGTTTGGTGTTTTTTTGGAACAAAATTTAATTGGGATTTTGCAAGTTTTTCGACTAAAACCTGAAGTGGAAGCCATTGGTTTGTTGTTGCTTGAACCGAACCAGCGACGCAAAAAATTGGCAACCAGGGTGTTTGAAACCTACCGAATTTGGGCGTTGGCTCGAGGGGTGCAAAAAATTCTGGTCTCGGTTTCGCTCGAAAATACGGTAGGACTCGCATTTTGGTACTCGCTTGGGTTTGAATTCGGTTTATCAAACCCAGAACCAGCATTTTTCGGGGTAAAAACCCATGTCATGCAAAACCTCGAGCTTGATTTGAAAACTGTAAGCGTTTGATCCCAACACAAACTTATGGGTTGAAAAAATGAACATCTCGAGATTGGCTTTGACGCGTGCCAGTGCTCCAATCGCCCAGACCATGCTCGCGGCGGATTTGGTTCAAGCATTCGCACCAATCGACAATGGATTTGATCCCAGCTTCAACGGCTTCATTAGGTGTTTTAAAACTCGAGCCTTGCAAAAATGCTCGATGGGCTTCTCGTAAATACTGTTGACTTGAATTTGGCATGGCGTGATTGTGCAACTCGAGTTTCAAGGTTTTGTCAGGGTTTGATTGTCAGGGTTTTGTGACTTGCACAATCCAGACAATAGGGTTTTAAGGTCTGAAACATGGCACTCGCAACCCCGTTTCAAAAATCTTCAACACCCACAAAAATTGTTCCTCGATCCAAGAATTCGTTTTGGAATGCGTTTGGGTATTTGCTGCCTGCGTTACTGATTTTTGCGCTGTTTACGTACTACCCGTTGTTCCGTGTCATGTACTTGTCGTTGACCGATGCCGATTTTTTAAAACCCACTCCTAACTTTGTGGGTTTTCAAAATTACCAAACCATGCTTTCCAGCCGTGAATTTTACTCGAGCCTACTGACCACCATGTTATTCGCTTTAGGCGTGACCTTTCTCGAGGTTGGCTTGGGCTTGTGTTTGGGATTTTTGATGAATGCCAAAACTCGAGTTCAGGGTTTGTTGCGCGGCGCAGTCTTCACGCCTGTGGTGATTTCGATTGCGGCAACCGCCATCGTTTGGATGTTCTTATTGAACACCCAAGGTAGTCCAATCAACAGTACGTTAAACGGTTTGGGCTTACCCAGTGTTGGTTGGTTGACCGATCCAAACATGGCGCTGATTTCGGTGATTCTGGTCAGCGTTTGGAAAGGCGTGGGTTTATCGGCGGTCTTGTTCCTGTCAGGTTTGCAAAGTATCTCAAGAGAACTCGAGGAAGCCGCCGTAGTGGACGGCGCGAACCGTTGGCAGATCGCGTTCAGAATTACGTTACCCCTTCTTTCTCCGACAACGTTTGTGGTGTTTTTCATTTCGTTGGTTGGCACGTTTCAGTCTTATGGTTTGGTTTTGCTTTTGACCCAAGGTGGTCCTGTCGGCAGTACGACGTTGCTGGGGTATTTCATTTACCAAAATGCTTTTCAGTTTTTTCAAATGGGTTACGCCAGCGCTTTGTCCATCGCCCTGTTTTTACTGCTGGCATTCTTGGCATTTGTGCAATTTAAAATTTCTGAAAGCAAGGTGCATTACCAATGATTTCAAGCATTCCTTCCGCCCGTTCGAGCAAAGCCGCCCGGGTGCGCACTCAGATCGCTCAGGAAATACTGGGCGTTGCCATAGCCCTCATATTTCTACTGCCCTTGATCTGGATGCTGCTGGGGGCTTTCAAAGCCCAACGCGAGGTTTTCACTGGACCATTGATTCCCGAAACTTGGGTGTTCACAAATTTCTGGGAAGCCTGGAACGCCGCCCCTTTCGGACGCTACTTTCTCAATTCCTTGTTGGTTGCCAGCCTCACCACCATTTCAGTCGTGCTAACCTCGAGCCTCGCCGCTTTCGCTTTTGCCAGACTCGAGTTTCCTGGTAAGAAGTGGTTGTTCTTGGTGGCACTCGGCACGCTGATGATTCCTGGTGATGTGCTGTTAATTCCCAATTTTATTACCGTGCGCCAATTCGGTTGGCAAAACTCGTATCAAGCTTTGATTATTCCATTTGCCGCCAGTGCTTTTGGCGTGTTCTTATTGCGCCAAGCCTTTCTGCGCACCCCGATTGAACTCGAGGAAGCCGCCAAAATTGATGGCACAACCCCGTTGCAATACTTGTTCCGCATCCTCATGCCCGTCAACGCCCCAAGCTTAAGCGCCTTGTCTGTTTTAACTTTTCTTGGCGCTTGGAACGCCTTGGTCTGGCCTTACATCGCCATCAACAAAGACGAATTCCGCACCGTGCAAGTGGGTTTAGCTGGTTTTTCAAATCTCGAGGGCAGCAACGTTCCTGTCGTACTGGCAGCCACGACCTTGGTTATTGCGCCAGTGCTAGTCGTGTACGCCTTGGCGCAAAAATGGTTTATCGAAAGCGCCGCCTCGAGTGGTTTAAAAGGTTAAAACACCGTCTAAGTTTTAGCTCTCTGCTCTCCCCCAAATTAAAAATCATTCTCACTTCTTGGAGGTTTGTATGAAATTCAGTAAACGTCATGCCGTCATCGCGCTTGCTTTTGGAGCAAGTTTCGCCATCGTCTCGAGCGGTATCGCTCAACAGAAAAAAACCGAGGTCACGTTCTTGTACGGTCTGGGCGGAGAACTTGGTAAAGCGATTGAAGTGATGATCGCCAATTACAACGCCTCACAAAATGAAATTGTTATCAAAGGCGAATTTAGCGGACGCGATTACGAAGCCGTAGTCACCAAAGCCTTGGCAGGCATTGCGGCAGGCAGTCCAGCCGCCGATATTCTGCAACTCGAGGTTTCGTACTGGCCTCGTTTTGCTGGCGTTGGTGCGTTGATGCAACTCTCGTCACTCGAGGGTTTCAAGTCCACGTTTGATACGTTCTGGCCCGTCTTCAAAAAACAAGCCGACCCCGAAGGTGACGGGCGTGTGTTTGCACTGCCTTGGAACAATTCCAACCCAGTGTTGTATTACAACCCCGAAATGCTAGCCAAAGCAGGCATCAAAATTGAAGACATTCGCACGTACCCTAAATTGCGTGAAGCCGCCAAGAAGATCAAAGCCGCCAATGGCATTCCTGCCGTGGCAATCGAATCTTTCCCGTGGGTACTCGAGGGAGCATTGCTTTCCAACAAAACCCAAATTGTGAAAAATGGCAAGTTGAACTTGGCTTCGCCCGAAGCGCTCGAGGTTATTGAAAACTGGGGCGGTTTCTTCCGTGATGGCACAGCGATTGTTGGTAACGCCAACTCAAATTTGGATTTCTGCGCGGGCAAAATTGCCTTGCGTTTCTCGAGCGTCGCCAGCCGTCCTCAGATCAAAGCCAATTGTAAATTCGCGTTTAAAGTTGCGCCTCTGCCGTACTTTAAAACCCCTGCCGTGCCTGTTGGTGGCGCGACCCTGGCGATTTCCAAAGGTATTTCACCTGAAAAAATTGCTGGCGCTTGGAAGTTTATGTCTTGGCTGGCGCAACCACAACAACAATTTACTTGGATCAAAATGAGCAATTACGTGCCTATCACCCGCACCACCAGCGATTACGCCCCGTTCAAAGAATACCTGCGCAGCGAACAAGGTTTAGACATGGGCGTGCGTCAATTGCCTTATGCCCAACCACGCCCGAGCACACCCGCATACTTTCAAGTGACCCAAGAAATTGTCAAGTCGCTCGAGAGCATTTACTTGCAAAACGCTCCCGTCAAAACCACCATTGAAGAACTGGTCAACCGCACATCACCGTTGTTTAACGTGAAATGAGGCTAAACCCATGAACACTTCTACCGTACTCGAGCGTCCCGAATTGCTGATCGTACCAAACGAAAAGCTACCAATTGTTGGCGCGGCAATGCCTATCGAAGCTTTGGGATTGCATCAAGATTGGATTGTGAATCTCAACCGCGACCTCGAGATTCAAGACGGTTTTCGCAGCGACGTGATTGACGGCGATTGGAAACCTCTGGTCAGCAAAGCCAAAACCTTGCTCGAGGGTTACACGGGACGGATGGGTATTCATGGACCTTTTGATGGTTTGCTGATCGCCAGTTGGGACGCGCCCGTTCGGGAATTCGTGCGTAGCAGGTACTTAAAAGCCCTAGCATTTGCCGAAGGTCTGGGCGCAAGCCATATGGTCATTCACAGCCCATTCTTGTACTTTGGTCATGCGATGGTGGCTCACAGCAAAACGCACGGGTTAAACGATCAGATTGCCTGGGCGCACGAAACCTTGAATGCCGTGGTCGCTCGAGCTTCAAACATTGGGTGTCAAATCGTGATCGAAAACATCCGAGACACCAACCCATTGCCCTTGCTCGAGCTTGTGCAATCGTTCAACTCCGAATTTGTTCGCGTCAGCCTTGATACTGGTCATGCGAACCTGATGCACGAAATTGGCGCTCCCACCGCCGACCAATGGGTACTTGATGCTGGCGAGTACCTAGGTCATGTTCACCTGCAAGACAACGATGGTCAACTGGATCGTCATTGGCATCCTGGGCGCGGCAGCATCAACTGGTACGCCGTGTTTAAAGCCCTGGAAAAACTCGAGCACAAACCGCGTTTGATTCTCGAGGTACGCGACGCCAATGTGATGCCCGCTTTTGATTGGTTGGTCAGTCAAGGTTTTGTTCGTTAAAAGACTTCCCGGGCGTTTCCCTTTTTTCAAGCGCACACGATAAAAACCCGTGTGCGCTTTTTGCACCTCGAGTTTTGGAATTGAAACTAAAAACCGAGGGCGTTCTGGCAATCGTGCGTTTATTGATTAACTTTGGCATGAGCCAACACAGTACGGGCTTGAAACGGATTGAGCAGCATGGTCATCGCCTGTTTAAAATCTCGAGCTTAAAGGTACTTTAACGCAACACACCGCATAAAAATCCAACACCGTGAATAGTAAAACCTACAATGTTAGGCTCGAGTCATGAACGTCAGCCTTCTTGGAATTCCAATGGATTTGGGCGCAGGTCGTCGCGGTGTGGACATGGGACCCAGCGCCTTGCGTTACGCCCAAATCGCCGAAACCTTGCGTTCACTCGGGCATCAAGTCAAAGACCACGGCAATGTAGCCGTTCCTGTGGTCGAAACCATAGACCGCTCGAGCAGTATTGAATCCAATGCCTCGCTTCGCTCGAGCAGAGAACCCCATTACCTCGAGCAAATCCGTAGCGCCTGCCAGGAAGCCGCCGAACGCCTGCAAGCCCTACCTAAAGATACTTTCCCGATATGTCTTGGGGGCGATCATTCGATGGCAATGGGCACGGTGGCTGGGGTGACTCGAGGCTTGCGCACGGGTTTAATTTGGGTTGATGCCCACACCGATTTTAACGTTCCCGAGATTAGCCCAAGCGGCAACATTCACGGAATGCCCGTCGCGCACCTGGTCGGTTTGGGCGATTCCAGACTGGTCAATATTGGTGGTACTGGCGCGAAAATAATTCCTGAAGATATTGTCATGATCGGCATTCGCAGCGTAGATTTTGAAGAACGCCAACTGTTACGCGAACGCGGTGCAACCATTTACACCATGAAAGAAGTGGACACCCTCGGCATGGCACGAATTGCCGCCGAGACGCTCGAGAAACTCGGATCGTTGCCCAGAGTCCACGTAAGCTTTGACGCAGATGCTTTTGACCCAAGTGTCTGCCCAGGCGTCGGCACACCCGTTCCTGGCGGTCTGACGTACCGTGAGGGGCATTTACTGATGGAACTGCTCTCCGATTCAGGGATTATCTCGAGCCTCGACTTGGTTGAAGTCAACCCTGTGCTCGACTCGCAAAACACCACCGCCAAAATTATGGTCGAAATGGCAGCCAGCTTACTGGGCAAAAAGATTCTGTAACAAATTTGATCAGCACGGCGCAGCGCCAGCAAATGCTTTCTTCGGATTCCAAACCATTTCACGGATAAAATCGGCATCGGCAAAAGTGTAACCGGGTCCAGTCTGCCGACGATCCAACCACACGCGCTTGCCAGCCGCATCAAAGTAAAACCGTAACTCGAGGTGCGTGTCATTGACCGCACCCGCCGTAACCAGCACAAAACGCAGCCGACCTTTGTCATCGTAGGTGTGCTCAAACGTCACGGCGCTGTCATCGCTGCCGCCTGCTTTGATGTAGCGCCGAACCACACCGTTTGCCGCCGTAAACTTGGAGCGTTCCAAATCCCAGGACGGACAGTACCCAAACTTTTTTTGCTCGAGTTTCAAAAGCTTTTTCGCAATCAACGTATTCACCGCCGCGTAAATGCCTCGAACCTCCAGAATCCTTGGGTCACTGCGCCAATTCTTGGCAGTGATGGTTTGAGCTTGAACCACACCGACCAGCAGCAACAACCCAAGAAAGTATTTCATAGTATTCATCTTACACTCGAGCCTCAATCAGCAATCACCGCATCGACCTGAATCTCAATCAGCATTTCAGGCGCAATAAACCTCGAGACTTCAATCATGGTCGCGGCAGGACGAATATCGCCAAACACCTCACCGTGCGCCCGTCCAACCGCTTCCCAATCGTCAATGTTCTGCAAGAAAATGGTTGACCGTACAACATGCTCCGATTTCGCACCAGCCAAAGCCAAAGCGCGTTTAACATTCTCGAGCGTCTTCACGGTTTGCGCATACGCATCACCAGAAACTTGCCCGCTCGAGTCCGCCGCCGTACAACCGGAAACGAACACCAAATCCCCAACTTTGACTGTTCTCGAGTAGCCGATGATTGGTTCCCATTTGCCACCACTAGAAAAAATCTCGCGTTTCATAAAAACCTACTTTCTGTTGAAAACAACCTTAAGCACAGACCTTCAGAAAATTCTCGAGCATCTGATGCCCATGATCGGTCAAGGCGCTCTCGGGATGAAATTGCACCCCGTGAATTGGGAATGTTTCATGCTGCACACCCATGATTGTACGCCCGTGCGTCTCATCCACCCAGGCGTTCACTCGCAAGCTCGAGGGCAAATCTTCAATCACCAAACTGTGATAGCGCGTCGCCGTGAAATCATTCGGCAACCCCGCAAAGACCCCAGAACCGTCATGCGCAATGCTCGAGACTTTCCCGTGCATTAAATGTTTTGCCCGCACAACCTTCGCACCGAACGCCTGACCAATACTCTGATGCCCCAAACACACGCCCAAAAGCGGAATATGCTCGCCAAATTCCTCAATCACCGCCACCGACAAACCCGCTTCGAGCGGCGTGCACGGACCAGGCGACACCACAATCCCCGCCGGTTTTAAGTCTGCAATGTCCTCGAGTTTGAATTGATCGTTGCGCCACACCACAGGATCAGCACCCAATTCACCCAAATACTGCACAAGGTTGTACGTGAACGAATCGTAATTATCAACCACCAAAATTTTCATGACGCCTCCAAATGTTGCTCGAAAAACACGTGATTAAACATTCAAACCTCGACCCGATACGATAACTCGAGTTCGTCTGCTGGCACACCCCGAATGCCCCAATTGTGTTTGGAGGTTTCAAAAATCGTAATCTCGAGGTCGTTGCGCGGGATTCCAAGTTGCTCGAGGTTCTCGAACAACAATGCAATCAGTTTCTTTTTCGCCCTCACGCTGCGTCCTTCAAACATTGAAATCTCGAGAATCGTGTACTTTTCGCTACGGTCTTTGCTGAAGATAAAATCTTCTGGCTCGAGTGGGAAAAATCGGTGAAATTTTTTGTCGGCTGGGTACTCGAGCGCGGTCATGACGCTGTTGTGAATCGCGTTGGAGATTTCTGTCCGAGGCTCGAGGGTTTGACGCAGGGCGTAAATTTTGATTTGAGCCATGTCATGCCACCTTAAAATAATAGAGGTGCATGTGTTGTTTCACTAAATCCAGGGTTTCTCGAGCCACAATTCTGGCTTTCTTTGTGCCTTCAAACAGAATCTCGAAAACATCATTTGGCTCTAGCTTAGCGCGTTTTTCGCGGATTGGTTCGAGCTTTGCGTTCACGTTACCCGAAAGTTCGCGTTTGCACGCCACGCAACCTCGAGCACCCGCACGGCATTCGCTGGCAATCGTCTCGAGGTTTTCCGAGAAAAGATTATGATACTCAAATACGGTGCAGATATCAGGATTTCCAACATCGCGCAACCTGATTTTCGCAGGGTCGGTGAGGGCACTCAAGACTTTGCTCGAGACACTTTCTGCCGTTTCAGACAAGAAAATCGCATTCCCCAAACTTTTGCCCATTTTCGCATCACCATCCAAGCCCCTCACCCGCGTATTTGGAATCACTCGAGCCTCGGGCAGCACCAGCGTTTCGCCGTAAGTGCTATTGAACTTGCGCACGATTTCACGGGTTTGCTCGAGTTGCGGAATTTGATCCTCACCGACTGGAACAACGTCGGCTTGAAACACCGTAATGTCGGCGGCTTGCGAAATTGGATAACCCAGAAAACCATACGTGACCGAATGCTTGAACAACTCTCGTTTTTGCGCGATTTCGGTTTTGACCGTTGGGTTTTGTTGAAGCCTAGCGATGGTCACAAGATTACTGTAGTAAACGGTTAACTCCGCAATTTCTGGAATCATTGACTGAATAAACAACGTGCCTTTGCTCGGGTCAATTCCACTCGAGATGGCATCCAACGTCACCTCGAGCACGTTCTCACGCACGAGTTTGGGACGCTCAAAATTATCGGTTAACGCCTGAACGTCGGCAATCATCACGAACGTCTCAAAATCATCTTGCAAAGAAACCGTTTGCTTGAGCATCCCGAAATAATGCCCGATATGAAGTTTTCCTGTGGGTCGAATGCCTGTCAGAATGCGTTTCACAATCCCGCCTCCGCCAATTCCACCGCACGGCGCAACGCTTTGGCTTTGTTGACACTTTCTTCAAACTCGAGGCTCGGGTCTGAATCCGCGACCACACCGCCACCGGCTTGAATGTGAATCATGCCGTCTTTGACAAGGGCAGTGCGCAAAGTCAATGCCATGTCCATGCTGCCGTCGTGCGCAATGTAGCCGAATGCGCCACCGTACCAGCCACGGCGCGTATTCTCGAGTTCTTCAATGATTTCCATTGCGCGTATTTTGGGAGCGCCCGATACCGTTCCCATCGGCAGGGTTGCGGCGAGCGCATCGAGTGGGGTTTTGCCAGTCTCGAGTTCGCCCGAAACCGTGCTGACAATGTGCATGACGTGGCTGTAGCGTTCGACAATCATCAGTTCGTCCACGCGCACACTGCCGTATTTGCTGACGCGTCCTAGGTCATTTCGTCCCAAATCCACGAGCATGATGTGCTCAGATCGCTCTTTTTCGTCGGCGAGCAATTCTTTCTCGAGTGCCATATCTTCGGCTTCGTTCGCGCCACGCTTTCGTGTGCCTGCGATTGGGCGGGTGATTGCCCTAATACCGTCGCTACGGCACAGGCTTTCAGGGCTGGCAGCAACCAAGGTGCAATCGCCCAGCTCGAGGTAGCCCATGTACGGGCTTGGGTTGACGTTGCGCAGGGCGCGGTAGACGGCGAACGGGTGGGCGTGAAGTTGCGCGGAGAATCGTTGGCTTGGGACGACTTGAAAAATGTCACCCGCCCGAATGTATTCGACGGCTTTGGTTACGCTTGCTTCAAATTCTGCTTGCGTGACATTGCTAGTAAATTCCGCTTTGCGACTTGGGCGGTCTCCTGGAACGCCTGGCAGCGCACCTTTCAACCTCGAGTGCAATTTCTCAACGACATTCTTTGCGTCAATATAACTCGAGATTATGCCCGTTTCAGCGGTGGCGACAATAAAAAGTCGGTGTTTGAGGTGATCGAAAATCACCATACCTTCGGGTTCAATAAATTTGAGGTCTGGAATCCCCAGTTCGTCTGGGTTTTTGACGGGTAAAATTTCGTAGCATCTCACAAGGTCGTAACTCGAGTAACCGATTGCGCCACCGAACAGCGCGGGCAACACGGGGTCAGGTTCGACTCGGGTCACAATTTTTTCATAGAGAACTTTTAAAGGGTCGCTCGAGTGAAATTCTTCGTTTCCAAACGAACCGGTCAGTTTCACCTGATGTCCAAACGCCGTGATGCTACCTTTTGCGCCCACCCCAATGAACGAATACCGCGCCCAGCGTTCGCCGCCCTCAACACTCTCGAGCAGAAAATTCATGGGACTGCCTTGCGTGACCTTCAGGTAGGCGCTAACGGGTGTCTCGAGGTCTGCTAGCACTTCACGGTAAATGGGAACTCGAGTTCCTGGGTTCAGTTGGGCGAATTGTTCGGCTGAGATATTCATGGTTTCTCCTATTTTTTGGTTTTTGTAGGGGCGCTGCTTGCTGCGCCCTCAGTAGCGGTAGCTTCTCAAGATTTCCAATCTGTGTTTTTCAAAACACAAAAATCAAAACAAAACGCCCCAGGCGTTAAACCTGGGGCGCAAAATAACAAAACCTTAGCAGCCCAGGTTTACCTGAACCACCACCAACCAATGTTAACGGCGCGAAAACTCATCTTGGTTTAAAGGTAACATCTGAAACGGCTCGAGTCAAACGCGCCTCTGTTCTCCCCTGTCTGACGTGGTCGCTCGAGTTTCGATTCACGGCAGGCTCACAGGCTGAGCGTAAGTTTTGGCTATGAAATTGCCAATTTTGGTTCGCATTGATGCCGGACATGGCGGGCGCGATGGTGGCGCAGAAGGTGTTGGAGTCAGCGAAAAAGATTTGAACTTGACCTCTGCCAAAGCCTTGCAGTATTTTCTGAAATTGCAAAACATCGGCTCGAGCTTATCTCGAGAAACTGATACCAGACCCACCTATGCAGACCGTGTGGCAACGCCAAACGACGAGGGTTTGGTGGTGGCATTACACCATGATACGGCAACGGCTGACCCTGGTTTGTGGGTCTTTTTTAACGATGTCAAAGCGGCAAAACCTTTTGCCAAAACGCTGGGTGACAGCTTGGGCGCAGCAGTGGGCGCGAGCGTGAAAGTGCTTTCGCACTGGGAACGAAAGTGGTACGACAAAAAAGGCGCGGTCATCGGGCAAGGTTTGTACATCAATGACACGACCAAACCCGCCGTGCTGGTCGAGTTGGGTGCAACCAGGACTTACACTCGGGCTGAGATGGTGGCTCGAGTTGAGAGTCTGGTCGCCCCGATAGTTTCGTTTTTAGCGGTCTAAACTTCAGCGTTTAAATTGCAATTTTGCCACTTTTTCACCAATGCACTGTCCCTGCTCGAGTCCGCGTTCAACGGCGGCGCGGTAGTGAATGCCGCCGTACAACCTCGAGAGTGCGGCTTCGCTGGCGGCGGCACGGAAACTAGCGTAACTGCGGGCTGGCAATCCGTCTTCATCGTGGGTGTGATCGGTGAAGCTTTGGTTGTCGCCCATCAGTTGCGTCAGGACTTCGGCGGCGGCGGCAGATTGGGTGCTGTGACCGCTTGGGTATTCGGGAAACGGTGGCGTGGTCAGCATTGATTCCCATTTTGGGTCAATCAGGCGTTTGATGTAGGTCACTGGGCGCAAAAGGTTGTACTCGTACTTGGTTTTCCAGCAGCCAATGAACGCGTCGTTCACGGCAACACCAAGTCGGGCGTAACCTTCGGCGTAAGTCTCGAGCGGCGCATTTTTATCGTTTAAGAGTTGCATCAGCAAACCTACCCAGTGTCCTGGCGGGGTTTTGGAGAGCATGGCATCGTCTGACCAAAACCGTGCAATATTGGTTTGTTCTTCGGTGCGGTTTTTGCTGATGTTGTAAACCTCGAGCGCCTCTTTGTAGAAAGCACTGTCAGGTTTTTCAGAATATTCCGGCGGTGCGCTGATGCCGCATTCGTCACCGATTTTTAATGCCATTGGGCGGTTGTTGCCCCAGTACGGCAGCAACGGTCTGGGTTGCGTGGGGGAAAGACTAACCCAGTAACCAGCGCCTTGAGGTGGCGTAAAAGTTTGCGGATAGCCAGCGTGCAGTCCGTTTGCGCCGCCATCGGTTTTTGCCCATTCAAAAATTGCCGTTGCAATTCGTGCCCCATGGTTTCTCGAGCGTTCCAGCACATCTTTGGCAATCCCTCTGGTTTCGAGGTTTCGTTTCAGGCGTTTCTCGAGTCCGGTCATGGCTTGTTGCCCGCTCGGTCCAGTGTTGTCAAAAAACTGTTTCACCAGACTCGAGAGCACCGCGTTTTCGATGGTGGCGGTGTCATAGGTTTTGTTGGCAATGCGTTTTGGAATTTTGCTCAGGGAATTCAGTTGTCCAACCAACGATTTGTAATTTTTAAATTCTGGAGCTAGCGCCTCGTACAAGCCTACACCCATGTAACCCAGCGTTCGTGAAGCCACAGGCGGCGCGTAACCTGGCGTGTGACGGATCAACTCGAGGGTCAAACCGTACCAATCGTTGATGACCGTTTTCTCGATTGGCAAACTGGGTGCTTCGTCGGCTCGAGCGTTCAAGACCAGCCCAAGTGTGGCAAGGCTCGAGATCAGCAACAGACTTTTTACCATTTGTTTTTTCATTGAAGCATCCTCGAGCCTGTTCCTGAGATTTGCACTCATCAAAACCTGAAATGAACCTTTTTAAACAATAACTCGAGATTCCTGGTTTAAGAATCTCGAGCGCAAAGCAATTGCTTTATTTGTTTACCAGATGCTTTGGAGTTGTGCCGGCGATAATCATGCCGAGCACATCGTCTTCACTGACATCTTTGGTGTTGACCGTACCAACAACCCGTCCGTTTTTCATGACGGTTAAACGATCAGACAAATCTGCCACGTCGTGCAAATCGTGCGAGATCAAGAAAATTCCGACCCCTTCGGCTTTCAGGGCTTTAATCAGCTCACCAACTTTTTGGGTTTCTTCAGGTCCGAGCGCTGCCGTGGGTTCGTCCATGATCAGCACTTTGGCTTTGAAGTACACCGCTCGAGCGATAGCCACGGTTTGGCGTTGACCACCAGACATATTCGCCACTGGCACACGCAAACTAGGAATTTTGACACGAAGGCGATCAAGCACTTTACGGGCTTGGATTTCCATGGTTTCTTCGTCTAAAACCACACCATTAATTTTTTCGCGTCCTAAGAAAACATTGGCTACCGCGTCTAAATTATCGGCAAGCGCTAAACTTTGGTAAATCGTTTCAATCCCTTGGCGTTGCGAATCTTGCGGGTTGTTAATCTTAACTTCTTGACCGCTCACAAAAATTTGTCCAGAGTCGGCTTTGTACGCACCAGAAAGCACTTTAATCAGTGTACTTTTGCCTGCGCCGTTGTGACCCAATAAACCAACGACTTCGCCAGGATAAAGGTCAATTGAAACATCACTGAGGGCTTGGTTGCCACCGAAACGCAATGAAATGTTTTTCATTTCAACAAGTGGACTCATGCTTTCCTCCATCTTGCAC
>JAYVRX010000073.1:0-24681 GCA_043775825.1 Deinococcales bacterium
CGATTGGGATAGCTGCATTGCAAAAATGTAAGCATCTCAACTGAACATAACACCACCTCATGCGCTTCGAGCAGGTCAGTACCAATCAGAACATCGTGACCCTTTTGACCGATTACTGGTAGCTCAAGCCGAACTCGAGAATGTGGCTTTAATCTCGAAAGACGCACAATTGCATGGTTTCCCAATCCAAATTTTGTGGTGATACAACTCGAGATTTTCAGGTTGAGTTGAGTTGTGATTTTTGGAATCTCGAGCGCAAAAACAGGGTTAAAGCCGTCAGCAAGAATGCGATTGGAAGTCCGAACATAGCGAGTTTCACGGGTTGATTCTCGAACAAACTCGAGGATTCGTCCCATTTGTTAGGCGTGGTATTTCCATTGTTATACATTGCATTGAGTGCATTGGTAGCTTCAGTAGTCAGTCTTCCTGTGATTTGAAAATTTGCTGAGTTCATGGAGTCAATGGTGATAAATGTGGGTTTCTCTTGGATCTGCTCAGAGGTCAGAACCAGTTTGATTGAATCTGGCGCGATATTTGCGGTCAGTTCATGAACCATGTTGCTCGAGAAAACATAGGCTTGGGTTAAATGCGTGACTGGAAGCATCATTGCAAAGATCAAGGCGAACCAAAAAGCTTGTTTTGGTTGACTCAGTGCAGCAACGATCACGCCAACAACCAGAACGCCAATGCTCCAATAAACTTGATGCTGGGCGTACAACCAACTTGCCAAGATTGCCAGAATCACGACGCTCGAGATACCGAGAATATTTTTCAGCATACTTGCTCCTTTTAACTCGAGGTAAAATTGAATTCCACCAAACGCCCATTCCAGTGCTTCCCAGCCGTGCAATTCCTCGAGTTCGGTCAGCATTCCGCGTCCAATCTCGAGTTGCGGTTTTGGGTAATAATTGACAATCCAGCGCAGTAAAGCTCGAGAGATGGCTTTCATGCTTGGCTCGTTTTGAATGTCGTTAGGGCTTTGGGTTTGGTCAATCGCAGCGCAAAGTTTGTACCCTCAGAGGTCAGTCGGTACGCATGTCGTGGTGGTTTGCCTGGGCTGCTCGGTTCAAGCCAGGTGCTTTCTAAAAACCCACTCGCCTCGAGCCTTGCCAGGATTGGGTAGAGCGTGCCTGATTTGAGGTTGGTGCGTTTGGAAAGTTCGTAACCGTGCTGCCAGGTTTCGGGTTGCTCGAGTAAGGTTTGCAGTAGCGTTTGAGTTTGTGGGCTGGTGTTGGGTTCTCGAGGCATGATTTAGTCTATATATATATAGACTTTGAAAGTCAAGCGGATTACTCTGGTCTGCCAGTACACAACCACTTCATCATCTGCGGAAACGGAGCAATGCCCAAAGCCTCGGCGCGTTTTGCATCGGCGGTCATGCCCAGCCATTGCAACACAGGAACGCCAAAACCAGTGCCTTGACTGAAAATTTCGATCAGTGAATCGCCGCCGCCTTTGTAACCGTGTTCGTGAAAAACCACCTCTAAAGGAATACCAATATGCACCGCCGCCGCGTAAGACCAGGCAATTGACATCATCTCCTCTGCCCCGTCACTGCCAGCATTTAAGGTTGTCTCGAGCCGCTCAGATGGGGGTTTAACCGCCAAGTGACCCGCTTCATGCAGCAGATCACCAGGGTATTTAAGTTTTGACTCGTCAACCAGCAACGCCCCATGCTCGAGTTTGATGCCTGGTAAAAAACCATCATCTTCAAAGGTTGTACTTTGAACGTCCAAACCAATACTGAGCAAAAAGTTCACGATTTTTTCAGTGATGGGATTGTGCATACAACATTCTCGAGGATGAATTCAAAAGCGTCAAGCTCGAGTTCAGGGGTAAATTCCCCATTTGGGCAAACCCATGTCTTCGGGCAAGCCGAGCATCAGGTTCATGTTTTGAATGGCTTCGCCAGCCATGCCTTTGACCAGATTATCAATCGCGCCAAAAGCAATAATGCGGTTGGCTCGAGCATCATATTTCACGGCTACATCGCAACGGTTGCTGCCAGCCACAGCTTTGGTTGTCGGTAGGTCGCTAGCGAAATGCACGAATGGTTCGTGGGCAAACGCATCTTGATACAACGCCTCGAGTTCGGCTTGGGTGGTGGTTTCGCTGGGTGTGACGTAACAATTGACCAGAATGCCTCGTGTGAACGGCGCAACCCTTGGCGTGAAGGTCACAATGCTTTTCTGACCTGCCCGCTCGAGGTTGGCTTCCATTTCTGGGGTGTGTTGGTGAGTGCCAGCGACTTTGTAGGCTTTCACGTTTTCGTTGGCTTCGGCAAAACTGAAGGCTTCGCTGTTGCGCCCACCGCCACTGATTCCGGTCACACCATCCACGATCACGCTGCCCGAGATCAAACCCGCCTGCGCAAGCGGCATCAGTGCAATGGTTGCAGCCGTGACAAAACAACCAGGGTTAGCGGTCAAGCTCGAGCCTCTGATTTGGTCGCGTGTGAGTTCTGGTAGCCCGTAGGCGGCTTTGGCAATCAAATCTGGATTTGAGTGCGTTTTGCCGTACCAACGCTCGTACTCGGAGGCTGACAGCCTAAAATCGCCACTGAAATCAATCACTTTTTTACCCGAAGCCAAAACCTTTGGCATTAAATCCATTGCCAAACCGTTCGGAAGCGCCAGAAAAATAAAATCAGACTTACCAATCACCGTGTCCAAATCTTCAAACACCGTCTCGAGCGTGCTGTTCGACCAACATTTGTTAAACGGTTGTCCTTCAAATTGCCTGGAACTAAATCCCACCAGTTCAACTTCGGGGTGGCTCGAGAGAAGCCTTGAAGCCTCGCCGCCACCGTAACCATTTGCGCCAATAATGCCAACTTTGATTTTACTCACGTCAAAACCTCGAAATTATTTTAGCCCATCAGGTGATACAGCAAGGCTTTTTGGGCGTGAAGTCGATTTTCGGCTTGGTCAAAAACCCTAGATTTTGTGTGCAGGGTGGCTTGTTCAACCACTTCTTCGCCGTAATGGGCGGGTAAGCAATGCAGGAAAATCCCGTCTGAGGCAATCAACTCGAGCATCGCAGGGTTGACTTGAAAACCAGTGAAGTCTTTGATTTTGCGTTTCTGACTGGCTTCTGCCTCTTGTCCCATGCTCACCCAAACATCAGTGTAAAGCACGTTTGCACCCTCGGCGGCGGCACGAGGGTCATTGGTCAGTTCGATGCTCGCACCCATTTTCATCGCCTCGAGCACCACGGCGGCGTTCGGTTCGTAACCCCTGGGGGTGGCGATGGTCAGTTTTGCGCCGGTCAAACCCGCCATGTGAATATGACTGTTTGCCATGTTGTTACCGTCACCAATATAAGTAATTTTCAAATCTTTAAGGTTCTCGAAATTTTCTTCGATAGTTTCGTAGTCGGCAAGCAATTGCACCGGATGTAAATAATCCGAAAGCCCGTTAATCACAGGTTTTTGTGAAAATTCTGCCAGCCCTTCAACCGTCGAATGCAGGAACACCCGCGCCATGATGCCGTCCACCCAACGCTCGAGGTTCATGGCAACGTCACGCACGGGTTCCCTGGTGCCAAGTCCAATGTCGCTTGGCGCAAGGTAGATTGCATGACCGCCAAGCTGGGTCATGCCGACTTCAAAGGTCGTGCGGGTGCGCAAGCTGGGTTTTTCAAAGATCATGGCGAGGGTTTGCGCCTCGAGCGGTTTTAAACCCTTAAACTCGCCGCGTTTCATGGCGTGTGCGGTGTCCATGACGGCGCGGTACTCGAGCGGGCTGAGGTCGAGGTTACTTAAAAAATCGCGTCCTTTGAGGGTGTTGACATTGGGTGCGGTCATGAAGGGTTCTCCTGTTGGTTTATGCAAGCTCGAGTTTGGTGTCTTGAACAGTTTTTTGGTCGCCAAAACAGGCGCGAGTATACAAGAACTTGCATAAACTTGCAATCTCAAGTAAATTCTGTCCTACACGTATCAATATGTTACGATAACTCTATGGAAGAAGATGTAATTGGGATTTCTGGATGGGTCACAACCAGGGCTGGTGAACATAAAAATGAGCGATTCGAGTAACAATTTAGCTGAAAAAATAAAAGTGGATTTGTACAAACGCGCTCTTGATCTTGGAAAAGTTACACTTCAACAAGCCGAAAATGCCATCAAAACTGTTGAAGAAAAAGGACGTAATAACAGCACAGCCGCACCTACGATTGTGGGTTTCGCTGCGTTAATATTGCGTCCGGATATTGTGCTGGTGGGTTTTAAGTCTGGACTGTCTTTTCAAACTGCCGCCTTATTCTGTTTTGCTGTGGCTGTATTGAGCGTGATTTTAAATTACATCTTTTTCTTAACGATTGTGCGTCCTGCTCAGGCTGATTTAGTTGATCCCGAATGGATTGCGACTCTTCCCGAATCTGTTAAAACAGAACTTGAGTCAGTGGCAAGTGAGTTAGGAGTTACAAAAATTTATGTTGAACAAAGTCAGACTGCTCTAAAACAGAAAAGTACCGCTTTAGAATGGCAGACTCGAGCAATGTTGCTGACTGTCACAATGATTTTACTGTATCTAGTTTTTGGAGCAATTTATCTTGGTACAGTGACAAACGTTGCGATTTCAAATCAAACGCCCATGCCTTCGATAGTTTCTCCAATCCGCTAACCTCATCCACTTCTCGAATTTTTGTGCCACACTGAAAGCATGGTGAAAGTCATCGAAAAAGTTAAAGTACAATCTGACTTGCAAACCTTCACGGTTGAATCGGCAATCACCCAGGAAGTCAAAGGGGCAGTTGCGCCGCGTTTCGTGCGGCTCGCACAGCCTTGGTTAAAATACGAGACGGTCAATCAAGTTAAGCCGAAAGCCTAACTTTGACAATAAAAGTTTACTTACAGCCTCGGTGCTCCCTGTAACTCGAGTGCCATTAGCGCAAGTTTGATCTGCTTATCTTCGCACCAAGGAAACTCGAGCGCATTTACCCACCGCACAACCCGACCCTCGGGGCTGGCTTCAAGATGCTCGAGTTTCGCCAGGTAGCACTTGCACTGGTCTTCTGGGTCTTCAAACAAGAATTTGATGATCTTGACCGTTGCACCCGCCTCTTCAAAAGCTTCTCGAGTTGCGGCTTGTTCAAAAGTTTCACCGAGGTTTACGCCGCCACCTGGAAACGTAAAAAAGTCGGCATAAGACACCATCAAAACAGATCGTCCCTTCTTGCCCCCAAAACGCACCTGTCTTACCCCTACAGCAGCACCTGACGGGCTTGGGCGCTTCGGGCAGGGATGCTCAAGAATGCACACGCAAGCACGACCAATTCTGTCTGGGCTGGGTGAAAGATTTATCATGGTTTCCTTTGTCTGACTCGGGTCATTAAAGCTCATCTTTGTACTTCGCCAGTAATTCCTCAAGTCCTTCGCGCAGCAAACTGGCTTCGGTGCGTCCTGTGGCGCTCGAGAGTTTTGCCAGTCGCTCGAGTTGGGCTTTGGGGTAGTAATTGCTTTTCAGGGTCATTTTGTCTTCGACATAGATCGCAACGCGTCCACGTCCTTCACGTTTGGCACGGTAAAGGGCTTCATCGGCGGCACGTAAGAGGTCGGTGGTGTTTTTGGCATGGGCGGGTTTGTTGGCAATACCAACCGATATTTGGACTTTGCGCGGCACTTCTTTGCTGGCTTCGCGGCTCGAGAAGTGCGTGCGGATTTCCTCGAGCAGAATTAAAGCCCCTTCGGCGCTGGTGTCGGGCAGCACAACCACATATTCGTCACCGCCGATTCTGGCGACCAGGCTTTCACTTGGTACGCTGCCAACCAGGGTTCGCTCAAGGTTGCGGAGTACAGAATCTCCACCTTCATGTCCGAAGGTTTTGTTGATCTCGTTGAAATTATCAAGGTCAAGCGCGGCGATGCTGAGGGTTTCTTTAGTCTCGAGGACGCTGAGGGCGGCTTCGAGTTCGGCACGGTTAAACAGTTTTGCGGGTGTCATTTTACCTCCAGGTATTATTGTGAACATATATATATTATAAGTAACATATATATGTCAAGTGCCACACCTCGAGCTTCATTGATTGCCACTGACTCAAACCCAAAGATTGTGGCAAATCCCTTCTCTTCACCACCAAAACCGCGTAAACTCAAGGTATTGTGATGCAATTTCCCCAAATCAAGATTTGGATCAAACCATGAGCATAACCAAACGAGGATTATTCGGCACTAAAAACCAAGCATCCCCAAGCACACTGGATTTGGGTGTGCGGCTGCCTATCAGTTCACGCGCTGTCTTTGAAGATGTTTACACCAGCAAAGACGCCCTGCGCGACGAGATGCTCTACGGCAACCGCGACCTGATTCGGACGCTCGAGGCGCTGGGGGTTTCAGGTCCGTACACCATGACCTCGCCTTGGGAAATGACCGACGAGCGCGGACATTCAACCATCAATACTGGTGGTTATGCCGCCATTCCGTTTGGTGACAAGTACCCGCCAATGATCGAGTTTTTGCGCGAATACTTGGATCGTGACCGCAGCTTGGGTTTACCGCAACAATCGGCAGCCACCTGGCGGGCAGCCCTCGAAACCAATTTGGTCAGTTTGCTCTCGAAGTTCGCGCCTTCACATGCAGACTCGAGGGTATTTTTCAGCAATTCTGGGGCGGAAGCAGTCGAGGCGGCAATCAAATTTGTCAAAGCGGCACGTCCCAAAGCCAAAGAGATTATCAACTTTAAAGGCGCATACCACGGTAAAACCTTTGGAGCGCTGGCGTTAACGCCCAATGCCGAATACCAAGATTTATTCCGCCCACTCATGGGCAACGTCACAACCCTGCCTTACGGCGATGCTGGAGCGCTCGAGAGTATGGTACGAAAACTGGGTGCGAACAACGTTTGTGCCGTGATCCTCGAGCCAACCCAGGGCGAGGCGGGCGTGATCTCACCGCCGAGCGATTTTCTAGCGCGGGTCAATGAACTCTGCAAAAAGCACGGCATTCTGATGATTGCCGACGAAATTCAGACTGGGCTTGGACGCACAGGGCACTGGTTTGCCAGCCTTGCAGGTGGACTCGAGCCAGACATTATTACCCTGGCAAAGCCTTTGGGCGGCGGCATTACGGCAGTTGGCGCAACCATCGCAAGGTCTTGGATTGTCGGTAAGACTTTGGGTGGTTTCTCGAGCAAACGTCACAGCAACACTTTTGGCGGCAACAGTCTGGCAATGGCAATCGGTTTAAAATCGCTCGAGTTGCTGGTCGATGAGAACTTGGTAGAGCGCAGCCAGCGCCTTGGTGCAAAAGGTCTGGAACGGTTGAGGGCATTGCAAATCAAGTACCCAAATCTGCTCGAGGCGGTGCGAGGTGCGGGTTTATTGATGGCACTGCAATTTAAGACCGTGATTCCACCCAAAATGATTCCAGGACTCGAGGAGTTGGTGTCCGAACTTTCGGGCGGTCTGGGAATGCGAATGCTTTACGAAGGTGGTGTGACTGCCAATTTTTCACTCTCGAGCAAACGCGTGATTCGTTTAACACCCGCTTTAACCATGCCCGAGGATGTTTTCGAGCGCATGTTAAACCGAATCGAACAAACCGCCGAACGATACCGCGATGCGAATACCATGCTGCGTCGCACGCCGATTGACCGTCTTTACCGCCTTGGCAAAATTGCGTTTTCCAAGTAAGCCCAATATTGTGAACAGCCAATTTCTCCTCCTCCTCCTCAACTCGAGAAATCTGATTTATGGCTTGTTAACTGCGCTTTTTACAATGCTGTTGTTGGCATTTGGTCTTGTGATGCTGAACGTTCTGGGTTTAGGATTGCTGCCCAGCCTCTGGTTTTTCAGCGTTTTTGCGCTGGGTTTTGTGCTTGCCAATACCATCCGTCCAAAACTTGAGGCTCGAGAACGATATTATAAATTGAGGATTGCTTTTGCCCTGCTGGAGCTTGTTCTGACCGTATCGGCATGGCGTTTGACCATCAATATTTCAGTGCTCGAGGTTGGCTCGTACTTGCTGGTTGCGGGGTTTGCTTTTGGCTTGGGTTGGTCTGCTTTGAAAAAACACAAACCAGAAAACAAAAGAATCCTTGTTTTGATCGGGGTTTTCAGTATTTTGATTTTTGGTTTTTTACTTACCAGCATGATCTCAAGCGATTTTGCCCCTCGAGAGGACAAAATCAAAAGTGCCTTAACCCTTGACGAACGCGCTCAACTTGAGGCGCTGAACCTCCAACCACAATTCACAGGTTTCAATTCCAGCACTATCAAACGCCAACTGAAAACCAACCTCAGCAAACAACTGACAAATTTTGGTCTGGCACTGAAAAACAACAGTGTCGCCCAAAAAGCTTTACTTGAAAACCCTGCCACTCCGACCCGCTGGCGCGAGATTCTCGAACGCGGAGGCTTAAAAGCCGTCACCGAAAATCATTTTTTAAAACAAAAAATCAACCTCGAGAAAGCCTTTAAAGACGAAGACCCCAGAGCAATTCGGGATTTGCTTTTCGGCAGCGAAATCCCCGCCTGGGTGCGTTCAGATTTGGAACGCGGCGGGTTAAAAGATTGGGTGCACCGACAATTTGACAAGGAACGTTTAACCATCGAGAACGCCCTTCAAAATGCTGATCCAGTTGCCATCAAAATTTTACTGAAAAATCCGCAAACCCGTCCAGAATTACGGGCTGTACTCGAGCAGGGTGGGGTGCAAGTCAGTATTCAAAAGCGCTTAACCAATTTGCGTCTGTCCCTTAAAAAAGCGATTGAAATCGGTGATTCTGACGCGGTTAGTCTGGTCTTTGGGCATCCGTTCACGCCCAAAGGCATTCGGGAAATCTTCAAAGACGGGGCATTGCAACCACAGATCAAACTCGAGATTGGGACAAACCAAAAGTTATTGATTGCTGCATTTTTAAAATCAAACCCGCAAGCCTTTAAACAATTAAAAGCCTTGGGCATTGCGAAAAGTAATCTACCCACAGATTTTACCGTGCCCGTGACCGTTCAAGAATCTCGAACGCAGATGGCAATCAAACAATTGCTCGAGAAGGCAAGCGACATTCGATCTGGCTTTCTGACACGCCGTACCTTATTGACTCGGGCGATTCAAAATGATGACCAAACAGCAATCAAAACCTTATGCCCAGATTGCGCGGTGGTTAAACCTCTAGCCAATAAGTCAAGCTCGAGCATCGCCATAGCGGTTCAAGAATCAGCCTCAACAACCAAAACCCTTAAACTGCCAGAAGCGCTCAAAGTCTATCTGCAAAATGGTGGATCCCGCACCTCAATTAAAGCAAAATACACAGCACAATACCAGCTTGTTGAAAAAGCCATCAATTCTGGTGACATGACCCAAGTGCTGTCCCTGCTCGAGAATCCCAAACTTCCAAGCGACGTGACCGCCTGGATTACAAAACTGAATTTAAGTGATGTTGCCACGGGTGAAGCTCGAGCGGCAAACCTTGAAAAAGCCAAAACCATTCTTGAGAACTTGCAAAAAACCGAAATCAAAAGCGCTGTTTTGGCGGCACTCGAAGTCGTGAAGCAGACCCTAGAACCACTCGAGATCAGCGACCTGGAGGGCGCAATCAGCCAGCAAGTGATTGACAATACCTTAAACGAAGCCTTGCCAAGTTTTGACGCCGTTGCCAGCAAGATTAAAACTCGAGCAGTCAATGTTGCCTTGCAAGGCGCGTTGATTGCTTTGACTGTGAACGAAAAAGCTGCTGGAAATGCCGCCGTGCAAACCCTAATTAACCGAGCGCAATTTGAGCTTGCCAAGGAAGCTCCGAAGACGGTTAAAACAATTTTTTCAACTACGTTCAAAGGCGCACGAAGTTACGTTTCGGTCATGCGCCAAAAGCTCTTTTCCGTGATTGATGGCTTAGTTCAGGCGCAAAAAGAAGCATTTGTCATGGTACTGCGTAAAACGTTTGCAATTTTGGCATTGATTGCCATGCTGGGAGTTGGATTGACATTTACGCGATCACAAACTCGAGGGTGAAAGTTTTCCGAGTTGAAATCTTATGAGATCGTTATAATTTCGGAGATAGGGCTAAAAGTGTGTTGACCTTGATCCATGGGCGCTTTTTCTTCACACAAAGACATTGGTAGTAGGGTGCGCCTTGCGCACCATGAATACGTTACCGACGGTGCACGAGTTAAAATGATGAATCGAAAAAAACCAGCAACCATTAAAAGCCTGCAATGCTCGAGATACCAAATTCTGGAGCGCTTGAATTTACATTAAAACTCAGCTTTATTTTCACGAATCCAAACCACAAAACGTTTCAAACCTTGACGCTCGAAAACCTCGAGCATTTCCTGTTGGGTCATTGCAGGACGGGTCAAATTCAGACGCTGCTTTCTTAAAGCTGCAAATACCAAATCAGGTGCAATCTCGAGAAGTCGTAAAACAAACATATCAGGATGAATTGCCTCGATACCAAAAAGCTCAAGAATACTGGCTGGAAAATGCTTGAGGTTCATGGTGACGATCAGACTTGCTTTGGCGTGAATAGCAACCGCAAGCACATGCCGATCATCCAAATCTGGTAGGGTTAAGCTTGGAATTAAATCCTCAAAACCTGTCACCAACGACAATTCTACATGAGCATTCATTAACGCCCGAGTTCGAGCAATTTGAGCAGGATTTAAATCGGAACAATCCTCGAGTACATTGCGTGTCCATTCGTCATGAATCAAATATGACCAACGGGCAGTAAACAAACCTGTTTTGGTCAGGTGCATTAAAAAGTCACGAAGCGGTGCTGGGTACAGAACGCTTGCGTCTAAAACAACCACCACTTTTAAGACCTGCGTTGGCGCGGCATTGAACCATCTTTGAGCGGACGTGGTATCGGGTCGTTCTTTCCATACCCCATTCTTAAATCTTGAGCTTGTTATACCAATTCGCGCAGGGCATCCTCTCGAGCGTGATCGAGTTTGGTTTTAAAATCCAAAACATGTTCAAGTTTAATACGGCGGTGCGTTCCGACCATGTGATACTCGAGTTCACCTTGTTCGAGGCGTTGGATCAAATGCGGTCTTGAAACACCAATCAAGTCAGCAGCTTCTTGTGTGGTCAATTGAGCCCCTGGGGTTTGAAAGGTCAAACGCCTGTTTTATAGGTCAATACGGCTCGAGACAAGATCAATGTGATGGGTGGCTTAAGTTGGGATGGTCAAGTGTTTGCGCAGGTCACGACTGAAAAAGTCAATGGTGAGGATACGATTGCTTTTCTGAAATACGTGCTCGATCAGGAAGCGGGACAGATTGTGATGGTCTTGGATAATTCACGTTTGCATCGCAATCAGTTGGTGAGTGCTTTCGTGGCTGAAGAGGAACGGTTGGAAGTCGTTTTTTTACCATCTTACGCGCCTGAGTTGAATCCGATTGAGTTGTTGTGGGCTTGGGTGAAAGGGTTTTGGTTGGGGAATCGGGTGGTGAAGTCTATGGTGGAGTTGTTTGAGTTGTGGCGGGATGGGTTGGTGGTGGTGACGGGGTTGCCTGGGTTGGTGCAAGGATTTTTTGGTCGTTTAGAGAAATTGTTGGGAACTTCGTCAAACTAAAAGCACCCGTATCAATATTCATCAAAGAGATTTTCATGGCATAACTCATATTCTAAACTCTGGAACGGCAAAATTTTACGTTATAGCTTTTAAGGAGCTTATAGACTATTTGAACGGTATTGACGGCGTGCAAGATTATCAAAAAAAAATGTATAGTGATAATATATAGTGCATAGATTGAAAAAGTCAACTAAAAAATTTAATAAAATAGGTTGCGAATTGAAGTATTAAATACTTTTAGCAATATAATCCTTGAAGCTAATAGGAATTTATCTCAATCTTTCAGATTTTTATTTATGCCTATTTATTTTTTTGCATTGAAAAATATACACGTTTGCGCTTCAGCAATCCTGTGTGAAATCCGTTCAATCTTTTTACCGCGCACCCACCAAATCCTCGAGCATCACCCAGCCAAAAACTGGGTGATTTTTCGATTCAGGTTTTCAATCTCGAGATTTAATTGCGTTCCCACCAAGTTTTACATCATTTGTCTGGCTCGAGAATTCTAGGTTTCCCCAGTCGCAAAACCTTCCACTGCTCGGTGCGAATGACTTCTGGTATTGCCAAGTATAAAACTCGAGTTGGGTCAACGTCTGTAAGGTTCAGTAGCACAAAATAATCCTCTTAATTTCAACGTATCTCGAGTTTTAATTAAGTCTTTCATAAAAGTTGTAAAAGCACGTATTAAAGCCTATTATGACTCTAAGAGGTGTAAATGCAACAATTAATTCAAAACCATTTCACGCCTGACGAATGGTTGGCGCAAATCGGCAATCAAATCAGAACCTTGCGCCTCCAAAAAAACCTTGACCAGAAAACTCTTGCAGAACGCGCAGGCATTAGCGTATCGGCTTTGCGAAACCTCGAGGCTGGTTACGGCGCAACCCTGACCACACTGGTCAAAGCACTGCGGATTCTCGAGCGCACAAGCTGGTTGACGACACTTGCACCCAACATTACGGTGCGTCCACTCGAGATGCTCAACCGCAAACAACCGCGTCAACGGGCATATAAACCCAGAACCAGACAATCATGACCATCAAACCAAAAGTACGACGGCAAACGTTCAAAGCGGTAGATACCATCGAAGTGCGAATTTGGAACGAACGGGTTGGAGCGGTGACGCTCGAGCCTACGCTTGGTTTTTACGTTTTTCAGTACGATCCAAAATTTGTGCGAACTGGTGTTGAGCTTGCACCCTTGACCATGCCATTGGCGCAGGCAAAAAATCCTTTTGTCTTCACCGATTTACCAGTTGAAACGTACAAACGCCTTCCTGCTCTGCTCTCAGATGCTTTACCTGACAAATTCGGCAATGCTTTAATCACCCGTTGGATGACTTTGCACGGCGTTAATCCTGGGCAGATTACCGAATTGGATAGGCTGGCGTACATGGGCAAACGGGGTTTTGGAGCGCTCGAATTTAAACCTATGCGAGGCTCGAGCCGTGAACCAAGCAGTGCATTGCAGATTGGAAAGTTGGTCGAAAGCGCTCGAGTGGCGGTCACAGGATCGCTCGAGAACGATTTGGAAAGCCAGTCGGTTTTAAGTGAAATCATTCGGGTTGGCACGTCTGCTGGTGGCGCTCGAGCCAAAGCGGCAATTGCTTGGAATGCCAGTACCCAGGAAATCCGTGCTGGACAATTTGAAGCACCAGCAGGCTTCGAGCATTGGTTACTCAAATTTGATGGTTTAAGCAAAAATCAGGGTTTTGGTCAGAGCCGTGATTTTGGAAGAGTCGAATACGCCTACTCGCTGATGGCAAGAGCGGCTGGTATTGAAATCAGCGAATGTCAGTTGCTCGAGGAAAACGGACGCGCCCATTTTATGACCAAGCGCTTTGACCGATCTGAGAAACAAAAACACCATTTACAAACCTTGTGTGCCATCAACCACCTTGATTTCAACCAAATTGGCGCTCATGATTACGCGCAATATTTTCAAACCATTCAAAACCTTGGTTTGGGTTACAACGCACTCGAGCAAGGTTTTAGACGCATGGTGTTTAACGTCATGGCAGCCAATTGTGACGATCACACCAAGAATTTCTCGTTTATGCTCGAGCCGCAGCAAGCTTGGAAGCTCGCACCCGCGTATGATCTGACCTTCTCGTATGATCCCGACAATAAATGGTTGCGACAGCATTTGATGTCAGTCAATGGCGTGTATGACCGTATCAGCAAAGACGATTGCTTATGGGTTGCCGAACGTTTTGCGATTGGGACAGCACCACAAATACTCGAGGATGTACGCACCGCGATTGAAAACTGGGAACGGTTTGCAAAGCTTGCGGGAGTAGGCAAGACCGAAATCAAACGAATCGGAACGCATCATGTGCGACTCTAAACGCACCTTCAAATTTTTATTTCGCACCCACCAAATCCTCGAGCCTCACCCAGCCAAAAACTGACTGATTTTTGATGTACGTTTTGAATCTCGAGTTTCACAGAATTCTCAAATTCTGCCCCATCAAGCTTTGATTGAATTCACTTTCTCAATTGTTTAAATCCTTAAAAAAATGTACCCTCACCCGAGTTGATTTGGGTCGTTAAGCTCGAGTTTAAAACTGTTTTTGATATCAAAGATCAGAAATTGATTCTTAATTGTCAAGTTTTAACAATCATTAAATTCATTGTAGGCTGTGTTTGACAGCATTTAGCCTGATGGTTTAAGCTTTAAGTGCTTTTGCGGTGAAACCGTTATTTTAAACCCATAAATTCGGAAGAAACAGCAATTGAAGGGAAGTGAAAACCCGCAAGCTTTAAACCTTATCTTTAGGCTTGCAAAAAACCGAACAGCAGAACCACTCGAGCGCTAAAACCTCGAGCCTGTGATGTTCTACAACTCGAGCCGCAGGTTGCGGTTCAGTCGTTCCTCACAAGGTCGAGCGGTTCAAGCCCGTCAGGTGCTGCTTTAGAACCAAGAAGCGGTTCAAGCCCGTCAGCGATTCCGCCCATTAGCGACCATGCCCGCAAGGTGCGTTTTATGGTCAAGAAGGTGCATCTTGGAATCAAGAAGGTGCTGCTTTAGAACCAAGAAGCAGCAAATGTGTACACTCGAGGAGAGTGTCTTAATGCGTATTTTATTGATTGGTGCGGGTGGTGTCGGCGGTGCGTTTGCCGCGATTGTGGCGCGAAGAAATTTTGTCACGGATTTGATTGTTGCGGATGTCAACCTCGAGAGGGCGCAGGCTGTGACAAAGCACGCGGCTCGAGCGGGCATTGCCGTATTTGCGGAAACGGTGGATGCCAGCAGTCAAGAAAGTGTTTACAACCTGGCGCGAAAGTACAACGCGGATGCAATCGTGAACTTGTGTGCGCCGTTGTTTAACCCGCCGATTTTTGCGGCGGCTTTTCAGGCGGGTTGCACTTATCTGGACACCGCCAGCAACCTGTCCGAACCGCATCCGACTGAGCCGTATTCAAAAATGGGTGTGACTTTGGGTGTGGATCAATTCGCACAGCACCAGGCTTGGCAGCAGCGCGGCGTTCTGGCGTTGACGGGCATGGGCGTCGAACCTGGCTTGAGCGACGTGTTTGCGCGTTTTGCCAGCGATCACTTGTTCTCGAGCATCAGTGAGATTGGCGTTCGTGACGGCAGCGATTTGGTGGTCGAAGGTTATGCGTTCGCACCGACGTTTAACATTTGGACCACGATTGAGGAATGCCTGAATCCACCAATTTTGTTCGAGCGAGAACGCGGTTGGTTTACCACTGAGCCGTTTAGCGAACCCGAAATGTTTATGTTCCCCGAAGGTATTGGCGAGTTGCAATGCGTGAACGTCGAGCACGAGGAAGTCTTGTTTATTCCGCGCCAGATTGATGCGAACCGCGTAACGTTTAAGTACGGTTTGGGCGACGAATTTATTGATGTTCTGAAAACCTTGCATAAGCTGGGTTTGGATTCGACCAAGAAAATTCGGGTTGGCAACAGCGACATCAGCCCCAGGGATTTGGTGGCGGCGGCATTGCCCGACCCTGCCAAACTGGGTGACAGAATGCACGGTAAAACCTGCGCTGGAACGTGGGTGAAGGGCATTGGCAAGGATGGTTTGGCTCGAGAGACGTACTTGTATCACATCATTGACAATGCCACGACCATGTGTGAATACGGCTGTCAGGCGGTGGTCTGGCAGACTGCCATGAACCCTGCGATTGCGCTCGAGTTAATCCATAACGGCTCTTGGCGCGGCGCTGGTGTCTTCTGTCCAGAGGCGTTCGATGCCGTGCCGTATTTGGATTTACTGGCAGACTACGGCGTGCCGCACAAAGTCCAAGAGCGAATCTCGAGTTTGGTTTTGTCAAATTCTGGGTTAAGCCAGGTTGAAGTCTTGCGAAGCTGAGATCACTCCAGTTCAAACAATTCAACACCGTAGCGCTCTAGAATCGGGTCGCTGCGTTCGAGGGCGAACGTGCCTTCAACTTCGCGTTGCACCCGAATCAGTGCCAGCCCGTAACAGCGTTCAGAGATGGCTCGCTCGAGGGAATGAAGTTCAAAAAACTCGAGCGAGCGTAAGAAGTGGCTGATGGCATTCAAGTCGTCACCTTGGGCAATGTTTTGGATTCCTTTCAACCGTTCAGTCAAACCAGCATTTAAATCTGGCAGCTCGAGGTTTTCACCACGCAAAATTTGAAGCTCGAGCTTGGTCAGGGCTTGACGCATGATTTAGGTTACAACTTGACAAAAAGTTTAGGTGCACCTAAACTATAAATAGAGGTTCAATATGAGAGAACTTTTGTCACCCCAAATTGAAGATTACTTAAAGCAAATCCAGACCTTAGGTCAAACTGGACGAGTGACCACCCAAGCCCTGGCAGACGTACTCGAGATCAGCGCCCCAAGCGTCAGCGGAATGCTGAAAAAACTAGCCGAACTTGGACTGGTGCAACACGAAAAATACCAAGGCGCAACCCTAACCGAATCGGGACAAAAAATTGCACTCGAGTTAATCCGCCACCACCGACTGCTCGAGACGTACCTGCATCAAGCCTTAGGGTATGCCCTAGAGGATGTTCATGCCGAAGCCGAACGCCTCGAGCATCATATTTCTGAAGACTTTGAAGCCCGCATTTCGGCGCTGCTTGGAAACCCCACCCATGACCCACACGGCGACCCGATCCCAACACTCGAGGGAATTATTCCCGATTGTGCATCCAGACCCTTGGCGCAAATGCTCAAAGGCGAACATGCCACCATCGGACGCATCCGCGAGCACACGCCAGAGTTTGTCAAACACATAGCGCTCTTGGGCTTAACCCCAGGCGCAAAAATCAAGATTCTAGAGATCAGCATTCCCGCAGGAACACTGACGCTCGAGGTGGACGGCGTGGCAATTCATACGCTCTCGCTTGATGCCGCCCAAAAATTGTTCGTTATGGAGCAGGTGCAATCATGACCGAAGTCGCAACCACCCACGGAAAACTGGATCAAGAACAAAACGCTCAGGCACTCGAGATATTGAAGCGTAAAAGCACCCGCACGGGCTGGCGACGACTGACGCCGTTTCTGGGACCCGCCTTTGTTGCCAGCGTTGCCTACATGGACCCAGGCAATTTTGCGACCAACATCAGCGGCGGCGCGAAATACGGTTACATGCTGCTGTGGGTGATTTTGCTCGCCAGCTTCATGGCAATGCTGATCCAAAACCTGTCAGCAAAACTTGGCATTGTAACTGGCAAAAACCTTCCCGAAATGATCCGCGAACGCTTCCCCCAAAAACTGGTCTGGTTTTACTGGGCGCAAGCCGAACTGGTCGCAATGGCAACCGACCTTGCCGAATTCCTTGGCGCGAGCCTGGCGTTTACCCTGTTGTTTGGATTGCCGCTCTGGGCTGGAGCTGTTTTGACCGGTATCGTGACCTTTGCACTTTTAGGGTTGCAAGCCAGGGGTTTCCGACCCATCGAAATTGCAATCACCGCCTTCGTGACCGTGATTGCTGGCGCTTACGTGGTTCAAGTCGCCCTCAGCCGTCCAAATCTCGAGGTGCTGGGAGGATTTGTTCCCAAATTTGCTGGGGCTGACAGCTTGTATTTGGCTGTCGGTATTATTGGCGCGACAGTCATGCCTCACGTGATTTACTTGCATAGCGCCTTAACCCAAAACCGCATTCCCACCGAAAACAAAGCCCAAACCAAACGCCTTCTCAAATTCAACAACATTGATGTCAGCCTAGCCATGAGCATTGCCATGCTGATTAACATGAGCATGTTGATTGCGGCTGCGGCAACCTTTTTCACGACCAACAAACCAATTACCGAACTGACTGAAGCATACAAAACCCTCACACCCTTGCTCGGTGGCGGGGCAGCCATCGCCTTTGGTATTGCGCTGCTCGCCAGCGGTTTAAGCTCGAGCGCAGTTGGGACAATGAGCGGACAAGTGATTATGCAAGGTTTTGTTGGATTTAGAATTCCCTTGTGGTTGCGCCGTTCGATCACCATGCTGCCCGCCTTTGCCGTGATTCTGGCAGGGTTAAATCCGACCAGTACGCTCGTGCTTTCACAAGTGGTTTTAAGCTTCGGCATTCCGTTTGCGTTGATTCCACTTTTGATGTTCACGGCGAACAAGAACATCATGGGCGATTTTGTCAATCATAAAATCACCACACTGCTCGGTTGGGGCATTGCGAGTTTGATTATTGGCTTAAATTTTTACCTGCTGTTCGTGACATTCGGGTTGATTCCGCAGTAAATCTCGAGATGTTAAGCGTAAGCACAAAATCAATATACAATCGCGCACCTGAAACTCTCACCCGACTCGCTTGCGAGAGAGGGTTAAAACGCAATATTTCGGTTTCTCGAGAAATCAATAAAACTCCCTTCTCTCCGTGGAGAGAAGGGTCGGGGATGAGAGGCGTACAGTATTTACTGCTTTTTTCAAGATTTAAACTCGAATTTTACATTTCATCTGGCGCGTCAATCCCAAGCACGCCCAAAGCTTCCCGAATCGCGTCCGCAACCCGTACAACAAGCTCGAGACGGGCTTCACGAAGACCTTCTGGGGCATGGAGAACACTGGTATCAGCTTTCCCATCTGCGCCTTTATGGTTGTAATACCCGTTGAAAGCCGTCGCAAGCTCGAGGGCGTAAGCGCACATTGGGTGCGGTGTGACATCTCGCACGCAAAGCTCGAGCACGCTCGGGTATTTGGCAATGACTTTGGCAAGGTCTAACTCGAGACTGCCGATTTGATTCCAGTCGGGTGTGCCGTTGATGCCAGCATTTACGGCTTTTCGGGCAATGCTGCGAATTCGAGCGTGGGCGTACTGCACGACCACAGCCGTATCGCCTTGAAGAGCAAGTGCAGTGTCCCATCGGAAATCAATTTGGCGCTTTGGTTCGGATTTTAAGAACGTAAATTTCAAAGCTCCTAAACCAACAATTGAGGCAATGACTGGCGCTTCGACAGGTTTTTGCACCATCAAATCAGGATTGATGGTTTTCAATGTCTCGAGTGCTCGAGATTTAGCCTGCGCGACGACATCATCGGCGGGAACGGTTGTTCCCTTCCGTCCGCTCATGGTTTCACCCTCGAGCAACACCGTTTCGTTTGCTAGGTGATGGTGTTTTAGAGCGTAAGTGCCGTCACTAACGAGTGACAACCCAGCTTTCACCACCATTTGCGGAAATTGTTGTCGCGCATCAATCACGTTGACCACTTGGTCAGCATGGGCAAACTTATGACCTTCGGGTTCGTGCTCACCTGTGGGCGCGGAAGTCCAGAGCACTTTTTGACTAGGTTGAACCCCAAACTTTTGATACTCGAGTCCTTCAAAAAACCCGAGTTTCCAGTAATGGTAGGCGATGTCTTTGGTTTCGTAAACAAACGTGCCGTTGCCGCGCACGAGAACTTTAAAGGGTTCTTCGAGTCCTGGAACGAAAGGCGTCATGTCCACGCCTTTAGCACCCGCATACTTGCCTTCCATTGGGCTTTGCAAACGATCACCAAAAATCTCGAGCGCGGTTTTGACAAAGCCTTCTTTCACCACGTCCGATTCCCAAACCAGAAGGTCGTATTCAATCCCTAAACTGTATGCAGTCTCGAGTTGGGCGTGAACAATTTTTTCGACAATTCCTCGCAATTCACCGCGCTCGAGGGCGTGAACGACCAGGGCAATTGCGGGTTCGATCTCGAGTTTTTGCGCGGATTTTTCTGGGAATTCTTTGTTAAGGCGCACGTAAGATTCGCCGAGCCAATGGTCAAGGCGTGGTTTTTCACTTAAGGCTTCATAAACCTCGAGCCAGTTTGCGCCGTGGTAACGGCTGGCGGCGTAAATACTTTCGGCGGCTTGGCGTCCAGTGTCATCAATGTAATTTTGAATTTCGACCATGTAGCCAGCGGCACGGTAAATCTTGCCCATCGCGTCGCCCAGCAGTGCGCCGCGAATATGTCCGACGTGCCATTCTTTGTTCGGGTTGACGCTGGTGTGCTCAACAATCACTTTTTGGTTTTTTGGCGTGGCAGTGTACCTCGAGTTGACCACGTCCTGGGTGAAACTGGCAGCGTCCACAAAAAAGTTTAGGTACGGTCCGACGGCTTCGGCTCGAGCGACACCTTTGGGCAGTTCAATTTTGCTTGCCAGGTCTGCCGCGATTTGCACGGGGTTGGCTTTAAGGGCTTTTGCCAGCAAGAACGGCAATGGCGTGCCGTAATCGCCTGGTTTACCGGCGGGCGTGTCTTGAATCACGATCTCGAGGTGTGAGGCTTCGGGTGGAAGGAGTTTCTCGAGGGCGGTTTTGAGGTTGGCTTTGAAGTCCTGCATGGCGCGAATCGTATCACACGGTTTTGGGAACCAGAGTTGACGCCCTCATGACACATTACTTGAAGACTAATAAAGTAATCTGACAAATCACTGATGGACAGTGTAGTGATGTGTACTCGATTACACTTTCTAGCTCGGGTTCAAGTTTCGGGAGGAGCAAAAATGCAAAGACCAGACAGCCAGACCACAGCCGTCAAAACACCGTATCAAACCCCAAAACTCGAGATTCATGATGTTTGGGAACTCGCCACTGGGGTCACACTTTCGATTGGCGAGAATTTTATCCCGTCTGAATTGGAGGTCGAACTGTGAATGCCAAAATGCTGTTTGTGTTCGCGCCAATGCTGGCGTTCATGGCTTGTACCCAAGCCCCAGCAACAAATCTAACAAAACCTGTTCCCTCCTCGAGCAGCACCGTGCTTGGCACAGTCGAACTGAGTTTTGACCCCGCAAATACTCGCAGCCAAGCCAAAATTTCAACTCGAGCGGCACTGCCAGACAATGCCGCCAGTTTTACGGCAAGTACCTTTAGCGATTTTGCTTTTACTGCAACCGGCACGCGTTATCTCAGTGCGACGTTTAATGTCACCAACAACTCGGGCGCAGATTTCGATCATTTAACGCTGTACGCCTACAACCAAGCAGGAAGTAGTTTAGGCGGTACAGCCATCAAGAACCTGGTGAACTTTGGGGGCGGCGCAATCACCGCCGATGCTGCGGCGCAAAGCTTGCTGCCAACGCACGCCATGACGTTACTCACACCAACCACTTTGGCGGTTGATGCAAACCGTGCCGATTTCCAAGCGTTTAAGCCAAGCGAAGTCTCGAGCTTGCAAAGCCAAGCCCTGGGTTTGGGCGTGGTTTTAGCGGCAGACAACATTCTCGAGTACGGTTTTGTGGCTCGGAACGCGAGTGGCGGGCGCAACATTCCTAACGGTGGTACGGGAACAATCACAGTTTCGTACCGTGTGCCTGAATCGAGTTTCGCCAACTCGAGCAACCCATACCGTTTCGTGGCTAATTTTGTGCTTTCAAACGAATCTGTCAGCCGTGTCACGCGTGGGCTTGATGATACGACCAGCGCTGCCGATGCTCGAGCGTTGGCTTTGAGTGCCCAAACGTTTTTGATCGGTAGCGACGGCGAAGCTTCCTCTAGCGCCAGTTCGTTTCGGACTGGGAATATTTTGACCAGCCTCAACCCAATTTGTTTGGTTCAAGGTGCTGGTACGCCAACCTGCGCCAAATTGACCGAAATTGGCACGATTCAAGGCACGGCAAGCTCGAGCAGTTTGGTAGCCACCGCGCCAACCTTCGAGGGTGTGGTGGTCGGTGATTTTCAGAACAGTGTCGGACCACCTATCGTCACCAAGTTGAATGGTTTTTTTGTGCAAGATGCCGACGGTGATGGCAATACCAATTCTTCGGACGGTATTTTTGTTTTTGCCCCAACCGCGCCCGATTTGGCGGCTGGCGATCTGGTACGCGTGACGGGCACAGTCGCAGAGTTTAACAATGCCACCCAAATTTCTGGCACGGTGAGCGCCACCAAACTTGGTATGGCTGCTCAACCTGCCGTGACCGACGTCAGTTTACCTGTAGCCAGCCCGGCTGACCTCGAGAAATTTGAGGGCATGAGGGTGCGCTTCACCAACACCTTGACCGTAACCGAACACTTTCAACTTGGGCGTTTCGGGCAGGTAGTTTTGGCGGCAGATGGCTCGAGCAATCAAACTGGTACGGATGGACGGTTTGATAATTTCACGGCGTTCAATACCCCAAGCATTTCGGGTTATGCCGCATACCTGAGCGAACTTGCCAAGCGCCGCATTTACCTTGACGATGCCAGCGCCAAGCAAAACCCCGACCCGATTCTGTTCGGACGTGGTGGCAGTGCGCTCTCTGCCAGCAATACCTTGCGCGGCGGCGACACAATTGACAATTTGGCTGGCATTCTCAACGAGGGTTGCAATGCCAGCACTTGCAGCACAACCGATTTGAACAGTTTGCCCGTCTACCGCTTGCAAACCGACAGCGCCGTGAACTTTAGCGCCGTCAACGCCCGCTCGAGCACCGCGCCTGCGGTGGGTGGAACGTTGCGTGTCTCGAGCTTTAACGTGCTGAATTTCTTCACCGAACTTGGTGTGGTGAACATTTCCCGACCCGTAGGTTGCAGCAATACCATCACCTCCAGGGGCGCGACCAACGCCGCCGAATTTACGCGTCAACGCGACAAAATCGTGCAAGCCATTGTTGGCATCAATGCCGACGTATTCGGTCTGACCGAAATCGAAAACGATGCAGCCTCGAGCACGAATGCCATCAATAATCTGGTCAATGCGATCAATGCCGTTGCTGGTGCGGGAACGTATGCGGCAATCGTCAGCCCGAACGTGGGTTGTGACGCGATCAAGGTCGCGTTTATTTACAAACCTGCCAGCGTGACCCCAGTCGGTGCGGCGGCTGCACCCGCGACTGGTTTCGGCACGGGTTCGTTTGATGACCCACCAACCGTGAATGACGGTAAAACAGGTCGTAAACCACTGGCGCAAACCTTCAGGCAAAACTCGAGCGGTGCAGTCTTCACTGGCGTCATGAACCACTTCAAATCCAAAAGCTCGAGCGCTGGCGGCGCAAACGATGCAGATGCTTTGGATGGTCAGGGTTTGTCTAACGGCACGCGCACCAACAATGCCAAAGATTTACGCGATTGGCTGTCCAGCAATCCGACAGGCACAACCGATCCCGATTTCTTGCTGTTCGGCGATTTTAACGCGTATCACAAAGAAGACCCGCTGACCACGCTCGAGGCGGCGGGTTATAGCAATCTTTTACCAACCACCAGTTACTCGTATGTTTTTGGCGGACAATGGGGTTCGCTCGATCATGCGCTTGCTAACTCGAGCATGATTGGTCAGGTGACGGCAGCCGAAAAATGGCATATCAACAGCGACGAACCGAGCGTTCTGGATTACAACACCGAATTTAAAACCGCCACTCAAGTGACCAGCTTGTATGCCGCCGATGCCTTCCGCTCGAGCGACCATGACCCAGTGGTAATCGGGCTGAACTTGACAGCACCCGCCAGTCCAACCGTCAGCTTGACAGGCACAGGTAGCACCAACACGGGTGTCGGTTACTCACTTGGGATTGCGGCTGCGCCAGCATCAGGCTCGAGTTTGACGGGTTTAAGTGTTGATTGGGGTGATGGTTCAGCGACTGAAAATCTTGCCGTGAGTGCCACCGCAGCGACGCACACTTTCTCGAGCGCAGGGAATTTCACGATCTCGGTGACTGTTACCGACGCCAACACCCTGACCGCCAACGCCAGCAAAACTGTGGCTGTGACCCTACCAAGTCCAACCATTACCGTCAGTGGCTCGAGCAGCGTCACGGTCAATACCACATACACCCTGACCATCAATGCCGCACCCGCTTCAGGCTCGAGCATCACGGCTTTAAGCGTGAACTGGGGCGATGGTACGGCACTCGAGAATCTTGGGGTCAGTGCGACCAGTGCCACGCATACCTTCTTGAGCACGGGAAATTTCACGATTACAGCCACGGTAACGGATGCGAACACTCAAACCGCCAGTGCAACTCAGGCTGTTACAGTCAGTGCAGTGATTTGTACGGGTAGCGGTGGTCTGGTCATCAGCCAAGTGTACGGCGGCGGCGGTGCGACAACTGGAACGCCCACTTTCAATAAAGATTTTGTCGAACTTAAAAACAACAGCACCTCGGCAATTAGCCTTTCTGGACGATCTTTGCAGTATGGGAGTTCAACCAACAATTACGGCGCAAGTGCAACCAATATCTTGTCCTTAGGCGGTACGATTGCGCCTTGTGGTTATTACTTGGTGGCATTGGGAGCGGCTGGTACAGCGGGTGCAACACTGTCGCCAACTCCTGATGCCAGCTCAAACAATTTAAGTATGGCGGCGGCAAGTGGCAAAGTCGCACTTGTCAAGACGACCACCGCTTTGGGTTGCGGTGCGACAGCAACACCATGTGCTTTCCCAAACGCATCTATTTTGGATGCTGTCGCTTACGGACCAACAAGTGTCTCGGGTGAGGGCACGCCAACGGCAGTTTTGACCAATATTCTTGCTGCGTTGCGAAACGCCAACGGTTGTACAGATACCAATGCAAACGCATCTGATTTTACGATTGGAACACCAAACCCACGAAACAGCACCAGTCCAGCAGTGTCCTGTCCTTAATTTTAAACATTTTAAATCTCGAGGGACGGTTGTCAAAACCGTTTCTCGAGAAATGAATGGAAATTCTAGTCAATTTTTACCCTCAGACCGAATTAACTTATTCACTCTCGTTTGCCAAAAAGCCGGCAAACTGCCGTTCATGCGTTAAATTCGGTGTCGTTGTTACTCCCGTTGGTCGGCTGAA
>JAYVRX010000074.1:0-24673 GCA_043775825.1 Deinococcales bacterium
ACGCAAGACGATCTTGCCCGTGTCGAAGAACTCGCCACGCAAGCCCGTGACATTGCCGAACAAGCCGCCACCACCGCCGACGATGCCGCCGCTGCTGCCGCCGACGCTGCCGATGCCGCCGCCGCCGCCCAAGAGGCTGCCGATGCCGCACAAGCCGCTGCCGACGCAAATACTGACGCCATCCAAGCCGCCCAAGATGCCGCCGACGCCGCGCAAGCCGCTGCTGACGAGGCTCTTGATCTTGTTGGCGCAATCCAAGTTGGACCCGAAGGCGCTACAGTTGATCTCGAGTCCCTTGCTACCGCCGCAAGTGTCGATGATTTGCAAGCCCAAATCGATGACTTGCAAGCTGCCCTTGACGGTATGGAACCAGCCGCAGAATTTGACCCAACCGATTTGCAAGACCAAATTGCAGACCTCCAAACCCAAATTGACGATTTGAATGCTCAAATCGCCGACGCAGGTTCAGGTGGCGAAGCATTCGATCCAACCGATCTCGAGGCTTCAATTGCTGACTTGCAAGACCAAATCAGTGCCTTGACCGACGCCGTCGATGCCCAACAAGAAACCCTTGACGGACTTGTTGACAGCACCGCCGGACTGCAAGACGACGTTGGTACATTGCAAGATGTCACTGCTGATCTCCAAGCCCAAATTGATGCTCTTGCTGCGGCAACTGGCGACCCAGAGGCACTTCAAGACCTGCTCGACGCAATCGATGCTGCCAGCATCGCTGCTGACACCGCACTCGCTCAAAGCCGCGAATTGCAAGACAAAGTAGACGAACTCGACGGACGCGTCACTGACCTCGAGTCAGGACTTGGCGAACTCGGCGCTACCGTCGAAAGCCAAGCCGACAGCATTGCCGCATTAAACGACCTGGTTGTTCTTCTCAACCAAGACGTGCTCAGCTTGCAAGACCGCGTGACTCAACTCGAGCGTCAAGTTGAAGAACTCTCAGGTGCTACACCAGTCGAACCAGGCGTTGACCTGACCGACGACCTGGACAGCCTGCGCGAATTCACCACGCTCTTGCGCCGTGATCAAACCGCACTTGCCGATACTGTTGGCGATTTGGAAGCTCGAGTTGGCGCTTTGGAAACCAAAGTGGACACTGGCTTGGGTGCGCTTGATAAGCGTGTGAGTGCGCTCGAGAATAACGGCTTTACAGTTTCTGGATCAATTGGTTTGAACTACTACACCGCCCGAGTTTGGAATTCAGATCCTGCACTGCAATATGGTCAGGATTTCGATATTGACCGTTTGGGTATTGGTTCATTCTTGTCAACAGGTGACGATGGCGATGATGGCGATGATTCTTCACGCGATTACGCCGACTTTGGTGTTGGTGGCGCAACAGTTGGCGGTAAGGGAACGGTTGGGGTAAATGGTGCTACCACTCTTACTGGTGCAGATCAGATCGCACGCGCTCGAGTTGAAGGCTTCGTCCAACCAAGCATTTCCTTGACATTTGCTTTTAAAGCGCGTCCTTTGACCGAAGCATCTGGATCGTTTAATACGTTTTCTATCAGTTTGTCTTTGGCTTTGGTATCACCAAAAGCACCATACTCTGACCCATCAGGTGGCGATAATGTAGCTGTTGCAACATTCAAATTGACAAGTCTTGCGACTAGATTTGACATTGGTGGCGCACCACTCATCTTCTCTTATGGTGTCAAGCCAAGCTTTAAATTCACTAACTACGGTTTTAACAACATAGACGACGACGGAAATGGTCGTGGTGATGGATTTGTTGCTCGGTTAGATGGAACTGGATTACTGCCATTTAATGCGAAATTAACGGCTGCTTATGGTTCAACTGCTGGTAAAAATGCTGACTTCCTTTACTATGTAGGTATCAATGGTACTTTGGAAGTTATTCCTGGACTGACCGGCGGTGTGTACTACGGTTACGAAGGTCAAGACGTTTTTCAAAATGCTCCTGGCACTACTAGAACTTTGGTTGGTCTGAATGCAACTGGTAAAGTTTTTGGATTCCTTGATCTCGATGCTGAATACAATGTTGGTATTGACGGTCCAAATAAAGGTCAAGTTGCAACATATGTTAAGGCTGGCTTAGGACTTGATCCATTCTCGATCAAACTGAACGCCCGTACTATCACATCTGGTTTTGATGCCACTGCTGGTATTGGTAATAAAACAGGTCCTTTCAAACCAAATCAAACTGGTTTCGGTGTTCAAGTTGGTGTTGCAGACTTGTTCGGATTCCTCAGCTTGGATGCCTTCTTTGATACAATGTCACGCGTTTCTGTGGGAACAGCGTTGCCAAAAGGACCTGACGCGATTGGTCTGCTTGACAAATTCGGTGTTCAAACACCATCCGCTGGTGCAACTGCGCGTCAAGCGTTTGGTGTCAAGGCTGGTTTGACAATTATTGGTTTCACCATCAGCCCATATTTCCTCAGCTATTCTGAAACCGCTGGTACTGTCAACGGCAGCGGATTTGGTGTTGACGTTAAGGGATCATTGTTTAGTTTGGTTAACTTGGCTGCTGGATATCAAAGCCGCTCGGGTTCACTCCCAGCCCCAGCCAGCGATCTGTACGTATACGGCGAACTTGATATTAGTTTCGGCGATATCAAAATTAAGCCAAAAGGTTGGTTTGAGACTCAAACTGGCACTGCTGCTACTGACACTGGTTTTGGTGTGACTGCAAGCACCCCATTCTTGTTCGGTTCGACCTTGGCAGTAAATGCTGCTTTGGACAACACTGATCGCGCAGGTGCGAAATCAAGCACTGGTTTGTTCTCTGCTGCATTAAGCTGGACGTCATTCTTGTTACCAAACTCGAGCTTCAAAGTCGAATTTGGTAGCCGTCTTGATACCAACCGCAACGGTAAGAAATTCGGACCAAGCTTTGCTAGTCCCAAAGGTTTGGGTAGCTTCGGATCTGACGGTGCTGGTGCGTACACGATTTCTGGTCTTGCCTTCCAATTCTCGTACTATGGATTGGTTTTCAACTACGGCATCTTCTCGTACTTGGATCTTAATGTTGCTGGTACTAAGAATATTTGGGGTCAAGAGTTTGGTATCAAATACGCCCTCAAGTTCTAAGTCTAAACTTAGAAGCAATCCAGCCCCCGCGAAAGCGGGGGTTTTTCTGTTTCTCGAGTTACACTACCCTCATGCTCGTTCTCGGTATCGACACCAGTTGCGACGACACCGCCATCGGGGTGTCTCGAGGTAACACCGTCATCGCCAACATCATCGCGTCTCAAGTTTCGCACGAAGCTTTCGGTGGCGTCATGCCCGAAATCGCGTCTCGAGAGCATTTAACGGCGATTGATCGGGTACTCGAGCTTGCTTTAAACGAGGCAAAAATCAATCTCGAGGATGTGGATGTGGTTGCGGCAACGCGTGGTCCTGGTTTGGCGGGTTCTTTGCTGGTTGGTTTCACGTTTGCCAGGGCGCTCGCGTTCGCCTTGCAAAAACCGTTTTACGCCATGCACCACCTTGAGGGGCATATTCAGGCATCGCTGGCAAGTGACCCAAACCTCGAGCCGCCATTTTTGGCGCTGGTGGTTTCGGGTGGTCACACGCATTTGTTTGACGTGCCAAAGTTGGGTCAGTACGTTTTGGTGGGCGCGACCAAGGACGATGCGGCGGGTGAGGCGTTCGATAAGGTGGCGCGACTGCTCGAGCTTGGTTTTCCTGGTGGTCCCGCAATCTCTAAGGCAGCTAAGCTTGGTGACGCTCGAGGTTATCCGTTTTCTGTGCCAATGCAGGGGCAGAAAGGTTTTGATTTCTCGTACTCGGGCATCAAGAATGCGGCGCGACTTGCTGTTCAGGCTCGAGCGCGTGGTGCGATCACTGCCAGCGTGAATGACCTGGCAGCAAGTTTTCAGCGTGTGGTGATCGAAAGTTTGGTGATAACCACAACTCGAGCCGCAAAATCTTTGGGGCGCAAGACAATTGTTGTTTCTGGTGGCGTTGCCGCAAATCAGGCTTTGCGTGAACTTTTTGAAATAGCGGCTTCTCGAGAATCGTGTCGGGTTTTGTTTCCGCCGGCAGGTTTGAACACCGATAACGGTGCAATGATTGCGCTGGCGGGTTTTGTCCGTGCGGCTCGAGGGGATGCACCTGATTCGTTTGTGGCTGGCGTCGAACCGTATTGGGCGCTGGCTCGAGTTTAGGGTTTTGCGGGTGGTGGCGTCACAGGGTCAGTTGGTGGCGGCGTGACTGGATCGGTTGGCGTGGTCGGAGTCACTGGCGGCGTTGTGGGATCGGTTGGTGCTGGTGGAGTTCCTGGCGGTGTGGTGGGATCAGTTGGCGTTTCGGGTTTTAAAGGTGTGGTCGGAGTTTCTGGGGTCAAACTTTTTTCGGGTGCAATCTCGAAACTGTAAGTCGTTATCATGATCTCGAGATCGCTATCGTCCACGATTCCATCGCCGTTAAAATCGCCGTTCAGGTTGACGCTGGGTAAACCTTTTTTGCCGTAATTGCTGGCAAGTATCTCGAGGTCATCCAAGTTCACTTTTTGGTCGCCGTTTAAGTCGCCTGTTTGTCCAAATTTGGAACGCAGCGCCGTAGCTTCGACTTCACCAACGCTGCGTTTACCCTCAATGCTGGCTTCCAGGGGCACGCCCAACCGTAAGCCCGCCTCGACCAGCAAGCCACTCTCGAGGTTCTCAGATTGCTCTGGGTTAACGTTGACGGCGGTGCTGATGGTTTTGCCGTCCTCACTGGTGGTTTGAATCGTGCGCGTGATGGCATCGGGGTTGATCGGCACGTCTTCGGCGGCGATATTCCAGGCAAATTGCAGGCTGGCGTCTTTGTTTTTCTCGAGCTTTAAGGTTGTGGCTGGAACGGCTTTCCAGGCGTTGAAGGCGGTATCCACTTGCTTGGCAAAATCGGTTGGTGTGCCGTCGCTGGTGGCAACCCAGTAACTGACTGGCGCGGCAATGGCAAGTGAACCCAGCAGAATCAAAACACTGATGCTCGAGGCTTTCATTTTGCCCCCCCAGTCAATGTCTCGAGTTGTTTCGTGAAGCTGTCTGTGCTGGCTTCGGCGGGTTTGCCGTCTTGGTCGATCATGACGGGTTTGTTGTCAATGTTGACCACTTTGTTACCTTCGAGCACTTTGTACGCGCCCTGCCTGAAGCCAACGATTGGGCTGTCGTAGGTTTTGGCGTACAGCATCAGGAACAGGTCGTCATTTTCATTAAATTTTGGTGCACCCTCGAGTTTGACTTTTTCAGAGTCGTACACGGCAAAGCTCGAGTCTTTGAAGGTCTCTAAGCTGCCCTTGTAGAATTTGGCAATTTTGAGCGCATAAACTGTCCAGATTTTTCCAGCGCGAGTCTCCTGGGTTTTTTGTTTGATGCTGGCTCGCACAATCACATCGGCTTTTTCGACTTGCTGCTCGAGGGTTAATTTGGTATAGGTCGTAGCAAGAGCGCTTCCAAAAATAAAGACCAGCACAGCAAAAACAGTTCGAGAATTCATTTCTGACCTCCTGTCTTTGGTGGGGTTACAGGGGGCGGTGTTGTTGGGGTGGTTGGGGTCACAGGTGCAGTTGGGGTGCTGGCTGGTTTTATGACCTCGAGCACACCAGAAGACAGCCGTTTTCCAGCAGCTCGCAAATCGTAACCAATGTTTCCAACGAATTTAAAGTCTTTAGGCGCTTCGAGCGTCAGGTAAAAAACGGTGACTTCACGGTTGGTGATAATGGTTTCTAACAATGCCCCGTCAATCCGAAGCACCTTGTCCTTGATACTCGAAATAAAAATGGGTCTGCCAGTTGCGCCCTCGAGTTTGACGAATTTAACGCCGTTTGCCATTGAGACTCGAGCTTGAAAACTTTTGACCTTCTTGGCGTACTGCAAGACGAACGGAATTTTGATTTCGCCAGTCACTGCCGTTGGAGGGGCTTTCCAAGCCAGCAAAGCCGGCGGAGTTTTGGCAACGCTGACTTTAAAATCCTGGACTTTATTGGAAAGGTTCGCGTCGTTGACCTCGAGGGTAAACTCGAAGGTTTTTTCTTCGGTTGGTGTGCCAGTAATTTGACGTGAACCTTTGGGAATACTCAAGCCCGTCGGTAGTGCTCCACGAACCAACCTTAAACTAAATGGGCGCGTGCCGGACGTAACTTGAATGTCTTGAGAGAACGGCTCGCCGACAAACATTGGGTTTAAATTCGTGGTTAAAAACCGCACGGTTTCACCGGTGGCAGCGTTGTTGTTATTGCAAGCCACAAGAGCAAACCCCGAAAACACCAGTAAAGACAAACTTAATCGCATCTTGGTTAGTCTAAGCCTTTACATGAGTTTGGCTCGAGATAAGCGTGTGAGAATTCAGTTTTGCTCGCTGGGTTCGACCAGTTTTTTAAGGTCTTTCCAGCCGTAAGTCATTTCTTGAATGGTAACACCGTCAACGCTGATGGCTTGCGTGCCTAGATATTCTGCGCCCAGAGCGTTATAAACCCGAGGTGTTGGATTGCCGGATCGCAAATGAACCAACATCGAATTCATGCTCATGCTTTGCAGAGCCGCACCAACCGATTGCAACAAGCGCTTGCCCAAGCCTTTGCCTTGATGCCCGTTCATGACGTACAACGAGTACAACTCGGCTTCGATGGATGGATGCCCACCCCATTCAGGACCGCCGCTGGCATAACCGATGATTTCGCCGTTCTCTTCGGCAATAAAAGCAACTTCATCGCCGTAAGTCGAGGCATCGAGAATATTTTCCCAACGCTTATCCTGACCAATGGCAAGCGATTCAAAAATATCGCTTGGGACAAAAGCGCCGTATTGTTCTCGCCAACACAATTGATAGACGCGGGCGATTCCGGGGATGTCTTGTTTTGTTGCCTTACGGATTTGCATGTTTGGTTATCAGACCTCTTTGGGATCAGTTTGTATGACTGTGCAGAATACAGACTCTCGATCTGGAGTTTAACCGCTAACGTCCTTCACACGCAAATGACCAGCACCGATGTCAAAGCTATTCTAAAAGAAGTTTTTGTTTCTGGGGGTTCAATCGTCACATGGCAGTCAAAAGCCATTCAAAAATTGTTGTTACACCAGAATGCTCTCAGACACCCGAACCCTAAATTTCTCGAGTTGAGCCTCTTCCCAAGCCGCGCCCCTGGTCAATTCCACTGCCATCAGTCTTGCTACCTCTGGTGCGGCTTCAAGGGCGGCTCGAGCGTTCAGCGTCAGGCTGCGGGTGCGCCTGGACAGGACATCCTCGAGGGTGCGAGCCATCTCAAAGCGTACCGCCCAAACGACTTCGGCTTTGATGTACGGCAAATCGGCATGAATTGGGGCTGCCAGGGCAGGGTTTTCAGTTGCCAAAGTACGCACTTGATCGGCTTCCAGACCATACATGCTTAAAGCCTCGGCGGATGAACCTGGTTCAAAACTTGGGGCGTCTTTAAAGTCTGGGGCGGCATGAAGGCGCATGTCACAGGTTGGTGATTCTTTAACCTCGAGGTCTGCCACGACGCTGGCGCGGTTGATGACGTCTTCACCCATTTTGCGGTACGTCGTCCATTTGCCGCCGACAATCGTCAGTAAGCCCGTGCGAGACACCAAAATCGTGTGATCCCTGGAAAGCTGCGCGGTAGAATCTGCACCTTCGGCTTTAACCAGTGGGCGCAAACCCGCATAGACCGCCAGCACTTCCTCGCGTTTTGGCGTGCGGTTCAGGTAGCGTCCCGCGTGCTCGAGCAAAAACGCAATTTCTTCCTCGAGTGGCTTGGGTTCAAAGTCAATGCTGGGGACGCTTGTATCGGTTGTGCCGACGATGGCTTTACCGTGCCACGGCACGACAAATAACACCCGTCCGTCATCGGTGCGCGGAACCATTAACGCGGTTGTGCCTGGCAAAAATTCCCTGGCGAGCACCAAATGCACACCCTGCGATGGTGAAACCGCGTTTTTCGCGTCTGGGTCATCCATTTTGCGTACATTGTCCGCCCAGACTCCGGTGGCGTTAATCACCGCTTTGCCGTAAACCTCAATTTCCGTGTCAGTCTCGAGGTCACGCACAACCACGCCAGTCACACGATCTGATGTGTGCAACAAACGTTCGACGTTCACGTAATTGGCAATTGTTGCGCCTTTGTCGGCAGCAGTTTGCGCCAAGGTCACGGCAAGCCTTGTGTCGTCAAATTGCCCGTCAAAATAGACCACACCGCCCTGCAAGCCGTCCACGTGAATGGTCGGAATGCGTTCAATGGCAGAGGCTCGAGAAATCAGTTTGGAACTACCCAGATTTAGTTTTCCCGCCAGCACGTCGTAAAGTTTTAAACCGATGCCGTAATATGGTCCAGCCCACCAATCGTAAGCCGGAATAACAAATTCGAGGTCACGCACCAAATGCGGGGCGTTGCGCCGCATCCGACCACGTTCGCGCAGTGCGTCGCGCACCAAACCGATGTTGCCCTGCGCCAAATAACGCACGCCGCCGTGAACCAATTTGGTGCTGCGCGAACTTGTCCCTTTGGCAAAATCGTGACCCTCGAGCAGTGCGACTTTAAAGCCCCGTGCAGATGCTTCAACGGCTGCGCCCAAACCTGTCGCGCCGCCACCAATAATCACAAAATCAAAAGGCTCGGATTTGCTTTGCTCAAGCCTGGAAATGCTGTTGTCCCTGTTCATTGACAAGCATATTACACCAAACCACTTGGGCATATGGTTCTGTTCAAACCCGAGTTCAAAACGGGAAGTTTACCACGGAAAAGGTTTTAAAATTCGACTGTACAAATCGTACTGGTCGTCATTTACTTCACTCGCCTCGAGTGACCACAAGTACATCAACATGACCCGAAAGCGGGCGAACATGGCAAAATCCCGATATGAAAATTCAAGCTCATGGTGTTTTCGGTACGCTTTCATAAAAGTCTCGAGCTTCTGGTGGCGGTCTTCAATCGAACCTCTAAACTCGAGCATTGCCCGTGCGACATCGTTGGGAAACCAATGCCAAACTGGTTCGTCAAAATCGATCAACCAAACCCTCTCCCCGTCCCAAAACGCATTCCCAGGACGAAAATCGCCGTGATTGAGTCCAAAATCTCGGGTCTCATCCTGCGTTGCCAGCCAAACCGAAATCATGTCGTACTCGAGTTGAATGCCTGGTTCGGTGGCTGGGATATTCTTTTTAACGTTCTGCCAAAACGTTGAATACTTAAAAAACTCGAGATTTGCCGTGTCCAGCGTTCTTGCCGCCGCATGAAGTTGCCCTAAAGACTCGCCGTAAGCCGCCAGAATGCTTGAATTCTCGAGCAACTCGAGGTTCAATTCCTGCCCTGGAACGCCACGTAAGACTTGCACCAAACGTATTTCGCCGTTCACCTCGAGCGATTCGATCAGATTGTCTTGGTTTGAGGGCAAGATTTCGCAGACAGGCACGCCAGAATCAAAAGCGTGCCGCAAAAACCGTGCCGCGCTGCCCCAAATTCGCTCGCCAAAAATTTCTGGCTTCGACAGCCGCACATAAAAAATTTGATCGCTCGCTTCAAAACGCCAAACGCTGTGCGCCCGATCCGATATCAACTCGAAGTTTTGCCCCTCGAGATTCCAGAATGTTTTAAGGGTTTCTTGAAGATTCATGGGCTGCTCCATGCACGAAATGCAGGCGCAGCAAGCAGCGCCCCTACAATTATATTTTATTGTTCCTCGGGTGGTTTGACGGCAATAAACAACCTGTACAACGATAAATCATAGATAATTTTTAATGTTCCGCCAAGAATAAATGGAACTGCATTTAAACCAATCAAACCAGAAATCAGCGGTCCCAAACTCGAGCCGATCAATTTGGCATTGTTGCTAAAACCACTGGCGGCGCTGCGCTCATTGGCATCAACAATTGCCATTGTGTAACTCATGCGGGCTGGAACATCCATCTGCGAGGTCAGAAACCGCGCCAGCAAAATCGCCACGCTCGTCTCGAGGGTCGGCATGAGCGGAAACAAAATCAGCAGGATGTTGGCTGGAATGTGCGTCCAAACCATCGTGTTGATTAAGCCAAAACGTTTGGCAATGCGTACACTTGCCAGCGCCGAAAGTCCAGAAAAAATATTGACCAAAAAGAAAATACCGCCCAACGCGCCCACGTCGGCGTTAAACCGTCGGTGCAACCAATACGCGATCAAACTTTGCACCACCAAACCCGAGCCGAACGAATCCAGCGCGAACAAACTCGAGAGTCTGAGCACCGCCGCTCGAGAACGATGCAAGCCCACGGTTTTTTGCGAACCCGTGCGTTTTGGAGCCTCGATTTTCGGAGTCAATCTCGAGAATAAAATTGCCAAAACCACGCCCAACGCGGCATAGACCAAAATGATGGCGCGGTAAGACTCGAGGTTGGTGCTGCCAGAGATTTGCAAACTTTTCGCAAACCATCCTGCTGCCAACGCACCAAACGCATTGCTAAGGCTGCCCGTGACCTGATACCAAGCAAAAACGTTGGTTCTGTCTTCGCTCGAGACTTCCTGGGCGATGGCGGCTTGCTCGAGCGACAAGAACGGACCAACTTCCGCACCGCTTGGGCTGATTGTGCCTACGATTGCCGCCAAGACCAGCAGGATGCTCGAACTCGTAAGTGCAAACACTAGCCCCGCCATGACCACCAAGGCGCAACTCAGAACCAACAATCGCTTGCGCCCCACCCGATCCGCGACACTCGAGACACCCAAACTCAAAGCGGCATCACCAACCAAGGTCAGGGTAAACAACAAACCAATGCTGTAATCGTCAAAACCTCGAGCCGCCAAAAACAACGCGATGATGACCGCCAACGAACCGTAAGCAAAAGTTCGCACGCCACGGGTGACGAATAAAATTTTAATGTCGGGGGAATACGTCACTCGAGTAAATCCGAGAGTTTGGTAATGATTTTTAAACCCTCAACATATTGAAAATGTTTATCCAATGAATAAACGGCAAAATCATGCTCGAAGGCAAGAGCAGCAATCCATAAATCATTATGCGGAACGGTACGTCCTTTGGTTTTTAACTGCGCGAACAGAGTCCCAAATATTTCAGCAGTTATTTCGTTAAGATCAAGCAATTGAATTTGTGGCTGTGCAAGAAACAAATCAAGTTCACGTTTATTTTCTTCGTACCTAGTTCCATATCGAAAACCAGCCAACAGTTCGCCAAGTACAACAATTGGAACGCCAATTTGAGTGGCGAATTGTGCAATAAAATTTGCATCCCCAGGATTTGAACTCTTAAGCAAGGTATACGTGTTTGAATCAAGCAAGACTGGAATCATGCAATTGATCCTTGTCTACTTCATGAAGGGATTTTGTGAATTCCTCGAACTCTCGTACTTCTTCGTCAGACCAAGTTCCAACAAGATGCGTTAAATCTCTGTGTTTCACCAATTGCGGATATAAACCTTGCATCAATAAAACCCGTGCCAAGAGTTCAGGACTTGCTTTCTGATTTTTCGCCTCTTCAAGTAAGCGGTTCGCAACCTTTTGATCCAATTCAATCTCGAGAATCATATCAACCACCTCAAACTTATGTTACGCCTCGAGTGCGCGGTTCGTCACGCCTCGAGCCAACCTTTAGCCCGACCCACAGCCCGATCCCAACCATGAATTAGCTTCTCACGCTGGGCAGGATTCATGCTGGGTTCAAAGCGCCGCTCGAGCGCCCAATTCTGTTTGATTCCCTCGAGGGTGAAAATGCCCAGCGCCAAACCAGCCAAGTACGCAGCGCCCAACGCCGTGGTTTCGGTCACGGCGGGACGAACGACAGGAACATTCAGAATGTCGGCTTGAAACTGCATCAACAAATTATTCTGCGTTGCGCCGCCGTCCACGCGCAATTCTTTTAACTGAATGCCAGAATCCTTTTGCATCGCCTCCAATAAATCACGGGTTTGATAGGCAATCGACTCGAGCGCCGCCCGTGCAATGTGCGCCTTGCCCGAACCCCTGGTCAAACCCAGAATCGTCCCCCTGGCATACGCATCCCAGTGTGGTGCGCCCAAACCCGCAAAGGCTGGCACAATGTAGACTCCAGCATTGTCACTCACGCTCGAGGCGAGCAATTCGACTTCGGCGGCGGAACTGAAAAACTGCATCTCATCACGCAACCATTGCACGATTGCCCCAGCAATAAAGACGCTTCCCTCGAGGGCAAAGGTTGTTTTACTGAGCTTCCAAGCTGGGGTGGTCAGCAGTTTATTCTGGCTTGGGATCAATTGATCGCCCGTGTTCATCAGCATAAAACAACCCGTACCGTAAGTATTTTTTGCCATTCCAGGCTCGAGACACGCCTGCCCGAACAACGCCGCGTGTTGATCGCCCGCCACACCCAAAATTGGCAGTCCGCCCAACATTTCAGCATGACCAAAACTACCGCTCGAGGCGCGAACTTCGGGCAGAATTTGACGTGGAATGTTCAGAATCTCGAGAATCTCAGCATCCCACTCGATGCTGTGAATGTTCAGCATCAAGGTTCTGGAGGCATTGGTGACATCGGTGGCATGAACTTTGCCGCCAGTGAGATTCCAAATCAACCACGAGTCCACCGTGCCAAAAGCGAGTTCTCCCGCCTCGGCTCGAGTCCGAAGTCCAGGAATATGCTCGAGCAACCACGCCAGTTTTGTCCCAGAAAAATACGGGTCAACCAGCAAACCCGTTTTTTCAATCAAGGTTTGCTCAAAACCCCGTGCTTTTAATTCATCACAAAAACCTGCCGTGCGTCTGTCCTGCCAGACAATGGCGTTATGCACCGGCTTGCCGCTTGAACGCTCCCAAACCACCACCGTCTCGCGTTGATTCGTAATCCCCATTCCCAGCACCTCACCAGGCGATTTCTCGAGTGCCTGGCGTGCCACCGTAATCTGCGACTCGAGAATCTCGAGCGGATCGTGTTCGACCCAACCAGGTTGCGGGTAAAATTGTTTGAATTCACGCTGGGCGCTGGCGACAGGACGACCCGTCAACCCAAAAACAATCGCGCGGCTCGAGGTTGTGCCTTGGTCTAGGGACAGAATATAAGACATGAATTCTCCAATTCAATTTAAAAATTTGGTGACGATACCGTAATACGTTTCAAATTGCTCGAGCCAGGGGATATGACCGCATTCGTTGATAAACTCGAGTTTAGTGTGCGGTACTTTTTCTTTAATCAAATACGCTTGGGTGATCGGTTCAAAGTCTTGAAAACCATACAGGACAAGTAAATCGGCGGTAATGTTCGAGACTAAACGCTCAAAATTCAAACTTGAATACGACTTCCAAGCCAGTTTATTGACTGTTGGATTAAAATCATTGGCGTTAAAACTTGCAGTAAACTTGGCTCGAGCCTGATTTGAAAAAATGGCGTTTCGCGTCCAAAATCGGGTTGTGCTTATCTGATGTAAAGCTCGTAATTTCTCGAGATTTCCTGTTTCAAACGCAACTTGGCGTTCCTCGCGGAATTTTGTGAGTTCTGCAAAATCTGCGGTTGAGAAACCACGATTAAAATTTGCACCCGCCACCGAACCCATCAAATCATTAATTGGACCTGGTGCTATCGCCGCCACTTTTCTGGCTCGAGTTGGATGCACCGCCGCGTACAACATCGCCAAGTTTGCGCCCCAAGAATGCCCGAGTAAATTCAGTTTCTCGAGTTTGAAATGCTCACGCAAAGCCTCAAGATCATCCACGAATTTCAGGGCATCCAAAGTCGTTGCATTTTGAGGCTCGAGTTTAGATTTTCCCGTGCCACGCTGGTCAAGTGCCACGCAAGTAAAATGTTTTGTTAAACTTTCGTGCGCCTCCCGCAAGTAATCGCAAGGGTCGCCAGGACCACCCGACAGCAACACCAGAACCTCGCCCGAACCTGCAACCGAATAGCCAAGCTCGAGGTCAGCAACCAGCAAACGATGTTCTTGCCACGGGTTTTCAAGCATGGATAAACCGTATCATGCGAGGCGTGACCCTTGCCGAACAAGTCAAAACCAAACTCGAGGATTTGGCAAATCAAAAGCCAAACATAAAACTCGAGGCTGTGCTGCTGGCGGTTTCTGGCGGACGGGATTCGATGGCGTTATTGCCTTTGATGCTCAAAGTTGGGATTCCATTTTCAGTCGCGCATTTAGATCACGGCATTCGAGAAGACTCGAGTTTGGATGCGGATTTTGTGCGTGAAACATGTGCAAAGCTCGAGGTTCAATTTTTTTCTGAACGCGTGAACATTCCCCAAATCGCTGCCAAACGCGGTTGGAGTCTCGAGGAAGCCGCACGCAAGATTCGTTACGAATTCTTAACCCGCACCGCCAAGAAAACCAACTCGAGCGCGATTCTGAGTGCGCATCACCTTCAGGACAATGCCGAAACCGTTTTGATGCAGTTATTGCGCGGCACGGCTCGAGCGACAGGAATTCCAGCCCGTCGCGGTTTGATCTTGCGTCCGTTGCTCGAGATTTCAAAATTTGACCTCGAGCAATTTCTGCTTGAACACGGTTTGACTTGGCACGAAGACTCGAGCAATACCGACTCAACTTACACCCGCAATTGGGTCAGGCTTGCGGTCATGCCCAAACTTCTCGAGCGCTACCCTAAAGCCGCCGAATCGCTTGCAAGATACGGAATGTTGGCTCGAGACGAAGATGCGTTTCTCGAGGAACTGACCGCAAAAATTCCAACTTGGGTAAACCTTGCGCTCGAGCCAAAAGTCTTACAGCGCCGTCAGATTCGCCGTCAAATCGAGGATGCAGGTTTGAATGTGGACTTCACGCATTTGGAAGATATTCGCAGCAAACTCGAGAATTCTGCCGTGACTCGAGTTTCATTGCCGCAAGATCATGTTGGAGTGATTCAAAATGGAAAATTTGAGATTCTGAGTAATTCCGATGTCGTGGCGAGGGTGAACACAAGGTTCACCCCTACAGATCAGCCTAGTCTGGATTTCTCGAGTTTTCCAAACGCCATTCAAAGAACTCGAGCGGCAGGAGACACGATTCGACTTTCGGGCGGAACACGCAAACTGTCTAATGTTTTGATTGACAAAAAAATTCCTCGAGAAATGCGTGACAGCATTCCATTAATCGCACAAGGTTCTGAGGTGCTTTTTATTGGACTCGAAGCCCCAATTCTTGACGTGCGAATCGGCGTGACTCGAGATTTAGAAATTGACGCCATGAAACAAGCGCTCGAACTGGCTCGAGAAGCGCTTGAAGCTGGCGAAGTTCCTGTTGGCGCAGTCATTTTGCACAGGGGAGAGGTCGTCGGAATCGGACGCAATCGCAGCTTTGAGCGTTCCGACATGACCCAACATGCCGAACTCGAAGCCATCCGAAACGCAAGCCAGAACCTCGAGACGCCGTACTTAACCGAATGCACTTTGGTCGTGACGCTCGAGCCATGTCTGATGTGCTTGGGCGCAACTCTCGAAGCCAGGGTAAAACGCGTGGTGTTTGGCGCAAGCTCGAGCAAAAACGGTGCGCTTGGTGGTGTGATGGATGCCACCCGAGCCAACTGGTCACATCAGTTTGAAGTCAGAACGGGCGTGCTCGAGAAACAATCCAGCGTATTACTCGCTAGGTTTTTTACTGAGACTCGAGCGAGAAAAGTTTAAGTTGATTCGTTAAACAGCCAAGATTTTGCAGTTTCGACGGAATTAAAAAAGCGAATCAACTTGTGGTTTTTATGCTCAAACGCCAGTTCTCCAAAACGTTCACTATAAACCTCGAGATCGTTCACCACAATTGCAAGATGGATTTGGTAATTCGTGAATTTCTGGAAAAGTTCCCCAGCAATGCCAGAACGCAAATCAAAAAATTCTAGTGAGAGATCGGTTTCGGTCAGCAGCAAACCATCCGCTCCATAAACCGCACCAAGCGCATCAGACACATCCCGAATTGACAGGATGCGGACATTCACTTCAGACGCAATCACGACTCGAGCTTCAGGATTCACAAACTGATTTTACGGGTATTTCTCGAAATTCTGATTGACCCACGATTGGAGTAAACTGAGCGCATGTTACGAGCGCTCGAGATCAAAAATTTTACCGTGTTTGAAGAAGCCAGACTCGAGTTTAGTCCTGGGTTGAATGTTGTGATTGGCGAGAATGGCACGGGAAAAAGTCATTTACTGAAATTAGGTTATTCGGTCATGCAAATAAGTTTTGAATCTGGATTACCTGGTTTGTCTGGTAGTGAGCAAGAAAGAGTAACCCGTCAACTGTCAGCCGTTTTTCATATAGAAAAACTGAATAATTTAATTTCAAATCGTGTCAACAATTTAAGATGTGAAATCAGAACCTTCTTTAAACGGAATTTTGAGCGTTTGATTAACTATGGTGATTTTGATTTAATTGACATCGGTTTTAATCTTGAAAATCCAGCGAATCTTGTATTCATGCAAAAATTTACGGCTGCTTCTGTTCTTATTCGTCCATTGTTTATTCCCACCAAAGAAATTCTCTCGATTTATTCTGGTTTCGCGGCTGCTGTACGCAATCGGGAACTTGGATTTGACAGCACCTATCTTGATCTTGCTGATGCGTTAGCGCTTACTCCACTTAAAGGTGAACGAGCAGCACAAGTAAAACCACTTATTGAAACGCTCGAGAAGCAAATGGACGGCAAAGTCGTTATTGAAAATGGACGGTTTTACATTTCTACGGACAACCAAAAGCTCGAGATGCCTTTAGTCGCGGAAGGCATTCGCAAAATTGCCATGCTCGCGTATTTACTCATGAACGGTAGCTTACAAAAAGGCACAACGCTTTTTTGGGATGAACCAGAAACCAACTTAAACCCCAAAATGATTCGACATCTTGCCGAAACGCTGGTTGTCCTCTCGAGCATGGGTATTCAGATTGTTCTTGCGACGCACAGCTTGTTCCTGTTGCGTGAATTGCAAATTCAATTGTCATTAAATCCAAAAGTTCCAGCCAATTTCTTTGCACTAAAACGCGAAGGTAAAAGCGTCACAGTGCAACAAGGAAATTCGATAGACGATGTTGACCCAATTGCTGCCTTGGACGCTGATCTCGAGCAAACTGATCGTTATCTCGAGTTGACTTGAATGCCGCGTGTTGTTGAAGGTTCAATTGCTTTTGATTTTCCGAATGGATTTGTGGTGCAGAAGTTGGATGATACAACGTTTTACAAAAAACATTTTCAGTCGTTCGCCCAAGGTTCAAAGGCTGTGGATTTTCTCGCGTTTGACCCTAAAAAATCTGAATTATGGTTTCTCGATGTCAAAGATTATCGTGCTCACAGACGAATCAAAACGATTGATTTGTTTGATGAAATGGCTCAAAAAGTCCTGTCGAGTTTGGCGTGTTTGCTGGCAATGCGTGCCAATGCGGTCATCCCAGCCGAGCAAAACGTTGCTGATCTTGCAACAAAAAACCTCCAGTTGAAAGTCGTGTTGCATCTCGAGCAACCCGTAAAACCAAGCAAGTTATTCCCGCAAGTTATAGACCCGAAAAATGTTCGTGACAAATTGCGCCAGAAAGTCCGTCCAATTGACAATAAAGCGGAATTCTCGAGCATTGCATTTTCTCGAAATGTGCCTTGGAAAGCCCAATAAACTCGAGCATTAAAAAAACGAGAGGAAAATTTTCCTCTCGTTTTTGCTAATTGCTTTCCCTCACACGTTTTTTTCAATTGGCACACCAACAATGTTGCCCCACTCCGTCCAGCTTCCGTCATAATTGCGAACGTTTTCGTAACCCAGCAAGTATTTCAGCACAAACCAGGTGTGGCTCGAGCGTTCGGCAATGCGGCAGTAGGCGATCACGTCTTTTTCGGGCGTCACGTTTTTGCCTTCATACAAGGCTTTGAGTTCGTCAAAGCTTTTGAATGTACCGTCTTCGTTGGCGGCTTGCGACCACGGAATGCTCTGAGCGCCTGGAATGTGTCCGCCGCGCAGTGCGCCTTCTTGTGGGTAGTTGGGCATGTGGGTGACTTTGCCGCTGAATTCGTCTGGGCTGCGCACGTCCACCAGTGCGCCAGTGCCTCGGTTGACGTCAACCAGGTGCTTTAAAACATCGAGCGAGAACGCACGGATGCTGGCGTCGCGGTACGGCACAACATACTTGCCTGCGGGATGGCTTACGACTTCGGTGGTGGTTGGTTTGGCGTCTGCGATCCATTTGGCACGTCCGCCGTTCATGACCCTGGCATCCTTATGCCCGTTGTACTTAAAGAACCAGAAGGCGTAGCACGCCCACCAGTTGTTTTTGTCGCCGTAAAAAATTACGGTGTCGTCATTGCTGATGCCAAGTCCACCGACGAGGGCGGCGAAGGCTTTCTCGTCAATAAAGTCGCGGATGTCGTCGCGTTGCAAATTGGTGTGCCAATCCATTTTGATTGCGCCTGGAATGTGGGCTTGTTCAAAAAGCAGGAAGTCTTCGTTGACTTCGATCAGTTTGATGTTTGCATCTTTGTGATGATCAAAAACCCAATCGGTGCTGACCAGAACTTCGGGGTGAACGTATGACATGACTTCCTCCGTGATGCTCGAGAGACTCGAGTTTGAATTGAGTGATTGCCTATGGACGGCAATGTTATCATGCGCTGTTCGGGAGTTTTGAGGCTGTCATTTAAATTACAAAAGAAGTCAACTATTCTCCAGTCTGTCCATCGGGTTAAGATGCGTGTCGTGCGCGTTAGTGACCGAATCGAACAAGAACTCGAAGACCATTTGGGCGCTTTAACCCGTTTGGGTGGCGGCTTTCACTCCAGGGTTTACCTGTCAAATTCTCGGGATTCGGTGGTCAAGGTCTACCGTAAAAGCACTGGTATGCACAAGCTCGAGGCGGCACACATGGCGCGGGCGGGACTGGGTGAATTTGTGCTTGGTACGTTTGAACTCGAGGGTTGGGATGTGCTGGTCATGCGGCGTTTTCATGGTGCGCCACTTCAAGCCAAAGACGTTCCTGCGGCGCTGCCCGACTTGGGTAAGTTCTTGCGCGAATTGCACGGTCACATGGCAAATCCGATCAACCAAGCTGCAATTCAAACCCGTCTCGAGCGGTTTCACGGCACTTTGGACGCCGTGCCCGAACGATCTCAACTCGAGCCGTTGTTTCAAACCGTGCATGAAGCGCTCGAGCATTCGGTTTTTGATGGAATTGCTGGTTTGTGTCATCTGGATTTGTGGCACGCCAACGTCTTGTTCGCCGCACCAAATAATGTCTTGGTTGTGGACTGGGCAAAAAGCACTTGGGACGATCCCGCCAGGGATTACGCGCTTTTAATGACTGGAACGTTCGACACCCTCGAGCCTGAGATTGCAATCAAATACGCGCTCGAACTGGCAACCGCCGAATCCGAAAGTGTTGCCGCTCGTCTTCCAGCCCAAGTTGCCTTAACCACTTTGCACGATTTGCACTGGTTTACTGAGCGTGACCAAGCTGCGTATCACAGTAATTTTGAAGAGAAATTAAAACGCGCTTTGTTGATGCTCAAAATGGCTTGAGTTCTCAACATTTGATTTGAAATACGTTTCAAAATCACCCTCGAGCGTTCGTAGAAAATGTCGTTCTGTAGGGGTGAACCTCGTGTTCACCCGTTCGCAGAAAATGAAGTCATTTCTAAAGCCCAGTCCATCGTTTCGGTTTGGTTTTCGTGTTAGCCTTAACCTATGAGCTTGACCGTTATCAATCATCCGCTCGTTCAACACAAACTCGCCCTCGTCCGGGATGAACGCACGGGCAGCAAAGATTTTCGTGAACTCGTGACTGAAATCACCATGCTGATGGCGTTTGAAGCCATGCGCGATTTGGAACTCGAGGATGTTGAAATCACCACGCCCGTTCAGGGTGCGACGGTTAAAATGCTTTCGGGTAAAAAACTGGCTTTGGTTGGGATTTTGCGGGCTGGTTTGATTATGGTTGACGGCATCTTAAAGCTTGTGCCCGCCGCCAAAGTCGGGCATATTGGCACGTACCGCGATCCCGTCACGAAACAACCTGTGCGTTATTACGCCAAACTGCCAAGCGACATTTCCGAACGTCGAGTGTTTATCGTTGACCCGATGCTGGCGACGGGCGGAAGCGCCGTCGATGCCATTACAGAACTCAAAAAAGCTGGCGCTTCAAACATCAAACTCTTAAACATCATCGCCGCACCAGAAGGTGTGGCTCGAGTTCAAGAAGCGCATCCCGATGTCGAAATTGTCGTGGCGGCGCTCGATTCGCACTTGAACGATCACGCGTATATCGTGCCTGGGCTTGGCGATGCGGGTGACCGAATTTACGGAACCAAATAAGGCATTCCATGAGAATTTCCCTCATATTCTCGAGTAGAATTGGCTCGTGACTGAGTTCTTAAAAATGTTGGGTGTTTCTGGGGCGCTCGAGGTTGGCTTGCTGCCGGTGGTTGCCATTTTTGTGACTGCCATTTTGGTGACCTGGTTTTTTGTGCCCAGGGTGCGGGATTATGCGGTGGAAAAAAGTTTGGGTGACAAGCCCAACGAGCGCCGTTTGAACAAAGAAATTCTGCCTAACCTTGGTGGGCTTACGGTTTTTGCGGGTGTGATTGCAGCGTTAATTGTGGCGATTGCGCTCAAGCCTCTGATTCTGGCAACGGTCAACGTGCAAGTTTTGGCGATTATTTTGGGCGGTGCAATTCTGGTTTTGATCGGTTTTATTGACGATCAATTTGAATTGCCCAGCATCTTCAGGTTGGGTGTGCAGTTTTTGTGTGCGGGTTTGTTGGTCGTCAACGGCATTCGCATTGATATCAGCTTCTTGCCAATTTGGGCTGATACGGCACTGACTTTATTTTGGGTTGTGGGTATCACCAACGCGGTCAATCTTCTCGACGGCATTGACGGCAACGTTGGCGGTTTGGGGTTTATCAGTTCCATTTGCCTGCTTGCCCTCAGTGCCCAATTTTCATCTCGAGCCGCCGCGACCCTGATTCTGGCGGCGTTGGCTGGGGCTTGCCTGGGATTTTTGCGTCACAATTTCAATCCCTCGAGAATTATTTTGGGCGATGCCGGCGCGACTTTTATTGGGTACACGCTGGCAGCCGTGTCTGTTTTGGGCACGGTTAAAATCGCGGCATTCGCCAGTTTGCTCGCGCCAGTGGTGATTTTGCTCGTGCCGATCATTGACACCACCCAGGTTGTGGTCAAACGCTTGATGCGCGGCGTGCGCCCTGACACCCCAGGCAAAGACCATTTGCATCATTTGCTGTTAAAACGCGGTTTTGACCAACGCCGCAGCGTGCTGATTTTGTGGGGTGCGACGCTGGCGTTAAACGTGGTTGGCATGGTTTTACAACATGCCCGAGCCGTGGTAATTATCACCACCGTTATTGGAGTGGTTGTGATGCTGGCTTTTGTCGCCCAAGTGCGGCTTCGTGAGGTTCAACTCGAGGCTAAAAAAGCGCTTGCCAATCCAAATTCTTAAACTCGAGCTTTAAAGGAGTGTGAAGGTATTACCCAGGTTAAACGTGTGGTGGTGGCGTTTGGAACGCGTCCCGAGGCAATCAAGATGGCTCCGGTGATTTTGGCGCTTCAACAAAACCCGTTGCTCGAGGTGAAGGTTTTAAGCACGGGTCAGCAACGCCAGCAGGTCGAGGATGGCTTAAAGATTTTTGGCATTGTGCCCGACAATGATTTGCAGGTCATGACCGAAAGGCAAACTTTGCCAGGACTGATGGGCAAAATTGTGCCTGCCGCAGCCGAAAAACTTCGTGAACTGAACGCCGATTACGTTTTGGTTCACGGCGATACGCTCACCTCTTTTGCGGTGGCATTGGCAGCATTCTTTGAGCAGATTCCTGTGGCGCACGTCGAGGCAGGACTGCGTTCGGGCAGTATGCGCGAACCCTTTCCAGAGGAAGCCAACCGCAAACTGACCAGCGTCATCACGGACTTGGACTTACCGCCAACCAGGGGGTCAGCCGAGAATCTGTACAAAGAGGGCAAAGCTAGCTCGAGCGTGGTCGTGACGGGTCAAACCGAGGTTGATGCGGTGTTGTACGCCAGCACTCGTGGTGTTGCGCCCCCACTCCCATCAGGAAAGCGCATTGTCACCGTGACCATGCACCGCCGCGAGAACCTGCCCGTGATGCGCGAACTTGCGGCAGCTTTGGCTAAGGTTGCCAACACGCACCCCAACACGCATTTTGTGATTCCGGTTCACCTTAACCCTGCCGTGCGCGAAGCGATTTACCCAGAACTCGAGCTTATTAAAAACTTTAGTTTGCTCGAGCCGCTCGAGTTTGGTGCGATGGCGGCGCTCATGGCTCGCTCGAGTTTGCTGGTGACAGATTCTGGTGGGGTGCAAGAGAGCGGTGCGACCTTGGGAGTGCCGGTGGTGGTGCTTCGCAATGTCACCGAACGCCCAGAGGGATTGGTGGCGGGTGTGCTTAAACTGGCTGGTACGACGCATGAGGGCGTGTTCAATACCGTCAACGAACTGCTCTCGAGCGAAGACGCTTTAAATGCCATGCGCGGCAAACCAAATCCTTACGGCGATGGTCAAGCCTCGAGACGTGTGGCAGAGGCGGTGGCGTGGAAGTTGGGGCTTGGGGAACGCCCAAACGATTGGCAATAAAATTTGCAAAACTCGGTTTCGATAACAAAAACTCGAGAGACATTTGATCGTCTCTCGAGTTTGGTGTTCAAGATTTGATGCTGGTTTCAAAACGTTATGGTAGTACGTCAACATCCAATGTGGCTGACGTAACCGTCGTGGTTGAGTCGGTTAGGTCAACACTGATCGTGTTTGGAGTCCCGACAGGTGTGATAATAGTGAAAGTGTGGCTGGCGGCGATTGGCGTTGCTGTCAATGTGACGCCGGTAAACGAGTTAACGGTGGTTGCATCGCCCCAGTCCACTGTAATGTCTGTGACGGACGTGCCGGCGGCTGTCCTGTAGGTGACGTTCAACGGGTAATTAACGTTAGCGTTGGCAGTTGTACTGTTGGCGCTGATGTCCACAACGGGGTTGACATCGCACGAAATGACCAGCAAACACACGGGGCTTGTGCTGGTCAGCAAGTTCCAAACACGTGTTGTGGCAAATGGAGCGCCTGCAACGTCGGCGTCTGCGCCAGCCAAGTAAACGTCATCTGCGGTAATTGTGGTTGCTCGAGCATCTGCGGCGGCTGTGGTGTCGCCTAAACCTCGGGTGACTCGAGTGTTGGTGTCGTCTGCCAGCACAAAGTCTGCTTTGAATTTATAGGCGGTGGCGACGTTGGCATCGGGCAGTTGGTAGGCAATGGTGATTGTTCCAGTACCGCCGTTTGCGGCGATGGCTCGCCCGCCCGTAGCGTTTCGGGCAACGAAGCCGTATTGCAAAATGGTGTCGCCAGCGGTAATGGTATTGAGGATGGTTGCTTCGATGGTCACTTGGTCCACTTCATCCAGGGTAAAACCTTGAAAGTCGGCTTTCGTGGAATCGATGGTTGGGTTTAGAATGCCAGCATCTGTTTTATGGATCGGTAGTAAGCTTTGAGCATTACTTGCGGTTGCCCCACCGTTAAAGTTAATCATGCTCTCTATGGCTGTTCCACCAATGCCAGCGCCATTTTTGTTGTAAGCGTGCAAGGTTAGGTTGTTAAAAGCGGCGGCAGTGGTATTGGTCACTGGAAAGGTCGCACTGAGATAACGGGTGTTGGTATTGGTATCATTAAACGTGATGAAAGTTGGTGTTCCAAAAGTCACGGCTGTATCTGGCAGTGCCGCCCTTGGTGAAATATGGACGCTCGAGCTTCCAGCATCAGCCCCAATGCCCAGTGATACCGTGCCAAGGACTTTAGAATCGTTTGAAGTGTTTTGAAGGCTTGGTGTTTGCGAGCATGAAACAGCCAGAAAAAATGGCAGAATCCAGGAAACGTTTTTAAGATTCATATCCCAAGCTCCTGTGGATCAAGGCTGACTGAATCGTCTAAAATCGAGGGGAATGGTTGAACCAAGCCGATTGAAAGCCCAATGCCGGCGGTCAGGGCTTTGTATGCCTGATGAACCTCGAGTTTGGGAGTTTGGTACGGTTGGCGCTCAAATGCTGGGGACCGTTTTGTCGTGTCAGTGGGCATAATTTTCATATTCGCTCCTTCATTGAATTTTGAATCGCTGTGATTTGAGACTTCAAAAAGCATCTTCCAGAGTCTTACATTATGTCTTACATTACCAAATTACTCACACAGTTCTAATTATAACGTATCGAACTAAAAATCGGATCACTTTATGAATCAAAAGTGTAGTCCACAATCAAGTCTAAACTTGGTATAAAATAAGCAGTCTAAAGTCTTTTGATAAGACTGCTTTGCAATTATTCTATACTTGGATCAAACTAAGCTTGGCGTGCGTTTTCCAGATCGATTTCATCAATCTGATGATAAAAAACGTGAAATTTCAGCTCAAATTCTAACTTTTAAATCACCGTCTCGAGTTCGTCTACCATGCTTTTCAAAACCTCAAAACCGCGTCGCACAGGTTCTGGACTGTTCATGTCAATACCTGCCAGTTTTAAGGCATCAATCGGATACCTCGAGCTGCCCGTTTTTAAGAATTCCATATAGCGTTTGGCGGCAGGTTCGCCCTGTGTAAGTACATCGCCTGCCAGGGCATTTGCGGCAGCAATACCGGTGGCGTACTGATAGACGTAAAACGGCGAGTACAAATGCCCGAAGTTCATCCAAGATGCACCCAAACGTGTCGTATCGATTTCAACAGCGCCGCCGTAACCTTCACCAAACAATTCGACCAGACGTTCGCTTAAAAACGG
>JAYVRX010000075.1:0-24648 GCA_043775825.1 Deinococcales bacterium
CCGTGCGCACCGTCATGTAAATGCTGGTGCGCACGGCGCACCCTACAAATTCAAATCATTGTGCAGTTAAATACGCTCTAATTGAACAGAGAAGCTCGAGAACAAAAATTCTCGAGCTTCTTGTTTTAATCGCTGTAACGTTCTTGCTTCCACGGATCGCCACGGTCGTGATAGCCATTGCGTTCCCAAAAACCGCGTTCGTCATGGTTTAAAAACTCTAAACCAGACACCCATTTGGCGGATTTCCAAATGTACAGATGTGGAATCACCAAACGCAGCGGTCCACCGTGCTCGAGCGGTAATGGTGCGCCCTCGAGGGTGTGGGCAAAAAGATTTTCGGGGCGGTTGAAATCTGAGATTGGCAAGTTGGTGGTGTAGCCGCCGTAACAATGAATCAAGACATGCGTGGCTTCTGGATTCAGGGTCACTCGAGACATCAATTCTGGCACGGTGACGCCCGTCCAAGTAACATCGAGTTTTGACCAGTGCGTGACGCAGTGAATGTCGTTGGTCAGTGTGGTTTGCGGCATGGCGTTCAAATCGTCCCAACTGAATGCCGTTTCGCTTGCCAAACCCCAGACGCGAATCCGCACGTTTTCGGATTCGACCCTAGGGCTAGGACCGTAAGTCATGACCGGAAAGCGTTCGGTGATGGCTTGCCCTGGTGGGGTGCGATTGGCTTGGTTATCGCTTGGTTTCTTAAAAAATTTTCCAAACATGCCCTAAATTAGCACTGATGGTTGAGGCTCGAGGTGGGCTGGGTTACGGAGCTAAACTCGAGCGGCGATCAATTCCTGAAATTTAATAAAAGCCTGGGCGGTCACCTCGACATCCGCCAGTGCGCGGTGTCGTCCGTTTGGTACAAGTCCCAACCTCGAGCACACGGCGTCAAGGTTGTGGCTTCGTTCGCGCGGAAAAACCTGTCTTGAGAGTTCGACGGTGCAAATCGCGTGTCTCGGAGGCTCGAGGTTTAAACGCCCCGCATTTTCGCGGATAAAACCCATGTCAAAATTGGCGTTGTGTGCGACCAGTTGCCGCCCGTTAATAAACGCCAGAAAGCCTGGCAGTGCGGTTTGAATGCCTGGCGCGTCGCGTACCATGCTGTCACGAATGCCGTTGATGCGGGTGATAAAGTACGGAATGCTGCGCCCAGGGTTGACCAGGGTGTGAAAGACCTCGCCAGTCAAAAGACCGTCTTCCACGACCATCGCACCAATCTCGAGAATGGCGTCTCGGGCGGGAGATAAACCTGTGGTCTCGAGGTCAAACACGACGGCGGTCATCGGCTCGAGCCTATCACTTTGCGGCGCTTTGGTCATGGGTTTTAAGATTTCGTGACAAAATCAGGTCGCGTTGCGGGTCGTTGCCCAGTTGAAACACATGATCGCCAACCTCGAGAAAGCCCATTTTTTGGTAGAAGCGCTGCGCTTTTGGGTTGTGCTCCCAAACGCCCAACCAAATTTGATCGGCATTTTTTATGGCAACATGCTCGCGCACTCGATCCATCAAAGCGCTCGCAATGCCTTTTCCGTGCCAAGCTGAATCGACGTAAAAGCGTCTGATTTCGACTGGCTTCAATGCCCTCACATAACTTGGTGCTGGCAGCCAGCTTAGTTGTGCGTAAGCAATTAATTCGCTTTCAAATTCGCAAACAAAAGTATTGATGTTTGGGTCAAGAATTTCTCGAGTTTGAATTTGGGCACTGTAGGTATCTGTGCAATGTTGATCCATGTCGGCGCTGGTGTTGTCAGCCCCAAACGTATCCCTAAAGGTTTTCTCGGCAAGCCTTGCCAGCCCACTGGCATCGTTTGGTTCTGCTTTACGAATCGACCACATGAGCGTATTTTAGCGTATTCAAAGTTTGGGAATAAATTGCGCCCGACCCAAATCAATGCCAAACACCACCGTCAAACCGCCACCAGGCGTATCCTCGAGCCGCAACGTACCGTCAGAAATCTCGAGAATTCGTTTGACCATCGCCAAACCCACTCCCGTCCCTTCAATGCTGGGATTAAGCCTCGAGAATAAATCGAGGGCTTTGGTCTTTAGGGCGTTTGGAATGCCTGGTCCGTTGTCAGCCACGCTAAACTCGAGGCTGGTGGCGGTTTTTTCCCAGTTGATTTGAATGTCGGTGTTTGGTTTGGTAAATTTCACGGCGTTGCCGATCAGGTTGGCAAAAAGTTGATAGAGGCGTTCTGGCGAAAAGGTCAGAATTGGAAAGTGCGTTGGTTGAATGATGCTCAGGTTTTTAGCGGCAATTTTGCCTTCGAGTTCTTGCAGTACAACCGCAATCACCTTGTCAACCTCGACGGCATCGAGGGTTTCGTCGATGCGACCAATTCTGGAAAGCTCCAACAAACCGTTGACCAATGCGGTCATGGTGTTAACGTTGGCGCGAAGCCTTGAGACAAAAAACTCGAGTTCGCTGGTGTCGCCCTCTTTTAAGCTCTCTTCGAGCAACGTGCTCATGCCCTCCAGGCTGACCATTGGGGCTTTTAGGTCATGAGAGACGCTGTAAACAAAGGATTCCATCTCGGCGCTTTTTTCTTCCAAGGCGCGGTTTCTGGCTTCGAGTTCAGCGCGGGTGTTGGCACGCTCGAGCGCCAGTCCAATCGTGGCGGCGGCTCGAGCCATCAGGTCGCGCTCGCCGGCTCGCCATTCGCCGGTTTCGGTTTCACGCCCGACGGACAGCAGCGCGATCACCTGTCCGTCTTCGGCTTTGACGGGTTCGATGCCGACACTGACGCGCCGAGCGCGTAAATCTTGGATGATGGTGTCACTGTAGGTGGTGTCGTACCAGGCTTTGCGGGTTTCAACAATCTGTCTGGAAATGACCGTGTTGGCGATTGGTACGCCAGGTTTTTGAAAATAGCCGCTGTAAGCTTCGGGCAAATCACCATGAATGCCCATTGACTGCAAGAACACCTTGCCGTCCTGATGCTCGAGCTTGAGAATAATAATGTTCTTGGCGCTTAAAGCTGGCGACAGCAGACGCATGGCGGTTTCGGCAACCTCTTCGGCGGTCTGGACGGTTTGCAGGGCGTCCGACAAGCCTGCCAGCAGTTCGGCTCTGGCTCTGGCTTGATGAAGTCGTTCGCGCACGCCAGCCCGTTCGAGCGCCAAACCAACGGTGGCGGCGGCTCGAGCCAGCAAATCTTTTTCGGTGACGCGCCAATCACCCAGTCTGGCATCACGTCCGACACTAAAAATGGCAACAATTTTGCCTTCAGAATCCCGAATCGGTTCGAGTCCCAAGCTGACTTTGGCGCTGCCGCCAAAATCGTAAAACGCGTTGTTGGACTCTAAAACCAATTTGGTCAAACGGGTTTGCTCGAGTTGCACCCCACGGTTGATAAAATGCTGCTCGTAACCTTTGGGCAGATCGCCCCAAGCGCCGGTCACCCGCAGTTGCAATTTGCCGCGCTGCTCATCGAGCTTGAGGGTAAAAATGTTGGTGGCGTGTAATGTTGGACCCAGCAGGCGCATGGCGGTTTGCGCCACATCATCGGCGGTCTGGGCGCTTTGCAGGGCGTCCGAGAGCGCCGCCAGAAATTCGGCACGTGATTGAGCCTCAAAAAGCGCTTCGGTGGTGTGAATTCGCTCGAGCGAGACCGCAATGGTGCGACCTGCGGCTGCCAGCAAGTGTTTCTCGGCTTCGCTCCAGGGTCGTTCGCGGGCTGGGCGCAACGCCGTCAAGGCACGGTTGCCGGCAATCAAATTCAAACTTGAGGGTAAAATCGGAATGATCGCCACAGATCGAATGCCTGCCGTCAACCACTGCCCAATGGGTGTCTGACTGGTGGCATAATCGTCGAGGAATGTTGGGTTGCTTGAGTGCATTGCCTTGAGCAAACTTTGGTCATCGATTTTATGCCAGACGTTTAAATCTGCCGACTGGGCAATGGCTTCGTGTCCTTCAAAATCTTCAAACCGCAGGTTCTGATCTTCCAAAACAGCAAAGCCAAGACTCGCCCCCGCAAAATACGGGCGTAGCACCTCGAGCGCCGCGCGTTCCAAATCCTTGGCGTTTTGCACCCCCTCGAGCAACCTCGAGAGTGCCAAAAGTGCGCTGGCTTCTGGCGTTTGAGTGGCTTCTTGACTTAATAAACGCTCGATGGGAATGGTCAGGACGCGGGCTGTGGCAATCAGGGCGTAACGGCGCGAAGTGCCAAACGCCCTAACCTCACCGACGCGCCCCATCGCCAAAATCCCAAATGTGCCTGCGGCGTTGGTGAGTGGCAGCAACGCCAAACTCGAGGTTGGAATGCGTTTGAAAAGCTGATTCCCAGGACTGTACTCAAGATCATCGATAAATAAGGCATGAGAGGTGTCAAAGACCGTCCAGATATCATCGTTAGACCGATCACACGAACCAATTTTGGCTTTGATGCCCAGCGCTGCACCTTGCCCAAATGCCGAGAGCAACTCGAGTTTGACACCTTTGAGCGCGTACAGCGCCACGAAATCGATATCAAAAACGTCATGGATTCCAGCCAGCAACTCCTCTAAAAGCACGTCCAAGGCGGGGCTGGAAATCAGCAGTGCCGTAAAACGCTCGAGTAAACTGGCGGGCAGTCGAACCTCGAGGTTTTCTGTCTCAGACTGGGTAAAACGTTCATTCACTGCCGAGAATTCTGGCATGAGCGCTTGGTTTTGTTTTGAGCGCTTCATGGCGATCCATAGACTAACCCGACACTCACAATTGTTTGTGAAATTGCGAATTTTTGACGTTTCAGACGCAAAAGATTGCTTACCATAATTTTCATTTTCGCTTCAGGCATTGAAGCTGACATTAGCAACTTCAAAAATGCGTTATCGTGCAAACCTATGGCAATAGACCTGATGCTGATTGTGGCGCACCCCGACGACGAATGCTACGGCACTGGCGGCACCTTTGCCGAATACGCCGCAAAAGGACTCGAGACTGGACTCATCACCCTGACAAGGGGCAAATCAGGACGCTCCTTAGAGCTTTGCCTCCAAGACGACCTGCCAGAATTTCGTGCCAAAGAACTGCTCGAGAGTGTCAAAAACCTTGGTATTAAGCACTTTAGCCATTACGAATACCCCGATGCCGCACCCGTGTCTCGAAGTGAACAGTACATCACCAGCATTCCAGGAACTTTCGTCGGCGGGTTACAAGATGTTCCACGCGCCGAAGTTGTCGCCAGGGTTACCAGCGAACTCGAGACACTGCGCCCCAAAGTCGTCATGGGCTTTGCCCCAGATGGCGGCAACCGACACCCCGACCATATCGCCAGCCATCAAATCATGATGGCAGCCTTAAAGAACACCGACCTGCTCGAGACTGGCACGCGGCTTTACTATTTTGCCTCGCCCACTTTGTTAAACCCAGACTGGGTAGATACCTTTGTGCCAGCCACCCATCACCGCGATGTCCGCGATTACCTGCCACAAAAATTGCGTGCCATTGCTGCGCACAGAACACAAGCCCTTTCGACTGTTGGCTTTCTCTCGAGAATGGCAGAACGCATCATGACTGAAACTTTTAGGCGGGTTTATCCTGTTTGGGACGTGAATGATCGCGGTTCAGATTTGTGAACTACCGTTTTGGTATGTTGTGCCTAGACAAGAAACAAGAATTGGTTGTTCAGATCACGGTATTCTGAACTCAATGAGCCACGCCAAGCCCTTCCCAACCGAACTCGAGATTCAACCCCTCGAGCATCCGATTAACGCCACGGTCACACCGCCAGGTTCTAAGTCGTACACCAATCGTGCATTGCCAATTGCGGCATTGGCGAACGGCTCGAGTTTGCTGACTGGCGCGTTGTTCTCCGACGACACGCATTTCATGACCCAAGCGTTGCTCGAGCTTGGTTTTGCAGTTGCCAGCAATGAAACTGCAAACACATTCAAGGTACAAGGTTTGGCAGGACGTGTTCCTCGAGATAGGGCAAGAGTTTTTATCGGAAATTCTGGCACAACCGCGCGTTTCTTAACGCCGCTGATGGCACTCGGACACGGCACGTTCGAGCTTGATGGTGTACCAGCCATGCAAAAACGTCCAATTCAACCCCTGCTTGATGCCTTAAACACGTTGGGCGCTCGAGCTTCCAGCATTCATGACACGGGCTGCCCACCGATTCGGATTGAAGCCAAAGGCTTGCGCGGCGGTACAGTCAAAATGCGTGGCGACCTGACCAGCCAAGTCTTCAGCGCCCTTCTGATGAGCGCCCCGTACTTTGAAAACGGCATTACGCTCGAGGTGGACGGCGAACTGGTATCAAAACCGTACCTCGAGGTCACAAGCCAGACCATGCGAGCCTTTGGGGTTGACCTCGAGATTCAAAACTTCGAGCGTTTTATTGTAAAACCAGGCGAGTATACCGCCACCAATTACGCCGTCGAACCCGATGCCAGCGCCGCCAGTTACTTCTTTGCGGCGGCAGCCATCACGGGCGGGCGCGTGGTCGTGCCAGGATTGGGCAGCAACAGCTTGCAAGGCGATCTCAACTTTGTGCGCGTGCTCGAGCAAATGGGTTGCACAATCAATCAGACCGATACCCAAACCGAAGTGATTGGCACAACCAACTTGCGCGGCGTCGAAATTGACATGAGCCAAATTTCGGACACCGCCCAAACCCTGGCAGCCGTCGCGCCATTCGCCTCGAGTCCAACCCGCATGACCGGCATTGGCTTTATCCGCCGCAAAGAAACAGACCGCATCGGCGCTGTCGTGCGCGAATTGCAGCGCATGGGGATCAATGCCATTGAAGAACCCGACGGTATGATTATTCACCCAGGCACACCCAAACCCGCCAGAATCGAAACTTACGACGATCACCGCATGGCAATGAGCTTTGCCGTGCTCGGACTTCGGGCAAGCGGCATCACGATTCTCGAGCCTGCTTGCGTTTCCAAAACCTTCCCCAAGTTTTTTGAAGTGCTTGAGCGTCTGCGTTAGGTTTTGGTTGCATTCTCAGCAATCTCTTGATTCTGGTATGCAAAGTACGCGCCACGTAAAATCAAGAAAAATGGAATCCACCAAATCACGTCGTTGGTCAGGTTGTTCCAAGCGAACTCGAGCGGCAATTGGCGGCTGGTCACGGCATAAATCATGCCCAATGGACCGAGCACTTTGCCGATGAATCCAACCAAAATAAGCGCCCAATACTGGTAAGCATCGAACGCTGCAATAAAATAACCGATGGCATAACAGCCAACCATCAAACCAACGCTTTGCCAGAGCGGCAAATAGGCTGGCGCAGTCATGCCAAGCAGATCAAAGGACGCCTTGGGAAACAAACCAACCCAAGCGCCCCAAAGCGCGTTGTATGCCGCCGCCGCGAACAGAACCCATTTCATCCAAGGTGCTGGTTTGAGCCTCGAGCGGCTGGCAAAATGCGAAATCTGTGGTGTCATCGTTTTAGTCTATTGCTCAAGCGACCAGAAATATGCCTCCCTAAAGCGATGCAGAACGATAATCATGGCTCGAGCAAAACGGAAATCACTGTAAACGTTTTGATTTTCAAAATCCTGACGCCAGCCCTCACCATTGATTGGCTTCCGCGTGACGCAACGGGCGCACCCGCAACCAAGCTCGAGTTGCCAAAATCAACACTGCCAGAATTGGGATCAGTCCAAGCGGTTGGGTCAACGCCACCGAAGGACCAGCAGGACGCTCGAGTACATCAAGTTTTAAGTTCCCAACGCCTTGTCCTTGTTTGCCGTTGATCGTAAACTCGAGATTCCAAGTGCCTTTTTGAGGAATTGAAATAAGGTCATAACCCCAGATCGAACGGTTTTTTGTAAAACGCACCAAATCTTGGTCAATGCTGAACTTTGAATTCACCAACTTGAATTTGGTCGTTCCAGACTTGCCTGCAATGCCTCCGACTGGTGTGAAGGTGATGTCCAACGAACGCTCAGCCTGAAGCGGATACTGCGAGAAACCAACCTCGAGTTGGTACGCGCCAACCTGAACGATCTCGCGGTGTTTGATGATCTCTTCGGCAAAGCCAAGATTGCCAAGACATGCCAGAGTGACAATCAAAACTCGAGTCAGCCATTTCATGATTGCACGCCCTGAATCTGTTCGAGTTCACGGTTGGCATGACGCGCCACAACACCCAATTGCCAACCCACCCAAGCGCCCAATGCGCCCAGCAGTGCAACGCCCAGCAAGCCTGGTGGGAAGGCTTGAACAAACTCTACCAACAACAAGTCAGCATAAATAAACGGTGCGCCCAAACCTCCAGCCAGCAGCACACTTGGAATCACCCGCCAACCTCGAAATTTGGCGAACACCAAGATTGCGCTCGAGATTAAACCCGCAAGCGGCAGCAGCATTGGCATCAGGTACGGAATGGTCGGAATGCCAGACGGTTGATCGCGCAATGCCAAACCCAAGAAACTGGCATAACCCGAAGTTATTTCGGGAAAGACAAACCAGCACAAATAGCGAAACGCCGCAAACACCAACGTCATGACAAAAAGCATCCAAGGCTTGCGCGTGACGGACGCCACAAACAACATACCGAGCGGTAAAAAAAGGGCTGGAAACAAAAACAATGGAATCTCGAGGTTGAATTCTGAAAGGTTCATTTGCACGAATGGCAGTGTGAACCCCAATGCCAGCGCAGTGGCAACCACAAAAGCCGTCGTTTTGGTTTCGCGTCCACGAATGAATACCAGCACGCAACCAACAACAGCCATGATGTAACTGAAAATCAAGCCCATGTGCGGCGGCGAACTGATCGACACATCAAAACCAAACAAGCTGTGCCAGTATTGGTCGAACAAACCAAAACTTAAAAAACCTGCCGCCCCAAAACCACCGACAATAAAACCGATTGGTGCGTAAAACATGCCGCCCAAAATGGGAACCATGCCAGGAAGTGTGCGGGTTTCTTTGGCGGCAAACGTGCTCAGCAGCACCACGGTCAAACAAGCAAAACCGCTGAGCGCCGCGCCAAAATACAAAATGCTGTGTGGCAGTGTCCAGAATGTGTCAGGACCGACATCGGAATGCCATTGCACATCCCAACCCAAACCAAAAAAAGTGGCGAACACGCCCAGCAAAAACAGACCAGCGCCAATGCTTTGAAACCGTGGAAACTCGAGCTTTGAGATCGGAGTGCGATTGAAAGTGCTTGCAGCCATAAGAACCTCCTGAAACCCGAGAAACCTCGAGATGCAAGGAGTCTAAAATTCAAGCTCGAAGTTTGAGCAAACAGTAATCGAAGATTGTGCAAAGAGATTAAATTAAGCTTGATTCAATATTTTTTTTTGGCTTCAATCTGCACAATCTCGAGATGCCAAAAACCCAAAGCTTTGGCGCGTTTGACGGCAGATTTTACTTGCCCAGCCCGAATCGCTGCCATAAACGCCTCATCTTGCGAGAGGGTCGTTAAGACCCAAAAATCGCCCCAGACCTCCAACCCCCAAGCTTGCCGCATTTGATGGCTTGCAACCTCCCAAATGCTCACGCCCAAATCCTCGAGCGGCGCGACGTAATGGCTTAGTCCATCGGTGGCAGGATTGGCTTTCACGGCGCGTTTGTACTCCAAACGCTCTTTACGGTTTAAATGCTCGAGTGTACCGACCTTGCAGTAATCGGCGCTCAAGGCACTCCAAGTATCGCGGCAACGCCCTGGGCGTACCTCATAAGCGCCGCAAGCGCCCGTTGTACGGTCAAGCAATGGGCAAAATCCCACCTCCTGCCGATGCCGCGCAAAATACTCATCCCAATTGTTTGCGGTTCGGGCATTCTCGAGTACCTTGCGGGCATGAGATTGCATGGCTTCCAATTGTTCGCTCGAAAGTTGCGAGGCGGTAAGGAGCGCCTCGGCAAGACTGACCCGAATCGGAAAATTACAGCACTGAAAACACCCAGATTGGCAATGAATTTTTCCACCCTGACGCGTGAAACCCTCAATCCAAGCGCTAGCGTCACGATTAAACCCCAAATACGCTCGAGCTACAGCCGTTAAGATTTCTTGATCTGGATGAATGGGGGAGACGGGCATTGGTACTTTCCAGCATAGCCTTAAAGGTCATCAATAAACGCCTCTCGAGCTTTGGGCATTTACGCGGGTTTGATTCAACCATGCAACGCTACGGGTTTTAAAAAACCCGAGCGACACCATACAAAAAGCTCGAAGTTCTGAGGGAGAGCAGAACTTCGAGCTTTAAAAAAAGAAATTACATGAGAGGACTAAAAACGAATTTATCGCAAGTCCCACCACGCAACACGCTGTCAGTGTGTTTACCAACATAGACTTTACCGTATACCGCTTCAATTGCCCCGCCCACAGCACCAAGCGTAAAAGTGCATTTTCGGCTCGAGCCATCAAGTTCACCAGCCGAACAGACAGTTTCACTGGTTTCGACGACAATATTCTCGCCATCTTCGTAAGCATTATTGACGGCACACAATTTTGTGCCACTAGAACCGAGCGCATCGTTGAGGGCTTTAGCCAATTCGCCAATGGTGACCTTAGAACCTGTTAAACCCAAGCTTTTGACCAATTCATGACCACGAACTTTGCCGGCACGGGTAAACACCACAGCCGCACCATCTTCGCCAAGGGTGTCTTCTACGCCGACAATAACGGCTTTGAAGCACACAACGCTCGAGAAATCACCCAAGTGTTCACGATGTGTTAATGACATAATTTTTTGCTCCTCATTAAATTGATACTCGAGAATTTACAGCACGTCCGCAATGGCACGGGCTGCTTCGCGGGCTTCCATATGGATTAAACCAACATTCGCTCCTGCGGGGGCGACCACTGCCAGCACACCTTTTGCGCCAGTGGCATACAGGTAAATATGGGCATTTGTGCCACTGACACTGGTTTCGGTAAGTGTGCCAGCGTTTAAGCTTTCACCAATTCGTTTACCCAGACCCAGGGCGGTGGCTGCCATGGCAGCCACTCGAGATGGGTCTTCGTTGTTCGAGAGCGAATGCGCGATGGCTAAACCATCACTGGTAGCGACCAACACACCGCGCAATTCTGGAATGGCAGTGCGGAGGGTATTTAAGGCTTGGGTTAGTACTTCTTGCTTACTCATGACGAACTCCTTGGAGGTGCAATTTTAGATAGAGGGCTTATGAAGATTTGCTTGGATCAAATGCTGATTGTCCGAACTCGAGGAAATCATTTCGAGCAAATGAACTAAGGTATGCACGCTACTGGTGACACTGGTGGCGTTTAATCCAACCACTCGCTCGGGCGGTAATTCAAAATAATCTGCGACATCTTCGGGTGACCAAACACGGTTTAAATCTTGACGCGTGACACCAACAATAAACGGCACGTCGATACGGCTGGTAATAAACTCGAGTATTCGTCTAGCGTGCGAAAAGTCTTTGGGTTTGTCGCCTGCAACCAGCAGAATTAAACCCAACGCGCCTTCGCAAAGCATGTCCCACATAAAATCAAAACGATCTTGCCCTGGTGTGCCAAACAAATGAATCGGTTGACCATCTAAATTGAGCGTACCGAAATCGAAAGCCACTGTGGTCATGGCTTTACCAATGTCTTCGCTGGCAAGCTCGTCGGTTTCGACCACTTCAGTTTCGGACAGGCTTTTGACAAAAGCTGTTTTACCCGCACCGACAGGACCAGAGATCACCAATTTAAGTGGTTGAACAGTTTCAACGATGGTTGTACGGAGTGGCTCGAGAGTCACAATTTTTTCTCCTTTAAGGCTGCCAGTAAACGCTCTATCAGGCTGGGTTTACGAACGGGGATCACAGGCACTTTAGGTTCGGTTTTGAAATATTCAGTATTGATTTGTACCATTGGAGCGTCAAAAGCTGCATGGATTGTAAAAGTGCTAGGTGCATCGGTAATAAGGCTCGAGCCTCTATACGAATTACCGAACGATGCAGTCGCACTTGTCGTCACAGGTGTCAAGCGAGTTGAAGCCGTTGAGGGCAGGACTCCACGCATTGGCGCGATAAAACCCGCAATTCGCAATTGATACATGTGAAACAAAACCTGTTCGAGTTTGATGTTCTGCAATTGAGCCAGTTCTTCGGCGCAAGTTCCAGAAATTAAATTTAAGTGACTGTCTTGCCAGAACTTGTTCAAAGCCGAATCTTTGAAATGATCAGGCATTTTGACAGCCTCGAAACGCGTGCGTGGATCTGCATAATGTTGGCTATCAGAATTGGTTTGATATGTTGCATTGAGACTCAGTAAGACTTGTTGGAGTGGAATTCGCACGGTTGTGTTGATCTGGTGAAGATCACTTTTGACAAATTCAAACTCGCCTTGTTTGAGGTTTAAAAGCACAATGAAATGTTCGCGGATATTCGCCGGGTCAATAATTTCTTGACCATTGACATTGAGTTTTCTTAAATGACCATTGAGCACAAAAAGCTCGTAACGATCAGAGCAAGGTAAGTTCCAAAGCTCGAGTTTGCCAATGCGATTATCAACCATAGAAATCACTTCTGCGAAGGGAAGGTCTGCGAGATTTCCAAATACCGCCATTTTGTTTCTCCTTGTTGTTACTCGAGTGATTCCCTAAGCAAAATTTCTAAATTATCTTCGTTTGATCGGTTTGGTTTCTGGGGCTGAACTATTTTGTAAAACCCTCTTCAAACTTTGTACGATGTGCGAACTAGACCACAAACTTTCTATCAAAAATCTTACACCGATTAAATTACTTTCGATGCGGCTTTTAACCATTATTTTTTAGAAAAACTGCGCTTTTTTCATAATCCCTTTACCAGACAATTTGTTCATCAAAGCTTGTACAAAAAGATTTAAGTTTTTGAACGACAAAGCAACTCGAGACTAAACTCGAGTTCAAAACAAAGCGCCTGGTTTGCCGATGAGTTTCGCAAACAATTATGCCGTACCAGCATATTGTCGGATTGTTGCATAGACCATTTTCATAAAGTGCCTGCCCTGCTGACGGATCTCGCATCCGCGAACCCTGCTGACGGATGTCGCATCCGCGAACAGGAACAGGAACAGGAACAGGAACAGGAACAGCCTGGTAGACCGTCGAGAAAGTTCGCAGTCTTACGGAGCGAATTCAACGATATCCACACGACGTTCAAAACCGATTGTGCCCTCAAAACGGTAGGTTGAAGTGATTTTGCCAATCACAAAAATATAAGTGTAAACCACATTGGTTATCTGTTGATATTCTTCGTGCAACAAACGACCATCATCGGTAAAGCTGATTTTTCCAGTCCCAACGGCTGGCATCAGTTTAAAGAAAATCTTGCTTCCGTACTGATTGATGGTTTTGGAAACCAAGGATGATTGTGCGCCAACATCAAACAGAAAATGATTGTCCGCATCTCGACCCGTAAATTTGTAGGTCGAAGTCAAATTGATATCAGGATCAAGCTCGCCCAAAGCCTTCATGGGAGGTAAGGCAACCTCTTGTCCCAACTCGAGGTCCAAACCATACAAACGCGCGATACGGGCGTTTCGATTTTTTTCTTTTTTCTTCAATGCTTTGTTGGGCTTGAAATAGAGAATTGTAAGGTTCTTTCAAAAAACTGGTGTCGTACAAAAAATTTCCAAATTTGATTGCGCCATCGCTTTGGTACACGGTTTCGCAGCGATACGGCACTTCAAGCGTAGTGGTTGCACCAAGTGCTAACGTGTTCAATTTGCGGTTGCCTTCGGTGCTGACCATCAAATCTGGGTTGTCGGCAAATGTGCCTACGGTATCTGTAAAATCATCAATGATCTCCAATTTATAACCATCAAGATTTTGCTGAATCCTGTTTCCAATCCGCACATCGGCGTTTGATCCATCCAACGTGCTCGAGGTGTATTTGGGAATTGTAAAAACAATGTTTGTCGCCGCACGGTATTTGGTGACCGTACCCTCTGGGGCAATAAAAGACAACATTTCTGTCGCCAGCGCCGAACTCGAGCACAGGGCAAAGACCACAACCGAGAGTAATTTCTTCACGTTAAAAGTATACCGTTCAGTTTCCAAAATAAACGTTACTTAACCTGCAAGTTTTGCTCATAAAACCACAGACTGCCCAAGGAGCTGGATTTTGCAGTGTTTTTGATAAAGTTTCTCAACCTCGAGCGACATGATAATCTTGCACGGCAGCAGGAACGCAAACTCAAAACTTTATTGGAGGAATTTTATGGCTCGAGTGTTAATGATCGGTGCGGGCGGCGTGGGCGGCGTGGTTGCCAAAAAGTGCGCCCAGAACGACAGCGTTTTTACGGAACTGATGATCGCCAGCCGCACTAAAGCCAAATGCGACAAGATCGCCGGCGAAATCAAACAGTATTTCCCAAACAGCAAAACCATTGTCACCACCGCGCAAATTGATGCGGACAGTGTACCAGATTTGGTGAAACTAATCCGCGAGTACCAACCCAAAATGGTCATCAACGTGGCATTGCCGTACCAAGATTTGACCATCATGGACGCCTGCCTCGAGACTGGCGTGCATTACCTCGACACCGCCAATTATGAACCAAAAGACGTTGCCAAATTTGAATACTCCTGGCAATGGGCGTACCAAGAACGCTTTCAGCAGGCTGGACTTATGGCACTCATGGGTTCAGGTTTTGATCCAGGTGCGACCAATGTTTACACCGCCTGGCAAGCCAAACATCACTTTGACGAAATTCAGTACATGGACATTGTGGACTGCAACAACGGCAATCACGGCAAAGCCTTTGCAACAAACTTCAACCCAGAAATCAACATCCGCGAAATCACCGCCAACGGACGGTACTGGGATAACGGCGCGTGGGTTGAGACCACCCCGCTCGAGATTAGCCAAGACATTTACTACCCTCGGGTTCAAACCCGCAAGAGTTTTGTGCTTTACCACGAAGAACTCGAGAGTTTGGTGAAGCACTTCCCGACCCTCAAACGCGCCAGATTCTGGATGACCTTCGGCGAGGCGTACATCAAGCATCTTTCGGTGCTCGAGGGGATCGGTATGACCAGCATTGAACCGATTAACTTTCGCGGAATGCAGGTTGCACCGATAGAATTCCTTAAAGCCGTGCTGCCCGCGCCAGAATCACTGGCGGAAAATTACACGGGACAAACCTGCATTGGGGTGCAAATCAAGGGCATCAAAGACGGCAAGCCAAAAGTCCATTTTGTCTACAACGTTTGCGACCATAGTGATTGCTACAAAGAGGTTCAAGCCCAAGGCGTTTCGTACACCACAGGCGTTCCAGCCATGATCGGCGCAATGCTGATGCTCGAGGGGACATGGATGAAACCAGGGGTCTGGAACATGGAACAATTTAACCCAGACCCGTTTATGGACGCGATGAACAAATGGGGTTTGCCGTGGCATGAACTGGCGGACATTGAACTCGTGACAGATTGAAACTCGAGTATCGGAACGCCCGAATAGAGTGATTCTATTCGGGTGTTTGCGTTTTTGATTGACTAATTTAGCGTTGTTGCCGTTTATAGATGAGTTGAAACATGCCTTTGCTTGTTGTGGTTGAGAGTTCAAATCGAAATTCACCAGAATAATTATTCTTTGCTTTTATGATGGCGTTCTCAAAATCACTTTCTAATGGGTTTGTGAAGATCACGAATGAACCTTTCGGCGGCACTCTGGATAATCTCAATGCTGAAGTACATACTGGAGCACTTTCAAAAGCTTGCTTGGTTGGATGGGTAAAATCCTTTTTTCCAACGTGCACAACGTAGGTCAATGGGCAATCGCCGTAGCCTAAACGCAATTCGGCAGAAGTTCGGTTGAGCAATTTTCCTTGAAACACCAAATGACCCCGAGATTTTACTAATTTAACGGTTAACTGCATGTCTTTGGTTGATTTAAAAACTTGGATCATTCTTTTTGGAACTTCATAGTAAACATTTTCAATAGGAATATTATTTTTTCTGATAAACTCGAGCGCATCTTTCTGAGCTATTGTATTGCTAATGCTAAGTTCGACTTGATTTTTAGCAAAATTGGTAGAAATTCCGTATGCAGTTCTGTCGGATAAAAGCACGGTTAGGGTTTTTCTGAACCTGTTCAAATCTGCCAGAGAAACCAAAACATCCACATCTTTTAACCTTAAAGAACGTGGATTGATGCTCTTGCCTGTTGCGTCCGAAGCCTCTGGGAAACCCGTGGTGGTGTCTATCAAATCAAAAACTGCTTGGTGCATTCGATCAAGTTCGCGTGCTCGAGCTTCATTGGACGCAAAAACGATTGGTTTCCCATTGTGCTTTTTGGCGATATAAAAAATAAATTCTTTGCGGTCAGCACTAAAATCAGACCCGGCAAAAATGGGGTATTTGGGCGCGAAGGTTTCAAGGGCGGCGATCCAATCTTTTTTTGGCAGATTAGATCTACTTTTCAAAATTGTGATTGAAGTTTTAAAAGCAGTTTTTGGCAAAGGTTTGACAGCACTTTGCGTACAACTCGCCCATAGCACTGTTAAGAAAATGCCACCAATCGTGCATCGAAGTCTTTGCATGAAACCTCCAGTAGCGGCATTGCTTCCTAACAGTATTCCAATTGATGGGAACTTGCAAAACGAGTAGAAATCTCATCCGAATTTTTTCAGTCATAAAAACGGCGAGAGGCTAAGCCTCTCACCGTTTTAGATTATCGGAACTTGGGTTGAAGCGGAACATGTAATTTTGCGAATGCCTCACGGTATTCGGTTTCATCAAGCGCCCGTCCGATCACGACCAAACTCGAGCGCCCTTCGTGCCGCCCGTCGGTTTTGGTGACTTTAACAATTTCACGCACGGCTTGAAACACGATTTCGTCTGGGATTTGCTTAAACGCCAGAAAGCCTTTGGCACGAAATACGCTGCCAGGACGGGAAATAATAAATTCTTCCATAAAGGTATTCCAGGCGATCACGTCAAGCGGTTCGGAATGATGAAGGCTAAAACTCGAGACGCCCGCCGCGTGTTCGTGGGTGTAGTTTCGTGGTTTCCAATCGGTTTCAAAAGCGTTCTGCTCGAGCATCGCGGGAGCGTCCACAGATGCGTTCTGGGTTTCGGTTTGATGCGCCAGTGGATTCAAACCGCGCAACAAACCCCGTGCCGTCTCGAGTTGGGCATCGTCGGCAAGATCGGTTTTGTTCAGCACAATGTTGCTGGCATACGCGAGTTGCACCGCGCCCTCTGGAACGTCTGACAGTGTTCGCTCGAGGTTGCGGGCGTCTGCCACGCCAATGATGCTGTCCAGATCAAACAGACCGCGCAGTTGCGGGTCGAGCACGGTTTGAGCCACGGGCACGGGGTCAGCCAAGCCCGAAAGTTCGATCAGCAAATGCTCAGGTGGGTTTTTGCGCATGGCGAGTTTAATCATGGCTTCGGCAAGGTCATCGCGTCCGACACAGCACAAACAGCCGTTGCTGAATTCGGTCACGCCGTCTTCGTCTGCCTCAAGATTTTCGATTAACGCGCCGTCCACGTTGATGTCACCAAATTCGTTGACGATCACGCCAAAGCGTTTACCACCCGTTTTAATCAGGTGATTGACGAGCGTGGTTTTGCCAGCCCCAAGGAAGCCACCAACGACGGTGACGGGAATTCGTTGCTTAAACTCAAACATGACTTGATGTTACCGTTTTTACAGCCCCGAGTTTAGGACTTTACCCACAAGCTCGAGGTACATTAAGGCATGAAGATTACGGGCGGCAGCGTGGTGAAACTCGAGTGGAGTTTAGAGATCGATGGCAGAATTGTTGAACGTTCGCTCGAGGCTGAAGCACAAACCATTCTGATGGGACACGCCAAAAGCTTGCCCATTGGACTTGAGGGACTGCTGATTGGGCATGAGGCAAGTCAGGAATTCACAGCGACGCTCGAGAATGCTTACGGCATTTACGACCCAAGCAAAGTGCATAGCGCCAAAAAATCTGATTTTCCAAAAAACACCAACCTCGAACTTGGGGCAAGTTTTTACACCCAAGATGAAACTGGCAAACCGCTTGTAGCTCGAGTGGTCAAACTCGAGCAAGGTATTGTGACTGTGGATTTTAACCATGAATTTGCTGGCAAAACCCTCTTGTATCACGTCAACATTTTGAACGTCCGACCCGCCGAGAAAAGTGAACTCGAGCATGGACATGTTCACGGTGAAGGTGGTATTCGACACGAGCATTAACGCCAATGTGAAGTTTCTAACTTTGACGCACAAAAATCTTGTATTCTGTTGGGCGTGCTCGAGATTACGTTATCAGAACCCGTCAAAACCCCTTTAAATTTGGCGCGAAACCGTTTGATTGTTGCTTTGCTCGCTCTGGCTGGCATGGCAGGCGTTGGTTTTATTGCCTTTGATGCCCAACAAAAAAACTTGGTGGCGCTCGAGAAAATCGAGCGTTTAAAAGCCCAAAACAATTTCTTAAGTAAAAAAGTGCATGTCAAAGCCAATCAAGTTAAAGGTTTAAAGCTCGAGGCTAAAACCAAAATTGAGGCTTTAACCGCCAAGATCAAACTCGAGCAAGTCCAAAAGGTCAAAACCCAAGCTTATGCCAATGAACTCTCGAGCAAAGTCGGCAGTTTTAAAGGCGAATTGCAACGAATGCAAAGCGTCGGCAGCGCGAACGCCGAAACGCAACCCTTGGAAGATGTCAGCAATCAACAAACCACAGACGTTGCCATCGTCGGTTTAAACCGCCTTGGCGAGCAAAATATTGCATCCTTGGAAGCTCGAGGTGAAGGTTTGGATTTGATCCCGAGCGGATTTCCGTTGACGGGCGATATCAGTTCGACCTTTGGATACCGTTTAAACCCATTCAACCGCAAATTGCAGCGCCATACGGGTTGGGACATCGCCACCGCAATGGGAACTCCAATTGCCGCCACCGCCAACGGTATGGTCATTACGGCTGGCATGTCAAGCATTGGTTACGGTTTACACGTGATTGTCGATCATGGCAACGGTCTTAAAACCCTATTTGGGCATCTCTCGAGCATCGAAGTCAGCGTTGGGCAAGAAGTATTTGTCGGTGACGAGATTGGGCTGGTCGGTTCGACAGGAAATTCCACGGGACCGCACTTACATTACGAAGTCCGTTTGAACGACGCCCCAATTGACCCAGGTCCTTTTTTGGTACGTGAAATCACTGAAAACCCAATGCCACGGGTTAGCGTGCTTGATGAAGTCAGCGACCAATTCAGTCAACTGGCTCGAGAACTCGCACCACAATAAAACATAAAAAACTGAACGACTGCGCACTCGCTTCTAAACCAATTAACTTGGAGCTGAAATTCTCGAGCGACTCCAGAACCACAACCCAGCCATCAGAATTGCACCCAAAGCGGCAATCAATGCGGTCACATCGCGCAAGAAATTAATGGTTTTGACTTGCAAGGGATAAATCTTTTTTTCGTTCAAATACTTTATATTGGCAAAACGTTCGCCCTGCGCTCCTGTTCCCTCGAGAAACGCGTTTTGGTCACGAATCACAATCAATTGTGGTGTGCCGATTTTATCACCAGCAGGTTCGCCGGTCTGCGTATCACCAAATAACGAGGCGGTGGCAGCCTCGCCAGGTTCGATCAATTGAACCAACTGAGCACCATTCGAGAAGAGGCTTGCCGCAATAAAACTACCGATCAGCACTACAAGCGCCAAGATTGACAAGAAACCCGTAATGCTCTGAATTCGCTTAAGCATAAGAACGACCTTAAAAAATACAACTCGAGAGACGCAATCGCGCCCCTCGAGTCAACTCGAAATTTATTGTGCGTTCGCAACGAATTTAACAGTTGCGTCTAACTCTTTAGCCACACGACCCGCGCCAATGGCTGGGTGTTTTGCGCCGAAATCAACAATGTTAATTTTGAATTTCGCAACAATTGCTACGACATCGCCGTTGTAACCAATACCCTTGGTGACTTCGTTGGCTTTGGTGTAACGCACGGTTGCGCTGCTCGAGACTTTTTTGGTAATACCGTTCAAAGTCAGGTTGCCTGTGACGCGGTACTTGTCGCCACCCGAATTTTTAACGCTGGTGGTTACGAATTTGACTTCTGGGTTCTTATCAAAGTTGAACCAATCGGCGCTACGCATGTGCTCGTTACGAAGTGGTACGCCAGTGTCAATGCTTGCACCATCAATTGTCAGGCTTGCATTGCCCGTTTTGGCTTCGGGATCAAATTGCAAGCTGCCACTGACTTTGTTGGTGCGTCCAGTGAAATTCTCGATAGCGGTTTCGCTTTCAATCGTGAAAACATTTTGTGCAGCAAATTTAGCATCGGTTGGGACGACAAAACTGCTGTTGGCAGCAACAGCCAATGAAATGGCGGCAACACCTGCGCCGAGTAAACCAAAAATAGCAATACGGGTTTTGTTCATGATAAGACCTCCTTGGTCAGACTGAAAGTATTGACCGAATCTCGAGAGGTTTGTGTCAAGAGCTTTACTTCAGTGAATTGTGTATTCCTGTACGAACTCAAATGCGGTGCAGAATACTGAACTTTTGTATCTCGCGCAACGTACTGGTATTTAATATGAGTCAGAATGCAGCCATGATTCGTCCAACTTCTTTGTACTCACGTTTACTCGAGGGTTTGCGAGTCAAACCCAAAATGGCTGTGCAGAACCAACCCAACAGTAACGTTTGGATTGTCTCAGACACCAACTGGAGTAAATCCTTACAACCCGAAGAAATGCGCGAAATGGGCGCAATTTGTCCGCCCAGACCTTACCGCAAAGGCGAAATTATTTTCCGTCAAGGCGACCCCGCCGAGAGTTTATTTATTGTGCTCGAGGGAAACGTCAAACTTTCGATGCCTGGTTCTACAGGTCGTGACCGTGTGGTTGCGATTTGTGGACCTGACGATTTCTTTGGTGAATCTTTCCTCTGCGGCTCGAGAGATCAGCACGCCCAAGCCGAATGTCTGGCAGAAAAAACCGTGGTCTGCCCAATCTCGAGATCACAATTTCTCGAGGTTTCACAACGCATCCCGAGCGTTGCTCTATTGTTTGCTACGGTGCTTGTGGGGCGGGTTCAATCGCTTGAGCAACAACTCGAGTTAATGGCATCACCCGCACAGGCTCGGTTGGGGCGGTGCTTGTTGTTGCTTGCCAAACGTTTTGGCACTGAAATCAAACCTGATACTTTAAACCTGAATATTGGTTTAAAACACGATGATCTGGCAAGTCTTGCCGCCACCACTCGCGTCTCTGCCACTCAAGCCATCAGCGCGTGGCGTGTGCAAGGCTTACTCGAGGGAACTCGGGGTGAGTACCAAATTCAAATGGCGGCTTTTGAAGCCATGATTGAACGACTCGAGCAAGAACGTTTGTAGAATTTAACGCTCGAGCGTTATAAAACTGAGTAGCTTGGCTTCATCCGCGATCACAAACACATTCCCAGCTCTAAGCTCTAAGGTACGCCACACAAAGTGATGAAGTTCAAGTTGCCAGTCTCGTATACTTCTGTTATGACCACCGACGAATTCCGCACGCTCGGTCACGAACTGATTGACTTTATCGCCAATTACCGTGACCAAATCGAAACCCTGCCCGTCGTCTCGAGCCTCAAACCTGGCGAGGTTCAAGCTCAATTTCCAGCCAGTGCCCCCGAAAAAGGCGATCATCTCGTGGGTTTGGTATCCGACCTCGAGAAACTCAAACCCGCACTGACAAACTTTCAACACCCACGTTATTTTGCTTACTTCCCAGCCAACTCGAGTTTGGAGGGCGTGCTGGGTGATCTGGTCAGTTCTGGTTTGGGGCAGTTGGGACTCAACTGGCAATCTAGCCCCTTGTTGACCGAACTCGAGGAGGTCATGACCGATTGGATGCGCCAAGCGCTTGGACTCTCACCCGCTTGGCAGGGTGTGATTCAAGACACCGCCTCGAGCACCAGCATGTTGGCGCTGATGTGCGCTCGAGAACGAACGTCCAATTACAGCCTGAACCGAGGCGGCATTCAAGCCCAAGCCAAGAGATTGATCGTCTACACCTCGAGCCAAGCCCACTCGAGCATCGAAAAAGCGGTGCTGCTGGCAGGATTCGGACGTGAAAACCTGCGCAGCATTGCCGTGGATACCAATTTTGCCATGATTCCAGAAGCACTCGAGGCAGCCATCAAAACAGACCTCGAGCTTGGGAATTTACCCTGCGCGATAGTGGCATCTGTTGGCACGACCACCAGCACCGCGATTGACCCCCTCATGCCAATCTCGAGCATTGCCGCCACATACGGTGTTTGGTTGCACGTGGACGCGGCAATGGCGGGCAGTGCCATGATCGTTCCAGAATGCCAGCATTTATGGGCGGGGGTTGAAGGTGCAGATTCGATTGTCTTAAACCCGCACAAATGGCTCGGGGCGACCTTTGACTGCACGCTTTACTACGTGCGCGACAGCCAGCATCTGGTTCGCGTCATGAGCACCAACCCCAGCTACCTGCAAACTTCGCAAGACGGGCAAGTCAAAAATTACCGCGATTGGGGTATTCCCCTGGGGCGTCGCGCCAGGGCTTTCAAACTCTGGTTTTTGATTCGCAGCGTCGGACTCGAGGGACTGCGGACACGCCTTCGGCGCGACATGGCAAATGCCCAGTGGCTCGCCGCGCAAATTGACGCCGCGCCAAATTGGGTTCGACTCGCACCCGTGCCACTGCAAACCGTGTGTGTGCGTCACGAACCCACAGGACTTCACGGCGAAGCGCTCGAGAAACACACGTCCTCTTGGGTGCAACGCATCAACCAATCGGGTTTCGCGTACCTGACGCCTTCAAAACTCGAGGGACGTTGGATGGTGCGCGTCAGCATTGGCGCACTGCCCACCGAACTCGAGCATGTGCAAGCACTTTGGGAGAGGATGAAACTCGAAGTTGAAAACCAAGCAGATCAGATTTTTGCACATTAACGTATCACCAACACTGTTGGTTGTATCGCCTGCCCTGATTTATTTACTGAGTGATTGTTTCCAACCTGCCGCCCATGAGCGAAGACTGTTCTCGAAGACTTTGGGATCAGAACTTTCAGTGATTGAATTATCCTCGTTCCAATGAACCGATTTGTGATTCATAAAAATCCATGAATCTGTATCGAATCGGACGTTAGCCAAGCTTTCCAAGCCAAGCGCTTTTAAACGGGTCGCAATTTCGGATTGGATAAAAAGCCCTTTGCCAGACCCATGCGATTTTATCCAGGCAGCCCAAAAGTACAATTCGATCTTGACTGCCAAAGCCTGCCCACTGGAAAGTTTGGCGGGGTCGGACAGGGCTACAGCATCTAAATCGGTCATCAAACCCGAATATCCTTGCTCGTATTGACTCGGATTCCAAGATTCCCAGTACGTATCTGGGGCTTGGAGTCGCTTGTTGGCACGTTCTGAAAATGCAGATTCAATTTTTTGAGTGTGCTTTTCAACATCTTGTAAGTTACTGGTTAGGAACGTCATGGGATCGCCACCTGCACCGCCAGTCCCACCTCCACCAGTTGGGCTTGGTACACTTTGATTCCGCGATGTTCCCTGTGCTGCCGCACCAACATTGGCAGTCCCTTGCGCCACAGCGACCAGAGGATTCTCGAGGGTTTCGATAAGACCACTAATATTGGTGAGTTTCATTCCAAGAAGTCCCAAACTTCCTTTTAAGAATGGTTCGGCAAGACCAGCCGCACCGACACCAAGAATTGCAGCGAAGACCTGATCTTTAATGGCGTCGGCTTGAGCCTGCTTCGCCTGAGCACCATTGAAACCAGTTGTAGCCGCTTGAAATCCTTGAGTCAGGGCATAAATGGATTGACGGTAACCAGATAACCTTGAAGAAAACTGTGAACGCCATTTGGAATCAATTGTTTCAGCTTTTTGCTTTTTCTCGAGCGAATCCATGCGACCTTGTGAATTATTCGCAGGCGCAGTTGCTGGTGTATTTGTCGGACCAGTTTTCGGGGTATCTCGTTGAATGGTACTGCCAACAAAGCTCGAAACTTCTTCGACTTCAAGCGCAGCATCTCCATCTTCATCCGATAGAGCTTTTCGTTGCAAGACATTACCAGCCGCGCTTGAGCTAGATTTTGAAGTTACCGCCCCCGAATTCATGACGGCATCGGCAGTTTGTTCAGCCGCCTGTTCAAAACTATCGCTCGGATCACTGACCGAAACCCCCTGATCGGTGGGCGTGCCCGAAACCGGACCTTGGGACTGCTGAATCGTGTGCGTCAATTCGTGCGCCAGCAAATGCAGACCATCCCTCGAGTTTGGATTGTACGCCCCCTCCCTAAAGAAAACGTCCGAACCCGTGGTGAACGCTCGAGCCTGAAAATTTTGCGATAACCTGTCTGCCTCACCGTCGGCATGAATCCGAATGTTCTCGAAACTATGCCCAAAGCGAGGCTCGAGGAATTCTCGAGCACTTGGGTCAAGTGTTTGACCCGAGCTGGTGTTTTGCAACGATTCTTGCGCCGAAGGCTCGGCGCTCTGGGCTTCGCTCAGGCGTTGAACAGGCATCTCAAAAGGTGCTGAGGTGTTTGCCTGAAACCTCACCGCATCCTGATCGGCAGTGTTCTTGACTGGTTTTGCTCGGGTTTGATTTCCCATGTCTTAACCTCGGAATTTTGGTTTTTCACCTTCAAGACTTTGAATGGTCTGACTGCAACCTTAAAGGGTATGAACGGTAACTCATTTCTTGCAGTTATGCAGGGTATCGTCCTGAACGCAGTTTCTCACGCATAATCATGCACTCGAGAGTCAAATGAACTTGAAGTGAGCTTC
>JAYVRX010000076.1:0-6368 GCA_043775825.1 Deinococcales bacterium
TGATGGACAGCTTAAAAACTGTTTTTGAAAGCTCGAGAGTCCTAAGTGAACTCGGGTTCAGAACAAAAATCCTCCAGATATACCAACACTCGAGATTCAGTCACATTGAAGCCACAATCTAAGCTGCGCTAGACGGTATTCTCGAGCGATGCGATTTCGATTTTCACTGATTCTAACTTTGGTGCTTTTGAGTTTCAATCAAGCTCGAGCGCAATTTCAAGCCCAGGAAGGTTGGGGCAAACCACGCTTGGTGACAACCTTAACCGCAACGGGTGGTCTAATTTTAGATGCGACAAGCAATACCGCCGTGGCGCTCGAGGAAACTGGTTTAAGCCAAGTCAACCTGCAAACGGGCACAAAAACCAAGCTGATCGAGCAACGTGGTTTAAAGGAATTGCGCGGCGTTTCGAGCACATGGGGGATGATGGGGGTGTGGGGTGAACGCAACCTCTCAAGCGATGATGCGTTGCAAGTTGGCTGGTTGCAAAATGGCAGACTCGAGACTGAACGGGCGACAATCAACGGCATTCCGAGCGCAAAAACCGTCTTGGCGAGCGCCACTGGTCCGGTGGCGATTTGGGCAGAATCGCTTGGTGAAGACACCGTTATTTACTTTAAAAATTGGCGTCAGAAGGCGCGAATCGTGTACCGCACCAAGCTTTCGATTGGTGCATTGGAAACGGTGCAAAACCCTGGCAGTGCATATTCTTTCTTGTTCGCTGAGGGCTACCGCAACACTCAAGATGAAAAATTTGATGCGGTGCTGCTAACGGGCAACCTCGAGTCTCTCGAGCGCAAGGTTTTGGGTCCGGCGGTTTACACGCGCGGTCAACGCTATTTGCTGGCGCAAAGTGCAAACGGCGCGATTCCGATTTGGTGGTGGGAAACGCCCGAAGATCAACGGATCGCCGCCCTAACCCGAAGTCACAATCCATTGCTGACCTATTGGAATGGCACAGAGGCAATACCGTTCGGTGAAGCCAATACACCCATCGCCTCTGGAAATAACGAACTGTTCTGGGTTGCCAAAAATACGATATTTTCTGCGAATTTAAGACAACTCGAGCAACCAAAGCAATTGTTGCTCTCGCCCAACAGCATCAGCGCCGCGCAATACAACAAAACCGACGCCAAGCAAGTGTTCGTCTGGCAGAGCGTCAATCAAGACGGTTTCTCGAGCAACCTCTATATTGCCGACACCCTCGAGCCGTACATTCCGAATTTGATTGACCGAATTTCGGTGACGCTCGGTTGGAACCCGTGGTATCCGAGCACGAGCGCAATGGGTCAAACCGCCGCAAGTTTACTGATGGGTGCGTTCGGCGTGTTTTTCATCACGCCTATCACGTTTTTGTTAAGTTCGAGGTTTGGCGGTGCGGGCGTTAAAGGTTTCAGGCTGGGTTTTATTTTGGCATGGTCTTTTGGTTTGGGTATTCGGTTTTTCGGCGGTTTAGCCGTCCCAAACTCTGGGGATTTTGCTTTCAGGGCACTGCTCGAGCCGAGTTGGTGGGTGGTGTTATTTGGACTGCTCTTGGGAAGCCTGATTGCCGTTTTAAACCGCAAACGTTTCATCAGACTCGAGTTGAGTGCCATCATTACCGCAGGACTGGTGACGCTGATTGCCACGACAATCAGTGGATTCTCGAGAATTGGCTTTTTGCAGTTTTAGCTCAAACCCGAACGTGGGCAATTGTCACACCGTGTCCACCCTCGTAAGGTTGGGCGTCGTGGAAGGATTCGACCCGTTTGTCTGACTTCAAATATTCTCGTACCACGCGCCGCAGAACGCCTTCGCCCTTACCGTGCAGTATCCGAATTGGGGTTTCGCGCAAGGCTTGGGCTTCGGCAATAAAACTGCGAATCTCGTCCACTGCCTCTTCGACGTGCGCACCACGCAAATTGAGTTCTTTGCTGAAATTGGCGGGGGCAATATAACCGCCCGTTTTTGGCATTGGAGATGATCGCTTCAATTTTAACTCACGCTTTTTCAACGTGACTTTGAGCAAACCCATTTGCACCAAAACCTCATCGCCGCGAATCTCGAGGATCGTACCTGTCGCGCCGTAAGCTGGAATTTCGACGCTCGCGCCTGGTTTGAGCGGGTCAGGTTCGCGCACGATGGCGCTAATGTACGGACGCTCGGCTTGGGCGGCTGCACGAAGGTCGCGCAGTTCGTTCAAAACTTTGGGACGTTCATTTTCGGTTTCACGCACTCGGGTTTTCATTTGACGCACTTGATCGAGCGCATCGCGGAAGACACCTTCGGCTTTGCGCCCAGCCTCGAGCATCATGGTTTCGCGTTCCAACTCAAATTTCTCGAGTTTTTCACGAACGATTTTGGCTTCGCGCTCCGACACCTCTTTGGCTTCTCGGGCGGCTTTGGCATCGAGTGCCAAGTTTTCGCGTTCACGCTCGAGATTCTCGAGAAGTTTTTCGACATTAGCGCCTTCGGGTCCAAGCACGATTCGCGCCCGCTCGAGGGTGTCGCTGGGGAAACCCATGCGGTTGGCGATGGCGAGCGCGTAAGAACGTCCTGGTTGCCCGATGTTCAGTTTAAATGTTGGTGCGAGTCGTTCGAGATCAAAACCCATGCTGGCATTGACCACATCTTCGCGCTCGAAGGCAAAGACTTTTAGGGGCGCTAAGTGGCTGGTGACAATCCCTCGAGCGCCCGCTTCCAGTAATTTCTCGAGGATGGCTTGCGAAAGTGCCGCGCCCTCGGAGGGGTCTGTACCCGAACCCAACTCGTCAATCAGAACCAGCGTATCTGGGCTGGCATCTTCGAGAATGTGCGTCAGGTTTTTGAGGTGTGCCGCGAAGGTGGACAAACTCGCTTCAATACTTTGCTCGTCGCCAACGTCCACCAGAATATTCTCGAGAATCGGCAGTCGCGCCGTTTGAACCCGCACGAACATCCCGCACTGGTGCATCAATACTGCTAAACCCAGCGATTTTAGGGTGACGGTTTTACCACCCATGTTTGGACCTGTAATCAGCAAAATACGGCGTTTGGAATCGAGTTTTAAAGTGTTCGGTTGACAGTTTTCAATCAAAGGATGTCGCATCTCGAGCAATTCAAACTCGCCACGAGCGGCGGGTTGAGGGCGGTTAAGTTGCCAATCTTTGGCGAGACGGGCTTTGGAGGCAATCAGATCAAGCTCGGCAACGGCGCGTAAAGTTTCATGAAGCCCAGGTTCGTCCGCCACCATTCGCGCCAACTCGAGCAAAATACGGGTGACTTCTTGCTCATCTTCGATCAGTAATTTTGCCAGTTCGTTGTTTAACGGCACGACGCTGGCAGGTTCGATGAACACGGTTTGATTGCTGGCGCTCGAGTCCACGACAATTCCAGGCACGCTGCTTTCACGGCTGGCTTGGACTGGAATCACAAAACGATCACGGCGAATGGTAATCAGTCGGTCTTGCAAAGATTCCGCATGACGATCCATCAAACCCGTCAGGCGCTCCCGAATCTCAGACCGCAGCGGCTCGAGCCTGCGGCGAATCATGCGAAGCTTTGGCGTGGCATCATCGCGCACGCTGCCATCGCTATTAAGGCGCTCGAGCACCGTGCGCGTAAAAATCACATGCTGCCCAATGCCCTCTGCCACCCGCAGCAAAGCGCCGCTCGAGTGTTGCGCTACGGAACGTTTTAAAGTCATTGACGCGTCAAGTGTATACGCAATCTCGAGGATGTCCGAACCTTTTAAGTCCTGCCCGTGAGACAACCTCTCGAGAAGCCCACGAACGTCCGTAATGCCGCCCAAGCTGAGCGTCATGCCGTAAACTGCCTCTTCGACCTGCTCGAGTTGTCGACGAATGACATAAGCATCGGTGCTGGGTTGAAGTTTGAACGCGAGTTCGCGCCCCATATTGGTTGCCGCCCGCTCTGCAAGGGCAGAACGCACACGGTCAAACTCGAGAACTGTCAATGCACGCAAATCCATACCGTGAGGCATTATAGAGGTTTCACGCGGGACGAATATGCGTGTAACGGCTTATTTGAGAGGGTTGTCACGTTTAGAGCGTATTGGATGATACATATTCTGGAATAGGGCGAAAAATGGGGTGAGCGTTTTAAAGCACGCCCCTCGAGAACAAGCACATCACCACAAAATATTCAGGGCATAACGTTGGATCAACGGGTCATCTGTGACCAGTGGCACGTTTTCCTCGAGTGCTTGCACAATCAAAAGGCGATCAAATGGGTCTTTGTGATGGTCTGGCAACGTACCAACCTTTAAGACGTGCTCGAGTTTGATGGGCAAAATTTGAAAGTGATGTCGCGCCCGTTGTTCACGCACCAAAACCTCGGGCGGGTCTGAGAGTTGCAGTTTTCCAATGCCAACTTTGATGACCATTTCCCAAGGTGTCACAACACTTAAGAGCACTTCAATTTCGGGATTTTGAATCACTTCAATAACGGTTTTTGAAAGCCGAGAATCATTGGTCACCCACCACAAAAACGTGTGCGTATCGAGCAATACCTTCACGCATTATCTCGTTTGTTGCCACCAAAAAAGTCCATGAAATCATCAGGCATTTCAAAAAAATCTGGCATCATTATAATCCGTCCTTCTGCACCGCCTGGAACTCGAGGTTGCAATGCGGGAACGAGCTTGACCACGGGCTTGCCGTCTCTGGCAATGGTGACATCTTCACCGTTTTCCACAGCTTTAATTAGCTTGGATAAGTTGGTTTTTGCTTCGTGAATATTGACAATCATGGTTTTAGTTTAGCTAGGTAAATTAGTCATGTCAATCTCGAGGCTAAACACTTGACAAAATGTGAGTCCTCGGATAACTATATAGATATCCTATAGCGCTCGAGGAGAAACCATGACAGCAAACCCGAACCTCTTAAAAGGCAACCTCGACCTGATCCTTCTCAGCATCCTCGAGAACACTGAAATGTACGGACTCGAGATCGTCAAAGAAGCCCAAACCCGCACCAACGGCTTTTTCGATTTCAAAGAAGGCAGCCTCTACCCTGCCCTGCACCGACTGACCGAACAAAAACTTTTAACCGCCGAATTTAAGTACAGCCCTCGAGGTGGCGCTCCTGTGCGGTACTACGAAATCACCGACAAAGGCAAAAAAACCTTAGCCGATAAACGCGCTGAGTTTCAGCACTTCAACAAAAACGTCGAAGCCTTATGGGGTAAATCATGACCAACCTCGAGAAATACCTGCGAAACGCCACACGCGGTACTTACGGCAAAACTCGAGCTTTAATCCGTAACGAGCTTGAAGCCAACATTCGATTGCGCGGTAAAGAACTCGAGCATCACGGGTTAAATGAGCTAGAAGCCATTACACGGGCGCTTGAGGAACTGGGCGCGGCAAACCTTGTAAGCACTGGAATGACAGGAGTGTACATCATGCCAAAAATTACTCGAGTCGTATTACCAATCGCCTTTGCAATGACCGCAATTGTCATTGTGTTAAGTATCTCGAGAGCGCAAATTGAAACCACAAGTGTTGGAACAATCCCAGAATGTAATTTTGCCACCGTGAACACTGGCAGCAATTTCGTCCCCTGCATTCTTGAAGGTAACTGGTTCAAATTCTCGAGCTTCAAAACCGAACTCGAACAAAAAGGTGGGACAGTCGAAAATACGTCCAAAATGATGAAATTTAGTTTCCCTGGAGATCGTACTTTCTCCATACCGAATTTCACAAACTTACCTCAAAATGGAAGTACCACTTTTGAGCAAAAAGGAGAAACGTTCTTTCTCACTTACGCCGTTATCGGCACAGTTGCAGAAAAATCAAATCTACCAGTGAAACTCGAGGGCTTTGTCAATCCACGTTTAACAGTTGGGGAGACATCCATTAATTTTGGTTCGAGTGAAACACCTGTCAAAACCAGTTTCTTTCGCTTCTCAAACTTGCAAACTCAACTTCAGAAAGACTTCCAAAATGCTGGGTTCAAACTCAACAAACTGACTGAATCAAATAACAACCTCGAGTTTCGGCGTTTAACGATATGCTGCAACGCTTCGCCCAAAATTTACGCCAAAGTGAACGACACTCCAGGCACAATTTACGCCGCAATTCAACAACGCTACAATTACAAATTTTTGATTGACATTAGCGAGGTCAAAGCTGATGGGAAGCTCGAGTTTATGCTTGATGGACCAACTGCGTACTTCGTGAACGGCTTCAAAAAACTGAAAGCAGGACGAGGTGAAACCGTTCTGTTACGCCTGACAAACCGCATTGATGCTCGAGCTAAACAATACCAAATTGCGCCGCTCCCAACCAAATTGTAATTACTCAACTCGGGGTTTAACTGGAATTTAAAACCTCTGGCAGTAACCCCATCGGTGATAACGCCTGCCCAATCGCTTCAAACGCACTCAAACC
>JAYVRX010000077.1:0-83404 GCA_043775825.1 Deinococcales bacterium
GGTTCACACACTGAATTTACCAGCTTTGTGGAATTGAGTAGCAACTAAAGTCTTGCACTAAAGTGCATGGCTTCGACCAGCGTCCTGATACAGTGAATCATCAGCGTCTCGAGTTGCCCAAGGTGCTTGTCTTTGCGTCCCGCGATGGTCAACAACTGGGCTTGATCTTGCGGGTATTTCATAGCGCTCGCCAGCTTTTTGACCAGTTCGACTTCGCTGGCTTCCTCGAGGTAACGTTGCTCTAGGGCGTGCCTCGCCTCACCCGCAGGGTCGGGAATCAAACCTTGCAACCAACCCAGGTTCATGCTCGGTCTGGATGACGTTGCAAGCCAGCCAAGCCTCCCATTTCAGCCTCGAGTTGCTGACCAATTTCGCCTTGCAAGTAGCGCACCTTTAAGCCAAAATTCTCGCGCAGTCCACCAATCACGTCACGCAATTGTTTGCCTTCAACGCCGCCGCCGGTTAGGGTCGAAATGCCTTGGTCTGGGTAGACGCCAAAAACATAGCCCTGGGTGTCTCGCCAGACGGGTGTGCTCGAGCCGTCACCCGACACCAGTAATTCGTAGACACTGCCTTCCTGAACTGCCGTCAGCGTCATCTCAGCACCGCTCACGCCGCGTGAGCGGACGGACTCGAGCGCCGCCTCATCGGCGTCGCTGACTGCCTTCTCAAGCGCCGATTGCGCCGCCTCGAGCACCTGGGCAGCACTGGCATCGCCTGGAACTTTAAATTCACCGACAAGTGCGCCCGTCAAATCCGCAGTCAGTTCTGCCTTCAGGCTTTCACGAAGTTCTGGCGGACCGGCAATCAGCAATTGCTCGAGCGCCCCAGATTGACGCAATTTTGTCAGTTGTTCAACAATTTTATTGCAAAAAATTTGATCCTGATGCTCGACGTATTGGTTGTCGTCAAAGTTGCGGGCGGCTTCGCGCCGTCCGCCATTTGGCAAGAGGGCATCATGGATTTCACGAATTTCACCCAGGCGCACATTGAAAAGGCGTCCCCAGGCATGATCGACCAGCACGATCACGTTGTGTGGACTGGAAGCCAAAACAGCATTTAACGGCTCGAGGTCTGGTGCGCCGTAACTGGCAGATTCTTGAAGCTCGAGTTGTACGTCCACCACCCGTCGTTGAAGATGCCCATGCTCGTCCCAGACGAAGTAAGCTCGGGTTCGGGTGGTGTGTCCAGCTTCGCTCAGGTCAGCCATGACAAAGTCGCTCAACTCCGTGGGAATCTCGAGTTCTGTTAAGAGGTTTTTAACACGGATGCGCATTGCGCCGCTCTGATTGAGCGGGCTGGCTGGGTTGACCACACAAATCACGCTTAAGACCTGATCTGTCGGAAGTTCGTTTCGCAGCGATTGAAGGCTGGGTTCATCAAAGTTTTGGGGTGATAACATACGTTCTCCCTTTTCTGGGCGTGCCGAAATTGGCAAGGTTTTCTTGAGGTTAACCGAGCGATTTTTGCTGTTTAAAATCACTTTTGGTCAACCATTGCTGATGCACTGCTTCGGCATTTTTACTCAGTCGCACGGTGTTGCCATCAACGCTTTTAACCCACTCGAGCGGAATATATCGGCGTTTACCGTCGGGCATGTCGCGCTTACGCAGTTTGATGAAATTATCTTTTTTGATGCCGACCACCGTGCCAATATGAATTTTTGTCCCGTCGCCGCTGGCATGAATCAACATGTCTTTGTGAATACTCTTCGCTATTTTTTTCATGATTTCCCCTTTATTTTTATTTGGGTTTCCGTAACACCAAATCTCGAGCGGTAACTTCAAATGTTTTACGGTGGTTCTCTAGCTTCTGGTAATAGGAGTTTTGATGAGTGTCCTTACCACCCCGTTACAGCTTGCTCAAATCGACTCGGAATGGGCTGCTCGAGCATTGTTAAGTTGTGACAGTGAAAATCTGGAATGAATGGGTTTTGAAGCTTTAGCGGCAGACTCACTTGGTGCACAGCCCGCAAACAGATGCGTTCACCACTTTTAATACGTTCAGCCAACACAATCGTTTCGGACATTGGGGTATCTTTGATCTCGGTGTCTAAGAACGCCACAAAACGCCTGTAATGCTCAATCGCCGCGAACTTACCTTCAACCACAGACAAACATGACATCAATTTCTGATGGTGATTTTCACCAAGCAATGGATCATTTTTTAAGGCTGTCGCCAGAACCTCAACCGAGGTTTGACACATCCCCTGATTGCAATGCAGTAAAGCCACTGCGATTTTGGCTTGAGCAAAAGCCGCATTGTGCTCGTTGCGAATCTTCAGCACCCAGCTCGAAATTTCCAACGGCAAATAATCACCGATATAAAGTGCCAGTGCCTGTTGATAACCCTCGAGTTTTAGCGCAGGAGTATTGGCGTGTTCTGCTCGGACAAGCAAAACGTGAAATTTGTGCGTGTCGGAAGCCTCGAGCACCACCTGACCAAGTTGATAACGACTGTGCGATTCGGCAATCGATTCACGCCAACCGAGGGCGTTACGCAAGCGGCACATGGTCACGCGAAAACGATTGTTGGTGGCGACACTCGGTTCGCTGTTCCAAATGGCATCAATAATTTCTTCACGGCTTTTGCCATTCGGGTGGGAAAGCAAGTAAAAGAACAAGGCTCGAGCCGAATCAGAATGCCATCTGACGGGTTGTCCATGCACCAGCACTTGGGCTTGACCGAGGGTAAGAATCTTCATGTATCTGTCGATTAACGTTGCAGGAGTTAGCTTTTGTGACGGGTTCATGGATGACTCCTTAAAGAACACTGTTCAGCAAAACCAGATGTGCCAATTTGCGTTTCTCGAGCAACTATTGTGGGCTGTAAAAGGACTGAAAGCTCATGCCCTAGACTGACCCTACGCTTGAGGGGGGGTTTCAAGCTGATGGTAAGTTGAAGATAAGCTGAGATACAGTCCAGCAAAGTGTAATCTCAGGTCTTTGCACTCAGGGTTGTAATGGGTTCGTAACGTCTGTGAATCATCCTGAACTCGAAAAAAGGAGACTCAACATGATGACCGCAACCCCCGCACCTGTTCGCAAATCGCACCTCGAGATTCCAGAACCCAACATCTCTAAATTTCTTTTCGCTGACACGCGTCTCGCCCCACTTTGGACGCTGGTTCGCTTGTACGTCGGTTATGAATGGCTGATGGCAGGCTGGGGAAAACTGACCAATCCTGCTGGAGTCTGGGTCGGAGAGAAAGCTGGTACTGCCGTGACCGGCTTTCTGGGCGGCGCACTGACCAAAACCGACGGCGCTCATCCAGATGTTCAAGGCTATTACGCTTGGTTTCTTCAGCACATTGCCCTGCCGAACGCCACACTGTTCAGTTACCTCGTCACCTTTGGTGAAATTGCCGTCGGCATCGCTCTGATTCTGGGGTTGTTCACGGGCATCGCCGCGTTTTTTGGTGGTTTTATGAACGCCAGTTATTTGCTGGCGGGCACAGTTTCGACCAACCCATTGTTGTTTATTCTTGCCATGCTGCTGATACTGGCGTGGCGCACCGCAGGTTATTGGGGCTTGGATTACTGGGTGCTGCCTCGAATTGGCGTTCCGGGCACTCCAGGACCGCTCGAGCCAACCACAAATCCCTAAATTTGAGTGTCTCTCGAGCAATCTATGTTTTCTGGACATTTGTGCATTAAAGACTGTTACTGCGGAGGTCGAAGCAGCGCAGCATAAAAAACTTTTAAATTGTGCTCGAGAATTGCAGGGGGTATTTCGTGCGAGATTTGGTGCGTTCACTGTTATTCATCAAATCGGTTCATACGGCGGTTTTTATCGCCATGAACGTATTTTTAACCATTGTGATTCTCGAGGTGATCGCCGATCAAATTTCTTATCTTTCCTGGCTTTCCATTACCGCCCTGCTGACCGAATCCGTTGTGCTGATCGCCAACGGTTGGCGCTGTCCGATTTCTATTTATGCCCAAAAGGTGGGCGCAACGGGCGCGCGAGCGATATTTTTCTGCCGCTCTGGTTCACGGATCGAATTCCTGTTCTGTACGGCAGCCTGCTTGCAGTGACGCTTTTGTTTTTTGTGATTCGGTTGCTGTAATCAATCATCCGCTCAAGTTACGAAAGAGGTGAACTTTGGTTTTCATGCCGTCCGCACGACCAAACTCAGCCCCTCGAGCAGTTGTAAAAGGAGAGGAACATGACACCCAAAACCCAAGAATTTAAACTGCACGGCGACAGCGTCATCAGCAAACTCAAAGAAATTCTTCACGAGGGCGACATTCGCCGCATCACGATCAAAAACGATGAGGGTCACACGCTGATCGAAATTCCGTTGACGCTTGGGGTGGTTGGCGCGTTGCTGCTGCCCGTCTGGGCTGCGGTTGGCGCGATTGCGGCATTGGCGGCAAGTCTAACGATAGTCGTCGAACGCACCGATGCCGTGCCACCAGCAGCGCCATCCACAAACCTTCAAGATTCCGACTAAACATCTTAAAGAAGGATGTTATGAACCTACTTTTCAAAATCATTTTGATTGTACTCTCGAGCCTTCTGGCTTTTGTGGTAGTTGGATTTGTTGGGTTGCAAGTCAAACCCGCATCTTTCCCAGCCCTCGCATTATTACCAGCAAAGCTCGATACGATCCCGTTGCCTGCGGGTTTGCCTGCGCCTGTCACCAAGTTTTATCAAAAAATCTACGGCGAACGCATCCCAATTATTCACAGCGCCGTGATTTCTGGACGAGCAACCATTCGTCCCGTTGGAGCGATTGATATTCCCGCACGGTTTCGTTTTAGCCATCTGGCGGGTCAGGATTACCGTCATTACATTGAAGCCACGATTTTTGGAATGCCAATTCTCAAAATCAACGAATCGTACATTAAAAGCTCCAGCCGCCAAGAAATGCCGTGGGGTACAACCCTAAACAATCCTCGAGCCAATCAGGCGGCGAACCTGGGTTTGTGGGCGGAGGCGATCTGGTATCCCAGTATTTTCTTGACCGACCCTAGGGTGCATTGGAACGCCGTGGATGAAGTGACGGCAACCCTGACCGTGCCGTTTGAGGCAGGCACTGAAACTTTTATCGCACGGTTTGATCCAGTCACTCATTTGCTCACGTATCTCGAGTCCATGCGGTTTAAAACCGATCAGAAAGTCTTGTGGATCAATCAGGCTCGAGTCTGGGGTGATGTTGGTAGCTTCAAAATTTTAAAAGAATCCGCCGTGATCTGGATGGATGACGGCAAGCCTTGGGCAACGTTTGAAGTCGAAGAAATTGAGTTCAACAGCGACGTTAGCAAAACCATTGGCGGTACGGGCTTGTAAAACTCGAGGTAAGGCGTATGTCCAAATTGATACTGTACTTGGCTGGATTCGTGTTGATTGCTCACGGGTTGATTCACCTGATGGGAACAACGGTTTACATGCGTCTGGCTGATATCAAAGGTTTTACTTATAAGACCACCCTGCTCGGTGGTCGTTGGGACGTTGGAGCTGCTGGTATCAGTATCTTTGGCTTGTTGTGGGCTGTTGCCGCCGTGGGGTTTGTCGCGGCAAGCATCGGAATGCTGACTGGCTCGAGTTGGTGGCAAGCGGTGCTGATTGCTGTTAGTGTATTCTCGCTGGTGTTAACAGGTTTGGACTCGAGCCTCGCGTTTGCGGGGGTAATTCTAAACCTTGTGATTTTGGCGCTGTTGTTCTGGTCGCGCCGCTCGAGTCTGTGATCTTGCAGCGGCTCTCTTCAAACCGTGAGTTCTGTCTCACTGCAAAACTGATAGTCTAAACCTCGAGCGTTCGCATTTTGGGCGTCTTTTGAGGTTTCATGACTGAAAACACCACCAAACCAACCACCGAAACCGCGCCGCCCATTCGCCGTTCGAGCGTCCGTAACATTCTGACCGTGATGGGTGGCACGTTCTCGAGTCGGCTGCTGGGATTGTTGCGCCAGACCTTGTTCAATCGTTTTTTTGACACGCAGATTACCGAAGCCTTCAACATTGCGTTTCGTGTCCCAAATTTATTCCGCGAGCTTTTGGCAGAGGGTGCGCTTTCAAACAGCATCATTCCCGTGTACAAGAATTTACAACCATTTGAGCGCAAACAATTTTCCTCGAGTTTTCTGGCATTGCTAATCGCGGTTAATTTTGTGATCGTCGGACTTGGCATTCTGCTCGCGCCACTGATTGTCGAAGCCATCGCACACAAAGCATCGCTCGAGATTAAAAATACTGCCACCCTGCTGGTTCGGATTGTCATGCCGTTCTTGGCGGGGATTTCGTTTAGCGCCTTGGCAATGGGTTTGTTGAACGCGGAAGAAAAATTTTCGGCAACCTCTTTTGCGCCGTTGGCGTTTAATGTGATCACGATTTTGGGATTTGTGCTGTTTCCCAACAATGCCGTCATGCTCGGCTGGGGAACAACCATTGGTGGATTCGCACAGTTGCTGGTGCAAATTCCAAGTTTAAGGCGGTTTGGTTTGATGCCAGGTTTGAGCACCATCTGGCATCCTGGATTAACCAGAGCCTTGCGTTTAATGGGTCCGTTTGCCTTTACCACCAGCGTTCGGCAATTTTTGGCGGTTATTTTAACCAATCTGCTGGCAGGCTTTCCCAAGGGCACAATCACGGGTTTTGGCAACGCCGAAGTGATTTTTTTGATGTTCCAAGGTTTGTTCGCCGTCTCGCCCGCCACCGCCGCCTACCCGCGCATGAGCGAATTCGCGGCGCAAAAAGACTGGGTGCAATTTCGTGAAACCCTCGCCAATTACGCCAGACTGGTTTTGTTTTTATCGGCTGGCGTCAGCGCCATAATGTTCACACTCGGTCCTAGCATGGTCTCGAGCGTGATCGAACTGAGCGGCAGAATCAGTGACGACAAATACCTGCCAACGCTGGCGTTTATGCCGTCGTTCGCGCTGGCAATCGCGCCCTGGGGACTGGTTCAACTGTTAACTCGAGCCTTTTACGCCCGTGAACGCACCCGAGATGCAGTCGTAATCAGTGTCGTGGCTTTTGCCATGAACACTGTTTTGTACATGCTGCTTGCCCCGCAAGGTTTTGCCGTCATGAATTACGCCACCGCCATTACGGGCTGGGTTATGGTTGGCGTGTACGTGGCGGTGCTGGTCAAGCAAATTGATTTCAATTGGAAAAAACTGCTGGGTCATAGCCTTAAAGTCGCACTTGCCGCCGTGGTTGCTGGATTGGTTGCCAGTTTGATCTCGAGCCTGATTCCACTTGCTCGAGGGGCGATCAATGGCATTTTGCATTTGGTGGTGGCTGGTGGTTTGGGAATGCTGGTTTATGTTGTGATTTGCAGCGTTTTGCAGGTGCAAGAAGTCGTAGGTTTAAGGCGTAGGTTCTTGAAACGCTAAAACTCGAGCTGCTTTAAACTTGTGCGGCATCTTCAAACAAAATCTGATCCAGCGTCTCAAGGAAAAAATTAATAAATGATGAAAATAGTAATTGACCAATGATTCATTGGTCAATTTAAGTTTTGGTCAATGATCTATCGTTTTTTTTGGCATTTCATCTAAGATTTTTAACAGTCAATGAAGTCCAGTTTATGCACCAAACAATGGTCCTAGCAGCGCTTGCCGCCATGCTGTCGGCATGTAACGCACCATCAAAAACATGCTTTTGGCATCCAAACCAACCAATTGCCTAAACTTCGGTTGTTGTACACTCACGGCTCGAGCGATTACCCGTGCAACCAGTTCTGGACTGCTGGCGATGGCTTTAAATTGTGTGAAAGGTCGCTTGAACGTCTCGAGTCCAATGCCGTAATGGGTGCGCTGATCGCTCTCTAATTTGAGAATCGCTTCATCAATCTCGAGCGCGGTTTTGTCAAAAAATTCGGTGCGAATTCCACCTGGTAAAATGGCAACGACTTTGATATTTTGGCGTTTGAGTTCAAACATCAGCGATTCGCTTAAACCGAGCAGTGCAAATTTTGAGGCATGATAGTACGGTTCCCAAGGAATCCCCATCGTGCTGCCAAACGACCCAATGTTGATGATTTTTGGCGTGTCACGGTGCGTCTGTGCGTAAGTACGCAGATCAGGAATCAAGGCTCGGGTGAGGTTGCACAAGCCAAAAAAATTGACTTCAAATAGTTGTCTGGCTTTGCTTTCATCGGTCAGTTCAAACGGTGAAATATGGTTGATGCCTGCATTGTTAATCAATGCTTTGATGCCTGCTCCAGATGTTTTTTCTTGGGCAAGACGGACAACATCGGCAATCTGTTCGGCTTGGGTAACATCGAGGATTGTCGGCGTGATTTGACCTTGGCTTGCCTCGAGCAAGGCATCACCGTCAGCTTGGCGGCGAACTCCAGCAATCACCTGAAATTGCTGGGCAAGATGCAGTGCGGTGGCTTTGCCGATGCCAGAAGAAGCACCGGTCACAATGATGGTTTGATTTTTCATGTTTGCCTCTTTAAGTAAACAAGCGTTTACAAAATCAGTATAGCCAGACGAGCCAATTTGTCAACACCTGTTTACATCGTTTACAATCTCATTCATGCCTCGAGTCAAACCACAACCCGCCCGCGCTCGAGATTCGTCTGCTACCCGTGAGGCGCTACTGCAAGCCGCCAGGGGCTTGTTTGCTCAAAACAGTTATGACCGCGTTGGCGTGCGCGAAATTGCTGAAAATGCTGGGGTCAATCCCGCATTGGTGATCCGTTATTTTGGCTCTAAAGAACAACTCTTTGCCGAGGTCGTGGCGGAACACTTCGACATCACGCCATTGTTGACCCAGAACCGCGCCCATTTTGGAGAACAGCTTGCGCGTTTTGTGTTAACTGGCAAAGACGACCATCAACGCCTCAATTCGGTGACGGCACTGCTGATCTCGATTCCGAACGAACATGCCCAAACGCATCTGCGTGAACAATTGCAACATCATTTTATCCAACCACTTGCAGACTGGCTTGGTGGTCAACATGCCGCGTTGCGAGCCAGCCTGATTGCCAGCGAATTGCTCGGACTGGTGATGCTGCGTGATGTCGCTCGAGTTTCACCGCTCAGTGACGGTGATCTCGAGGCGTTGATTCAATTGACCGCACGTTCGATTCAGGGCAAGGTGCGACAGAAATAAGCTTTAAGTCAGACCAACCAGTTTGGCGCTGACCTGCCAAAGTTCTTGTTGCAATGCCGTGTTTTTGGCGAGCGCACTCGGTTCGACCTGGTTGCAATTGTCAAAAAAATACTTGCCTGAAACATTCGCAACTTCTGGCGAACTCGAGAGGTACACTGAAGTCTTCGCTCCTCTGGTTGGTTTAACCATTACCAAATTGGCAATCCAACGCATTGGCACTGGCATCGTGCGCCACAAGTTCGTGCCGATCACCCCAGGATGTAGGGCGTTCGAGGTCACACGGCTGCCCTCGAGCCTGCGGGCGAGTTCGCTCGAGAACAAAATGTTCATCAGTTTGGTGTTGCAATACGCCTGCCAGCCTTTGGTCGGCGCTCCCGCTCTGTCATACTCGAGTGCGTGCTGCATGTCGGCAAAATTAATTTTACCGTTGGTGTGCGCCACGCTCGAGACGGTCACAACACGACCTTGCTCGGATTTGTGTAGGTGCTCGAGCAGCAGATTGGTCAGCAAAAATGGTGCGAGGTGATTGACTGCCAATTGCATTTCCATGCCTTCGGAAGTCACTTGGCGCACGACGGGCACGATTGCCGCGTTGTTGACCAAAACATCCAAACGTGGGAATGCCTGTTGTACCTCGAGCGCCAGTTTTCGCACGTCGCTTTGCAGTGATAAATCTGCCAGCATCAAATGAATCTTGTTGCTACCGGAATCCTGTTTGGCTTGCTCGAGCGCCGCGTGTCCTTTGCTTTGATCTCGAGCCGCCAAAATCACGGTTGCGCCAAGTTTTGCCAGTTCGGTGACTGTCACCAAACCAATGCCAGAATTCGCACCCGTGACCAGCACAATTTTAGTATTCATGGATACTCCTTTTCCTTTTTAACAACGTTCGAGCACCACTTCAACAGCCGCCAAATCTTGCACGCCCAAACCCACCAATTTTGCCACGGTCATCTGCGAACTCGAGCTTCGACCCAAGTCAGGATTCTCGAGCAACGAACCCAGTTCGATCAAATTTGACATCTGGAGTTTTCCCGATTGCAGCGCTCGAGCGACATCGCCGTATTTTTGATTCACGCCCAGCGAATCCACCACGATCAAATCGGCTTTACTGAGCACAGCAATCTCGAGTTCGCTTTTTTTTTCGTCGTCCGCACCAACTGCCGTGATGTGCGTTCCAGCCTGAAGCCAATCGCTGCGAAGTAGCGGCTCGAGGCTGGCGGTGGCGGTCACAATAATTTCAGATTCGCGTACCAGTTGCTCGAGGTCATGAAGCACTTCAATCTTGACTTTTGGCAGTTGCAACTCGAGTTTTGATTGCAATGCCTTGGCGTTGTCGGCATTTCTGCCCCAGATCAACAGGCATTCAAACTCGAGCAATTGATGATGCGCCAGTGGTTGCCAGAAGCCTTGAATGCCTGTGCCAATAATGCCCAACGTTTTGGCATCGGCTCGAGCCAGGGCTTTGCTGGCAACCGCTCCCGCAATAGCCGTGCGCCAATCGGTCAGCAAACCACCGTCTTGCATAACCGCAATCAATGCACCCGTGATGGCATCAAACGCCATCACCGCACCATCCCAAACGGGCAAGCCTCGAGTTGCATTATCTGGAAAACCTGCCGAAACTTTCACCGCAAACACACGGCTGCCCCGCATGAAACCACTCTTGATGTGAACCTCGCCGCCATTGGGTCGCAAAAAACCGATTGCATCGCTCGAGTCACCACGCGAAAAAGCTTTGAACGCGTTTTGCATCGGTTCGATCAAATCCTCGAGTTTTAAATGAGCACGCACCTGATCTGCCGTGATGATCTTCATGCTCAATCCCTGCGCTTCAGGTACGCCTCGAGCCTCTCGAGCGCCTCGGGCATGTTATGTCGCCCGTAGCCCATACGAACGTGTCTGGGTTGATCGTAGACGCCACCAGGCAGCAACAAAACCCCAGTTTCGCGCACGATCTCTTCGCAGAAGTCCATAACATCACCGGCAATATTGACTTTGGGAAACCCTATCGGGCTGGCGTTCGGTTTGACCCAAGAGAATAAATCAGAATGCCGTACCAAAAATGCCTCGAGTATCGGTAAATTACGCCTGACAATCTCGAGGTTACGAGCCAGAATCACTGCGCGTTGTCGCAATGCCAGTGCTGTCAAAAATTCTGACGGAGCGCTCGAGCAGATGGTCGTGTAATACTTAAAATGCAGGCATTTTTTGAGCAGGTCGCGGTTGCGCGAAGCCAGCCAACCCAAGCGCAAACCTGGCAGCCCGTAAGATTTGCTCATCGAACCCAACGAAATCGCATTTTCATAAGTGTCGCAGGCGGCAGGCAAGCGCGTGTTTGGATCATGCTCGAGTTCGCGGTAAACCTCGTCGCAAAACACGATGATGCCGCGCTCTTTGGTAAGGTTCATGACCGCCGCAAACACCTCGGGGGTCATGTTAATGCCCGTTGGATTTGAGGGCGTGTTGATGTAAAGCATTTTCGTGTTTGGACGAATCAGCGCCTCGAGTGCCACCAGGTCGTGCGCCCAACCGTCCTCGAAATGTCGTGTCCATTGACTGACTTCCGCACCCGTCGAACGTGCCAACTCGAGACCGCTTTCGTAACACGGCGTTTCGACAATCACATGGTCACCAGCCGCCAGCAGCGCGTGATAGACAAGGAAGATTCCCTCTTCAGCACTCGAGATCACCAACACATCATCGCTCGAGATGGTGTTGTAAATTCCCGCTATCGCCTCACGCAGGTAAGGTGCGCCCGAGGATTCGGTATAACCCAACCAAAGCCCATCAAAACGTTCTCGGGCGTCAGGCTCGAGCGCCAGCAAATCGCCAATCGTTCGTGATTGCGCGTCAGAACTCGAGAGCATGAACTGGGCTGTGAATTCGTACTTAGCATAATAATGTTCGATCCGAAATGGTTTGAGCTGCATACAACTCCTTTTACTGATTCCTGGCTTCGTTTAGCCAGTTGTAGACCGTCGCCCTGGACACCTCGAGAATCTTGGCGACATGTTGCGTGGCATTGCGCGTGGCGAACAAATGTTGGCTGTCAAGCGCCCGTACCGCCTCAATTTTCTGCGCTCGAGTCAGGGCATGAAGCGGTGCGTTGATTTCACGCAAATATACACTCAGGGCGTTATGAATTTGTTCGCGCCAGTCAAGTTCGACCAATGCTTTGGGAGCATTTGAAGCCGTCGCAGCGAACGTTTCGAGAAAGGTTTTAAACGCATCAAAACTCGAGACATCCAAATTGAGACAGAGCAATCCAATGCGTTCACCTGCGACATTGCATACCACACTGCTAATGCACTTTAATCGGCGACCATCCCAATTGCTACGCTCGTAAGGACCATACACGTCTTGGTTTTGCTCGAGTTGAATTTCCTCAGCAATCAATGACGGATCACCAGGGTTACGCCGCGAGAAGTTGTTCCAGATTTTGACCACCCGATCCGTCTCGAGGTCATGAAGCACGACCTCAGCATTCGGCTGCAACCACGTGGCAATGCCTTGTGCGACCGAGAATATATGGGCGTATTCTGCCTCGAGTTTGGTTTTGGAAAACCGCATGAATGGATTATACGTCTAAGTTAGACATAAATTCAAATACGACTCTATTCGGATTGGTATCTAATCTTTATCGGTTAGTCTTCGATCAATCTTCGATGACTATTGACAATAGCCTGCTATCTTAAAACGTTCTGAAAATCAGGTTTTGAAATGAGGTCGTATGAAAAAACCCATTACCCGAAGCATTTACACCACCATTGCCCTTGGTATTTCAGTGGCGCTCGCCATCGGTGTTCCAGGCAGCTCGAGCCTGAATGACCCGCTTTATCCCTGGATGGGCAACGGTGGTTATGACGCGCAGCATTACACGATTGACCTGAGTGTGCCAGCGGATCACAAAACCATCAAAGGCATGTCCGTCATGGAAGCCATCGCCACCGAAGACCTTTTGAGCTTTAACCTTGACTTGGGAGCACTAAATGTAAAATCCGTACTGGTCAACGGCACACGCGCCAGTTTCAAACACCAAGACCCAGAATTGACTGTTACGCCAGCAAGCCCAATTGCCAAAGGCTCGAGCTTTAGGGTTCAGGTCGTCTACATGGGCAAGCCAGGCTCCAAGTTCGAGCCAGACATTATCGGCGACAGTTGGATGGTCACCCCAACGGGTGTCGCCTTTTTATCCCAACCCACCTCGCTCAAAGACATTGCCGCCGTCAATGATTCGGCAGCCGACAAAGCCACCTTTAGCTTTCGGTTGACCGCACCGCAAAACGAACAAGCCGTTGCCAACGGCATCTTCCTGAAACGCCAAGACAACAAGGACGGCACAGCCACAAGTTACTACCGAATCTCCGAACCGACCACTTCGTACATGCCAACACTGGCATTTGGACAATACAAACGCGTTGAGGGTGGCACGGTCAATGGCGTTCGCATCCGACATTACCTCGCGCCAAACACCGACCCTAACTATCAGCCGGTGCTGGCAAAAACAGCCGACATGATTCGCTTTTTCAACGAACGCCTCGGTGCATACCCATTCCGCGAATACGGCATTATCACCCACGACATCAAAGCCGGCTTTGCGCTCGAGAACCAAACGCTCTCGAGTTTCCCAGGCATCTTTGAAGGTCTTGAAGACGCACCACCAGAGGTCATCACCGACACCCTCGAGGAAGTTTATGCCCACGAGTTGGCACACCAATGGTTTGGCGCTTTGGTCAGTTACCAAGACCACAGCCAGACTTTTATTCACGAGGGTTTTGCCCAGTTTCTTGGACAATTCTGGCTCGAGCACAGCACAAGGACAAAACTGGCTGATTCAATTCGCAACGAATACCCATTTATGGTCTACGCCAAACAGGGCGGCTATTTTACTTACGCCAAAGACGAATTGGTTGGCTTGTTAAAAACAGGTTTAAGAATTGATCCAAGCTTTAAATTTGATAGCAAACAAGTCGGTCAATTCCTGGATTTGCTATTCAGTGGCACACTGCCCGCCGCGCTGCGTGCCAAGATACTCGAGAGAGCCGATGCTGGTTTGACTGTTCTAGAACTTGCCGATGAGATTGGGCAGTTGCCATTTATGGGCATTAGCGTAACCCGCAGCATCAACCGTGAAATTCGTCGTCTGGCAGATCCCAGCCTCCAGTTGGTGCGAGCCATTCCCGCACCAGGAAAAATCATGGCTGGAGACGATCCGTTTAACGGCATTGTTTACGTTCGTGGGGCAAGTACACTGTACGCGTTGTACCTCAAAGTTGGTGACAAGACTTTCTTCCAGATTTTACGCACTTACCTCGAGGGTCACCGATTTGGGTTGGCTACCAACGAAGATTTTTTGAAGGTTGTAAACCAGGTTTCTGGCACGGAGGCTCGAGCCTTGGTTGAGCGCTGGTTGTTTGATGATGTCGTGCCAGACTTCCCAGAGTTGGGTTTGAAAGCCAACGATCCACAATTTGCTTTGGGCGCAGATTTCAAACCGTAATAGTTGTTTCGCCAGATTCCGTGTGGTGTTTTAACCACACGGAATTTTTATTTTAAAAACCGACAATCAACGGAATGGACACCAGCGCCAAAAGCGCACCAAAACCTTGCAGGCGGGTGAATCGTTCTTTCAAAAACAGCATTGCCAGAAGCACCGTCGTCACAGGATACAAACTCGAGAGTGCCGAACCGACATCGAGCCGCCCTAAGGACGTGGACAGTGCAAACAACAAATTTCCCAGGCTGTCCAAACCTCCCGCCGCAAACGCCAAGGGCAAACTTGAAGTCTCGAGCTTAAACCGGTGCCGCGTCCAAACTGCTGCCAAGACCGTGACCGCAATCGTACCAACTCTAGCCACCACCAAAGCCCAACTGAGGTCGGGGCTGGAAAATTGCGCGGTCAAAATAAAAAATGCGCCAAACGCAAAGCCAGCGAACAACGCGGGCAACAAATCTTGAAGGCTGGCTCGAGCACCAGATTCGGGCTTGGAAATCACCCAAATACCCAAGATTGCCAGTCCAAAACCCACAAATTGCAAAGCTCGAGGTAGACCTTCGGTGAACGCCCCGAACAAGACTGAAACTACGTTCGCAACCACGGCGGTCACAGGCGCGATCACACCCATTTTGCCGCTCGAGAGGGCACGGTAAAAAACCAGCAGACCGGCAGCACCGCACGCGCCAGCCGCAAAACCAAGAATCATATCGTGCTGGCTAGGCAAAGCCGAACGTTTTAAAAGCGCCAACGCCAGCAAGCAAACCAAACCAAACGGATTGGAAACCAGCGTCACCGAAATCGGACTGGAGCGCTTGCTTGCCAGACCGCCACTGAAATCACCCGCACCCCAAGCGGCGGCGCTGCCAAGAGCGAACAGCGCGGCGTTCAAAGCTTCGTTCATGCAAGTCTCGAGGGTACTTGAAGTAAGGTCACATCCAAGATTTTAACCTGCTGCGACTATTGGTCGAGCTTAAATCTTTGCAACACAAATTTTATTGCGATTATAAGAGTCCCAACCTTGAGACGATTTCGCGCCCTACAATAAATTGCTCGGCATCGCCAACCTGCAACAGTACGCAGTCACGGTCAGCATAAAATTCTTTCACTGCCTCCCAAGCCGCATCTTCAGATTCAAAGACATCTGGAAGCTCGAGGTCTTGCACCGTCTCGAGCGCATCCTCGCCAAATTCTTCGCTGCGCAGCGCCTCGACCAGGGATGTGAATTGATAACGGTCTAAAATTTCGTCGCGGTCCAGTTTGCGCCCCGCCAGCGTGGTTTTTTCGACCAGCGATTCGTCAATAAACGCGAAACGTTCGAGTGCCGCGTCAAAAACTTGGTCGGTTACGGGCATGATTGGGATGTTCATGCGCCCATGATACGCGCCTTTACGTCAGGAATCCAAAATCACGATCACGTCCACCTGTCCAGGTCCATGCACCCCAAGCGCCATCGTTTGTTCAATGTCGGCACTTTTGCTGGGTCCTGTATGCATCCCCCAAGCGCTCGGAAGGGTTTGTGAGCCGAGTTTGGCGTACAAGTCTTCGATGTCGGGCAGAATTTGGCTGGCTTTCAAAAGGATAATGTGGTGAAAAGGTAAGAGCGTTGCCAACCGCCCGTGACTCGAGGAAAACGCGAGGCTGCCCGTGGCGGCAACCGCAAAATCAGCGCCCGTAATGCCAACATCTGCATCTTTGGGCGCAACCAATTCCAAACCGTTTTGCTCGAGTGCGAATTCTTTTAGAATCTCATGGCTCGAGTTGACGTAAGAGGTTTTTCCAACCAGTAATTCTTTCAAACTTTCTCGAGCATCATCAAACGAATCTACCAACCGCACCTTGCCAAGCACGCGTTCATTCTCGAGCTTAAAACGCTGTGCCAAAACTCGGGCGTCTTGATCTGCACTTAAACTTGGTGGGTCTGGAGGTCTGGTGATTGGCGCTTTTGGATTGCGTCCTGTGGCGTCACGGACTCGAGCCAGGAAATCGGCGCGGTTCATGATGCAACCTCATATTGGGCAAAGGCGCAGCAAGCACATTGACTCCGACTTAATCCGAAACTACGTCTATCAAGCACGTTTCCCAAAAAATGTAACCATCGTTCTACCCTCATCCCCAACCCTTCTTCTTGCCCTTGAAGCAGCACCTTACGGGCTTGGGCGCTCCCAACATCAGGAGAAGGGAGTTTGATGCCAAACATGTGTAGCTGGAGGGTTTTAGCCCTCTCCCGATGTTGCGACCATGCCCGACAGGTGCGTTTTATGGTCAAGAAGGGAGAGGGCGGCGAGGAACGAGCGGGTGAGGGTAGAAAAACGGTGAGTAAGACAAAAATTACGTCCTGGACTATTCTGGTGATTAAGTCGGTATTGATGCAGCAAGCAGCGCCCCTACAAATACAAAACTTTTTAATCATCGGCAGCCTCGAGTTTCTCGAGCTTGGGTGCAGCTTCGGTATTCAGACCTTCATTCCACAAATCCCGAAAAGATTTTTGGTTGGGCGCGGGAAAATCGCGGGTGGCTTGCCAACTCGAGAGTGGTGCAATGCCAAGGTTCGGCATGGTTTTACCCCATTTTACAAAGCGTCCCATTTTGCTCGAGAGTCGGTACAGTGCGGGGTTTTTCATCAGGTTTTTGAAGGCTTTGATGCCCAGGGTTTCAACGGCTGGCATCAAACCACCTGAAACGGCTCGGGTGCGTTGGGTGACGAGCATTTGCGGTAACGGAATTTTGACTGGGCAAACATCGCCGCACGCGCCGCACAAACTCGAGGCGAATGGCAAGCTTTTGGCTTCACTCAGTCCGAGCAAACCAGGGTCGAGCACGCTACCGATAGGTCCTGAGTAAACCCAGCCGTAAGCATGACCGCCGAGTTGCTGATAAACGGGGCAGGTGTTCAGACACGCGCCGCACCGAATGCAGCGCAGGCTGGCTCGCATCTCATCATCGGCTAGAACACTCGAGCGTCCGTTGTCGAGCACGACCACATGAAATTCTTCAGGTCCGTCAACCTCGAGTTCGGTTTTGGGTCCAGAAATCAAAGACACGAATACAGTGCTGCGTTGTCCTGTGGCAGCCCTCGGCAGGAGTTTTAAGAATACCCCAAGGTCATGAATGTTGGGAATGACTTTCTCGAGTCCCATCACGGCAATATGAACCCTTGGGCGTGAGGTGGTCAGACGGGCATTGCCTTCGTTTTCGACGATCACGATGCTGCCCGATTCGGCAATGGCAAAGTTCACGCCCGAAATGCCAACGTCGGCGTTTAAAAAATCTTGGCGGATGATCTCACGGGCTTTACCCGCCAGCACATCGGCGCTCGAGCCGAGCGGCACGTCGTAAAGCCTATGAAACAATTCATCCACTTCGCTTTTGGGTTTGTGAATTGCGGGTCCAATAATATGGCTCGGATGCTCGCCCTCGAGTTGCAAAATGTACTCACCCAAATCCGATTCGATTACTTTCATGCCAGCCGTCTCGAGCGCTTGATTCAGTTCGATTTCTTCGGTGACCATGCTCTTGGATTTAACAATCAGTTTGGCATTGGCAGCTTTGGTAATGTCCAAAATAATCTGGTTGGCATCCGCGCCGTCGAGCGCGAAATGCACATGACCACCGCGCGATTCGATATTATCAGCCAAACGATTCAAGTAATAATCCAGATGCTCGAGCGTGTGGTCTTTGACGGTGGCGGCATAGGCTTTTAAGGCTTCGACATCGGGCAATTCGGCGTAACGGTCTTCGCGCCCTTGGTTAAACGTTTGCGTTGCACGCATGGTTGCGCCGCGAACGCCAGTGTTCGCCAGCGCCTTCAGGTGCGCTTCGGGAAAATCGTGAATGCTGATTTCCATAATTGACTCCTATGCGGGTTGGGCTTCGAGCGCGGCTTTACCGTTCAACAATAACTCGGCAATATGAACCACGCGTGGGGTATTCTCGCGTCTGCCCAAACCGCCACCAAGCTGCATCAGACAGCCCAAATCGGTACTGGTCAAAACATCTGCCTCTTTGGCGTCTGCTTCAAGCGAATCAATTTTTCGGTTCATCATCGCGCTCGAGAGTTCAGGCAGTTTCACGCTGAACAAGCCGCCAAAACCGCAGCAACTTTCATCCCAAGGCAGTAAAGTCGCGCCCGCCGCCTCGAGCAAAATTCGCGGCTGTTGTTTAACGCCCATGTTGCGCATGGCATGGCACGAATCGTGATACGCCACGCGAACGCCACTCAGGTCAACGCCAGGATGTGTCACCCCAAGTTTCTCGACCAGAAATTGCGTCAGTTCAAACACCCGACCCGAGACATCCCAAGCCCGCCGCAAATTCATTGGGTCTTGCGCAAACAATTCTGGGTAATGATGCACCATCGCACCGCACGAACCCGAAGGCACAACTACAAAATCACTTGTCTCGAGTGCCTTCTCGAAGACATTCAAATAATGCTTTGCCAATTCTCGAGCATCATCCGCATACCCAGCGTTGTAAGCGGGTTGTCCACAGCAGGTTTGATCTTGTGGAAAACTGACGTCCACACCAAACCTTCGCAGCAATCGCACGCTGGCTGCCGCCGCACTCGAGCCGAATTGATCTGCCACACAAGTTACAAAAAAACTGACACGCATGAACACCTCTGTTAAATCTCGAGCATCATCATAGGGCTTTAAGACTTGGAATTGAACCTTCGGGGACAAATGACCGTATTGACGTAACATTCGTTTCATGTAACACTTGTTTCATGACCCGCAGTAAAGACCAAACCATCAAAACTGACCTGCTCGAGCGAGCCACTGTCTACGTTCTCGAGCATGGCTTTTCTGGTTTGTCACTGCGCCCCCTTGCCGATGGTATTGGCTCGAGCGCCCGAATGCTGATTCACCATTTCGGCAGCAAAGAAAACTTGCTCGGGCTGATCGTTGAACATATCGAAATCCAGTACCTTGCCCTTTCAGACCAGATGCTCGAGCAGGAAGGCTCTCCTGTCAGAATGCTCGAGAGGCTCTGGGAAACCCTGACTTTACCCGCCAACAAGCCATTCCAACGCTCGACTTTCGAGTTATGGGGGTACGCCTTGATGAACCCTGCTGGACTCGAGCGTCTGACCGAAAATCTTGTCTCGGCTTGGGTCATACGATTCTCGGTTGGATTCGTGCGGGCTGGACTGAAACGCAAACGCGCCGATGTCCTCGCTACCTTGACGGTTGCCACCGTTGAAGGCTTGCTGTTGCAGCGCCTGACAGTCAATCATGATTTGCACTCACAAGCAGCCTTTAAACAATTCGTTCGCTGGCTCGAGTTCACACTTTCCCAGGAGGTGACTAAATGACCCCGTAAGTTCAGATTTGCAGTTTTAAGAAGGTTTTCAATCATTGGTTTAGGCTGTTGGGCAATTCATTCACCGACTCGACTTTAGGCTCGAGCAGGAGGTTTTCTTATGACACAAGTTTCTCAAATTTCGATTCCTAATTCTAAACTTGCCATTTGGGTTTTGATTGGCGTTGTATTTTGGTTTGTTGCAGCCATGATGGTTCGTTTTATGGGAACAGTTGTGTTTGATCCTAAAAGTATCAACTTGGTGTTGCTGTTCGCACTCAGTTTTCCTTTTGGCTTTGGAGCAATGAGAGTGATTGGTTTTTTGGTCGGACTGCGCGGCGTCGCATTTCTTCCAGCAGTCGTTGTCATGACAATGACAGCCACTTTTTTAGATGGTATTGCCTTCACTTGGACTTCGCTCTATGGTCTTCCCGTCGAATCAATGGTGTACGGGGCAGCCTGGATTCTATGGGGCATAGGTTGTATTTTATTTTTTGCGCTACTCGACTTGAGAGAGCAGAAATCACACTAAATTTTTGTAATCCTCGAGATTATTTATTCTGGAAATCCTCCACCCGCACTTGCCTTGCCTCGAGTTTTCGCGGTTTTCTCGAGGTAGCCGCTTTGTCGTAAGGTTTTCATTGGTTCGGCTGGTTTGCCTTGTTCTTCGCGGATTTCGGCGAGCAGTGGTCGCACGTCAGTTCTGAAGGCATCCATCAAAATCTGGTTCGCCTCTAAAATCGCACCCTTAGCCTGTGCAACTTTCAGCGCTACTCGATCTACCAGCAACGCCTTCGCGTAGGCTTCTTGGCAATTCAGAACGCTCAAGAGCATGGCTTCGACTTTATTCTCAAGGTAATGGCACTGGTCAATCATGTACGCCACGTTTTTGGCGGTTGTGACCGCCAGTTTGTCTTTGGATTGCTCGCTGCTGACAAGTTCGTTAAAAATGCAGAACAACTCGAGCGGGTTGGTGCTGCCGACAATCAAATCGTCGTCGGCATAACGACGGTTGTTAAAGTGGAAACCACCAAGTTTGCCCTCGTCGAGCAAGAACGCCACAATCTGTTCAATGTTCGTGCCTTGCGCATGATGCCCCAAATCCACCAGCACTTGGGCTTTTTCACCCAGCGCCGTGCAATGTGCGAACGCCGTGCCCCAGTCTGGAAGATCAGTGCCGTAAAACGCGGGTTCAAAAAATTTGTACTCGAGCAGCAAGCGCGTGTTTTTCGGCAGTGCCGCGTAAACCTCGCTCAAAGAATCTCGAGTGCGGTGTTTGCGTTCACGAAAATCGTCTTGTCCGGCGTAATTTGTGCCGTCAGCAAACCACAGTGATAAATCTTTTGACCCCGTGAGCTTCATCACATCAACACACTCGAGCATGTGATTGACGGCTTTTTTGCGGATTTTCTTATCAGGGTTGGCGATTGAACCAAGGCGGTATTCTTCGGCTTGAAACAAATTTGGGTTGATCGCCCCAAGCGAAATTCCACGGTCTTTGGCGAACTTTTTGAGCTTACCAAAATCCTCAACTTTATCCCAAGGAATGTGCAACGCCACACTCGGCGCAATCCCCGTCAGTTCATGGACTTTAGCCGCATCCTCGAGCTTCTCCCAGATGTCACGCGCCGCGCCGAGGCTGGGAAAGGTTTTAAAGCGCGTTCCCGCATTGCCGTAACCCCACGATGGCGTTTCGATATGTTGTTTTTTCAGGGCTTCACGAATTGAATTGCTGACGTTCATATTGACCTCGTTTTGAAAGATTTATTGCATCACACCGTGTTCTCGGGCTTTACCGCGCAAGAACGCCAGACCATCACGCACCAAAGCCTGCGGATCACCGACCACATCGCGCCACATGCAGGTCGCGCCAGCAATGTCGGGATTGATCGCGGCGAAGGATTCCATGACCAATGCCCCGTCGTAATTGATGGCTTTCAAACCTTTGAACACATCGTCCCAATGAACGTTGCCCGTGCCTGGAGTGCCACGGTCAGATTCGGAAAGGTGAATGTAGCGCATTTTAGAACCAGTGTTGATAATCGGTTTGGAAAAACCTTTCTCTTCGATGTTCATGTGATACGTGTCCAGGTGAACGAAGGCGTTGGGTTCGTCAATACGTTCAACAATCTCGAGCGCTTGAGAGGCGAGGTTAATCAAATAATTTTCGTATCGGTTGATGGCTTCGATACCAATCTCGAGTCCGAGGCTGGACGCAGATTTTGCCACGGATTTTAAAACCGTCACGACGCTGGTCAGTTCATCATCTCGAGGTGGGGCGCCCGTAAGCGTTCCCAAATGCGTGTAAATTGCACCCGAAAGTGCGGTTGCGCCAATACCGTGGGTGACGCGCAAAGCATCTTCGAGAAACAATTTTGCTCTTTCTGGATTGGCTGGTAAGTGCGAATCTTTGGGCAATCCCAGCGAGCAGGTTGCGCCAATATTGTAATGCTCGAGTAAGGCTTTGGTGTGGGCAACATTGAAACTCGCGGGATGCAGCACGCAGACCTCAACAAAATCGAGTCCAGCCGCCGCCGCGCCGCCAATCACTTTTTCTGCGCCCTCGTCGCTCCAGTCTCCAGCCCAAATGAATGCGTGCGCTCCGAACTTTGGCATTGGTTACTCCTTTCTTTAATCACACCAGTAAAAAAAAGCGTTGAAGTTTTGCGGCGGGTTATCCCCAATAATCGTGACGATCTCGGTCTTAAAGGGAATGCGTTGCTGCAAAATCTTCCGCTCGAGCAGCACAAAACCGCGTTTCTCGAGTTTGGTTCTGATTTCTCTTGCAATCTCGAGCCAGTTGCCTGGTGGCACAGTGCCAACATCTTCGGCGTGAAGAAAACTTGAACTGCTACTGCTGTTGCCGGTTCTTGTTCGTTCCATTGCGCCCATGACCGCCACAGGCGCAAGTTTGCACAAGTACACCGCGATGCCATCAATGTAAGTCGTGTTGTCTTTGAGGGTTGATGATTTACCGTTTTTCTTGTAACAAAACAAATCCCAAAACGAGGCGTACCCACTGCCGTAACTTTCAGATTCCACCTCGAGATCAAACAGTTTAGATTGCTCGAAATCATGCACAGTGTCTTTCAAAAATCCTTTAATGACATTGTGCGAACCGCCCGAGTACGGCGCAACATCACCGACGGGTTTTCCTGCAATGATCTTTTCGAGAATTTCGTTTGTAATTTCCACGTTACACCCCAGTCACCAGCAGTCGAATATCTGCCGCCTCAAGCGCATTTCTGGTTTCAACCTCAGGCTCGAGATCGGTAATAATCACGTCCACCGCGTCCATTTCAACAATCGTATGCAGTGCGACCCTCGAGAATTTGGTGTGATCAAGTAGCGCCACAATAAAACGCCCAGATCGAATCAGTTGTTCTTTCATTTCGGTTTCGGGCAGGTGCGCGTCGGTAAAACCCGTTTGTGGACTGAAACCTTTGCTCGAGAAAAACACTTTGTCTGGATGAAGTCGTTTTAAAATTCCTGTCGCGTGAGCGCCAACAAAAGACCGTGCTCGAGCGTGAAATTCGCCGCCCGTTAAGGTAAACGGTAAGTTTAAACCCGCCAGAATTGTGGCGGCGTCAAGGCTCGAGACAATCGTGTTGAGGGTTTTTCCGCCCAGCAATTGTGCCAGTTGCAATGTGGTCGTGCTGGCATCGAGCGCGATGGTGTCACCGTCTTGGATTAACTCGAGCGCTTTGCGGGCAATGCTCGATTTCGCCTCGAGATGCTCGTTGATACGCAAACTGTAAGCCACTTCGTCGTTGGCTTTGTTTTGCAGTCGTGCACCACCATGCACCCGCTCGAGCAACCCCTGCTCGGAGAGTAAATCCAGGTCGCGGCGCACCGTCATTTCATGGACGCTCAAATGCTGCGCCAGTTCTTTGGTGCGCACTATTTTCCGTGCCAGCGCTTGCTGCAAAATAAATTCGTGCCTCGAGCGCAGTACGGCGGCAGGATCAGCGTTTTGCATCAGAGTATTGCACCTCGAGTTTCATGATTTTGCACCTGGTTTGAGAATGCGTTTGATGACGGGCGGCAGTGCAATGGCAAGCACCATCAGAATACCAATAATGATCGAGGCGACAATGCCAGGAATATTGATTAAGCCCATGCCAAATTGAATCATGCCCAGCAGCAACACCGAAAGCACCACGCCCAAAATGTTACCAACGCCACCCGCAATGCTGACGCCACCGAGCACGGTCATGGTGATGACATCGAGTTCCCAACCCTGGGCAATGTTTGGGCGCGTGGTGGTGATTCTCGAGGTCAGAAACACGGCTGCCAGTCCTGCCAATGTGCCTGAGAAGGTGAACAGGGCGAGGCGGTATTGGTTGACAGGAATACCAGAAAACCGTGCGGCATCGGGATTGTTGCCAATCGCGTAAAGGTTTCTGCCCCAGCGGGTACGTGCCAAGAACACGCCAACACAAACCGCCAGGATTAGAAAGGTCACAAATGAAATCGGTAGGTTCTCGAGCGCGTAACCTTGCCCAAGATTGCCAAAAGATTCTGGATACGCGGTCAGTGCGGTATCACCCAAAACGGCTTGAGCGATACCACGAAACAGCGACATCGTACCGAGCGTGATGGCAATGCTTGGCACGGCAAACCGAACCACCAAAAACCCGTTTAAAAAACCGCACAGCGTGCCAGTGCCAACGCCAACCAGCAGCAAGACAAACCAATCTGCGCCCGACTGCGCCGCAAAGCCCATCAAGAGTGAGCTGAGCGCGATGATCGAAGCCACCGACAAATCAATTTCGCGGCACAAAATAAGGAGCGCCATACCGAGCGCCATCATGCCCTTTTCGGCAAAAATTGGGGTCGCATCACCGAGGTTTGCGGCGTCCCAAAAATACTCGGACAAGCGACCATTTAAGACCATCACGATTGCCAGCATGACCAGCAAAATCAGTTCCCAACGCAATAACAAACTCGAGATTTTAAAGGGTGCTCGAGCTTGCACTGGGGTTGAGCGGGAGTTCTCGGTCATGATGTCCTCAGAATGGTTTTGCCCTTCACTCGAGAGGCGCCCTGATTGACGATGGCGGCGACCAGAATAGCGACGCCGACAATCGCGGTTTGCCAAAACGGGGAGACGTTGACGACGGGCAGGGCGTTGTACAGCGTCGTGAGGAAAATTGCACCGAGGGCAGTACCAATGACGCTGCCGACGCCTCCAGCGATGCTCACGCCACCAAGCACGCAGGCGGCAACGACTTGAAGCTCGAAGCCACTGGCAATTTCAGTGTTGGCAAGCGCAAAACGCGCCACCCACAACACACCAACCACGCCAGCCACCACACCCGAAAGGGCGTAAAGCGCAAACAAACGCCGTGTCTCAGGAATGCCCACGTATTTTGCGGCGTTCGGATTGCCGCCGAGCGCCCGAATTTCACGACCAAAACGAGATTGATGCACCAAAAACCAACCCAGCACCAGCGCGATCAAACTGACCCACTCGAGTCCGGTGATACCCAAAAATCTGGCATTTGGGAAATCCACCAATGCGACAGGAAGTTCGTTGGAATTGATCCACTGCCCGCCAGAAACCACGTAGGTCAACCCACGGTAAACACTCATCATGCCGAGGCTGGCAACAATCGGGGGTATCTCGAGAAAGTTGATCAGGCTGGCGTTGATGATGCCGAGCATCAAGCCCGAAAGAGCGCCGCAAATCAGCAGCGCAATTACAGGAATGCCTGGCACGGCTTTGGCGAGCAATCCGACCAACATGCCCGAAAGCGCCAGGTTTGCGGCAACCGAAAGATCAATCCCCCTGGACATGATGACCAGCATTTGAGTCAGTGCCAGCACAATCAACAGGGCGCTGTCATGCCAGATCGCGTCAAAAGTTTTCAGGCTGATAAATGACGGCGCACGAATACCCACGCCAATCAGCAGTGCCACCAGCAAGCCCAGTAAAATCAATTCGCGTTGATGGGTTTTCCAAACTTTTTTCATGCGACCAATCCTCGAGTATTTCCTGCCGCCTCGGTGACAATTTCTTCGGCGGTGGCAACTCGAGCCTCAAATTCTGCCACCAAACGCCCTTCGCGCATCACCAGAATACGGTCAGACATGTTCATGATTTCAGGCAGTTCTGAACTGACCAGAATCACCGCCAAACCGTTTTGCACCAGTTCGCTCATGAACGAATGCACGGCGGCTTTCGCGCCAACGTCAATGCCTTTGGTCGGTTCGTCCAGAATAATCACTTTCGGGTTGGTGGCAAGCCATTTTGAAAGCACGACTTTTTGCTGGTTGCCGCCCGAAAGCTCGCTCACATTCTGCTCGAGGTTTGCCGCCCTGAGTGACAAGCGCTCGGCAAGTGGCATGGCGATGGCTTCCTCTTTATTGCGATTAAGAATATTTCCAATGCTTGAGATGCTTGCCAGCGTGATGTTGTGCAAAATGCTCATCGGTAAAATTGCGCCCGCAATCTGGCGGTCTTCGGGAACGTAAACCAAACCGTGTCTCACAGCATCGGCAGGGGATTTGATCTTCACGGTTTTTCCATCGATCAAGACCGAACCCGTTGCGGCAGCATTCAAACCAAACACGGCTTGCATCACCTCGGAGCGCCCCGCACCAACCAGCCCGTAAAAACCCAGAATCTCGCCCTTGCGAACCCTAAAATTGATGCTCGAGAATTCGCTTGGATGCTCAAAATTCTTGACCTCGAGCATCACTGCACCAGGTTTGGACTCGAGTTTTGGGAACAGCGCCCCAACCTCGCGCCCCGCCATCAAACGAATCAAATCCTCACTCGAGGTATCTTTAATATTCCCCGTACCGACATTTTCACCATCACGCAAAACAATGTAGCGGTTCGCCAGCGCAAAAACCTCATCGAATTTGTGGGTAATCAGCAGCACCGCCTTGCCCGCGTCACGCAATTGCCGCACGATACGGTACAAATCCTCAATCTCGGCTTTGGACAGCGATGCGGTGGGTTCGTCCATCATCACCACGCTCGAGTCTTGCGACAACGCCCGCGCAATTTGCACCAAATGCTTTTGCGCCACGCTCAGTTCCTTGAGTGGCTTTTCAGGATCAATCTTGGCATCCAATTTCTCAAGCACGATCTTGGCTTGCTCGAGCATGGAACGCCAATTCACCAAACCACCCGCAAAAAACTTGGACGTGACTGGATGATTGCCAACGAACAAATTCTCCGCCACCGACAACTCATCGAACATCACGGTTTCCTGATGAATCGCACCAATCCCAGCCCTTGCCGCATCCTGAGGACTCGAGAGACGCAAGGTTTCACCGTTCAAAACGATACTGCCCGAATCTGGCTGATAAATGCCCGTCAGGATTTTCACCACCGTCGATTTCCCCGCGCCGTTCTCGCCAATGAGCGCCAAAACCTCACCCTTATTCAAGCCAAAAGACACTTCATTCACGGCTTGCGTCGCGCCAAAACGTTTATTCAAATTGTTGATTTGCAAAAAAGGTGTTGTCATAAATTCATTTCTCGAGTTTGTGATTTTTGATTATTCTCGAGCAAAACGGAGACGGTTTTAAAATGACGAAGACCATCTCCGAATATGTTGCTCTCGAGCTTTTGAAGAGTAGCAGTTACTTTCGTTCCCTCTCATCCCCGACCCTTCTCTCCAAGGAGAGAAGGGAGTTTTATTGATTTCTCAAGATGCCAACTTATTTCGTTCTCCACCCTCTTTCGCTTGGCGACCATGCCCGCAGCGCCCAAGCCCGTGAGCGATTCCGCCCGTGAGGTGCATCTTGGAATCAAGAAGGTGCTGCTTCAAGGGCAAGACAGGTGCGTTTTAAGGGCAAGAAGCGAGAGAAGGTGAGAGCCTCAAGCGGGAGAAGGATAATTCCATTTGTTTGCCCGTTAGGGTTTCTCGAGTTTGGGCGCTACAGGCTTTTGCTATTCGCTAATGGCTCAGAACGCTTTGGCAAACTTATCAATGTTGTCTTTGTTAAACGTGTATGGATCACCCATTGGAGCCTCGAGATTCGCATCAAGGGTAATTGTGCCCATGCGTCCAATGCTGACTTTCGCGCCTGCTTTGCTGGTGGCTTTGCGGGTTGCGAATTGGTAGGCGGCGTAGACGGCGGAGTAACCCAGGTCAATTGGATTCCAGAGGGCGAAGGTGTCCACCGAGCCGGCTTTGACGTAAGAAATCATTTCGCTTGGCAAGCCAAGACCGGACACGAAGACTTTGCCGACCAGTTTTTGGTCAATCACGGCTTTGGCGCTGGCGGCAATGCCGACGGTGGTCGGGGCGATGATGCCTTTCAGGTTGGGGTATTTGCTAAACAAGCCCAGTGCCTCGCGGTAGGATTTGTCGGATTGATCATCGCCGTAAACGGTGTCTACAAGTTTCAGACCAGAGTACATTGGGTCTTTGAGGGTGTCTTTCATGGCGGCAATCCAAGCGTTTTGGTTGGTGGCTTGGGCGGTGGCGGACAGAATGGCGATTTCGCCTTTGCCACCAATGGTCTTGGAAATCATTTCAATTTGCTTGCGTCCAATCAGCGCCGTGTTGGACGGGTTTAGGTGCATCAAACGTGCGTCTTTGGCAACGCCTGAATCCCAGGAAATAATTTTGACACCTCGAGATTTGGCTTTTTTCAGGGCGGCAACCACGGCGTTCGGGTCGTTGGCGCTGATCGCAATCGCATCCACTTTTTGCGCAACCAGCGAGTTGATCAGTTCGATCTGACCCTCTGCGGTGGCGGTGGTAGGACCGGTGTAAATGACTTCAACATTTTTGAGTTCTTTGGCGGCTTCAAGTCCACCGTCGCGGGCGGCTTCAAAGAAACCGTTGCCCAGGCTTTTGACCAACAGGGCGATCTTGTAGGTTTTGCCTTGGGCGCTCGTCATACTCAGGCTTGCCACGGCTGCCGCTCCGAGTAATGCCAAACCGATCATCAATCCCTTGCGTTTCATGTTCACGCTCCTCCACAGTGTTGAAATCCAAACAAGGGTGTGTCAACCCTCGAGTTGGCTCGAGAGCTGTGAAAGTGGGGAGCTTTCGCACACAATCCTGTTCGTTTCTGTTACTGTTTCAACACCTTAACGCGTGGAGGCTTGAAATGTCAAATCCTAGGATTGGGTATCATTTCACGTTTGATACACGAAAAACCGCTCGAGAAATATATTTGTCTCGAGCGGTTTGATCTTGTGCGTTTAATGTTCGTATTGTTTATGCGCGGTGTTCTTTGGCGGCGTGGGCGCTCATGCCAAATTGAGGCAGACTGGCGCTGGCATTCTCGAGGATCACCCGTGAGAGTTCAGCTAGGCTTTTACCACCCGAACGCACGTCCATTTTCAGGTTGGCGCGAAGCTCAGATAGTGTGACTTCATCGAGCATGGTTTCAGTGCCGTAACGCAAGGTGCTGGGCGAAACCAGCAGCAAATCGGCTTCGGCTGGTTTGATGCCGTGCAAAAAGCAGCGTCCGGTCAGCAAACCCGCCACGGTGGTTGGTTCGCCAAAAGTTTTATTGTTGATCGCCCTGACTTCAATCTCTAAACCCCGAATCGCCCGCAAGGGTTCAACCGCCAACTCGAGCACGGGTGCAAACAATGTTCCGGTGCCAAGAATCACTTTGGTGGCTGGAATGCTTGCAGGCAGTTCTGGCAGTGCTTCGCTTAAAAAATCCCTGACCATGCCAACACCATTCTCGAGCATTGGATAACCCTCGTAAGCCTCTTCTGGCGGCAACGGATAACCTGCCAGAATATAAAATTCATCACTTGGAAAAATAAAACGCGTGCCGCGTTCCTCGAGCATTTTTTTCTGCCAGACGTGCGCACGGTTTAAAACATCTCGAGCCTCTTGTTTGTTGAACGGACGCAAACTTGGCAGGTTGCGGCGGTGCTCGGTCAAACCCACCGGCACGCACGCCACGGATTGCACGTTGGGCAAACTCGAGAGGTACTCGATGGATTCATCGAAATGATCCCCGTCGTTGCGACCTGGCATCAAAACCAGTTGGGTGTACAAATCAATCGGCTCGAGGCGCTTCAGGGCATCCTGAATTTTGGTGGCGTTTTCGTCTTTTACCTTAAGTTTCCACCATTTCATCATGTCGGAACGCAAGTTTTGATCTATCGCATGGACGCTGACGTACAACGGCGAAAGGTTCTCGGAGAGAATTCGGTTGAAATCGTCATTGGTCAAATTGGTCAGGGTCACAAACGAACCGTACAAGAACGAGAGTCGGTAATCGTCATCCATGATGTACAAACTCTTGCGAAAACCTTTGGGCATCTGATGCACGTAACAAAACTCGCATTTGTTGGCGCAAAGCTTGATGCCGTCAAACAGCACCTCAGAGAACTCGAGACCAGGGTCTTCCCACGAAACCTCAAACTCCAGAAGTGCCCCAGCCTCGGTTTTGACCTCGAGCGTCACATCGCCGCGCTCGAGTTCACGGCGGTAGGCGATGATGTCGGTGATGGCATTGCCGTTGACGCGGCGTAAAAAATCGCCCGCTTTCACACCCGCTTTGAACGCCGCCGAACCATCCTCGACCCTCGAGATCAGGGCGGGGTGGATGGACTCAATTGTTTTGTTGAACTCAAAGGACAGCACGAAAACCACCTTTCCCCGAAGGGTAACGGGACAGTGTAGCGCAAGAATTGGTTTGGGGAAAGGTCAAAGGTTACTGGAGGTGCGTCAATTCATCAACAAATAATTTGAATTACACGAAAACTTCGACACTGACTTTAAAAAACGTTGCGAGTTTTTTTGCTAACCCTCGAGAAACCTCACGTTTACCCGCCAAAATCATGCTCAACAATTCTTGTTTTGCCACGCCAGCACGTTCCAAATCTGTTTGCGTGACATTTCGCTCAAGCATCAATTGTTCCAGCACTTCGCTTGGTGTCGCGTCAATTTCGGCTTCAAACTCAGCTTCCCAAGCCCGGACGTACTCGGAAACCAAATCGAACAACGCACCCAACGAACTGGTTTCAGGATTCTCGGCTCGAGCTTCCATACGGTCTGTGATGCTTTCAAGAAGCTCGAGTAACCTTTCAAATTCGGCTTCGTTGGTTGGGCGCGAAATTCGGGCTGTTGCTGGGATTTGTTCCCAACTTTGAAGTACGTTTGAAAAGTTCATGCTGTTTCCTTTCTCGAGTCCCAATCATCGTACTCGCGGTGCGTAAAAACCCGTTTGATAAATGCGATATTGCCTCGGTAAACGACCACGATAATAACGCGGTAATTGTTGCCTGCAATGTCAAAAATCGTGTAAGGTTCGGCGTAATCGGCGCTATTGAAAATGTCTTTTAATTCGCTAAAATTTTCAACTTTGGATTTACGAAGTCGTTTGTACCATGCCCTTAATGCTGTTTCGGATTCTGGATGTTTACGCCAAAATTCGCGGAGTTTACGAAGGGCAATGACGTTCACAGTTTCAATTTATAACGTTTTGTTATAAATTGCAAGATCAAATCAAGCAACTACAGACGAGGCGCTTTGAGTACGTCTGGAATTGGTGTTTCTGGTTTGGTTTCAATCCATAAGCGTCGCAGATAGTTGATTGTTGTTTGGGTAGCAAAATCAATTGGAACAGCTTCTTCGGACAACGATTCGTGAAAATAAAGATTCGCATTTCCATAAGCAATTCGTACAGTTTGTTCGTTTAAAGAAAATTCCAAGGTGACTCGCGGTTCTGACGCGAGCATATGATGATCCAATGTCGAGAAAATGATTTGGTGCATCCCTTGACCAACACGGAAAAATTCACCCAAACCAAGATTCTCGAGGTTGCTCACAACCGTCCGAACCATGTTCTGCCAGTCCAACCATTGGTCGCCGTAAGCAGAGAACGTGTCAATAAACTGGTGAATCTTCTGCCACGACTCGAGATTACCTTTTGGGAGCATATGATTCAACTCGAGCTTCTTAAATTTGCCAGTGCCACAGCAATTTCCCCACCCAATCGCGCATTTTCACGCAACAAAATCCCGTTCACGCGGTCTGTCTCGCCGTTCGATAAACTCGAGAGTCGCCGCAGTAAAAACGGTGTCAGGGCTTTGGCATTGATGCCTTCGCGCCGCGCCTCGTGGTTGGCGGCTTCAACCCAGCGTTCCACCTGTTCATAAGGCAGCCCCTCGCTGACGGGATTCGCCACCAGAATTGCTTGGTGCAAACCAAAGTCTTTGGAAGCCAGAAACGCGGTGGCAATCTCGAGCGGCGAATCGAGTTGTGCTGCCACCGAAAACGGGCTGTGCGGCGTGTGAAACGCGGGCAAACTGGCGGTTTTATAACCAATCACAGCCACGCCCAGCGTCTCGAGTCGCTCGAGGGTCGCGTGCAGGTTGAGAATGCTTTTTGCGCCAGCACAAATCACAATGATTGGCGTGCGAGCCAGTGCGGGAAGGTCGGCGCTTTCATCGAAGGCATCAAAATGCACGCCGCCAATACCGCCGGTGGCGAACACGTCAATGCCTGCAAGTCGCGCCAAGTGCGCGGTTGCCGCCACGGTTGTTCCACCGTGCGCTTTTTTTGCCACAATCGCAGGTAAATTCCACAAACTCACTTTTTCGATCCCACCTCGCGCCATCAACTCGAGTTGCGCATCGTCAAGTCCAACGTGCACCCGACCCTCGAGAAGCGCGATTGTGGCAGGAATCGCCCCCGCAGAACGCACCTGTGCCTCGAGCTGATGCGCCGTCTCGAGGTTGAGGGGGTATGGCAGCCCGTGCGAGATTACGGTACTCTCGAGCGCCACCACGGGTTGTTGATGCTCGAGCGCGGTTTTGACTTCGGGATGGTAAATCAGTTTAGGGTTCATCAGGGTTATCCTTCGCGGAATTTCGGGCATTGGGCTAATTGCTATTTACCAATCGCTTTCTACGGATACGGCTTGCCAATCGCTTTGGGTGCTCTCGAGCGTCCAATAAACCCTGCCAGTACCAGAATGGTCAGAATAAACGGCAGCACATCAACCACGGCAGAAGGCAGAATGTCATCGCCACCCAAACGGATTGCCAGGGCTTTGAAAAAACCGAACAGCAAACAGGCGAACATGGTGTTCCAAGGCAACCACTTGCCAAAAATGAGGGCTGCCAGGGCAATAAAACCTTGGTTGGCGCTCATGCCTCGGTTAAATTTGTCCAGGTTGCCGATACTTAAATACGCGCCAGCCAAACCCGCCAGAACGCCCGAAATAATCACGGCGGTGTAGCGCATTCGCATGACGTTGACGCCAACGCTGGCGGCGGCTTGGGGGGCTTCGCCAACGCTGCGAAGTCGCAAGCCAAACGGGGTGCGGTAAAGCACATAAGACACGACTGGAACGACCAAAAATGCGGCGTAAACCAGTGGCGAAAATTGCACTGTACCAATGCCCCACAACGGCAGCACGTTGACAACCGATTCCGAGTCGGAGGTGTTGTTGTAAAAATACTGCAAAATTACGGCTGGCACACCCGTCGCCAGCAAATTGATTGCCGTGCCAGAAATCACTTGGTCGGCACGGTACTTGATCGAAGCCAACGCGTGAATCCAGGCGACAAAACCACCGACCAACATGGCGGCAAGCACACCAACCCACGGAACCCAGGGCAGGGCAGCGTTTGGATTGGCTTTCAAAAATGGGGCTTCGACTTGCTGCGCGACCACGGCTGCCGCCAGAGCGCCAAACAACATGATGCCCTCTAAGGCAATGTTGACAATGCCCGAACGTTCGGAGAACAATCCGCCCAAAGCGGCAAACAACAGGGGTGTCGTGAACCTTAATGTGGTTGGGATCAAAACCGCCAATGCGGCAACCACCGCGCTCGAGGGGGCGACAATGGCGAGCACGATCAATGCCACGATGAATACACCTGCGGCGATCAACCACGGGGAACGAAAATTCATAGCTTCACCTCGTCGGTTGGTTTCTCGAGTTTGGGTTTATCTGGCTCTACTTCTTTGGGGGGCGGGGCGGGTTTGAAAAAACTGTTCGGTAAGAAACCGCGCGTGGCAATGAATAGCACGATCAAGGCTTGTAGTACGGTCACGATTTCCCTGGAGACCTTATCGAGCGCTTGGTCAAGGTTGAGTCCGCCCGTGCCGAGGACGCCAAACAAAATGCTCGAGACAATCACGCCGACGGGGGTGTTCTGCCCGAGCAACGCAACGGTAATGCCGCCAAACCCAGCGATGTCGGCGGGCATGGATTGTTTGAGGCGGTATTCGGTGAGTGCGCCGCCGAGCACGTAATGGGTTGCGCCCAAACCGCACAACGCGCCAGAGATCGCCATTGCCATGATGGTGTTGCGTCCAATGTTGACCCCGCCGTACTCGGCGGCTTTGGGGGCAAGTCCGACGGCTCGCATGTCAAAGCCGTAGGCAGTGCGCCACAAGAACACGCCGACAAAAATGGCTGCCAGCAAGGATACCAGAAACGAGACGTTCAGCCCAGAGTTGGTCATTGATCCAGAAATGTTCAAGGTAATTTTGGGCAAGATTAACCCGAGCACGATGCCAGCGAGTCCAGCCGCACCAGCAGTCAAACCGCGACGGCGAAAATCGCCCCTCGAGAGAAACCAACCCAGTGCCGCAGCGATCAAGGCGAGCGGCAGCATGAGCGTAATTTCGTTTTGTCCGGTTCTTAACCCGAACAGTTCGACCATGTTTTGCAGGCGTGCACCTTCACCAAGCAGGGCGCTTTTGGCTTCGCCGCCCTCGGCTTTAAACGGAAAACGGATGGTTTGACCAAAGAATTTGTAATCGTTCGCGCCGATCAAAAACACCAGCACACCAGCCGCTATCGAGTTGAGCATGATGGTGTTGATGACCTCACTTGATCCAAACCTGGCTTTGAGCCAACCTGGAATCGCCCCCCAGAAGCCACCACCAACGGCGGCAGCCACCACAGCCAGTGGTCCAATAATGATCCAAGGTCCTGGAACATAAACACCCACGGCGGTGGCGAACAGTGCGCCAAAAATGATTTGCCCAGGTGCGCCAATGTTAAACAAACCCGTGCGAAAACCGAATGCCAGTCCAAGACCGCTAAAAATAAGCGGCGTGGCAAGTGACAAACTCTGCCAGATACCAGATAAATCCAGACTCGGACGGAACTTGGGCAGTGCAGGTCCAAGCAAACTCGAGTACGAAAACCACAACAGGTCAATTTTGCCAATCAAACTCGAGATCGGGTCTGGGTGAAGGTCATTGCCTGGAACGCCTTGCAAAACCAGGATCACCACGCCGCCGACGACAATTGAAAGCAGCATGGCAATGACTGGCACAAGTCCACCTCGGTAGGCGGCAAACGCCCGCGCTCGAGCTTCGTTTTGAGCGAGGCTGTAAACGATGGCGGCGATCCCAGCGAAAATGCTTAAAAAGAGCCACAAGTTCGGTCCAAGATTGCGAAACGGTAAACGGCGGTAGGCTGTACCAGCCGCCAAAAGTGGCGCTTGAATCAGGTCGATGGCACGCACGAACAATGCCAGGTCAATCAGACTCAGGACAATCACCAAGACACCAGCAAGCAGCGTGAACCTTGAGCGTGTGAATGCCAAACCCGCTAGCATTAAAAGTACCAATGTCAGTAACCAAGTCACCAGGGTCACACTCGAGAAATCTGGCATGGTGGGCGGCAAGCGCCCCGTAAAATCCAGGATTCGCCCTGGATGAATCAGTAACGCGCCCTCGCCGCCAAACGACCTCGAGAGCGTACCCAAAGGCACGAGAAAACTGGCTAAGGCGGTCAAAATTGCAAAACCCGCCACAACGAGTCCATAACGGTCATTGGGTTTTGCTCGGGTCATGGCGGTGATCACAACGGCATTCTACCCAGGTGACTCGAGAAAGGGCTAGCCAGTGTGCAATTTTGGGATGCTCCGAGCCATGTATGTACTATGCTGTAACGTAGCGTAAAGATATAGAACGCTCGAGCTGGATATTTTCGGGAGATGCAGTTCGGGTAGGGGGACAGTTGTATGGCTTCAATTATTGATCTGTTAAAAACGATGGTTTCGCGCAATGCCTCCGATGTTCACCTTCAAGTGGGTTCGCCACCAATTGGTCGGGTGGACGGCAAACTGGTGCAGTTTGGCACGCAACCGATGTTGCCAGACCAAACCATGATTATTGCCAAGACGCTTTTGAATGCCGAACAGTGGGAAGAGTTCGAGTACCGCCACGAGCTTGATTTTGCCTACCTGATTCCTGCCGTGGCACGGTTTCGCTGCAATATTTTCAGACAACGCGGTTCAGTCGGGATTGTCATGCGAATTATTGCGGATACCATTCCGTCTTTTGAAGCCCTCGGATTGCCTTCAGAGTTGCTCGAGAGTTTCGCGGGCAACGAGCGCGGAATTATTCTGACGACTGGTCCAACGGGTTCGGGCAAGAGCACCACGCTGGCAAGCATTGTCGATCACATCAATCGAACGTATGCCCATAACGTGATTACGATTGAAGACCCGATAGAAATTTTACATAAGAATCAGCGCAGTATTATTGTGCAGCGCGAGATTGGCTCGGACACCAGCGATTTTAAGACGGCGCTGAAGTACGCCATGCGTCAAGACCCCGATGTGATTATGATCGGTGAGATGCGTGACAAAGAAACCGTCGAGGCTGCGATTACCGCCGCGCAAACGGGTCACTTGGTCTTGAGCACGCTTCACACCCAAGACGCCGTGCGAACCATCAACCGTATCATTGACTTTTTCGCGCCGCACGAGCGCGAGCAAATTCGGATTTTGTTTGCCGAATCGCTGGTCGGCATTCTGTCGCAACGCCTTTTGCCCAGAGCAGACGGGGCTGGGCGGGTGCTGGCAGTCGAAAGTTTGGTCGCCACGCCTTTAATCCGCGATTACATTAAAGATGAAGACAAAACGCCACTGATTAAAGACGCCATGATCGAGGACAATTTGCGCGGAATGCAAACTTTCGATCAGCACCTTGTCAAACTCTATAAAAACGGTTTTATCTCGCTCGAGGAAGCCAAATCGAGTGCCACCAGCGTCAACGATTTCAATATTTTGCTGACTCAAACGCAGAACAATGCTTCTGAGAATCCCAACGGTGGTCCAAGCGCGTTTAACCCAATTCGGATTTAAAGCTTTCAAGCTATGAACGGCAAGCCTTCTCGAGCTTGCCGTTTTTTGTATTTAAATTCTCGAGTACGCTACAATACTGATTAAAATCCTGTTCCGCTCGAAAATAGCACGGCTTTTGAATCGTTTGAGGTTTAAATTGTGAATTCGCGTTTTGCCGTTTCGGTGCATATTTTAAGTGTTCTCGCCTCGAGGACAGATAAATTATTGACCTCCGAAGTGATCGCGGGGCAGGTGAATACCAATCCTGCGGTGGTGCGAAAACTCGTGGGTGCATTGCAAAAAGCTGGTTTGGTATCTTCTAAACTTGGACCTGGCGGCGGTTTGAGTTTGGCGGCGAAAGCTTCGTCTATTTCTTTGGCTTGTGTTTATACGGCTTTGAAGGAAGAGGACACAAACCTGTTGATTCCAGAGCATGCCATGAATTCAAATTGTGATTTCGCCAAAGGTGTTTTGACTTCGCTCGAGGATTCGTGCGGCAAAGCAGAAAAGGCGTTGCAGGCGGCTTTGGGACAAACCACGATTGCCGATATTTTGGCGAATGCTCAAGCTGGAATTCCCCAAACTCAGCTCGAGTTACAGAGCGCAGGTCATCCCTAATACATTTTTTATACTACTAATGTGTAATCATCTTGGTAACGCATTTGGGATCAACCCAAACTGCAATACCAAAAGGGAGCAACCACAATGTCAAACGTACTTCTTGTCACCGCACACCCAGGCTCGAGCAGCCACTCCGTTTCACTCGGCATGGCAGACAAATTTCTCGAGACCTACAAGACCAACAATCCAGGCGATACCATCACCACCTTGGATTTGTACAGCGAAGAAATCCCATTGATTGATTCGGATGTCCTCAGCGCCTGGGGCAAATTCCAAGCCGATCAAGCCGACCAAGTCACCGCCGAAGAGGGACGCAAAGTTGCCCGTCTGGGCGTACTTTCAGACCAATTTGTTGCCGCCGACAAAGTCATTTTTGCCGCCCCAATGTGGAACTTTGGCTACCCACCCATGATGAAAGCCTACATGGACGGTGCAATGGTCGTTTCGGGCAAAACATTTGCTTACACCGAACAAGGTCCAAAAGGACTTTTAAACGATAAAAATAGAAAAGCCATCATTCTCGAGGCAAGCGGTTCGCACTTTACAGGAACGCCAATGGAAGCTTACACCCACGCCAGCAACCACCTCAAAGGTATTCTGAACTTTATTGGTGTTCAAGACGTGACCGTGGTCAAAGCCGAAGGTGTATCGCAGTTCCCAGACAAGCGTGATGAGATCATCTCGAGCGCCCATGCTGTTACTGTGAGCACCGCCGCCAGTTTCTAAACATCTCGAGATGCTACAAACCGCAGACCTTTAGATCTGCGGTTTTTTCGTATACCGAACCTTCAGTTTTGTCATACCAAACGTTCAGTATTTGTTCTAAACCTATTTTGCGTTACAATACAAATTGGAGGAAACACTATGCCACTGGTAACTGGAGGAGTCATCTTAACCGCTGCACGCGCTGGAAAGTACGGCGTTGGGGCGTTCAACTCGAACAATCTCGAAACCACCCAAGCCGTGCTCGAGGTTGCCGAAAGCCTCAAAAGCCCGGTGATCTTGCAAATTTCTGAGGGTGCTCGCAAATACGCCGGCACTGAAACCCTGGCGCACATGATGGCAGACATGGCATCACGCGTGTCCGTGCCCGTCGCCATTCACCTCGATCACGGCTCGAGCTTTGAAAGCTGTAAAACCGCGATTGATGCGGGTTTTACCAGCGTCATGATTGATGCCAGCCACGATGTTTTTGAAGAGAACATTCGCGTCACCAAAGAGGTCGTGGACATGGCACATGCCAGGGGTGTGACCGTCGAAGCCGAACTCGGACGTTTGGGCGGCATCGAAGAACACGTTGACGTCAGCGCCGAAGACGCATTCTTGACCGACCCAAACGAAGCCCTCGAGTTTATTCAGCGCACGGGTATTGATTACCTGGCAGTCGCCATCGGCACGAGCCACGGTGCGTACAAGGGTAAGGGTCGCCCGTTTATTGACCATACCCGCATCGAAAAAATCGCCAGCCTGACCCCAATCCCACTTGTCATGCACGGCGCGAGCGGTGTGCCAACTTGGTTGGTGGAGCGTTTCAAAGCCGCCGGCGGCGAAATCGGTGATGCCGCAGGAATCCACGATGAAGATGTCTCGAGGTCAACCCAGAACGGTATTGGCAAGGTCAACATTGACACCGACCTGCGGCTGGCTTTTGCCACCGCCGTGCGCGAAGTCATGAATGCCAGCCCCAAAGAATTTGACCCACGCAAGATTCTGGGACCTGCCAAAGACTTAATGAAAGAAATCGCCTCGCACCGCATGAAGGTGCTGGGTTCGGCTGGCAAAGCTTAAAGCAGCAAATAGCAGTTAGCGATTAGCCAATAGCTCGAGATGCTCTTTGCATCTCGGGTTTTTTGATGCTCGAGACTTCATTTTTAGCTTTGCAGCGTAATATGGGATTTACCAAACACCCAAGAGGACTCCATGAATCACCAAGACCTCATCGCCGTACTGCTCGACGCTCAGGAACTACTTGAACGTCCCGAGAACGAATTTTCTTGGTCGTCCTGGAAAAACTTGAGTCAGGCATTGAATGAGGTCGAGGGCTTGCTCGATCAACTGGGGGCGGGACAACTGCCGAAACGTAGGGTGTTGGAAACGCTGTTCTTACCCACCGGACCGCTGCAAGAGGTCGGGCTTTCGAGCGGTTGGGGCGACGAATTTCTCGAGCTTGCCGACATTTTTGACGCCATCATGATGCTCTACCCGAGCGCCGAGGTCGAACCGTGCACCTGCTCGGAAAACCCGCATCAATCCACGGTCACGATTCAAGAATTGGGGCTTGACGGGTATCACGCCGAAGTCTCGGTGTTGATCTGTCAGCACTGCGATCAATTGTGGGTGCGGTACTTTTACGAACTCGAGGCGGTCACGGCTTCCGGGCGCTGGTTTTTGGGCGCGATCAGCCCTGAGCAACTGGCGGGGTTAAAACTCGAGAATGCCAAAGCGCTGCTCGAGGGGTTGGATTGGTATTACTTCGGTGGCAGTTATTTTAGCGCCCAGACAGGCAAAACTTCGGGTAAAATACTATTGTAACCTTCAAACTCGAGTGCCGTTTATCATTTGCCGAATCGCGCCCAAGTGATACGCCGCGTGAGCCACGAGCGCCACGCCACTGGTGACAAACATCCGATCATTCAAATCTGGGTTTGGCGGCATGTTGGTTTGCAAAGCTCGGTACTCGAGTTTGAGTTGCTCGAGTATGTTTCGCCACTCGAGTTCAGTCACGGTTTTGACCGTCCAACTTTGCGCCCAATCCATTGCGGGACGCTCACCACGCATCATGGCGTTGACATTTGAGAGCGACCAACGCAGGTGATTGGCGTGCGCGGCAATGCCAGTTTTGGAAACCTGTTCGGCGCTTAAATTTTGCACGCTCGAGAACAAACCCGTATTGCGGTCTGAAAACCAAACTTGACTCGAGCCGTCAAAAGCTTCGGTCAGTAGTGAATGGATGACTTCGGTGAATACTTGGCTCATGCGGTTCTCCTGTTCAAAATTGAATTAAACGCGTTTGCTGCGCATGGCAAATTCCACTTTTTGCACGCCTTCACCAAAGGCGGCAAGCTGCTGGTAGGAAACGGATTCCACCCCGTGCAAACCAATTTTGCCGGCAGCGTCGTAATGCACACCCCAACCGTATTTTTTAGGCAGCATTGAAGCTCGCATACATAGGTGCGGCTTGGCAAACATTTCTGCCCAAAGCACGGGTTTTTGAATCTCGAGATCGCTGCTCGAGATGTGATTGCGTTGAACAAAAATCTCAAAAATCAGTTCGTTCAAAGTCAACGAGTACGGATTTGCAGTCAGCAATTCGTACTGAATCACTTGAATGGTTTTCTTATCATCTCGAGCTTCGGGAATTACGGCTTTGATCGCGGTACTGTCGGGTGCAACTTGAACGAAGGTATTCGTAATTTCCGTCATGATGAACACCTCACATTGGGTAGAAAAACGGTGGCTCGAGCTTCAGTAATCGCAAGTACACGTACCCTTGAGCGCGATGATGGATTTCGTTCTCGAGCAGGTATTTGATAAAGTCTGACATTGGTTGGGTGAAATTCCAAGCTGTGACAACTTCTGTCCAGCGCGTTTCGGGAATGCGTTTGAATGCTTCATCAATCAGCACCGTGTTGGCATCCCAGGTCTCGAGCAAAGCGGCTTTTGAAGTTTGACTACCCAAACCTGCCCAAGAAAAATCGTTGTTTTCTGCACCGCACAAGGTACTTGGAATCATGCTGTTGATTTCGTTAATCAGGTCGCCAAAAGAACGCATCGGTGCGGCAGGCTGGAACGAATAAAGCTGATCCTCGGGGAATAAAACCAGTGTGGCTCGAGTGATGGCGCGGTGGGATTGCCAATGTTTGAACAAGGTTTGCGGCGTGGTCAGTGTGATGCTCATAAAAACCTCCTCGAGATGGTATTTCTCGAGGAGAGTCTAAACGAAGTTCCCGTCAGGTGTTGTCGTGGTCTTTAACGGGCTTCAAAACGGATTTCGTCAACCATCATCCATTGACGGCTTGGGTTGCGCTCGAGTTTGATGGTTAAGTTTCTGGCGCTCATGTTGACATCAAAGGTGACAAATCCGCGTTTTAAGTTTGGCACTTCGTTGCCCGTCAGTGGGAAAACCTGATTGTTAATCACAACGTTTTTGGGCAGTAAAATACCTGCGGTTTCGTTGTGGTTAAAACCAATTCTGATTTTAGAGAATTTGCGTTCTTGATTAAATTCAAAGCTCAGGCTGGCGTCTTTATTTGCCCAGCCGACCCATTCGTAGGCGGCAACGCCCGTGACTTTTGTGTTGAAAAGATCGCCACCCAAAACCGTGTCGGTCAGTTGCTTTCCGGTGTCATCCAAGTAAGTTCGGTCACCCACAGTTGCGGTGTACGAAACGGGTAAGACGTTCACGGGGATACTCGAGGTTGGTGGGGTTGGAGGCGTGGGTTCAGTAGTAGTCGTCGTTGGAGGCATTGGTGGCGTTGGCTCAGTCGTTGCGGGTGGCATGACAACAGGTGGTGTAGGTTCAGTGGTGGTTGGTGGCGCTGGCGGAACTGGTTCTGTGGTGGCAGGCGGCATTGGAGGGTTTGGTTCAGTCACCACTGGAGCAGTCGGTTCACTGGTTGTTGGTGGCATTGGTGTTGTCAGAACTGGTAATACAGGTTCAGTGGTGGTTGGTGGCGTTACAGGTTCGGTGGTCGCCACTGGCTTTGTAGGCTCGAGTGTTGCTGGTTGACTGGGTGCGGGGGCACACGCCAGCATTGAGGCGGTAAGCAGCATGACACTGATAAAACCAAATTTTTTTTGCATAAAGATTCCTTTCGTGCGGAACACTTTTGCATTGTACAACTTTCAAACCTCAAACCCATTCTTCGAGCAGGTTAAAACTTTGACAGACGGTTGTTTTCGCAATTCATTCACTGCAATATTTCAAGCTCGAGATACCAAAACCAATTCTTTCTGAATTTATCGTCTTCTTGTGTCATGCTTAAAACCATGTACGACCCGTCAATGCGTGTCTTAACGATCCTCGAGGTACTGCAAGTCCGTGAGCGCGTGTCTGGTGCGGAATTGGCGGCGTTGCTCGAGGTCAGCGTTCGTACCGTGCAGCGTTACATCGCGCGGTTGCAAGATTTGGGTGTGCCCGTTCAGTCCACACGTGGTCCTGGCGGCAGATATCACTTAAAACCTGGGTTTCGACTTCCACCCATGATGTTCGGCACAGAGGAAGCTTTTGCGCTGGCGCTCGGTTTGGATGCGCTGTCTTACCTTGGCTTATCCGAGATTGCCCCTGCCAGTGCTGCGGTCAAAGCCAAGCTCGAACGGGTTTTGCCAACCACAATCTCGAGTCGTGTGCAGGCGTTGCGTGATGTTTTGATTCTCGAGCGTCCAAAATGGATTTTTGATACCGACATTGGCTTGCTGATGAGACTCGCCACGGCGGCGCAAGCAAATCATCGGGTACAAGTCGAGTACAGCACTCGAGACGCCAGCCCGAGCACAAGAACCCTTGAGCCTTACGGTTTAATGCAGCACAGCGGACGTTGGTTTTTGGCAGGATTTTGTTGTTTGCGCCGTGCCCAGCGTTTGTTTCGGGTGGATCGCATCAAGAGCCTCGAGGTTACTCAGGAAATCTTTGTCGCACCAACTGATTTTGATTTGCGCGATTTTGTTCAAAAGAGCCTCGCCTCTGTCCCCACGCCATTTGTAATCGAGGTTTATCTCGAGGCGACACCCGAACATCTCGAGACGCAATTGCCTCAAAGTTTGGTGATTCTCGAACCTGAAGGCACTGGCACACGCCTGCGACGCGGTGAGATTCACCTCGAATGGTTCGCGGCGTTGTTGCTGCAAATGAATTGCAAACTCGAGGTTCGCTCACCGCCGGAATTGAAAGTGGCTTTCCATAAGCTTGCCATTCGAGCACTTGAAGTTGCACAGTTCAATTCGGCTTCGCTTTAGAGTGAACCAGTTAACGTCAGCACGCTCGAGCTGTTCTTTGATTTAATTATTGTCCTCCCAGCTCGAGCCGCCCTTAACCCGTAATGGCTTTGACGCCAATTTGTGCCAGTTCAATATCCTCGAGTTCTGGTAAACCACTGACCGCGACAGCCCCAACCACGTTCCCAGCAACGGTTACAGGCAAGCCTCCACCCCAACCGATGTAACGTTTATCACCAAAGTACGCCAGGTCAAAACCATCCCTTGCATCTCGAGCCGCCTGCCCTATTTCACGGCTTGGTTTTCGTTCTCGAGCCGCCGTCCAAGCTTTGTTGCCGGCAATCAAAATCGAGGCTTGGGCTGTACCGTCCAGTTTTAAGAGTGCGATCAGTTCGCCGTGCGCGTCGGCAACGGCAATCACGGCTGCCTTCCCACGTCGCTCGAGTTCGGTTTGAATGGCTTGAATGGCTTTTTGGGCTTCGATATGACCAAGACTTTGGATTGTTTGCATGGGTTTCAGTGTACGGTATTCCAGCAAAAAACCGCTCGAGCTTCATTGGTTTGACACAATTTTTTTGAGGCACGCCAGTTCACGATGTCGGGCAGATTTTAATTATTGATTGCGGTCTGAATTTGAGAAACTCCTGCCTTTGCATTGGCTTCCGAGACTTTGCAGAATAATTCTTTGCGTTTTAAGGCTTCGGCAACAAAGTACGAACCAACCACAAACGTTACCGCCACAACTTGAAAAATAATACCTTCATAGGTTGCATACGTTCCAAACCACAAACCAGTCCAAAATGGCAGCGCGACTGGTAACGGATGAATGCTCATCCAACCAACCACTTGCAACAGGTGTGTGGTGTTACCGACAATTACAAACAACACCAAACAAATCATGCCGCCTGTGGCGATTAACATTTTCTTATGTGGTAATTTGGTTTGCAAAATAAAGACCGCCGCACCAACCAAACTGACCAGCACCAACGCTACCGCCGCTCCAGAAATCACGGGAATCAAACCCGATTGCAAGACCAGTGACTGCATAAACAACACGGTTTCAAAACCTTCACGGTACATGGCGGTAAATCCAAGCACTGCCAATCCCAAACCCTGCCCGATATTTGCATCCATTAACTGGTGCTTTTTCTTATGGAAATTTGCCAAGTGGTCATTCCAGTACACGTTGTGAAAAAACCAGTTCATAATCACCAGCAGCACCGCGACAGCAACTACGCTAACGATAGCCTCGAGCTTTTCACCGAAAACCGCAAAGGCGTTCAGAATTCGCTGCATGACCATAAACGTAACAATTGTTGCGCCAAACGATGCCGCCGCACCCATCCAAAGTGGTTTACGCAAGTGCCGCACAGCAGGAGATTTGAGGCTTCCGAGCAACGCCGCCAGAATTAAGACTGCCTCGAGTCCTTCACGGAATACAATGACCAAGGCATTGGCAAACGTTGCCGTTGGAGAGGCTTCAGTACCCACGTAACGCGCCGCCTCTTGCAATTTTACCTCGAGCGCTAAACGCGTGGTTTTAAACTCGCTAACGCTGGCTTGTTTTGAGATTAACCGCGCCAGACCATCTGGTTCAATACCGTTCCAGAACATGCCTTCAATTGCCAAAGCAAGTTGAGGTTGAAACACTTTAATTCGGGCTTCAGCGCCACTCTCGAGCATGGCATAAGCCCCAACCCTGGCACTTTCGGCAAGATCAAAGCTACCTTCGCCCACCGCATTCTCGAGTTGCTTTAATTGGCTTTTAATCACGTCCAGATCACCCGCAGGGTCGGCGCGGCGCCAATCGTTTGGAATGAGTTTCTCGAGGGTGAGGGTCAATACTTTAACCTCTTGTTGCAGATTTGCGAGACCAATGACATTTTCGTGCTTGGCGGCATTGTTTAAGTCCGTCTCGAGCCTATTAAAATCTTGTTTGGCACTGAGAACCGCGTCTTTATCAAGTTTTACCAATAAAGGCTCGAGATCCGTAAAAGCGTTCGCGGCGCTGGTCATGAAGGTTTTGGCTTCCGTAATCTCGAGGTCGCGTTTAACCACAGTCACACCGTTATTTTCGGTCACACCACGCCCGTACTCGACTGTTACAAGCGACAAAAACCGCAGGGTTTGCGAGGCGCGTTTGGCGCGTTCACGCGGCGAAAGTGGCGCGGCACGGAAACCCTCGAGCTTGGCTTTTACAGCATTGAGGTTTGCGGTGCTCAGTGGTTGAAGCTCGAGCTTTAAGAAGGCATTTTGAGCGTCTTTGAGGGCTGATTCGCCAAAATTCTGTTTGTAAGCAATACTCAAGATTTGAAAATAACCTTTGGCGGCGGCGCTCATCTCGCTGCTCGAGACGGCGTACTTGTTTTTTTGGGCGCTGGCAAGATCGTGCAAGGCATCGTTTAAACGCGATTGGTAGGCATCTAAGTAATCGGCGCGAACAGCGATTAGCGCATCCGCACTCGAGATTTTTTGTTCAGTCAGCGAACCGATTGCCAGTGTGGCGTCCGAATCTGGGCTGGTGAAACGGGTTGCCAGTCGGTACTCGCGCAGGTTCAACCATTGACCAGCGGTACTGGCATCATTTGATTGCACTGCATTCTCGAGTTTAATGTAAGCCGCGTTTAAAATGCCCGTCCAGAGCTTGGCTCGAGTTTGAGCAAATACTGTTTCGTTACTGGTTTTTAACGCGGTAGTTAAGGTTTGAAAATCATTTTGAAATTCGGTTTCTCCCAAGTTTTGAAAGCTCGAATTGAAGCTTGTTTGGGCTTGTAAAACCAATTGTTGCGCTTGGAGTTTGTCGAATACCATCTCGAGTTGCGCCGCCACCAGTTTGGCTCGAATGTCTTCGGCGGCACTGGCATAATCACTGGCAGCCAAAGCTTGATTGCCCAAAGCCAACAATACCACCGTGATGATTGCTCGAGTTTTCATATCAGTTGTTGACCTTTACTCCAAGCAATGCCGCAGCTTGAACGATTTTGCCGGTAATGGCTGTGGCGCGGTTATCGCTTTCTTTCAAGATCAGTTCGGCTTGTTCGGGGCTAAAGCGACGGGTTTTTTCTTGAGTCTCGAGCTTTGAAACCCAAGCTTTTAAGCTGTTCAGTCCGTCCGTAATTTGTTTATTAAGGCTAGCATTTTTGTCGGCAACGGCTGGCGATAATCCCTTGTACAAGGTCTGCCAACTGGAAATATTGCCGTTTAAATCGTTTAAGCTCGAGATGGCGTTAAAATCACGGCGGGTTGCCGCATCACCAAGAACAAATCTCGAGGTTCTCCAACGGTCAATAAAGACGGGCGCGGCGGTTGGAACGTTGGCGGTCAGTGCACCAAAGACGTCCTCGAGTGTTGGCGTCCAGGTTTTTCCTGTTGCCATCAGGTCAGCGGTCATGGTGTCCAGTTTGTCAGCGGCGGCTTTCAGAATGTTGGCGTCGGGCAGGGCATCACCAAAACCGATTTTGCCATCACCTTCAACATCAAACTTCATGCCGCTCGAGAAACTCTTTTCTGAAGCCCACAATGCGCCTTCAGTCACGCCAAAGAGGTTGCCTGGTTTTTCCAGGATTTTACCGTTTGGTAATTTCAGGTCGAACGTGACGATACTTTCGCCACCCTCGGCTTTGCTTGCTCCCGCGTCGAGGTTGACATCGAAAATGCTTAGCATTTCGACACCTGCGACAATGCCTTCGACGCTTTCGTAAACGGGACTGGCTTTTTTCCAGCCGTCTCGAGCTTCTTTTAAAACATTTTGGACAGCCTTTTTATTGCTGGCAAGTTTGGCGTAATCAAAGTTAGCGCTTTTTGCCAGATCGTAGTAACGCTGTGCCGCAGTTTTTAAGCTCGAGCTTCCAGCTTTTTGAACGCCAAGTTGCGTCAGTAAGTAATTTTTGACCACGCTCAGGTTGGCACTTTGCGCCAAAGCAACGCCAAAACCGAGGGCACTCAGTGTTAAGAAACCAATTTGCAAAGTTTGTTTTTTCATCGTTGGACTCCTAAACGTCGGATTTAAAGTATTCCGACTTGTTTACTCGGAATAAGATACGTCTCAAGGTGATGAGAATCAAGGGCATTCGTACTCAACAGCAATTGGGAATGATTCTCAATTAAAGCTGAGTCGAAATCCTCTGAACAACAAAAGCAACATCAAATCGGTCTTAATGAACTCAAGTCGAGCTAAGCGATCAAAAAACAATTATCGCTCAAAAAGACGTGGCACACAGATTGAATTGTTTAATCTGGTTTCTCGAGATTCTGATTTGGAGTTTGACCTCAATTCGTCAACCCCTCGACAAATCAACACCACGTATCGTATGCTCTTTTTTAGCACTACAATATCTAGTGTCAAACTTTGGGTTTGGGGAAAGCCAGCGAAACTCTGGCACTGTCGCGCAACGGTTACAGTCCGAGCACCCTCCAAAAGTTTCATCCCTGCGTCCTCGCGTACAGGATTGGAAGGTATTTTTGTGAAACGCTATTGGACTTAAAACACGGCTCTAATTATTCTTAAACCCACTGTTCATCGCTGGGGAGGTAAAAATGTTGATTGTTTACGCTTCAAAAACCGGAAATGTACAACGATTCGTGCAAAAATTACCGCTCGAGCGCAATTTAAAAATCTCGAGTGGCGAAGAGTGCATTAATGAACCTTGCGTTTTACTGACCTACACCACGGGTCTGGGTGACATTCCCGAAGAGGTAAAACTTTTTGTAGCTCAAAATCGAGCTTTTATCAAAGGCATTGCCGCCAGCGGCAACCGCAACTGGGGTACTTCTTTTGGTAAAGCCGCCATTACCTTAAATCAACAATATGGCTTTCCAATTTTACATACTTTTGAAATGTCAGGACAACGCAAAGACATTGCTGTTTTCATGGAAGGAGTGAATACACTTGTTACAAACTAAAATTAGCTCACTCGAGTTAAACGCCTCTGTGATTCAAAAAGCGGACGGTTTTTATCAAGTCGAAAAAGATTTAGAGGCTTGCCGCGTTTTCGAGCAAGAAATATCTGGCAAAATCATGCGCTTTCACTCGCCGCTCGAGAGAATGACTTTCTTAATTGACAATGGCTATTACGAAAACTTTTTAGCCACCTACACTGGCGATCAAATCACCGAAATCACCGATTACGCGGCTGGTTTCATGTTTGAATTCAAATCCTACATGGCAATCTCGAAATTCTTTAAAGATTACGCTTTGCAATCAAACGATAAAAAGCAGTACCTCGAGCGTTACGAAGACCGCGTGATTGCCGTGGCGCTCCATTTGGCGCAAGGCAATTTTAGGCTGGCAAAAAGTTTTGTCGCCGCCATGATCGAACAACGCTACCAACCCGCCACACCGACCTTCTTAAACGCTGGTCGCGCCCGTCGCGGCGAACTGGTGTCATGCTTTTTGCTCGAGCTTGACGACAGCCTCAACAGCATTGGTTTTAACTTAAATACTGCCATGCAGCTTTCAAAAATTGGTGGCGGCGTCGCCTTAAACCTCTCCAAACTGCGCTCGAGGGGCGAGGCGATCAAAGAAGTGCAACACGCGGCAAAAGGTGTTGTTCCGGTCATGAAGTTGCTCGAGGATGCCTTTAATTACGCCGATCAGATGGGTCAACGCAAAGGCGCTGGCGCGGTCTACCTGAACATTTTTCACTGGGATGTCGAAGATTTCTTGGACACCAAAAAAATCAATGCCGACGAAAAAAGCCGAATTCAAACGCTGTCATTGGGTTTGATTGCACCCAAAAAATTCTTTGACATTGCTGCCAAAGGCGAAGATTATTTTGTGTTTGCACCTCAAAGCGTCGAGAAGGCTTTTGGCAAGCACTTGGACGATCTGGACATTGACGTCATGTACGACCAACTGGTGGCGCACCCCGACGTTAAGAGAAAAGCCATCAATGCCAGAACCATGCTGACCCGCATTGCCACCACGCAATTTGAATCCGGCTATCCGTACATCATGTACAAATCCAACGCCAACGATGCCAACCCGTTAAAAGGCGTCGGACAGATCAAAATGTCCAACCTTTGCACCGAAATTTTTCAAGTCCAGACCACCTCGAGCATCAACGATTACGGGCAGCCAGACCAGATTGGTTATGACATTTGCTGCAACCTTGGCAGTTTAAACATTGTCAACCTCATGGACAATAAAAACATTGCCGAAACGGTGCATACCGCCATGAACGCGTTAACGGCGGTCAGCGACCTTTCAAGCATTGCCAACGCACCAGGGGCGAGACAAGCCAATGCGGATTTTCACAGCGTCGGCTTGGGCGCAATGAACCTGCACGGATTTTATGCCAAGAACGGTATTCGTTACGATTCCGAGGAAGCGATTGATTTTGCCAGAACGTTCTTTATGACTGTCAATTATTATTCGATCCAAAGCAGTATGCAAATTGCCAAAGAAAAGAATGAAACCTTTGCGCATTTTGAAAAAAGCGATTATGCCAATGGAAGTTATTTTCAAAAGTACGAACTCGAGGATTTTGCACCAAAAAGCTTAAAAGTCCAGCAGTTGTTTGAAGGTTTGCATATTCCAAGTATTGCTGATTGGCAGAATTTAAAGCTCAAAGTTCAAAAAAATGGTTTGTACCACTCGTACCGTATGGCAATTGCACCAACCCAGAGTATTTCTTACATTCAAAACAGCACACCAAGCATCATGCCAATTGTTGAACACGTCGAAACCCGCACTTATGGCAATGCGACAACCTATTATCCCATGCCGTTTTTAAGTATTGAAACCTTCTTTTACTACAAAAGCGCCTATCACATGGACATGATGCGCGTGATTGATTTGGTATCAGAGATTCAAAACCATGTTGACCAGGGCATCAGCACGATTTTGTATGTGACCTCCGAAACCAGCACCCGTGACCTGGCGCGGCTTTACGTTTACGCGCAACACAAGAATTTAAAAAGTTTGTATTACACCCGCACCAAAAACTTAAGCATGGAAGAATGCGCTGCCTGCGCGGTATAAGGAGTTTTACATGTTGACTGAAATCACTGCGCCCAACACGATCAAACACAGCGCCGTCAATTGGAACAGACTGGACGATAATTTTTCCAAAATGTTCTGGGATCAAAACGTTCGTCAATTCTGGGTGGACGAAGAAATTCCACTCGCCGACGACAAACTCTCCTGGATGAGCCTCGAGCACGAAGAGCAATGGGTGTTTGAACATGCGCTGGGCGGATTAACATTGCTTGACACCGAACAGGGCGGCGCAGGAATGCCCTTGATCTCTCAGGCTGTTGCCAGTCACCACGCCAAAGCCGTGCTGGGTTTCATGGGCGCGATGGAGCACATGCACGCCAAAAGTTACTCGGGTATTTTCAGTACGCTCTGCGTGACCAAACGCATTGACGAGATTTTTGATTGGGTTGGGCAGGACAGCGTTTTGCAAGCCAAAATTCGTTTTGTTCACGAACGTTACACAGCGATTCGTGACCAAAAAAGCCTGTACCTTGCCATGAGCGCCAGCGTGATGCTCGAGAGTTACCTGTTTTACAGCGGTTTCTTCTACCCGCTTTTTCTGGCGGGTCAAGGTAAAATGGTGAACAGTGGCGAGATCATCAACCTGATTATTAGAGACGAAAGCATTCACGGTGTCTACGTCGGAATGCTCGCCCAGGACGTTTTTGCCCGCATGGGCAGCAAAGACCAGCAAAGCGTCGAAGGCGAGGCGCGTGACATGCTCGAGCAACTTCACGCTTTAGAGGAACGTTACACCCAAGCCCTTTATGCCCCAATCGGTTTGACCGAGCAAGCCATGCAGTTCGTGCGTTACAACGCCGACAAAGCCATGATGAACCTCGGACTCGAGGCGGTTTTTGAGGTCGATGCTGGAAGCGTCAACGCCGTGGTGCTGGCGGGATTGCGCACCGAAACCAAAAACCACGATTTTTTCTCGACCAAAGGCAATGGGTACATTAAAAGCAGCAAAGTAGAAATTTTACGGGACGAAGACTTTGTTTTTTGATCGCGTCTCGAGCCACTCGGAGCTAGCATGAGTCAGTACTTTTCGATTGTTAAACGCGACGGTTTACGCGTGCCATTTGATGTCATTAAAATTGTTAACGCCGTACAAAAAGCGGCTTGGGCGACAGGAACAGTCATTGACTACCAAGTGATTCAACAAAAAGTGACCGACCCTATCGAACGAGAAATTCAAAAAGGCAATTTAACGGTGGAACAAATTCAGGACATGGTTGAACTGGCGTTAATGCCCAATTACCCTCAAGTGGCAAAAGCCTATATTTTGTACCGTGATGCGCGAACTCGAGCCAGAAACGGCGGTTGAGGTTAAACATTCGCCACTTTTCATTGTTTGGACATACCGATTCAAAGTGTATTTAAACAGAAGCCAGTTTTCCTAACGCTTCTCGAGGTACTTGAATGCTGCTTCCATAAAAGGGTCACGACCTCGCAAGAAAATTTCAGGATCGAGTTTGACGTAAATATCTGGTGTGATTCGAGCCGCACGACGTACTCCGTTTTCATCGGTGGAGACACTATCGCTGTACCAAAATATTGCATCGTTCATCAGTTGAATGCGTCCATCTCCCCCAGTACCTAGCCCACCTTGAGTTGGTTCACCAATCACTACCGCTTTATGCGCCGACTGAAGCACATCAGTAATATTTTCTGCGGCACTGGCAGTCATTCTCGAGGTAAGAATTACAATAGGTTTGTCCCACGTGGCAGGGCGATCTACACTAAAATGGTAATCATTATTGTTAGGTTCATCAGAGTATTTGACTGAAGTGTCGCCAGCATTACGACAATTTATTGAAGTTACTAAACCATTGTTTGGTTCACGATAAACCCGAGTCACTGGTACAATAGAACAAGCAAGATTAAGTGCGTAGTACCGACTACCACCGTCATTGCCGCGAAGGTCAAGGATCAGTGAAGTTGCCCCTTTCTGCTTGGCTTCGGATAATAAGTTTTGAAGTCCTTGAAGTGCTGGATAAAAAATTGAGTCCGTGTTTGACACTTTAAAACTCGGAATTGTGAGGATTGCTATTGAACCATCAAAATCAAGAAAAGGTTTTGCAGGATTTAACTCAAGAGGTGTTATCCGTGCTTCAAATCGTTTTCCATTCAGATGTACAAGTTTGATTGTCACAGCACTTGCATTTTCTTCAAATTCTATAAGTTTTAATACTATTTGGTCAGGAGTAGTGACCTTTCCAAGCGCAACAATTGAATCCCCAACCTGAATACCTTCACGTGCGGCAGAACTGTAACGTTCTACAAAAAATACAACAACACGTTCAGCATCTACTGCAACCCTAATACCAAAATAAGCATTCTTGAACCTTGAACCTACCCAACGCCTGCGTTGAGGCATCGTGTCGCTACGGTAATCTAAATGAAAGTCGTCAACCGAGTCGAGCATTTTACGAATGCTCGACTCTGCAATTTTGTAAGGACATTCTATGTTTCCAGAACAGGCTTTCTCAATTTCAGTTCGGTACGGAGTAAAAAAACTTGTTAAATTAATACCCCGAGGGTTGGCATACCGTGTTGATAACACCTGAACTGTTTCATCAAACAATTGAAAAGCGGGTGGAAGCTCCACGACTCCTAATCCTTGGGAAACGCCGAGGATTAGGAGAAAAAATGTGAGCAATTTTTTCATGAATATTCAAGGCGTGTATTGTTCTATGGTGTGGCGTTGAAATCTTGAAGGGCGGCTTGAACTTGGGTATCTTCGCCTTTGCTCAAACGGTCTACATCCAAATTTGCTTTTACGTCGGGTATAATTTTGGTTGGAATAATACTGCCGTCGGCGTGATAATGCCTGGAAATCGAGAGTGCCAGACGCCCACCACTCGAAAGATCAAATGCCAGTGCACCAACTCCAGCACCGCCAGCAGTAGATTCACCGACTACTCGAGCACGTTTGGCATTTTGAAGAATTTCAGCAAGATTTTCGGATCCGCTTACCGTATCAACCGAAGTAAGCACGCGTACAGAACCTTTAAATTGCGCGGTAAGATCATCGAGCTTACCCGTGACAATCTCACCTGGTTTTGCAGAAGTCTGATAGATATAAGCAGCATCTTTGAACTCATAAGTAATCACAAGCCCAGGTTTGGTTTTAAAAATTTTCTTGACTGCCGGCAAAAAAGCGCCAGCCGAATTAATAACCACATATGGATGTCCACCACGGGTTACTCGAAGATCAACAATCAGTTTTGTGATACCCAATCTCGAGATTTCATTGACCAACTTGTGTATTTGCAACTCGGTAATATTTTCGATTGAAAGGTTGGGTATGAACAAGATTGCGGTGTCGGCATTGAGCATTTGATACCAAGGTTGCCAAAATTTGGATGCTTCAGGGGTTAACTGAATACTTAATTCAACATTTCCCACACGGCGTATTTTAAGTTTGGTTTCAAGATGTCTTGCCTCTTGCCTGTCAATACTTCGCAATAATTCAGAAGCGGATACCTGAGCATCATTCATAGCCAAGATTTCGTCTCCAACACGAAGTCCTACCCGATCTGCTGGAGTTTTGGGTTGAACATAACGAATCACTAAGCGATTGTTGCTCAGCAGTGCTTGAAAACCAAATATGAACGAGCGTGACTTTTGACCTAAAGTGATTTCAGGTACATCGTTTTCATCAGGTTGCAAACTCTCAATAAAAAAATGGTAATCGTTAACTTTGCGAACTTCACTACTTAGGATGCGCTCAAAATCTGAGTTAAAACATGGCGTATCCTTGCATTTGGTACGGAGAAGCTGCTCAATATTGTTCAACCAAGGTTCAAGGTCAATTTCGTTTGGATTCACATATTTTTCTGTCACCAGCGCTTTGAACTCCGCAAAGAAGCGATCAACGACTTGGTTTTCAGCCTTTGCATTGACTGAAAACCAAATGACAAATAGCATAAGAAAAATCCGTTTTAAAAACACAAAGCTTAACCTCTTTCGTTATCTACTTCAACCTTTTGAAGTCTGGATGTTACACATGGGCATTTTGGACTTCTTGGTTGTTTCGGGGGATCATCGAGACCTATAGGTGGACAACCCTCCATGCAAGGTGAAGACCCGGTACTCACTATGTCCTCCTTATATGAAATTTCATTGTTTTTTACAAATGCGATTCCAATTATTGTCAACACAACAAACAATACTTTTACTCCATTTTTCTTGATCCCTGCACCCATTTTCATCACTCCATTCTTCCAAACAGCAGTCCAACTGCTGATACGGACGGTTCAGTTTGTGCCGCTAAATCTAAGTGCCGGCAGATATACTCGAGTTCTGCAATTTGTTCAGATCGGTGCAAAGTTGGCTGGAAACCATAAATTCGTTTTAGATCACGGTACGTCTGGAGCAACCGTTGCTGTTCGCTTTTTTCATTACAAGCACTGCGAAGACAAAGCATCACGAAGCCAACTCGAGCGGCAGGAACTGGTTGAAACCAACAACTTCGTTGATGGTATTGATTCATCAAAACTTGCTTGAGTGAACGTTGCTGACCGCCGCCATCGGCAAGCAAGTAATCAGACTCATAATCGAATGAATCAAGGATCAACTTAGCGGCTTGTGATGGGCGAATACCCTTCTTCTTAAAGGCACTGATCGGTCTGGTTTTCAGGTTGAGCATCACATGATTTGCCGCAGAAATAACAACGTCGGGGCATCCAACCATTCGTGATGCCAGCACAAGCGGAATTGGATTCAGCAATTGCAGTTTCTCGGCAATTTGGCGGCAGATGTGTGGTTGAAAACTTGCAAGACAGTTTACAAGTGCATCAAGGGATTCTTTGAAAGACTCGAGTTCGTTTGGAAGAGAACGCTCAAAAATTGCAACTCGGTTTGCGAATGCCAATACTCGAAACCCTTCCGGAACACAGGCTAATTCCTTAACAGTAGGAATACGCGATTTTGCAAGAGAAAGGTCGTCGAGTTGAAGTGCAATCTCAGCACTCCAAGCTCGTTGATACACTTTGCGCCATCCAAGCGCGGTTTCGTGCAAACCTGCCATCAATTCCTGACCAGCGATCAAATGGTTACGTCGCTCTTCAATTTTTTGTGGGTCTGTCTCTTGTGCCAATAAAATGTGTTTAATGTAGGACACCGTTTGAACTGTCGGAGTTACCGTCTTGGTTTTGGGATCAATTGCAAACGCAGATTCAGGATAGCGGTACAACATCAGTCGTTCGAGTTGACCAAGCATCGGTAAATTTGGATCGGAAGGTGCTTCGAGTGTGTCAAACAAAGCATCTCCTGCATCTTCGTCACCAAGGCCACACAGGGTCATTGCTTTGGCAACGATTGACCTTTGATGTACAAAATTTGTGGTGTTTGGATTGTCAATAATTGAAGAATAATATTCCAGCGCTTCCCGAAAATTGCCTTGCTTAAACGAAACATTTGCAAGCTGATAGCGAGCACTCGAGAAGAGATAATGCAAACCAATCGCTGGGGCTATTGAGGTCACTTCAGCCGCGTGATACCTCGCCTGTTCAAATTCTTCGTTCAAGACGCAAGCTTCCACCAAAATGTGATGTGTTCGTACCTGAAGTTCACGTTTGATCGCTACATTTTGAACAGGCTTATCGAAATCGATTAGCAACTGTCGAAGTACGAGCAGGCATGGCTGAATTTTTGTTTTCGGCGATGGATCATAACAGGCTTCGACACAATCAAGCTGGGCAAGTGTCACCCGAGCCATGTAATACTCGACATCTTGGCTTTCACGAATGACGGACTCGACAAGTTCTCGAGATCGTTGCGGAGAAATCGTGGCGAGCAGCATTGCCGCACGTACTCGAGCAATCGGTGTGTTTAGATTTAACAAACAGTTCGCAATGATGTCACGGGGAATTTTTTGTTCTTCAAGGCAGTTCCAGCGCCAAGCCTCAAATGCTGCTGGGTCGCTAAGGTCTGGTATTGGTGGAATCGTTGCGTCAGCAATGGAGTTGCTAACCGAATCCAGAGTGAGGGTGTTTTGCTTGACGATCATCATATTGTTAAGAGAGTGTAGCACTAGGATTGAAAAAAGAAATGACAAACCTTCGACAATTACTGGCTATTTAATGCCATAAAAAATTGTCTGGGATGCAATTTTTCTCGAGTTTACTAGCCTTTTTGATGCTTTATGAAACTCTGTACGAGCAGGTACAGTTGTGAATAACAAATCTGCTGACACGCACACAATAAAGTAAGTTTCAAGTCAAAATCTGGGCTGGTGAGAGTCTTTCTTACCTCCTAAACATGTCGCACTTCTGTCGAGGATTTGTCCTTGATGCTTTTAACAGACTTGCTTATGGTTGCATCATTCAGTTTGCCAATTAGATTCTTTGGTGACTGGGCTAATAAACCAAACTTTAGATAATTTGGAGGTAAATTTATGATTTTTAAGCAGAATGGCAAACCAAAATTTGATCGTCTCTCACAAAAAATTCTTGTCGGGTTCAGTCTTGGTTTAACAAGTTTAACCCTGGCATTTTCGGGTACAACCCATCCAGAATGGATTGGTCGTACCTTCCCAGATGTCAGCAGTGTCGCACAACAAAACCGTCTTGACGCTGGCAATTTAACGGGCAAAGCCATTTTCACGTTTGCCTTACCCACCTGCGGAAATTGCAACTTGCAAATCTCTAACCTTGGTTTGCTGCTCGAGAAAAACCCTGACACCAAAGCCTTTGTTGTGACCAGCGAAGATTCCGAGAACACTCGAGACTTAATTCGTGGTTTGCCAAACATCAAATTGCTGGTGGATGCTCAAGGGTCATTGGTCAAAGCGCTCGGTTTGCGTAAAGTGCCTGCCACCGTTTTCGTGGATTCTAAAAATACAGTCCAAGGTTTTTACGAAGGCGTTCTTGACCGTGCCGAAACCCTCGAGCTTGGGCAGGCATTGGCGGCTGGCACAATGTTACGAAAGATTGTCGTGCCTGGTGATACGGGTTCGGTGGCTTTCAAAGTACCTGGTATTGAATGGAAAACAGCCGCGTTTCATTTGCTTGCTTTTCATGGTTTGGATTGCTCAGCTTGTACCGCCGCCATTCCAGAGATGCTGGGTTTTGTCAAAAAGAATCCTAAAACTTCGGTTTGGATTGTCACCAGGGACAACGCAAATGCTGTTCAAAAACAGTACGGCAAATCACTGCCGAATCTGAAAGTCGTTTCACTCAAAGACAATAAGGTTTTTTCTGGCTATGCCGTGACCGGAACGCCAACCCATATTCTTGTTGGTCAGGATGGCGTGATTCGTTGGCGCAGCGTCGGTTATGCGGTAGGTGTTTTGGATGGTGTTCCAGTTGGGTCTTCTTCTCGTTGAACGCTGAACGCGTCAGTGATTCTCTCGAGAGTTTGCCAAGTACGTTTGAGGAGGTTTTTTATGATGAAATGGTTGATGGTTTTGGTTGCAATGTTTAGTCTGGTTTCTCCTGGGCTTGCTGTTGCAGGGACAGGCTCTTGGGGTAGCGTTTCTAATCAAGTTGCGTCATCGTGGGATCAGGTGCAGGAAGTGGGTCAAAAAGCTTCAGCCCGTTGGGGTGGTCAAGTGATTAGTGCTGGTAATCCCGCTACTCGTTGCCGTCGAATTTGCCGTCGTGAATGCGAAACCATGATTGAAGAGGTGTGCAATGATTTTGGTACAAGCTGCAAAACATTTGCGAGAGTGGTTTGTAACTTCTTTTGTGAAACCCTGTGTGATGAACTCTATCCGTAAATTAGATTCGATTGTGTGCAAGATTTTTCTCAAATCTACGTTAGTTTAAACCGCTGTACGATGTTTTGATGTAACGATTAACACTGAGAGGGTGGAGAATACTTTCACCCTCTTCAAAGGAGGAAACCGTGACGAAAATCTTACTGACCGTTTCTTTTATTTTTGCTGGTCTTTTCTTAACGACCTCGAACAGTCAGGATTTTTTAGCTTTAGAGAATGGAACAAAAGCAATGCTATTAATCAGTAATATTTATTATTTACCTTTGGCAAACAAGGAAATATTGATTTCAAAAAAGCAAGCCAGTTTAATTTTTGATAAGTTAAAGATTTTAGAAACCCAAAATCAGTTGCTAGATCCAGTAGAATACATTACTTTTATTAAAAAAACACTGTCGGAAAAGCAATTCTCGAGTTTACAAAAATATATAGAAGACCAGTCGGATAAACCCGATTTTGTCCCGAATAAAATGCAAACAAAATTTCTAGTCAAGAACTTTATGGCTTCAAAAACCTATAACCCTTTTTTAAAAGAAAATTTTGCGAACAGTATTTTAAGACAAACAATGGTTTTTTTAGGAAAGGTCAAGTGAAAATTACATGCTTGTGAAAGAGTTGGTCAGTAATATTTTTCGACACCCAATTCGTTTTTTTATTTTAAGTATTTCCTTGGGGATCTCGACTGTTTGCGTACTTTTTGTGTTCACAATTTTAAGAACAAACGACTTAAACAGTCAACCAGCTCTCCAGAAAGACACTGCTCTTTTAGAGGTCGTATTGAACAATGAGCAACCAAATTTTATCTTACCAAAATTAAAATCACTTGCGGGTTTTGATCCTGTAGAAATACGTGTCAATAAAGTTCGGGGATTTCGAGGTATCACTTTGAAAGCGTATGGTTTTAAATCAATTGATTCTTTAAAAAACTATAGAACAGATCTTAGCTTGCAAAGTGGAAACTGGGCGAACGTAGGCGAAGCTCTGGTAACACCGGAAGTTTGTGATCTGACAAAATGCCAAATTGGAAAAACAATCAATATAAGTTCGGATTCCAGAGATGGTAAAAACTTTCTGATTAGTGGAATTGTTCGCTCTTCAACACCAACTACTATTTTTACGATTGACCCTTCTGCTAATACTGATTTTTTGACTTACTATTTTTTTCTTAAGAACTATCGAGGGAATGCCGATACGCTCACTGTTAATGTTGTTAATGAATTGGTTCAAAAAAAAATAGCGATTGATCAAGATTTCACTCGGGTTTCGGATTCGCGCACACAAAGTTCTGATTTTGGCATTATCAATTATGCTTTTCTTGCATTAATTGGTCCACTGGCAGGTATCGCTCTCTTTTCGGCTGGTTTGCTGGTCGTGTTTAATTTTGTCGTTAACCGTCTCGAGCGTGCCAAAGAAACGGCAATTAAACGTGCTTTGGGGGCGTCAAAATCTCAAATTGTTATCGAGAGTTTAGCAGAAGCCGTTATTGTTTTTTTATTCACAGCCATTCCTGCCTTGATTTTTGGTTTACTCAGTCTAGAAACGCTTAACCGAACATTGGGTCAAGGTAGAGGACAAACCTTATTTTTTCCGCAATGGCAATTGTCATTCTCAGCCAGCATGGTTGTGCTGGCATTGGTGTTATTCGCAGCTTTTATGCCGATTCTTGGTATGGTGCGCGAAACGCCTTCGGCACGTTTAAAGGAGGAATGATGCTCGAGATTCAAGGATTAAATCGAACGTATGGCAGAGGGTCACACGCGGTTGAAGTATTAAAGAATCTCGAGTTGCGGGTTCAACCAGGCGAATTGGCTGTGATTGCGGGACGCTCTGGGAGCGGCAAAACGACGCTGTTGCATTGTTTGGCTGGTTTGGATCTTCCAAATAGCGGTGATTTAAGTTTGTTGGGTTTGCGTTTAAATGCAAACTCGAATGAAGCCTCTTTGCTGAAGTGGCGTAGGACAATCAGTTTCTTGCATCAAACGCCAATTTTGATTCCGACATTAAATGCTTGGGAAAATGTGCTTTTGCCTTTCCGATATGCGGGACAAAAACCTGACTTGGCTTGGATCACGGAATTGTTTTCTCGTTTGGGTTTAATTGGTTTAGAGCATCGTCGCCCAAGGCAACTCTCTGGCGGTCAGGCAACTCGTGTTGCGCTGGCTCGAGCATTGGCGCGACGTTCGCCTTTGATCTTGGCAGACGAACCAACTGGGCGTTTAGACGCACAAACTGCGCAAGATGTTTGGCAATTGTTGCATCAAATCTGCGAAGACAAAAAGATTGCGATTGTTGTGGTGACGCATGACCCAATTATCTTGGAACAACTTCCTCATTTTCAGAAACTCGAGGCTGGAAAATTAATGCCAGTCATGTCTTCGGTGCGTGTTCAAAATGACAGTTTGCAACTTTTTAACATTTCGGCTTCCTCGAGTTTGACTTCTGAACAGTGCAAAGTTTAGAGGTTTTGGTTTACAATTTAAGCGCCAGTCATATTTGACGGGTGTGGGTTGGGCATTCCAACCCACACTCGCAACTTCTCAAAACACGCTAGAATAACAGCCTCATCCGTCGCTCGAGCCTTGAAAAAGGCGCTGCAAGCTCGAGCTTCCATAATTTCGCGCTCAAAAAGAGGTGTTTTTATGACGCAGGCTTTAAGTAAACAAGATGAACTTGCCGCCAAACACAAGAAGTACGTGCTCTCGAGTTGGTCGGCGCAGGGGGCGCTGGCTGCGCCGGTGATTGCGCGTGGCGAGGGGCGGCATTTTTTTGATCTGGAGGGCAATAAATATTTTGATTTGGCGTCTGGGTTGGTCAGTACCAACTTGGGGCATTCACATCCGAAATTGGTCAAAGCGATTCAAGATCAGGCTGCAACCCTGTGCTATAGCCCGACCACGTACTTTAATGACAAACGCGCCGAACTGGGCGAGGCGCTCTCAAAGCTTTCACCGTGGGATGAAGGCTCGAGGGCGTTTTTTACCACGGGTGGTGCGGAAGCCAACGATGATGCGATTCGGATGGCGAGGGCGTTAACGGGTCGGTTTAAGGTCATGGCGACCTACCGCAGTTATCACGGCAGCACTGGCACGAGCATTCAATTGACGGGCGAGGACAGGCGTTGGGGCAGTGAACCCGCCACCGCGCCAGGAATCGTGCATTTTTTCGCGCCGTACCCGTACCGCAGTCCGTTTTACACCGCCAACCCTAGCGAGGAAACCGCGAGGGCGTTGGATCACCTCGAGCGAACGCTGGCGTTTGAAAACCCGAAGAAAATTGCAGCAATTATCCTCGAGCCGATTGTCGGGTCTAACGGTGTGATCGTGTACCCCGAAGGTTATTTGGCGGGGGTGCGCCGGATTACGGAACAGCACGGTATTATTCTAATTTTTGATGAGGTCATGACGGGTTTTGGACGCACGGGAAGTGCTTTTGCGGCTGAAACCTTTGGCATTCAACCTGACTTTATTACTTTCGCCAAGGGTGTCACGAGCGCCTACATTCCGCTTGGGGGTGTTTTGGTGCGCGAGAGTCTGGCGCAGCACTGGGACACGAACGTACTGCCTGTGGGTCACACTTACGCGGGTCATCCGATGTGCGTGGCGACAGGTTTGGCAGCAGTTAAAATTTACCAAGAGGAAGGTATTTTCGACCAAGCCAAGGTTCTGGGCGGCTGGCTCGAGGCTGGTCTGAAAGAACTTGAACGCAAGCACGAGAGCATCGGTGAAGCCAGGGGCATTGGGGCGTTCTGGGCGCTCGAGTTTGTCAAGGATAAACTGACCCGAGAACCTCTTGTCCCGTGGCATGGTGATGGTCCTGGCGTGATGAAAAACCTGTACGCGGAACTGAAAAAACGTGGCATTTACACGTTCGGTAAGTTTAATTGCAGCATGGTCACGCCGCCGTTAACCACCACCCGCGACGAACTCGATTTGGCGCTCGAGGCTTTGGATTCGGGCATTACGGCGTTTGAGGCTGGATTGTAAAAATCAAAATCTCGAGTGATGGGATTTATTTTCCGTCACTCGAGATTTTTTTGCTTTGATATTTGATAGCGTTAATTCAATCTCGAGTCGTTGGTGTTCAACCTCGAGTTGGACAGCATAAAATCGCGCAACTGCACGTCAGAACCAATCAAATCCTCGAGCAATTGCACCAGCCGCGCTTCCAGATGCCCATTTTCGACGCTGGCACGTAACTCGAACATGGTTTCTTGCAGATTCATGGCTTCTTTGTAAATTCTTTTGTGACTGAGCGCATCAAACACGTCGCAAACTGCAAATATGCGTGCGGCGAGGGGAATGCTTTCGGTTTTCAGTCCGTTGGGATAGCCGCGCCCATCCCAGCGTTCGTGGTGATGCAGCACAATGCTGCGGCTGCTTTCGGGCAAAAATGGAATGGTGCGAATCAGGTTGTAACCAACAAAAGGGTGGGTTTGAATAAAGCTGCGTTCCTCTAAGGTCAATGTGCCTTGTTTGTGCAAAATCGTGTCTGGAATCGAGAATTTTCCAACATCGTGAAGGTACGCCCCCCAACGAATCGCTCGGATTTCACCCTCGGGCAGGTTTAAAGCTTTTGCCATGCGTTCGGCAAGCTGCGCCACACGTTCGGTGTGGTCTGAAGTCTCGAGATCACGAGCTTCCAAGGCTTTACCGACGGCTAACAATGCACCCTCGTAGGCTGCCTCCAATGTGGCAAGACGCTCGAGGCGGCTGAGTAGAGCACCGAGGGTCTGTGTGCCCGATTCGATCAGGTTACGTTCGTTGGACGTCCAGGGCGTGTCGGTATGGCGAAACAAGCCAATGATCCTGGGCGCACCTTCAGTCTCGAGTCCGAACAGAAAGGCACGTTTTAAACCAGCGTTGTTTAGACCAGCAAATTGCTTGAGTTCTGAAAGTCGAATGTCCAGACCTTGCTGGGCTTTGAGGTTGACAAACGAAACCTCTTCGGCACTCGAGCCTTCTTGCAAACTTGCCATCAGCTCGTTCGAGATTTTACCAGTATGCGTTTCCAGGCGCAGCACACCGTCACGCATCACACCGACAATGCCGACGTCCGCACTGCCAAGTTCCATGATGCGCTTGAGGGCGACATGCACCAATTGCGGGTCGGTGCTTTCGAGTAAATGCGAGAGTGCCAGTAAGGTTTGGCTTTCCATGACGCGGCGCTCCAAATCATCGGTGACGCGAACCCGCTCGAGGGCGCTGGCAGTGACTTTGGCGATCACATTGACCAGGCGTTTATCGAGTTCGCTGAATTGTTCGGGCAAATCTCTGGCGCACAACAGCACGCCCAAAGCCGTGCCGTTGGAATCAAACAATGGGGTGGTCAGTTGCGAATGCGGCGGCAGCACTGTGCTGACATGGGGTGCGTAATTGCGTGGGTCGCGTTGGGTGTCCTGGGTTTCGATCATGCGGCGGGTTTCGATGGCTGACCACGACAGACCGTTTCCGCGTGGGACGCCTGTATGCAACAAAAATTTGAACAAACCCCAAGCACTTTGAACCTTCAAACTTCTGGTATCCTCGGACACCAACAACACCGTGGCGTGTTGAGAACTGATCAAACGCACCGTCTCGAGCATCACCCGTTCGCAAATATCTTCCAAGCTATGAGCGTTGTGCAGGGCGCTGGTGACGCTTTCGAGCACTTCAAATTCGCGCAATCTTGACTCGAGGTTGATTTGCTCGCGTTTGGCGGCAATCAGTGCGGCGGCTTGCAAGGCAAATTGTCGGGCGGCGGACACGGATTCGTCCGAGAAGGCTTTTTCGGATTTGAAACTGTCCAAACTGATTTCGGCAACGATTTCATGCCCAACCAAAATTGGCAACACCAGCACGCTTTTAACACTTTGACGTGAGGCTGAAAGTTTGGAATTCACCTGCGCGTCAAAGGCTGGGCGCACCCGAATCACTGGCGTGCCCCTGTACCAACCCAGGGGGTCACCATGAAACTCGAGCGCTTGGGACATATCGATCTCGAGGTTGAGGATCAGGTCGTCGTGTCCGCGCTGTGCCACCCAACGGAAAGTGTCACCGCTTCGCAGACGTAAACTTCCAGCCTGAGCGCCAGGAATTAAGGACAGGGCGCTGTCTAAGAGTTTTGGGTACAGGTCGTCTTCGCTGCCACGGGCGAGCACTTCGGCGGTATCAAAAAAGGTCGTGACCGCATCTTTGCTCGAGGTTCGAGGTTTACCATGGGCTATGACTGCCAGCGTTCCCATCAGCGCCTTGTAGGTGGCATTGTTCAGCGCGTTATTACTGGTTTGAAGGTCAGTATTGGTGCGTTCCAAGTACCAGGCAAAGACAGGTCCAATCAAAACCATCAACAGCAACCTGGTCTCGAGCATCACAGGTGTTTCTGGAAGCAGTAATTTTTGCAAGATTAAATCGGTTGCCCCAGCCACGGTAAACATGGTGTACATCCGAACGAAAGCCGTGGTTTGAAGTTGAACGAACAACATCCAGATTAAAAATCCCGCCACCAACAATGCCAAAGTATTGACAATAGACACTTGGTTGCTTTGCGGGTTTAAAATCCCAGAGATGTTGAGGGCGGCGCTGGCAAGGCTGGCAATCAATAAAATCACGATCAGACTCGAGCGCCATCGTTTCAGACCATCGAAAATTAAAATCACTACCAAACCAAATTGTGTGATGTAAAGCGCACTCGAATTGAGTGAAGTATGTGGCAAAAAGAGCGCCAGAAATACGCACAGGGTCGTGAACATCAAAAATCCAAGAATTGGAAAAAATCCCCATCGTTCACGGTTGATGTGAAGTAAAAGCAGGATTAAACCTGCCATTAAACTTACGGTGATTTCAAGAAGATTTGCCATGTTCCAATCTTGTAATCAAATGATCTCGAGTAGACCAGGTTGTCTATTGAACTGTGTTTTCATTCTCAATTTATCCCATAACGCACGTCAAAAACCAGCACCAAAGTACAAAAAAATAACTGAACAGGGTTCAAAAATGTTGCACTGGCTTGAAAACCCGAGCCAACTCATTTGGTGTGACGCGCCTCGAGTTCGCCTGCAATGTCTTCAAGGTTCACACCGACCTGTGCCATGACCAACAAGGAGTGAAACAACAAATCGCTGACCTCGAGTTGCAGTTCTGGTTTGGAATTGTTCTTGGCGGCAATAATCACCTCGCCTGCCTCTTCACCAATTTTCTTTAAAATACGGTCTATGCCTTGCTGATGGAGCTTTGCCACGTAAGAGCCTTCGGGTTGATTGCGAATTCGGTCCAAAATGGTTGCGTACACCCGTCCAACCACCGCACCAAAACTCGAGCCTGGCAGGTCGCCAGACAGGGAATTGTGAAAACAGGAATCCTCGTTTTTGTGACAGGCTGCGCCGACCTGCTCAACTGTATACAAAACAGCATCGCCGTCGCAGTCAAGCGTGACCGACACCATGTTTTGCACATGCCCCGATTCTTCGCCCTTCATCCAAAGCGCATTTCTCGAGCGCGAAAAATACGTGGCACGACCTGTCGCCAGGGTTTGCTCAATGGCTTTTCGGTTGGCATAAGCCAGCATTAAGACCCTCATGCTGCCGACCTCCTGGGCGATCACTGGCACAAGTCCGTTTACGTCAAAGGTGATGCTCGAGATTGAAAATGGTGCTTGAATATCTGTTGGCATAAAATCCCCTTAAACTGATGGCTCGAGTCGCACCGAAACGCCGCGAGCTTTCAAGTATTGTTTGACGTCTTGAACGCTGTACGTGCCAAAGTGAAAGACGCTGGCGGCAAGGGCGGCATCGGCGCGTCCTTTGGTCAGCACCTCATAAAAATCCTCGAGCGTTCCCGCACCGCCCGAAGCGATGATTGGAATGTCCACGTTGGCTTTGATGGCAGCACACAATTCGACATCGTAACCCGCCTTTGTGCCGTCGCCGTCGATACTGTTTAAAACCAATTCACCAGCGCCAAGTTCCTGACCGCGCACCGCCCATTGAACGGCGTCCAAACCCGTGGCTTTGCGTCCACCGTTAACAAACGTTTCCCAACCTTTGCCATTTTCGCGGCGTTTGACCTGCATTGAAAGCACCACGCATTGCGCCCCAAAATGATCTGAGGCTTCACGAATAATTTGCGGGTTGCTGACCGCGCCAGAATCAATGCTGATCTTGTCTGCCCCCGCCAGGTGCAAACGCCTGCAATCTTTGAGCGTGCGCACGCCACCGCCAATGGTTAAGGGCATAAAAACAGTTTCGGCAACGTTCCTCGCCCAGTTCATCTCGAGATTACGCCCGTCGCTGGAGGCGGTAATGTCATAAAACACCAGTTCGTCCGCCCCCTCGAGATCGTATTTTTGGGCGTACTGAACGGGATCACCGATTTCACGAACGTTCTGGAATTGCACGCCTCGGGTGACACGTCCACGGTCAACATCGAGGCAAGGGATGATGCGCTTAAAAATCACCTGTGAATTCTACGCCCTTGGCAGTCGAAGACAAAACCCGCACCCTAGGAAACCCGTATGCTTTAGCCATGCCTGATTTAGATTTGATCGTTCGTGGTGGCAAGGTAGTGCGTGATTCGCTCGAGATTCTTGACATTGGCATTTCAGACGGCAAAATCGTGATGCTCGAGCCAGAAATCTTAACTTCGAGTACCACTGAAATTGATGCTCGAGGTCTGCATGTCATGGCTGGCATGATCGATGTTCATGTGCATTTTAACGAACCAGGTCGAGCCGACTGGGAAGGTATTTCCACGGGTTCTCGAGCGCTGGCGGCAGGTGGTGGCACGCTGTTTTTTGACATGCCATTGAATTCTTCACCCGTCACGACAGATGCCGCAAGTTTTGATCTCAAGCTTCAGGCAATGCAACGCTCGAGCGTCACCGATTTTGCGCTTTGGGGCGGGCTTGTGCCTGGAAACCTTGCAGAACTTCCCAGTTTGGCGGCGTGTGGCGTAATTGGGTTTAAAGCATTTATGTCTAACTCTGGACTCGAGGAATTTGGTGCAAGCGACGACTTGACCTTGCTCGAGGGAATGCGGGTGTCTGCCAGTTTGGGGCTGCCCGTGGCGGTTCATGCCGAATCGGATGCAATCACGGGTTTACTCTCGAGTCGATTTAGGGCGTTAGGTAAAACCAGCATCCGAGATTATCTGGAGTCTCGACCTGTGGTTGCAGAACTCGAGGCGATTTCCAGGGCAATTTTGTTTGCCCAGGAAACAGGCTGTGCACTGCATTTGGTGCATGTCTCTTCGGGACGTGGAGTGGTGCTGGCAGCACAGGCTCGAGCACAAGGTGCGAACGTTAGCATCGAAACCTGTCCGCATTATCTGGCATTTACCGAACAAGACTTAGAGCGTTTGGGTGCGCCTGCGAAATGCGCTCCGCCACTACGCTCCAACCTCGAGCAAGAACTGTTATGGCAGCAAGTTTTGGAAAACAATGTTGATATGATCGGCAGCGACCATTCGCCAGCACCACCAAGCATGAAAACATCCAGCGATTTTTTTGCAATTTGGGGCGGTATCTCAGGGGTGCAAAGCAGTCTAAATGTGCTTTTAACCCAAGGTTTTCAGGCTCGAGGATTGAGTTTGCCACAAATCTCGAGCTTATTATCTGCCAACCCTGCAAAACGCTTCAAGCTTTCTAGCAAAGGCAAACTCGAGCTTGGTTTTGACGCCGATTTGGTATTGCTGGATTTGAACGCCAGCTTTGTTTTAACCCCCGAAATGCTCACATACCGCCACAAGCAAAGTCCGTACCTGGGGCAAGAATTTAAGGGTGTGGTGAAGCGCACCGTGTCTCGAGGTCAGACTGTGTTTATGGATCATGGCAATGCTGTAGGAGGGAAACACGCCTCGCCCCTACCCGCACAAGGTCGGTTGGTTAAACCTGCAATTTAATTACGAAAACCAGGTGCGCACGATTGGTACCGAAAGCAAGCCCAGCAACGCCAGGTAAAACACCAATTGCCCAATAATGGCAGGAATCACGCTTTTTTCGCGGTTGGTGTAATACAGCACGCCAGTGCCAATCAATGCCAGCAGCACCACGGGCATGGCAAAGGTCACAGCAAACAGCAAGACCAGCACTGCCGCGCCGAGGGTTTGCCCGTAGCGTTTTTCAATCGGGAAGACCGCAAAAGCCCTGAAGAAAATTTCGGTCAGTGGCAGCAGCAATATTGGCAGCAACGCAGAAAGCCGCCAATACTCGAGGTGCAAGTAAAAGCCTGTAAAGTGCAACGTTTTGGCGGCGTATTGATATCCCAGGGTCAAGACGGTAATGCCCACACCGACCACAATGCCTTCGGCAATTTGGTTTGGCGAGAACTTGCCGATCAACAATTGTGCTGGCTTCCAACCGTTCCTTTGGGTGGTGTACCAACTTAAACCGATTAACGTGATAGCAAAAAAGCCAAAGAATAAATCCCTGGCGACATCGCCTTGAACGGGTGTGAACAATGCCAGGTAATTGCCGTACAACATTTTGCCGCCAAGCAGCGCCGCAACACCTCCAACCATAACAGAGACGATCAAATGCGAGTAAACGTTGGCAACCGTCCAGGGGCGCGGACCTTCTTGAATTTCGATGGTTGAAAGCGGTTCGATCTGAGATTCACCCACCAAATGCGCGACCAGCAACGCCACCAGGGCAATCAACCAGGGCAAAGTTTTTCCGATCACCAGGGCAAAAATATTATTTGAATTGCTGGTTTGGGTCAGTACCCTCGAGCCTTCAGAAACATTGCCCATACCGTAATAAGAGTAAGCCAGCGCTCCCAGGGCACGTTGGTACAAAGCCCGATCTCGAGCGAATGCGCCTGGGTTACCGGCGACTTGTTCTAAGGTTTGAATCGCGCCCGGTAAATTGCCGGCAATCCATTGGGTACGCCCGTACTCGGCTTGAATTTCGGGCGGGCGGTTGGGGGAGCTGCGCAGCAGGTTCTCGGCGGCTTTGGGATCGCTTCTGACCATAATTTTCGCCAGTGCCAGACGGGCTTCGGTGTCGCTCGAGTCTAAATTTAGGGCTTCGCGGTAGGCGTTGATACTCTCAGATTCGTTGCCCGCCAATTGACTGGTTTGGGCGGTAATCTTGTAAGCCAATACTTTTGATTTTAAGGACAGCCTGGGGTTTTGCAGGGCATTTTGTGCAAGTTGGTAAGCTTCATCAAACCTGCCGTTTTGCAGCACGATCTCTGCGCCAATCACATCGTTTTGTGGGCTGCTCGGGTCGGCGAGGCGGGCTTGATCGATAAAGCCTTGCGCTGCCGTAATGTTGTTCATGCGCAGTGCAACCCTGGCGTGCAGGCGCAATGAATCGCTGTAATTCAGTTGTTGAATCTCAGCCAATCGGCAAGCATTGTCGGCGGCGTCATAGAGTTTTTGTTGAAAAAACTCGGCACATTTGTTGTATTGATCCTGGGCTTTAGAGTTGATTGCCTGACCAAGGGCAGTGCCGATCAGCACAAGCCAGATAAGGGATACACGCACAAGAAGCTTCACGAACCTCATCTTAGCATTTTGGTTTGCAATTTGGCGCACAAAACAGGTTTTAGACTCGAGAAGTCTTAGGTATTGCGTCCTACAAAGTCTTTTTGCGATGTTGCGCAAGCAAGATGTTCAACTTGAACCGCGTTTTCCCAGTGATGTTGCCACCCATCCATAAGCCTGATTAAAACTTGATACCAGAGCTTCAATCTGAGTAGGGTAAGGCATGAAAGCTCTCCTACCTCGCAAACTGTCTTTGGCTTTGGGCGGCGGTGGCGTGCGCGGCGCGGCGCATTTGGGGGTCTTGCGGGCGTTGCAACAAGCCAATATCGAGGTTAGCGCCATTGCGGGCAGCAGTTCGGGCGCTCTGGCGGGCATGTTGTTCGCGCTCGAGACGGCGGGTTTCAGACGTGAGGGCGAAGCCCCTGGCACGCAAACCAATGCTTTTGGATCACGCTCGAGAACCGAAATTTACCGACTTATACAAGCCATTGGCTCGAGCGGTTATGCGCATTTGCGCCAGGTTTTGTCCAACAAACCCAGCAAAGGTTTTGATTTGATCGACGCCTTAAAAACCTTGTCGGGTTGGCAAAAAGTGATTTTGTCTGGCGTCTCTGGTCCTGGTATCGCCAGCCTCGAGCCGCTTCGTCAGAGTTTACAGCCGCTGGTGGGCAGTGTTTGTTTTGAAGATTTAAATTTGGCACTGGCTTTTGTGGCTACAGATTTGATTGCAGGTGAACAAGTGATTTTAAAGACGGGTTTGTTGCTCGAGGCAGCAATTGCCTCTTGCGCAATTCCTGGCGTTTTTCCACCGGTTTTGCTTGATGGTCGTTATCTGGCAGATGGGCATGTGGTCAATAACGTTCCGGTCAGCGTGGCGAGGGGTTTGCTGCCTGAGTCATTTGTGCTGGCGGTAGATGTGGGATTCGATGCGCCCGCGACAGTTCCAAAAACTGCCATTGAGGTGATCTTGCGGGCTGCGAGTATCAGCCGCGACCATCTCGAGCGTCATCACATGGCTCAGGCGGACATGGTTTTGCATGTGGGTCAGGAAGTGCCGTCGGGCGTTTTTGACTTTGAGCATAGCCGAGAGCTTTTTGAGGTTGGAGTTGAACAAACCCGAAGAATCGTGCCTGCTTTGCGTGAGACTTTGGGTTTAGAAGCCAAAACTTTAAAACCCCGCAAACCTGGTTTGCTCGAGAAACTCTTAAAGCGCAATGATGCCCTCAATTCAAAATGATTTCTTGCTGGTTTTGCGCTCCGCCTTGAAGTATGTAAAAATCGCCCTATGTCTCGAGTTCGCTTGGGACAATTTTCAGTCGCAATTGCAGGACGTATTTAGGTATTGTAGGGAATCTATCTTGCATCTCGTGTAACTCGAGGTCGTGAAGTTCCAACGAAGTCTTAATTGAGGTTTTCAGGGGTGCGAAGACGTGACAAATGTATTTCAAAGGTTTTCGCGCAGAGTTGTAGTTGATGGGTTTGTGATTCTCGAGAGGTTTGGGGTGATGGGATGACGTTACTAGATCGGTTCTTTCCGGATACTCCCGATTCGAGCGCGAAGTTGTGGTTGACTTCTGCCATCGTTTGGGGCGTGATTGGCATGACGTTCGGTGTTTTCATGGCGACGCAATTTATGTTTCCTGACATTACCAAAGGTGTGCCGTGGTTGTCTTTTAGTCGAATTCGTCCCTCGCATGTCAATACGGTGGTCATGTCCTGGGTTTCGATGGCGAGCATTGGGGCTTGCTTTTACATGCTGCCGCGCTTGGTCAAAACCCCGCTCTATTCCGAGCGTTTGGGCACGATGACGGGCTGGCTCTGGAATATTTTTGCCATTCTGATTCCGCTGACCTTATTGAACGGTTTTTCCGAGGGTCGTGAATGGGCAGAATTGATCCCACCAATGGATTGGTTCATGCTGATCTTGCTGATTTTAAGTGCCGTCAATGTTTTCATGACCGTTGCTCGCCGTACAGAACCACAATTATACGTTTCGGTCTGGTACTGGATGGGTTCATTTATCGGCATGAGCATGGTTTGGATTGTCGGCAACCGTACCTTCGTTCCCTTGGACGGTCTGAACGACGCCATTGCCAACTGGTTTTACGCCCATGACGTGCTGGGGCTTTGGATCACCACAATGGGCATTGGTATTATTTACTTCTTGCTGCCCAAATTGACGGTTGGTAAAAAAGGCGAACCTGGCAACCCAATCTTTTCACATAAACTCTCGTTAATCGGTTTCTGGGGCAACTTTGCGTTTTACACCGGCATCGGTGCGCACCACATCATTCAGTCGCCCGTCCCAGAATGGCTCAAAGCCTTCGCCATTGGCTCGAGTGTCCTGATGAGCATTCCGGTTTACTCTGCCAGCGTCAACTTTTTTCTTTCCACCCAAGGGCGTTGGGACAACCTGGCTTGGAATTTACCCTTGCGTTTTATGACCTTCGGTTGGATCATGTACGCCCTCTCAAGCTTTCAAGGCTCACTTCAAGCTGTGCGCAGCATCAACTGGTATCAGCATTTCACGGGTATTGTCAGCGCCCACGCGCACTTGGCAATGCTTGGCGGTTTTAGCATGGTGCTCTTTGCCGCCATTTATTACACCGTGCCGCGCCTTTACAAAGTCGAATGGTACTCGAAAAAGTTGGTCGTGGTTCACTTCTGGACGTTTTCGGTTGGCTTTATCATGTTCTTCATCACTTGGACGACCATGGGCTTTATTCAAGCCGCCAGTTGGAACATGGGCATTAACGTACAACAAACCGTGCCGTTCTTAAAACCATTTGTCATGGTGCGTTGGTTGTCCGCCACGGTCATGATTTTCGGCGTTTACATTTTCGCTTACAACGCCCTGCAAACTGTGCGTGCCGCCAAGCGCCAAGCCGTTAGCACTCGAGGCTCGAGTGTTGCACCCGCCCTTGCTCCTGCTGCGGCAGACGATTAAACAAAGGAGGTCAGAGGATGTTGAATGCAAGAAACTTTATTATTGGACTGGCTTTCCTGCTGCTTGTCTCAGGCGTCACCTCTTTGGTGGTGATTGTTCCAGCGGCAAGTTTTAATCCAGAGCCAACCCCTGGTTTGCGTCCGTATACCGCCACCGAATTAAAGGGTCGAGCAATCTTTCAACGCGAGAATTGCTATGTTTGTCATAGTCAATTCGTGCGTTTTCAAGACGAAGGCACTGGTCCAACCTCGCAAGCTGGCGATTTTGCTTATGACCGCGTGAACCTTTTGGGAACGCTGCGCAACGGTCCAGATTTGTCTTACGAGGGCGGTCTTTACCCCGACGAGTGGCACATCGGTCACCTCAAATCACCTCGTGCTTACCTGCCAGGTTCGTTTATGCCCAGTTACAGCTACTTAGAGGACACCGACATTCGCTACTTGGTGGCGTTTATTCAGTCCCTCGGAACGCGTAACACCAGAGCTTGGGAAACCAAAGATGTGAACGTGCCCGAAAAGTACCGTAATCTCAAATCGCCATTTAGTGCCGCCAATGCCGGGTCTGGACGCGGTATTTACAATCAAAACTGTGCCGCCTGTCACGGTTATGAGGGTCGCGCCGATGTGCCGCTGGCAAAAATGTTTTATCCAAAGCCAGCCGCCAACTTCCATTTGCCGCGCTATAAAGATTTTACCGACGGACACTGGTACAACAAGGTTGGTCGCGGTGTACCGGGCACAAGAATGCCACGCTGGGATCAAACTTTAAACGAAGAGCAAATCTGGTACGTGGTTGAATACTTAAAATCATTGGCTGCCGATCAAGATTTGACTGCCAAGCCAGGACGCGAAAAGTATTACGACGCCAAAACCTTGCAACCGGGCAACGTCGAGCGCGATTATCCAGGCGCACCCAAAGCCGCGAAGGGACACTGAAGATGACCAGCCGCTCGAGTTTTCAAAAATCAGCAACATTGTTGGCGTTCTTTTTAAGCTCGAGCGCACTGGCAGATCACGTGCCTGCGGTTGGTTTGGATTACAAAGGCACTTGGATCGTTTTGATTGCGGTGGGCGTCATTTTTTCGCTGCTAATCTTGTCGGCGCTGTGGGCATATTTGGACGGTCAATTTAACAATGCCGAACGCGTCAAATTTAATTTGCTCGAGCCTGATAACGATTTTCTTTTTGGGCGAGTCCCAAGCATCGAACGTCCAGAGCCTGACCTAAAATAAGAAAGCCATCTCGAGCATCTCGCTCACATCGGAGGAATCAATGAGTCTCGAAACTCCCAGCACCGAAACCGAAACTGAACGCGCCAACAATTTTCAGGACATTCACGGCGATCACACCCACGAAATCGCCGGTATTCGGGTGGGCGAACGCAACGTTCCAGCCTCAGCAATTGCGGTATTCTTGTTTGTCATTTTCATCGCCCTCGGAATTTCCTGGATTCCGGCGCAGGGGTTTTAATGAAGCAATTTTTTGCAATCACAACTTCGATCACGCTGGCACTGTTTTTGGGTGCGTGCAGCATCAAAGCCGACTCGAGCAAAATTGGTGGTGATGTCTCGCTTAAGGGTGACATTAAACTGCCCGGCGCGGCAAATGTAACTCCTGAAGAGGTGGCTTACAAATGGAATTACCCGAAATATCCTGAACAATATAAAGTCAATCCGCTCGAGCGCACCGACGAGGAGGGCAAAAAAACCGATTATTTAAACGGGCGCGAACTTGCCGAAAACGGTTCTTACGCGGGTAAATGGATTGAAGGGGAAGATGTCAAACTGCTTCCTGTGGGCAACCCAAATTTGGTTTTGGGTAACTTACTGTTCGATGTTCTAAAAGACAAAATCACGCCCGAGATGCTACCGAGGCTAGATGAAAGCCCGTTTCAAGCGTTCTTAAAGCTGCAAAATGGTTTGAAGGAAGTTCCAAGCCCTGTTAATGTCACCATGAACGCTTTTGTCGAACGAAAAGATGCGAATGGCATAACAGAAAACGTTCCCGTTCCAGTGCAAGAACCCATCACGCTTGATAAAGAGGCTTTATGGAGTTTAGCCATGGCATTGTATGTCAAACTCGAGCCAAACTGGAAAGAAACTGTGCCCGTGAAACTCGATCCAACCAGCTTAACCAATAAGTCCAAGCAAAAAAATGGTCAAGGTATTTTTGGAAATTGCAACATGTGCCACGGCGCAGACGGTTGGGGCAAGGGTCACTCTGGTTTGATGTTACAACCGCCTCCAGCCAATTTTCACGAACCGCGTCGTTTGTTTAACCGATCAGAAACCAAGCTCCGAGCCGCCTTAAAACATGGAATTTATGGTTCGGCAATGCCACAATGGATTGACCTGTTAAGCGATAACGAGATCAACCATGTCGTGGCATATCTTCGGTCTTTCACTTACAGCGTTGATCCACCGATTGCTAGCGTCAAACCAGAAGGAGTCAAGCCATGATAGACCGTCGCACGATACTCAAAGGCATCACCGCGATTCCAATTTTGGCGGTTTTAGGCGGTGTGGGTGCTGCATTGCTCAGTTTCCTCAAACCAAACCTCAAACCATTGTCCATACCAACCGCCGAAATTCCGCAAAACAAAGACTTAACTGCCGCTTCGCTCGACGAATTTCCCAAAGAATGGGATGTCAAACCATTCGTTTTCACCCAAATTACCCCCGAATACTCGAGCAAAGGCTCACAACAAACCGATATTCCAGGCTATATTTTGCGAGTTCCTAACATTCTTGACCCCGCCAAAATTGGTGATCTTGGCGCGTTGCGCGAAGGTTACGGCGTAGCCGAGCACAAAGGCGAAAAATATTCGATGGTGATCGTTTCGAGAATCTGCGCCCATCTGGGTTGCATTTTTGAGTACCACACCGGCGATGATGTTTGCAGTAATTTTAATTACTGCGGTGAAACTGGTTCAAAAGGACACCCATTGTTCAGTTGCCCTTGTCACCTGAGCGTCTACAACCCAATCGAATCCCAAGATGTTTCGGGAGTGCAACGCGTTGGTAAAGTCGTTTCTGGTCCAGCGCCACGCACCCCGTTTCCATTTAGATTTGTGCTCGACAACGGCAATGTAATCATTAAAGGCTACGGTTAAACTCGAGATTCATAGAAAAGACACTCATTTCAAAGGGGGAGCGCCAATGGCAGCACCAACAATTCCAAACTCAGCAGCAACCAAAAAAGCCGGTCCGAGCGTCGGACAAAAAATTGCGATTTGGTGGACCAAAAGCGCCAAAAACCTAGATTTGTTCGACGAGAATTCCAGAGAAAAAGTCAAAACCGACCCGTGGTTCATGCTTGGCGGTATGGCATTGATGTTCTGGTACATTACGATTGGCACTGGCACTATTTTGATGTTCTATTACGTTCCCGACGCGACTGGACCGATTTACCAATCATGGCTTTCAGTCAAAAATATTCTCGAGGGTGAATCGGGTTGGGTCATTTACCTGACACGCCAATTGCATAAGTACGGCGCGGATGCCCTGATTGTGGCATTAACCATGAGAATTTTTCGCATGTACTTTCGAGGTGAGTTTAAGTCTTATAACCAACTTTCCTACATTGCGACGGTTATCGGTTTGATTCTGGCAATGTTTTCGGGATTAACGGGTTATTTGTTGATCTGGAATCAACGTGCGCTTTGGGCAACCAAGGTGTTTGCGACGTTTCCAACATTTGTTGATAATTTCCACGAGATTCCAACGATTGCGGCTTTGCCAATCATTCCAGAAATTCTGAAAGCCACCCTTGGTGTGGCTCAAATTGGGCACATCTCCGCCAATTACATGCTTTCAGGACTTTCGATTGGTCCTGCCACACTGACCCGTTTTTACAGCGCCCACTTTATGCTCAGTATCTTGGCAATCATTTTGGTTGAAGCCTACTTTGCCCGTAAAGGCAAAGGTGACAAGGGTGCGGGTGGTGCAGGTCGCGTGCCACGCATTAACTTGCCTTGGTATTCTGTAGTGACATTCTTTGTTATTTTGGTTCTTATTTCTATTTTCGTTCCAGTTGATACAGGCTCGCCAGCTAATTACAGCGTCACGCCAAACCCTATTCTTTCTGACTGGTACTTCTTGGGCTTGTACCAAATGATGAAACTCTGGAAGCCTGCCAGTGCAACCTTACAGACTCTACTGATACCGCTTTTTGCATTTGTCGTTGTGTTTCTCGATTACAGCCCAGAACGCAACCCTTGGAAGCGCCCATTCTGGACGATGGTTGGTATTTACGGTCTGGTTGGTTGGTTGGGCTTTAGCATTTTGATTATTCTTTCCATCGCCGACATTTACCGCGACCCACCGTATGTGTACTTGGTCAGTATGATCATGCTAGGTGGCGGCGCAATCTGGCATTTGGTACAACGCGCCAGAAACCGTCGTGAACAAAAAGCGCTCGAGGCTACCAAAGCCCAAGCCGCCATTGTTGCCGCCGACAAAGCTTAAAATAGAATCTCGAGGAATTGAAAGGAGAACGCAATGAAAGGCAGCATGTGGTTGTTCACGGGCATCACGTTTTTCGCTGCGATCTCGGTTTTCTCGAGGGGTTACGCGGCACTGATGGAATTTTTTAAACTACCAACTGGTGCTGGATTGCTTTCCATCATGTTTTACCTGATTATTTTGCTGTTCTTGCTGTCAGTCATGGGGTTTATCATGTATGGCACGGAACGCAAAAATGGCAATGTTAAAGTCAAAAACCACCTGTTTGAACGCTTGCTTGGTTATGACAAAGATGCGGTTTTACCGATACCTAAAGCAGTAGATCAGAAGGAGACAAGCAAGTGAACCAAGCCATCAAAGGATTCATCGCACTCGCATTGGTAGGGCTGGGAATGGTGTTTATCGTTCTGACCTTGGGCGCATTTGCCCATGCCAATCCCGACGCCCCCATTCCTGGTGTAGCACTACTTCGCAGCCTTGAGGACATTGCCGCCAACCTCTTGCCTGCCGCCCTGCGCTCGAGTGACCCAACCATGCCAATGAACCGTGGATTTGCTTACATGGGTATTACCGTGTTGCTGACCGCTTTGGCTACCGCGTTGGTGTCGGATACCAGAGCCAGCACGATTGCCCGTCCGGGCAAAAGAAAGGGGGCGTAAATGGCTTCTCCAAGTTTAGAAAGGTACGACCCAGATCAAGCGCCCACCGCCAAAGACAAGGGTTTTGATAAGGTTCTTGACGGTATTCATCGTGGCGTAGTCGCCATTGATCGCGGTATCAACCGCGTGATTCCAGAAGAATTCAACCCATTTTATTATTTGGGCGGCATGACCAATGTTTTGTGGATTTTACTCGTGCCAACCGGTATTTTCTTGTGGTTTTACTATAAGCCAACCACCGCCGATGCCTTCTCGAGTGTCAATTACTTGACGGCGGTTGTACCATTCGGTGGCATTATTCGTGGTTTGCACCGTTACGCCGGTGACGGCATGATCTTGCTGGCAATTTTGCACATGCTTCGCAATTATTTTACAGACCGTTACAGAGGCTTCCGCGACGTGCCTTGGGTGTCTGGCGTGGTCTTGTTGCTGCTGACCGGACTTGTCGGCATGACGGGTTATCTGCTGGTTTGGGATCAACGCGCTTTGATTATCACCACCGCGATTATTCAAGCCCTGCAAAGCCTTGATGGCATTGTCGGCGGTTTGGGTTCGTTTATGGCAAAAGCCCTTTTGGCTGGTAACGAACCGAACAATTTGACCCTCGCCCGCATGTTTTTCTTGCATGTTGGTCCTGCGGTCTTGATTTTCTTTTTCCTGTGGGTGCATTACCTGCGTCTTCACCGTCCAAAGATTTGGCCTCCAATGTTCGTGACCTTGTTGACCATTGGCGCGGTTGTGCTGGCGGCAGGTATTTTGCCCGTCGAAAAAACACTTGCGGCTGGTGTTCCTCTAAGTGCAGCCGGTTCTGAGAACATTGTTTACGATATCTTTTATCTGTTACCCGTGCTTGCCCTGCCGAGTTTGGGCGGTGCTGGCGTGCTGGCATTGCTGGTCTTGATTTTTGGCATTCTGTTTATTGTGCCGTGGTTGCCACGTAAAAAACACCGTTACGTTAACGTCGCGTTTGTAACCCCAGAAAATTGCACGGGTTGCCAACTCTGCGCGATTGATTGCCCATTTGACGCCATCGTCATGGTTCAAGGCGCAAATCCAAATCCCAGAAACAGAGAATTGGCTGTGGTCAACGACGACAAGTGCGCCGAGTGCGGTATTTGCGTCGGTGCTTGTCCCTTCCATGCGATTAACTTGCCATTGGCTAATGAAGACATGATTAAAGACAAGGTGGTGGCACTCCTTTCATGACACAGGCAACTGAACTCAGCACTGAAAACAAGCACCTTGCTCAAAACGGCAAACCCAAAATCATTGGCTTTGTCTGCGAGTGGAGCTTGGGACGCAACGACATCATTCACGAAGACGGTACGGTCAAAGGTTACGAGCACGTCAAAACCATCAAGATTCCTTGCAGCGGTTTTGTCAAAACCGAATGGGTCACGGTGGCGTTTGAAAACAATGCGCAGGGGGTGTTTGTGCTCGGTTGCCCACTGGGCGACTGCCACTTTAACGAGGGCAATTTCATCATCAACGAACGCCTCAGCCAGCATGTCACGCGCCTTACCAACCGCAAAACCATTGACGATGCCGGACGCGTTGCCGAACTGTACTTGGGTGTGACCGCAGAGGGCGAATTTACGCAGTCGCTCGAGGATTTCAGCCGTTACATCGAAAGTCTATCGCCGCTTGCCGCACCCGTCAAGAAAGCCAAAGGCGCTGCCAAACCCGCACCAAAAGCTGCCGCACCAGTTGCAACCGCAGGAGGTGAGTCATGAATCAACCTGCCCAGGATTTAGAGAATCATGATGTGATGCGCGTCGAAACCGAGGGTCTCGAAACCCAGGAAAAAGACGAAAAAGGCATCGGTTACGTCATGAATTTGGTAAGTTTGTACTTGCTGTTTGCGATTTGCATGGTTGCCATCGCTTGGTTCGGTATTTTCAGCGAAGTCTAAAATACGCCGCTCGAGCGACCTGACGTTTTAAGCCAAATCAATCCTGCTTCGAGACTGTCTCGAGCAGGATTTTTGATCGGGTTTTGCGATATTCTAAATTTTGATACGAATTGAGATTTGTATTGAAATTCAGTACGTCAATTGATTCCTCAAAAAAGCGTACACTTTTACTTCAGCCACTTCATTTTAAGAAAGCCAAGATGATTCGCAGCAAAAACACTGCCACTGACGATAAACCAAAAACGCTCGAACAACTTTCAATGACCCCTCACGTGGTCATCGAACGGGGGTTTTGGCGCGATCAGCAGGTGCTCATCAAACGCCTTAAAGACATGAGCCGCAAAAACCCTGAGGTGCTCGAGCGTTTTGAACGCGAGGGCGAGGTTATGGTGAAACTTGACCACCCGAACATTCCCAAACTCTTGTACCTCGAGCCTGGCATGGTGGTGCGCGAGTGGGTCGAGGGTCGAACCTTGTACTTTCATCTCGAGGAAGACCGAAAAATAGAAATGCCACGCGTCTTGCACATTGCCCGTGGCGTACTGGCAGCCATCAACCACGCGCACTCTCGAGGTGTGATTCATCTGGATTTAAAACCTGGCAACATTCTGCTCGAGGATTGGGATCGGGTGCGGGTGATCGATTTTGGTTGCGCCAAAGATTTGACTTTGGAGAGCATCACCCACGTTGGCGCTCGGCTTGGCACACCCAATTATATGGCTCCCGAACAATTTAAAGGCACGCGTCACGATGTGCGCAGCGACGTTTACAGCATCGGCGCGATCATTTACGAAATGAGCGTTGGGCAACTGCCATTTTCGGACGCTTTCGCCTGGCTGGCGGGGCGCGGCAAACCGCCCACGATCTGGTCAGAGGATTCTGGCTTAAATCAAATCTTGCAAAAAGCCATGCAGCGCGTTCCAGAGTCTCGGTTTCAAACCGCGCTCGAGATGTTGATTGCGCTCGAGCAAATCGAGGCTTAAAACCTGTGATTGTGATAGATTAAATGGCATGTTTCCCGAGCTTGAACGCGCCAAAATGTTGGAACTAAAATTCGTTGGCAACACCGTGATTGATCGGTTGCAGCAACTTGGATTCTCGAGTTTGACTCAGTTACAAGGCGCAGATGCCAGCGCGGTGACACTCGAGATTTCAAAAATGATTGGTTCGACGTGTTGGCACAACAGCCCTCAAGCCAGAAATGCTATTCAGGGAATTGTAAACTTGGCGAACGAGCCAAAAAATTAAATTGCAGTTCGAGCCAGTGCAGTGTTTCCAAAATGGTGATTGAACCATCCACTTCAAGCACCGCAAAGCCCAAACCACGTGCTCGAGTGGCAATCCAGGCTGCGGTGCTCGAGTCTCTGGACATCCAATGTTCAAAGGTTTCTGGTGGGTTTTGGGTTTGCTCGAGCAGCTTCCAAGCCCATTCGCGTTTTGCGTAGTGTTCTCGTTGAAAACTTGGCGTTGGGACGAGATAAACAGGCTTAACTTGAAGCTCAAAGGTTGCCATCAGGTCTGGCATCAACGGCATTCCTTCAGCAATCGTTGCACCCTCGAGTCGCTGCACGTCTTTGAGCGCTAAAACACCCAATTCACGATTGGCTTGAAGCTCATCGGCAATCATGACCTCGAGTGGGCGAGTCATGGCTTGCTGCCAAGAACGATCTTGAAAGGTTTTTAAAGTTTGACCAAGTTTGGCACGCTCGAGATGCTGGCTGTAATGTTCGTCGCAGTGATACTGGGCAAAACCATGTTTTTGGGCGAACAAATCACAAACCGTACTCTTCCCAGCGCAGGGCGAACCACCAATAAACAGGGTATTTTCAAAGTGCATAATTTGATCCTCAAGGAAATGATAGCGGTTGACTACTGGCATAAGGTTGATGCGAACACCTCTGTTTTTTTGTTATGCTCATCTCCCAAACAAACGTTCAATTCTCGAGTTTGCCTCGAGAAGAAAGCTCGAGGTTTTTATGGCACGGGTTTCCAAGTATTACGACGTCCTGCGCGACGAACACGGCGAGAGATTTCTCGAGGTGGCGGTCACGGGTTTTCCATTGCTGCGCCTGCCTTTAATGAATAAATCTACGGCTTTCACCCGTAGTGAACGCGAACTGCTCGAGCTTGATGGTTTACTGCCGCCGCACGTCAGCACGGTTGAAGAACAAAAAGAGCGTTCGTATCAGCGTTACCGACTGCAAAACAATGCCCTCGAGAAACATATTTACTTGCGCAACTTGCAAGACCGCAACGAGGTTTTATTCTTTGCGTTGGTTGAAGATCACTTGGAGGAGATGCTGCCGATTCTGTACACGCCCACCGTGGGCGATGCGGTCAAGTTTTTCAGCCACATTTACCGCTTCCCACGTGGCTTGAGCATTTCCACCGACAACCTCGAGCATTCGGATCAAGCGCTTTCCAATGTGCCGCTCGAGGATGTGCGGATGATTGTCGCCACCGACTCGAGCGCGATTTTGGGGATTGGCGATCAGGGTTTTGGCGGTATGGCGATTAGCATTGGGAAACTTTCAATTTACACAGTGGCTGGCGGCGTTGGTCCTGATAAAACACTGCCTGTTGGTTTGGATGTCGGCACAGACCGTCAGGATTTAATCAACGACCCGCTCTATTTGGGGGTCAGGCACAAGCGTTTAACCGGTGAGGCTTACGATAAATTTATTGATACTTTTGTCGAATCCGTGACCGCCCGTTATCCGAAAGCGATCATTCAATGGGAAGATTTTTCCAAAGACACCGCCTTTAGGGTGCTCGAGCGTTACCGAAAGCTTGTGCCAAGTTTCAACGATGATATTCAAGGCACGGGCGCGGTCACGCTGGCAGGAGTCTTGAACGCCTTAAAACTAAAAAACGAGAAACTCGAGGATCAGACCGTGGTGATTCACGGGGCTGGCGCGGGTGGCATTGGCGTGGCTTGGGCAATCAGGCAGGGCATGATGCGGGCGGGTTTGAGCGCCACTCAAGCCCATGACCGCGTGCTGGTTCTGGATTCTAAAGGTTTGCTGCTTGCAGATCGCAGCATGGAGGCTTACAAGCACGATTACCGCCAAACCCTCGAGCGCGTTGCAGATTGGACGGTGGCGGGTGCAGCACCAAGTTTGCTCGAGACAATTCAAAACGCAAAAGCAACGGTCTTGCTGGGGCTTTCAGGGCAAGGTGGAGTGTTTACCGAACCTGTGGTCAAAGCGATGCTCGAGGATACGCCGCGCCCGATTGTTTTCCCGCTTTCAAACCCTACCGCCAACACCGAAGTTCTTCCCGAAGATGCACTGCGTTGGACGAACGGCGCGGCAATTGTCGCCACGGGCAGCCCGTTTGAAGATGTGGTTTTAAATGGCAAGACGTATCCGATTGGGCAAGGCAACAACGCCTTTATCTTTCCAGGTTTGGGTTTCGGCGCGGTGCTGGCTCGAGCCAGAGAAATTACCGACAACATGGTGCTCGAGGCGGCGTACACGCTCGCCGAAGAAACCCCCCAAAGTTCACTCGATGCTGGGCGCGTTTATCCACGGATTGCGGGTTTGCGTGAGGTCAGCATCAAAGTTGCGGCTCGGGTCATGCAAAAAGCCCTTGAAGATGGTGTGGCTGCCGAGTACCGCATCAGGGGTTTGGATTTGGCGGCGCTCGAGGCGTTTGCCCGCAGCCGATTCTGGCATCCAAAATACTTACCGTTTCGCAAGCACAACTACAGTGGATTCGTGAATTATTGATAGTGTATTCTATCACACATGAAACCTTACTCTGTAGACCTTCGAGAACGGATTGTACAAACTCTTAAAGATA
>JAYVRX010000078.1:0-83200 GCA_043775825.1 Deinococcales bacterium
CACAGATCCAAATTTGCCTTCGCATTCACCAAACTCCACTCGAAATTCTTAACAAGACTTTTCTTGACCATAAAATGCACCTTCGGGCATGGTCGCTTACACCGTTCCACCCAAGCATTTGATCGTTCAATCACCCAACGCCATTTCACAGGCACAAACCCAGACTTCCCACACGCGACTTTCTCCGCTTTCGAGGGTTTAGCCGAATGTTCCAACCGAATCTTTTTCATGATCGCTGAATAAACACGTTCTAAAGCTGTTTGAATAACATCCTTGTGATACCCGTGGTCAAGCAAAATCGTGACCTTCGGAATGTTCACAGGTTTGCTTTTAAAATACTCAATGTTCTTTGAGAGCATTTCAATCAGTCCCTGATCGTCTGTTACACTGGCTTTCGTGCAATGTGTAAAGAATGGAAAACCAAGTGAATCTACCGCTAAATGTCGTTTGATCCCATTGGTTAGCTTGTAACGACAAAACCCTTTAGATTCAATACTTGCATTACACGTGTTCTTAACCGCTTGGGAGTCAATCATCATCAATCTTGTCCAGATTGGTTTTTTTGAGCTTTTTCACGAACTCGAGCATGAAGTTTTTCCATGATTTTCTCCAGAACACCTTCATCTCGCCATTGTTTGTAATGCCAGAAGACAGTTGAGTACGGTGGCAGGTCTTTCGGGAGGTCAGCCCAGTTGCAACCGTTTTTGTTACGGTAGAAAATACCGTCTAGAATTTGACGTTTGCTCCATTTTGGTGGGCAAGTGCGTTTCTTAACGGGTATTTCGGGTTCGATGATGCTCCATTCTTCATCGGTCAGGCTGCTTGAGTAAGGCATTGGTCTTTTAGGTTAAACTGAAATCGTTGGAGATACCAAATGGGTTCTATAAAAATTAAGTTGGACGTACTTAGTACACCGTTAGTTAAGTTTTGATACTTTTATAATGCCTTCCCAACTTCTCCCGAGCCACCTCAACACTAAACTGCCACTCAACCCTCACCCCCAACCGATTCCGCTCCGCCACCCACGCCAACACCTCACCCTCAAGTAACCCCATACTCGCAATTCGACGATCCAAACACTGCCTTGACAACGCACTAAACTCGAGTTCAACCATGTTCAACCAACTCGCGTGCTTTGGCGTGAACACCCAATCAAAACATTCCCTGAGTTTAAACGCCTGCTCTGGTTCAAGATGCTTGTAAAAACTCCCACCACAATGCGTATTCAAATTATCCTGCACCAATCTGATTTGCTTGCCCTCAAACTGCTGCTTGAGGTACTGCATGAACATCGTGTACTCTTTGGCAGTTCGTTGCGCGTACACTTTCACCCAACGCTTACCTGTTAATGGCTCGAGTGCCATCATGACCACGCAACTCCCATGTTTGCTGTACGTGTAATCCTCTCGTAAACTTTGATCTTCAGCCATTGGAATGGGTTGTAATACATCACCAATTAGGAAGCGATCCTGCCCGTTAGGTGCATGGTTAGGATCAAGAAGCAGGGTCGTTCATCAAAACACACGACTGGACGATCTGGGTTGTATGGCAAAGCGTAAGTTGCAAGTACCGTTTCCATGTCACTGATGAACTTCGCGCTTAACTTTGTAATGCACCATTGTCGTTTCAGGTGTGGGCTTAACTTGTTTTTTTAAGCATTTCATGCACCGTAAACGTTGAGATACCTTCAACCAAACCTAATTCCACGGCTTTATCTGCCAGAAGTCGAACACTCCATTTTGCGTAACCTTCAGGCGCTTGGGTGCAGGCTAAAGCAGTGATTTTGGCTCGAGTTTCACCACTAAAAATACTGGGACGACCAGGACGTGCCGCGTCGTACAGGGCGGCTTCTAAACCTTCGGTGACGAATTGTTTACGAATGCGTTTTAAGGTTGGGTTACTGATGTTAAAGCATTCTCGGATTTCAGCGTCAGTGAAGCCTTGGTCGCAGAGTAGTAGGGTTTGAGCGCGTTTGAAGACTCGAGCTTTGATCGTGCCTTTTCGAGTCATTGCCTCGAGTTCTTGGTGTTGTTCGGGATTGAGGTTGACTTGATTGATTTGAGCACGTTTTCTCATCCTTTACAGTATCAAAAATTGCCAAACGATGTACTTAGTAAATCGGCGATTGTACGAATCGCTATGAAATAATGGGCGATCACGTGCCCGTTTTTTGTCCAGTGTTCTGATAAAACGTACTCTCGCTGGCAGCAAACTCGAGCAACAGGCAGGTTTTACAATACCAAGTTTGCTACAAAAATCAGTTATGACTAATCGTCTAATCCCTTCCCATTTAGAATTTGCTGCATCGATTTTTCAACCCTTGACACCCTGGTTTTGGATTGTTTGGCTGCAGAAAAATAAAGAATGTATCCTTTTTTCCTTCCTGGCGTCAAGGCATCAAAAGCAGTTTTTAATTCTGGAATTTCATTTAAATAATTTTGAAACTCCTCAGGAAATTCGAGTTCTGTAGTCTTTTTAAAACTCACTTTCAAACCAGCTTTTTCTACTTCTATGGCTTCATACACATAGGCTTTCAAGAGGTTTTCCATCTCCACTATTTCTCGGGTATTGATGAACCGAATCTGACGCGTCGCCTGGGTGTTCTTCGTTTGTTGAACTAAAACACCTTTAACATCATCTAACAAAGCACCTTTGAAGAATAAAATTGCGCAATATTCTTTAAATACATGTATTAAAACAATATTGTTTTTCTGAAACGTGTAACAAGGGACGCCCCACTTTAATTCTTCGGTTAAACCACAATTAAGAATCATGATTCTTAATTTTTCCAATTCTTCTCGCCACTTTTCAGATTTAGTAAAATACCAATCAACCTTAGGATTTGTTCTATTTGATACCGTTTGTTCAATAATCTCTTCGTTTTTCAAAATAAACCCCCCTGATGAAGTTTCTAAAACTTCTACCATCAATATACTATTTTCAGGAATGCAGTAGCTTGCACGATCACCACATCATTCTAAGTTCACTTGCCACGTTCATGTCTTGGCGCAAACGCCTGATCTCAAGCCAGTGACTCGAGGTTTATTCATACAAATCCTGCCCGAAGTCCTTTGAGCACCGCGTGGCTGCGATCAAAGGCGTTCAGTTTGGCGATGATGAATTGCACCATTTTCTTGAGGCTTTCAGGGCTGAGCCGCAAAACCTGAGCAATCTCGAGGACAACTGCTTCCCAGAAACCAATTACACTGTTTTTACCATGACCCGCCTTGGCATTATCAAGTACACCAATGTCGCCCCACTGCTGCATCACCTCGAGCCAGCGCTTCATGGATTTCCTGTCGAGTACGTGCGTGGTGTGCCAACCGAAATCAACGCTGCTTTGCTTGAGGGGCGCGTGGATTTAGCCAATATTTCTGCGTTTGAATTTCTCGAGCATAGCAACACCTTAAAAGCGCTGCCTGATTTTGCGGTTTCGGTTTTAGGACCTGTTTATAGCGTTAGTTTGTTTCATACCGTGCCGTGGAAAGAACTCGAGGGGCAAAAAATTGCGGTCACGACCCACAGTGCCACCAGCGTCAAGTTACTCGAAACGCTCTTAAAACTTGATGGTATCAATGCCGTGCTTGAGAAAGCCGAACCGAATTTAGAAAAGTTGCTCGAGGAATACCCTGCGGTCTTGCTGATCGGTGATGATGCGCTGATGCAGTGGTATCGCCTTTGTGGTCCAATTTCTGAAACCACCCAAATGTTTGGGCTGCCCAACACTGGACAATTTTTGAGCGGTAAAAGTGTGCAAGTCACCGATCTTAGCGATAGTTGGTATGCGCACACTGGAATGCCATTTGTTTTTGCGGTTTGGGCTTCCAGGGCAGACAATCCGCCACCAAAAGAAATGATTTTGGCAATGCGAAACTCGAGGCGTTGGGGTGTCGGGCATCTGGCAGAAATTGCCGAACTCGAGGCGGAGCGTTTGAAGTTGCCCGTGCGGATTGTGCAGCATTACCTTTGGAATTTTAGGTATCACCTCGAAGCGCCTGATCGGGCTGGGTTGGGAAAATTTGCGCAATTGGTAAGACCTGAAACGGTTGGGAAATTAAGTTTTTGGGATATTTAAATTCAAGCCAACTCGAGGGTTTGCAGTGCTTTACAGCGTGTGTCATGTAAATTGATGGTTTCTAAAACAATTGGATCGCTGGCGTTCGCACCAATTTGCCTGATGAACCGAGCCGTGGCGTAACTCGAGCTTTTGGTGTTGTACATTTCGACCCATTGCTGCATCAATTGACGGGTCTTCTGATCCTGTGCTGGTTTGTAAACTGGGCGCTCTTGAATGCCGATGCGCCAGAATTTTGGGGTTAGACGCACGCGAAATGTGCCTTGAAAACGGCAGAGACGTGCGTAGAGTTTGTCCACCTCGAGGTAAGTCATGAGGTCTTGAGTCAGGCTGTCTTCGGGTTGGAATAGACCCGAGGTGACAATGCCTCGGAAGCCGTTGCGGGTTTCATAAAGGCGCAAATTTAAATCGAGTTCGTTCATTTTACGGATCACTTTCGCTTCAAGTGCTGTTTTTTCGGTGCGAATCCAAGCGTCCATCGCTTGACGGGCGGCGATGTCTTGCGCGGGGCTAAGACCAAATATTGTTTTTCGCAATAAGGCGAGAAATCCTCGAGGTTTTGGCGCAAATTCGTACATGTTGCGACTGGGAACGTCCCAGTCTACAAACATTACACTGTCTGCATTCAAAATTTCTGCCCCGTAACGATTGCGGGTGATAATACCCATTCCAGGTAGCTTCTCGAGCACGGCTTCGCTGCTGCGGTGTCTGAAGTAATGTACGCGAATTGAAATGTCCATTGTGAAATTATATGTTTTGTGGTGTTGAGAAAAAATTTCGCATCGACCTGTACAGATTTTAATCTCCCTCGAGCCAACTCAGTGCAGGATGCGTTACGCCCGTTAAATCCTTGAGGATTGGCTTCCATAGTGCAGTGTCGGAAAAATGCGTAGCATTTTGCGAGCTATGCGAGTACCGAAAGGTGCAGCGTCGGTTTGCTCGAGTCCTCAACCTAAACCCCAGAAAACAGAATCGTTGATTTGCACTTGTGGATGTTGTGCTCGAGCTTCATAAGGCTTGATCGTTGGTGCTTGCCAGTACGGATGTTTCTGCAATCACTTTTTCACCGCCATGAAACCTTGAACCAAGCCAGTATTTGCGAATCAAAAGCTTGACCAGTGCGGTCAATGGTACTGCCAGCAAAGCGCCCAGCACGCCACCGAGCGCCAAACCCGACAAAATTGCCAAAATGATACTGATCGGGTTTAAATCGGTACTTTTAGAAAGAATCTGCGGCGCGAGCACATGAGATTCGAGTTGACTGACAATTGTAAAGACCACACCGACCAGAACCACCTCGAGCAAACCGCTGGGAATGGCAAGCAGCAGTGCGGGTGTGATCGCAATGACCGCGCCAAGGTAGGGCACAATATTGAACAACCCGGCAATAAAGCCGATGGCTAAACCGAGTGGCAAACCAATAATGGTTAAACCAAGTCCGGTCAGAACGCCAATGGTGAGCGCAATAATAATTTGCCCTCGAATGTAACCACCAACGGCGGTGCTGATGTCTTTGCTTAACTCGAGAATTGCGGGTTGCACACGCACCGGTAAGACTTCCAAAAACGATTTTCCAATATCAGGAAATGCCAATAGCATGTAACCACCAAGAATCAAGACCAGGAAATACTCGAAGACGTTTCCGACAACGCCGACGACCCTCGAGATTAGGTTTAAACCCGATCCTTGCAAAAATTCGAGGAGTTTCTCGACCAAGCTCGAGAGGGCTTCTTGCACGGTTTTGGTCACGTTTTTGAGAATGTCTTTGAGTTCCGGAACTTGTTGCAGGTTTGCCAACCAACCGTTTAAAGTGCCTTCAAAACTGTTGAACAAGGTCGGAAGTTGACGGGCGAAAACAATTAATTGCTGAATCAGTGTAGCAATCACCAACGATGCAATCACCAAAAAGACAATAACGATTAAATAGACGATTGTGACGGCAACCAATCGAGCGAAAGGTTTGATGCCTTTGGCTTGCAAAAATTTTCTTGTGACCAACCATTGCACGAGTGGGTTGAACAAATACGCGAACAAGTACGACAGTAACGCCAGACGCGTCACGTTGGCAACCTCTTTTAAGATTGGGTTGGTTTCAGCCAACACGCCACGCACGGCATTGAATGCCAGCATCACCAGCAAAACCGTTAACGCCACCACCATGATGCGTCCAGCCCGAGAGACCAATAATTTTTCCAAAACACTCATGTCATCCCTCACTCTCGGGTTGGTGGGTCACTCGAGCCTGGAATTGCGCGGGCAAGCGGAAAACCCCTAATTGCGGGAGGCATAAAATTAAACCCCACGGGACGTTCACTGGCTCGGGATTCGCTGGTGATGACAAAAGCTTCAAAGGCATCAACGCCGTTGGCGGTAATGTGAATGTGCAAGCTCGAGGCTGGAATCTGTGATTTCTCGAGCGAATCTGGTGAGAGCATGGTCAGTAACTGCCGTTCGACCAGGTAGTACACGGCTGCCCGAATTTCGGTCAAGTTGATTGGATCGGTGGTGAAGTCCACCGGCGGGGTTGTCGCGTCATCATCGGCATCGAGCGGTACTCGAGCGACATCTGGTGGCGCGACCAAATTCAGTTCTGCCACGTCAATGTAATCGCTGGGGGCATGAACGAAAGTTTTATAGGCAGCGTTTAACAGCCGCAAACGCAGTTCTTGTTGCCGATGAACTAAATCCATGTGCCAGTCTACCGTAGCCAAGGTTAAGCGTGTCGTCCCTTCCAAGCCCTGGCACTTCTGGCACGGTGATGCTTAACGCGTTTTGAAGGGTCAATCAGTTGTTCCCTGGGGTCTTCGCGGTCTTTGGAGACCAGAATTGCCACGCGTTCACGCGAAATCACGCGGTACGGATTTTCTGGGATAAACGCCGTGACCACATCGAGCCAGCGATACAGGCTGTAATCGACCACCACATGAAGCGGTATTTTGATGGTGCTGACGCAAATATAGCCCAGTATTAACATCCTCGAGTCCTCGGGGTAGACCGCAATTTCACGCCCGCGATCTAAGGTCGCCACAATGTCGGCTTCGGTGAAACCTTCACTGATGGCGTGCCGTGCAGCATGGGGTTTGATGCTGTATCGCCCAGCCCAGATGAGGTCTTGTAAATCGAACAAGGAGTGTCTCGCCATAAAAGCCTCCCAATAAAACCTGTTTACCACGTGATTTTTAAGAAAAAAGCCTCGCGCACCAAAAGTGCGGGAGGCGAGTTTTACAGTCACGTAACCTTAACAGGTCATATCAAAACTATACACGAAAGCAGCTTATTAAGATGTGAAATCACCATGTCTTCAGGATGTGAAATCACCATGTCTTCAGGATGTGAATTCTCGAGCTTCAAGGCTGCCACGTTTTAAAAATGTTTCAAGTTCAATCGCAGACATTGCGGGGGCGTACAACCAACCTTGAACTTTGTCACAACCCAAAGCATGTAGCGTCTCGAGCTGGGCTTTGGTTTCGACTCCTTCGGCGATGGTGTCCATGCCAAATTCGCCCGCAATTGAAACAATTGCTGCCACCAAGGCGCGGGTGTCGCGGCTGCTACCGAGCGCGTGAACGAAAGACCGATCCAGTTTGAGGGTGTCAAAAGTCAAACGGTTTAAGTACGATAAACTCGAATAACCACTGCCAAAATCGTCCAGTGCCAAACGGACTCCTATGGCACGAAGTTGTGAAATTTTAGAGGCGGTTTCCTCAAAACGACTGACCAGCACACTTTCCAGCAGCTCGAGGCTCAGGCGCTCAGGTGCTAACAGGGTGCTTTTGAGGGTGTGTTGAACGATGCTGACAAAATCTGGGCGTTCAAATTGCGCGGTGCTGACGTTGACGCTGACCCGCAAATCATATTCTGCCCAGAGCACCAGTTGCTTGCAAGCCTCCTGCAAAATCCATGTTCCCAGCGGCACGATCAAACCGCATTCTTCAGCAATTGGAATAAACTGATCTGGCAAGCGCAGCACATGTTCGTCATTCCAACGCACCAACGCCTCGAGCGCCACAATCTGACCGGTTTGAATCTCCAAGATTGGTTGGTAATAGACCTGAAATGAATTGCCAGGGTCGGTTTCTAAGGCGCGACGCAAAGCGCGTTCAGTCTCGAGGCGTAAAGTTGTGTTGGTATCAATGTCTGGTGAATACAAGCGCCAGCCCACACCTTCGCGTTTGGCTCGGTACATGGCGCCATCGGCATGTTTTTGCAGGCTGGTGGCGTCCAGACCATCATTTGGCGCGAGGCTAATGCCAACACTCGCGCCCAAAAAGAAATCGGCATCGCCGACCCTTAAGGCGCTCGAAAGGGATTGAATGAAGCTTCGTGCGGTCTGTTCGGCTTGAGCAACTGCGGTTGCAGGCTCGAGTTTGGAAAGCACCAACGAGAATTCATCGCCGCCTAAACGTGCCAGGAAACCATTTTCAGGAAGACAAGTTTGAAAACGCTGGGTGACTTGCCGCAGAACCTCATCGCCTATCGGATGCCCGAGCGTGTCGTTGATGTCCTTAAAGTGATCCAAATCAATGTACAAGACTGCCAGACACAAGTTTGAACTGCGTTGTAACTCGAGCATTCGGTTTAAGTGGCGTTCATTAAAAACCCTGTTTGGTAAACCTGTCAGGGCATCGTGCAGGGTTTGAAACTCGAGGTCTGCGGTTCTGGCTGCAACCCGTGCCTCGAGTTCACTGGAAAGTTTTTGAAGTTGCGCGTTGCTGTGCTCGAGGTTCATGGTGAGCACAATCTGGCGGGCAATAACGGCAAGAAAAATAAGTCCTGTAATGATTTCTGTGCCGATACGTTGCAGCGGTGCAAACCCTTGGGAAAATAACAACAACGGAAAAATCAAAACAATTGCCGTATAGGCGCCGTAACGAACCAACAAGGTATTGGTTTGAGCTTGCAGTTGCTCTGTCGAAGGCTTGAACAGACTGCCCCGTGCCGCAATCACGATCATCAATGCCCCCCAAGCCCAACCAGCCTCGAGAGGGTGCGATTCGGGTAGGGGCGGATTGAAACAACGTGCCAGAAAATAACCGTCGGCAACCAACCAACCGACCAAGCCGAGCATCAACCAACGTATTTCAGTTCCCAAACTCGAGCGTTCCCACCTGGCAACGTTGGTGATAAGTAACGCCAAGGCGAGCAGGTCGTAAATTGGGTAGGTCATGGCGAGTGAGACTTCAAAACTTAGACTGTTACTTTTAGCGTAATGCGCCAAAATGGCTGGTGATAGCACAAAAAACCAGATAAAACCCGAAATGGTCATGACAATAATACTTGCGTCTAAGACGGCACGTAAACCCTCGAGTCGCTTTAGGTCAACGTGTGGCAAACGAAAAAACCCGTAAACCATCATTGCTGGGCTTAGGGATAAGAAAACATCTGCTATTGACGGAAAGGCTGTGATGTGAAAAAAGTTTTTAAAAAGTTGATAGAGAAGTGTCCCAATCGTGCTCAGTGCCAATGCAAAAGCCAGGTAACGCCAGGGTAAACTGGCACGATTGGGATGCTGACGGGAGATCGAGGCAACCGTTAAACCAGCGAAAAGTGTTGGTAAGACCCGAATCATAGCTTCAACCAAAACATTGTTGGCGATGTTGTAAAAAGTGACGAACGACCAGATTTGTTGCAGCAAAGCAAACAAAATTGTCAAAACCGTTAAATTTTGAATCAAAGGGGTAACGGCTCGGGTGGTCATTTGGGCTTGCATTGACCATATCATTCTAACCCAGTGTCAAGGGTTCTCAAGTAGCATTAATACCATGATCACAGCATTCGCACTTCAAGGCTCGAGTTGATTTCGTGCGGTTCAGACTCGAGTTGAGTCCTTTGACGTATGCATATCAATTGCATAAAAATGCAAATACTTGCATAAATCTGTACTCAATCCAAGACAAACCAAGTCAAGCCGTGAAATCCGCCGTTTAGCGCTCGAGCGCACAAGTGTTGTTCCCTGGATGAGTGACAAGCTTACACATCAAACACACAATCAGATTCATTACCCTGCGCGTGTGCATTGCAGTATGCGCTTTCTTATGCAATCCCCAAATTGCAAACCCACCAGGCAAGCCTGAAACCAAGGAGAACAAAAAATGATTAACAAAAAATTTGTCAAATCCCGCAACATCACCAAAGTCAGCTTTGAACCCAGCGAAATCGACGCAGACACCATCGCCCTGATCGCCGATTTTACTGACTGGCAACCGCTCGAAGTACCAAAACTCAAAAACGGCAAATGGAAACTCGAGCAAGACCTCGAGCCTGGTCAAAGCTACGAATTCCGTTACTTGCTTTCAAAAGGTGACAGTACCTGGTTTGACAACGATGCGAGTGCAGACCGTTTCGTGCTAAACGCTCATGGTACACAAAACGCTGTACTGGACTGCTAAAATTCAGTAACCTCAAAACCTCGAGTGGGGAATGCGAAACTGGCAACCCGCGCGAGGCTTTATTTTATTTCGTACAGCACGATACTTTAGCATTTTGTTCATCAGATAACCAAGGAAAATCATGCTTTGGGCGTATACTTCTAGAAACGTGAACACCGACTTTTATCCCCGTCCCGTCCAACTCGAGGACGTTCAGAATGTTCAAGGTTTATACCAGCGCAGCAGGCGCTATTTTGACATTATTGCCGCCGATATTCCCAACCATTTCGATGTCAGCCGTGAATTGGAAAGCGCTTTGGGTGATGCCCGGCGTTACCTCGAGTTGTACTTTAAAGACAACCATCCCGAACCATTTGGCTACCTGGATTTAAAATTCGATTACCCACAATCTGGCGATGCGACCATCAATTTGTTGCTGATCGCCCAGGACGTACAATCGAGCGGTTTTGGCTCAAAGATTGTCGAAAGCCTTGAAAAGCGCCTGAATGATGGCACGTTCGCACCGCGTCGTGTGCGCCGCGTGCTGGCAGGAATTTACGGCGAAAATCCTGGTGCGGTCAAATTCTGGGAACGTTTGGGTTATCACTTTGCTGTCGATGCCCGCCCAGTCTTGGCATGGTATGCCAAAGAACTTGTGCCAAGCCCACTTGAGATCAGCCGTTAGAATGGCATCATGATTGCCAGCCTGCACCTCGAGACGACCAACCTCGAGCGCGTTAAAACCTTATTACTGCCGAACCTGCAACCAAACTCGAGCGTTTTTTTGCGTGTCAATAACGGTTGGACGCAAATTTATTTTGATCAATTCTTAGACGATGGCGACAGTGACGATTTTGAATCCGTGGCGTTGGGTTTATCGCAGCTTGCCTTAATTGTTTCATGTTTTGGCGAGGTTGCCCCAGCGCAAATCAAAAGCTTTCAGCACGGACTCGAACTTGCCAGAACCGTCAAGCTCGAGCAACCCGATTTGAGCTTTGAGGATTTGCAAGCATTAGAAGATCAAGGCACACTCGAGGGTTACAAAAAACTCGAGTTTGAGGCAGACAAACCAGGTTTAGCCGAATTTTTTGGGAGAAGTGCAGATGAATGATACGTTGAATGACATTTTGGTGGTTAAATACGGCGGCAACGCCATGAAAACCCTAGCGCTTCGCCGTGCCATCGCCAGCGAAATTGCACTGTTACGCCTCACCCGCCCTGTGGTGGTCGTGCACGGCGGCGGACCTGTGATCGAAGCCAACTTAAAGCGTCTCGGCATCGAAAGCCATTTTTTGCGCGGTTTGCGCGTCACCACGCCCGAAGCGCTCGAGGTGATCGAAGCGAGCCTGACCAAACTCTCCAAAGAACTCTCGCAAGACATTGGTCTAAGTATTGGTTTAACTGGGCGTGACTCGAATTTGCTGGTCGGCGTGGCGCTCGAGCCAGAATTTGGACGTGTTGGACGGGTCGAAACGGTCAACACGAAATTGATTCACAAAATTCTCGAGGCTGGGTTTACGCCCGTGATCGGTTGCATTGCCGTGGATGAAGCTGGTGAACCACTGAACGTGAATGCCGACTGGGCGGCGGGGGCGGTAGCGGGCGCATTAAACTCGAGCATTGTTTTTTTAACCGACGTGCCAGGGGTCATGCGCGATAAAGACGACCCAAGCACCCTCGCTTCAAACCTGAATGCGCTCGAGGCTGGAGCTTGGATTGAGCAGGGCATTATTGCTGGCGGCATGATTCCCAAAGTCGAGGCGGCGCTGTACGCCATTGAGCGCGGCGCAAAAACCGCCACCATCGCATCAGGAATGCAGGCTGGGGTGCTCGAGCGAGCCGCGAACGGTACGGCAGGAACGACGTTACGCGCATGAACGCCAATTTCCGTATTGGTTACGGCGAAGATGCCCACCGACTCGAGCCTGGACGAACGCTGGTGATTGCAGGTATCACCGTGCCAGACTCTCCCGTTGGCGCGGTGGCGCATTCGGACGGTGATGTGGTCTTGCACACCGTTAGTGATGCCTTGCTCTCGAGTTTGGCATTGGGCGATATCGGAAAATTCTTCCCAGACACGTCCCCAGAATGGAAGGGCATGGACTCGAGCATTATTTTGAGAACCGCTCTCGAGAAAGTGCAGTCCTTGGATTGGGAAATTGTGAATTTGGCAGTCGTAGTCACGCTGGACAAGCCCAAACTTGGTGCATTGCGCGATGTGATGGCACAAAACCTGGCAGCAGTATTGAACCTCGAGCCTGAAAATGTGGGTATTGGTTTTAAAACCTCTGAAGGACTTGCGCCAAACCACATTCAAGCCAGGGCTACCGTCTTGCTCGAGAAACGCCTTTAAAACTCGAGCTTGTTCGTTAAGAGCGCCACGGCAGCCACATGCCTTCTTCGTCTGGAAGTTTATGCCCAGCCGTTTTTAAGGCTATCAATATCTGTCCTCGGTGGTGTGCCTCGTGAACCAACATGTGAAGCAGGAAAGCACCCGCGCTGTCATGAGGTAGATTGCCTGTGCTGGTGGCGTGTTCAGCCGTCTGGAGGGCTGTGTCTCGAGTTTGGGTCATGACCAATTTGATGCGATCAAGGTCGGTTTCGGCGTCGAACATGCCCGTACTGGGTTCGTAATTGGAATACAGGTCGGGTAAGTCTTTTAAGCCGCTTGCCTCGAGTTCCATGCCCCAGCTTTTGAGGCACTCGGTCATGTGCGCCAAGTGTTGCGCCACACTGTAGCCGCCGCCAGGGGTGATTGCTTTGAGCATTGCAGGTGTGAGATGCGCCAGGAATTCATTGTTGACGGCGTTGTTGGCAGCCCAAGCTTTGCTGATTTCAGAATGAATCACGGTGCTCCTTTGTTTTGTTATTAACGTAATTAGTCTAAACTATTTCGGTATTCTCTGCAATCAATCCAAGAAAAACGCGTCCCTCACAGATTTTTGTTTCAAACTTGAGTTTCATTTTCCTCAAAATAATTCGTACTGTAGAGGCGAGGCTACCCATCAACATATTTTCGGTGTATCTCGACCTTGACCACTCGAGATTTTCTTTGTACACTTCTTAAGCCTGCCAAGGTCTGAATGATTCTTCATTCGGCTCGACACACTGCAATACCAGTGTTGGGGAATCGTCTAATGGCAGGACAGCGGTCTTTGGATCCGCTAATCAAGGTTCGAGTCCTTGTTCCCCAGCCAGAGCAAAAGCGCCCGCAAGGGCGTTTTTTGTTTAAGCCAGCACATTGGTTTCCAGAAGCATCTGCCAAGTTATCGCCAGCCGCTCGCCCACTTCCAAAAAACGGTTTTTGATCGTCTCATATTCGCGGTTGATGCTCGAGATTGGCATACTTAACGCTAAAGCTTGAAAACGGGCGCGAATTGTGACCAAATCATATGGGTCAACCTCGAGCAGAATTTTGGAAAGCCGAATCATTTCTTTGGGTTGACTGGCAATGTTGGGCAGGCATTCGCGCAAAGCAAAGTGAATGGCATTGCGAACCTGATCATCTTGACGCTCGAGCATCAAACCATTCAAGTAAGCCCCGCGCCAGAGTTGGGGGTCATAATGCTCGAGAAAGGCTTCGGCATCAGACTCAATGCTGCCAAGGGCATAACCTTTCAGGGTGGTTTGAATGGTTTGTTGTCCAAAAATAGAACGCACCTGACGCACGACCTCTTTTAAGGACGAATAACCTCGAGTCTCATCGGTGGCGGGGTACAACATGTCAAGCAACTCGAGTTTAGTGACTTCACTTCGCCCCGCAATTCGAGCCTCGAGCAAGACTGTCAGCAGTTCTTGGCGTTTTCGTCCTTTGATGGGTGTTTTAATGCCGTTCAGGTCAATTTGAATTTCACCGAGCACCTCCAAAGTGGCGGCTGCTGTTTTCGCTTCGGTCTGATTTGCTGGCTCGAGTTCTGGAAAAAGACGCTGAATTAGTTTTAAACCATTTCGCAAATCGTGTTGTTCAAACCAAGCTTTTCGTTGCTGAACTCGAGCCAGATTGTTTTGCAGGCGATCGGATTCCAGACCAAACATCTGTGCACCGATGGCGTCACCTAGCTTTTGCGCCTCGAATTCCAGATTTTGCAGCAAACTGCTGGCACGAGGGTCGCCAAGTTCTATAAGCGCATACGCCTCGACTGCCAGAAATTGTTGGCTTAGGGCGGGTAAATTGAACTTCTCGAGTTTAGCCAGACCCTCTTTGGCAATATGTAGCGCTTGTTTGGCATCGCCAGCCCAACTTTGCGCCAAGCCCAAAATTGCCAAACCCTGCAATTCAAAGCGCGGATTTCCACTTTTTTTGCCGTACTCGAGCGCCGCCTGGGCGTGTTTGAGCGCCAGAATGCCGCCGTAGGCGGGTCGCCAATCGCGGTAAAGTTTTTCAAAAGCGCTTTCGCAATCCAGCAAATACACGCTGATATCTGTGGAAGACAAAACCGCATAAGCCTCGAGCAGCATGGCTTCGGCTTGCTCAAACTCGCCGTGGTCGGTCAGAGCGCCCGCATAAGCCACCTGCGCGATCACGTAGGCGGTACTGTCGCCAAGTTCGCGGCAAATGCTGAGCGCCTCCAAAAGACAGTTCATGCGCTCAAAGTAACGCCCAAGGTACTCGAGCGCCAGGGCGCGGTTGAACACGGCGGCGTCCATCAGGCGCAAATCTGAAATTTCTGCCGCCAGTTGATAAACGCGCACGTTGAGTTGATCCATACGTTCAAAATCGTTTTTGAAATACGCCACCACTCCAGCGGCTTTGAGCAAAACCAGTTGGTCATTACGGCTCAAATCTCGCTCGAGGTGTGGTGACAACAGTTGTTCCGCCTCTTCGGGTCTGCCCAGACTGGCAAGCGAAACCGCCACACGATGCAGCGTATGAACGTCACCGTGCTCGAGCAAATTCGGGTGTTGGGTCAAAAGCTCAAGCGCGAGGCTGTGATTGCCAGCGATTGAACGCAGTTGCAAACGCCTTGCCAACCACAAAGGACTGGCTTGCTCATTGGGGGTCAGGCGTTCCAAGTTCCGCTCGGCTTGTGCGCCCTGCAACTGAACCGCCTGCAACTCGGCAATCAAGAAAATCGCGTCGTTCTTAAACTGCTCCGAACCACTGGCAATCTCTGCCAGACGCGTTGCCTGGGGGACATCGCTGTGCCTTAAACCCTGAGCGGCTTGAAAAGCCAAACTGGCACGGATTTCACCAGTGCTCAAGGCGCTCGCCTCCGCCAAAAAACGACTCGCCTGTACGGGACGACTTGCGGCTCGAGCATTGCTTGCCGCCCGTTGTAGCAAATCAACGGCTGTTTCGGCTGGCAGTTGTGCCAAAGCGACCAAGTGCGCTGCCGCCTCAACATCTTTAATCTCGAGAATCTTGAGGGCATGACGTGCCAGTTGACGGCGGGATTCGGCTTGAAGATTGCTCAGCCCAAGTTCGCGGTACAAAGGATGGGCAAATTCGCCGTGTCTTAAAATTCCGCGCCCCTCGAGTTCAGTTTGCAAAACCTGCAATTCTTTTGCGGTCACACCCAAAATCTCTGTCAGCACCGTCTTTGGGGCTTGAAAACCAAGAATTGCTTTGACCCCAATCAATTGCTCGAGGTCTGAATTCTGGTAGGCAGCCTGCAAGACCCGTTCAATCAAGGCTTCGACGGTCACAGGCACAATTTCGCGTTCTGGGTCACGCCAGCGCCAGCGTTTGGAATCGTTGTACAAAAAACCTTGACGCGTTAAGAAACGAAAATACTCGAGCGTAAACAGTGGATTGCCCAGCGCCCGTAAAAACACCCAACCCAGCGCCTCTGGCGGCAACGGCGCAGCGGCTTCAACCTCGAGCAAACTTGTGGTTTCCAACAGGTTTAAAGGCTCGAGCCTGATGGTTTCAAACGGTGGCAGTGGTTTGCTGCGGCTGGTCACGATCAAACCCACGCCAGGCAAATGCAAAACCTTCTGCGCCAATGCCAAAATGAGTTCAGTCCGTTCCTGACTGGCTTCATGAAGGTCTTCAAAGTGCAAGATAAATGGACTGAGTTTGTCCAAGAAGCTACCCATCAACTCGAGCTGCTGGGTTTTTGAAAGTGTTTCCCCGCGCTCGAGTTGTTCAAGCAAAGCACTCGCCCAAGCAGGGATTTGGTGAGGTCGCGGCAAAACTTGCAAGATGTCACGCAGGCTTTGGGTCGCATGGACTTGGGCACTTGCCAAGGGTGTGATTCCTAACAAACGCCCGACGCTAAAGGTCTTGCCAATGCCAGGATCGCCCCAGAGTGCCGTCGCTAAACCAGGACGAAACGAAATTAAACCCAACAATCTTTTTGCAAGGTTTTGTAGAGCATCGTTTTGGGTGGTTGCGACAGATTGAGGCATTGCCGTTTTAGAATAACGCAGTTCAATGAAACCTTTTGATTTGCCGTTCAAAGTGTCAGAATAAGCCATGCAAGTCTTGGTCTTGAATTGTGGCAGCTCGAGTTTAAAATACGCGATCTTCGAGATGGAATCTGAAAAAGTCCTGACCAAAGGTCTGATTGAGCGCATCGGCTCGAGCGCCGCGAGTTTAAAACGTGGACAACTCGAGCCTGTGGGCATTGACGCGCCCGACCACACGGCGGCGATTGCGGCAGTGGCAGCACTCGAAGACTTGGGTCAGGTTCAAGCCGTTGGGCACAGGGTGGTGCATGGCGGCGAAGCCTTCACCGAACCGGTGCAGATGACGGATGCGGTCATAGCGGCGCTCGAGGCAAACGCGCACCTTGCGCCCTTGCACAACCCGCCCAACATCGCTGGCATTCGGGCGGCACAACTGGCGTTGCCAGGGCTACCCAATGTGGCTGTCTTTGATACTGGTTTTCATGCAACGCTACCCGCCAAAGCTTTTTTGTACGCCATTCCCAAAGCCTTATATGAGCAAGACAAAATTCGGCGTTACGGTTTTCATGGCACAAGCCACCAATACGTTGCGTCCAAAACCGCCACAATCCTCGAGAAACCACTAGAAAGTTTAAAACTGGTATCGCTGCATCTGGGCAATGGCGCGAGCGCCTGCGCGATCCTGCACGGTCAAAGCGTGGACACCAGCATGGGTTTCACGCCGCTGGAAGGGCTGGTGATGGGCACGCGCAGTGGCGATCTGGATGCGGGTGTGGTGCTCGAGTTGGCAAAACGCAATGGGATTCCTGAAACACTCGAGATGCTGAACAAACAATCTGGAATGCACGGACTTTCAGGTTTTAGCGACCTGCGTGATGTTCACGCCAAAGCTGAAACTGGTGATATTTGGGCAGAACATGCGCTCGAGGTTTTTGCTTACCGCGTTCAGAAAATCATTGGCGCGTATGCCGCCGCCATGAATGGACTGGATGCCATCATTTTTACCGCAGGTGTTGGCGAAAATGACGCGAAAATGCGAGCTAGAATTCTGACAAATTTAGAATTTTTAGGACTCGAGCTTGATGAAGCTGCCAATGACCGGGGGGAAACTGTCATCTCGAACGGTAACGCTCGAGTGAAAGCACTGGTGATTCCTACCGATGAGGAATGGGCGATTGCACACGCCACGTCAAAGCTTATTTCAGATTAACAGGAGGCAATCATGGAATTTGAACTTGAACATGCCATCAACATTCTGAACCGCACGCCTGCGGTCTTAAAAACCATGCTCTCTGAACTGCCTTCAGCATTTGTGGAAAACAACGAGGGCGAAAACACCTGGAGTCCATTTGATGTCGTCGGACATCTAATTTACGGCGAGCAAGTCAATTGGATTCCTCGAGCCAAAATGATTCTCGAGTTTGGAATGCAAAAATCGTTTACCCCATTTGATCGGTTTGCCCAATTTGAAGCCAGCAAAGGCAAAACCATGCCAGAGTTGCTCGAGAAATTTGAGGCATTACGGCGGCAAAATATGCTCACCCTCAAAGAAATGCGGCTTAACGTCCAAGACCTCGAGAAACAAGGCAGTCACCCACAATTTGGCGCGGTCACCCTGGCGCAACTGCTCACCACCTGGGTTGCCCACGACCTGGATCACATCGTGCAAATCTCGAGGGTGCTGGCAAAAAATTACCGAAACGCGGTTGGACCCTGGCAAGCGTATTTGTCAGTTTTGAAATGAAGATTGTTAAACTCGAGTGCAGCATCTTAATGCCTGGGACGGGTTCAAGACTTACAAAGAAAAAGCACCCCACCATTGCCTAACACAAAATTTCCCCACGAGCATCCCAAAGTCAGGCAAATCCCTAAAGGTTTTTAGGCTTCTCGAGAAAATCAAACCGTGTGACTCGAGTATGTTGCACGGTTAAGCGCTACAAAACTGAAGTGGCTGTAAAGTTACTGTTGGAGGTTATCAAAATGAGGACACCTGTTACCCGGCAAACAGTAGACCTATCTGCGTATCCTGATTTGGTCGTTATTTACCTTGGAATGCAGGTAAAGGTATTTGGCGGCATCAAGACGCTGCTGGGTTTTGGTCCAAAGATTGACAAGGCGGGAGCAGATCGTCCCGATGGTCTTTTGCATTTTGAGAACAACATCTTTTATAGTTTTTTTCCGCTTCATGTAGGCATGAGGTGGTATTGGAAGGATTTTGAATCAATGGAACGGTGGTCGCGTTCAGAACCGCATCGTGTTTGGTGGCAGAATTTCATACGCAGTTCTGGTGGTACTAACCTTTGGCACGAAACATATTTTATGCGTGGTGGTATGGAAGGTATCTACGGCGATGCGACCAAGCCTGTGGGCTTGCAAGCGTTTGCGCCTTCTATTGCCCCGCGTGGGTCAATGTTTTCTGCACGTCAAAGATTACAAAAAACAGGTGATGCACCTGCCCAGCCCGATGGCGTTTCAGAGCAAGACCTTTACGAGGCTTAAAAATAGATGTACCTCGAGTTACAACCCAAGCATTCCATCTCGAGTTTCGAGCAAGCACAAGATTCTGGAGGTGTTATGAACAGCATCATCTCACTCAGGTCAGTTTTTCTGGTCACGGCGCTTTGGTTGGGCTTCGCAGGGGTCACACTGTTGTTTCCCGCGCTGGCAAGCCAGGTTTTTTCGATCACCATTCAGAATGTCGGCTTGTCCTCCGAGTTTGGTGGAATCATGCTGACGACAGCCGCAATTTCACTGTTCTGTGCTTCAAACACCAAACAATTTGGGGCGCTCTGGTTGATCTTTGCACTGGGACTGATTTTGAACGCGCTTATCAATGTTTATTACGTCTCAAACGGACATTACAGCTTTGGAACTGCGGCTTTTAACATCATCCTGAATCCAATCCTTGCCCTCTTGTTCTGGTTTTGTCGTCCAACCAAGACCATCTAACGATTCTCCTCAAACCTGTACTAGAATGCCTCCATGCAAGACGAAACTCGAGAGGACAAGATTGAGCCACGTGAAAACACCATTCACAATTCGGTGCAAACACCCAAACCTCTCCACCCCGCCGCCCTCAAAAGCGCCAGCGTCGCCGCCAACCTCGGCTCGAGTTTGATTCGCGGCTTGCTGATCATTCCAGAATGGCTGGCTAAAATTTCTTGGGGACGCATCAAACCAGGTTGGTACTTGGCGGGCTTACTCGGCTTGTACGCGTTGTTCATGACCTTTCAATACCTAAGCACTGCCAATAGTTTAAGTGAAACCAAAGACAAACTTGCCAGCCTCGAGAAACAAATCAAGATCGAAAACATGCGTCTGAGCATTCCATTTCAAGGTGCACATTTGCCAGACAATGACAACAACCTGCCTAACGCGCCCAGGGAATACCGCAAAGGCGTCTCGCAAGGCTTTGTGTTTACAGGCATTGATTCAGGAATCCCAATTGGTTACGGAATGCCCGTTCTTGCCGCCAGTGACGGCGAAATTGTCAAACTGGATGTGAACTTCAACGAGATGACCCAAGCCGAGTACAACACCCTGCTCGAGCGCATCAAAAATGGTGCGAGCGAGAATGACCTGACCAAATTGCGTGGTCGCCAAGTCTGGATTAAACACAGCGACGGCACAATCACCCGTTACTGTCACCTTTCAAAAATCAGTGAAAATGTTTCTTTTGCCGCACCCATCAAACGCGGGCAGGTGATTGGTTTTGTTGGCAATTCGGGCACGCTCGAGGGAATCCGTAAAAGTATGGGCAATGCACGGTTGCTGTTCGAGGTCTGGTCGAACGACGGGCATTTTTTTGGCGAGAATTTGAAACCAGCCGAGGTTCGGTTGAACGCGGCGAAATTGTTGAAGCCGTAGAGAGCGAATAGCCATTGCTCTGGTTATTTGCTAATAGCTGCCGCCTCACTTAAACTCGAGTTCACATGGGCGTTGATTTAAACCGTTTACTCTCGAGCAACTCGCTTTCCGCATTTGAGGCGCAAGAATTGATGTTCGCGCAATTGGACGGTGACTTGACGCCGATTCAGATGGCGGCGGTCTTGACGGCGCTTCGGGTGCGTGGCGAAACGGTTGCCGAGATCACGGGTTTTGCCAAAGCCATGCGCCAACGTGCGGTGAGGGTGCATGTCAAGCCTGGTGTTTTGGTGGACACTTGCGGCGCGGGTGGTTCGGGCGTGTCGGTGTTTAACATTTCGACGGCAGCGGCATTTGTGGTTGCCGCCAGTGGCTTGCGAGTGGCAAAGCACGGCAACCGCACGGCAACGCGCAAGTCGGGCAGCGCCGATTTGTTTGAAGCCATCGGCGTCAAGCTCGAGATGACCCCAGATCGTTTGGCACAGGCGATTGACACGATTGGAATTGCGTTTTTGTTCGCTCGGAATCATCATCCCGCCATGCGGGTGGTCGCGCCAGTGCGTGCCGAATTGGGTGTACCGACGGTCTTTAACATTTTGGGTCCTCTGACCAATCCTGCTGGCGCAACCCATCAATTGTTGGGCGTGCCAAGACCTGCATTATTGCGTCCAATGGCAGAAGTCTTGCGCGATTTGGGTACGACAGGCGCAATGCTGGTGCATGGCACAGCGCCGAATGGCAGCCGTTACGATGACATCAGCGTGGCGGGAACAACCAGCGTTAGTGAACTCAGAAACGGTGAAATTCTCGAGTACACCCTCGAACCTGAAGATTTGGGATTGATGCGTCACGCGCCAGAATTGCTTGTGGGCGGTACTGCTGCCGAGAACGCTGTGACAGTACGGGCGGTGCTGGGAGGTGCTGGCACGCCGGCGCAACGCGATGCGGTGGCGGCAAATGCGGCTGGAGCGATTTACACGGCGGGCGGTGCGGACAATCTGAAAAATGCTGTGGTCTTGGCACTCGAGATTCTGCAATCTGGCGCGGCACTCACGAAGCTCGAGGCGTATGTGAAATTTTCTCGGGAATCATAAATGGCGGCAACGGTTCTGCTGGTCGAGGACGAATTGGCGGTGCGCGAGGCATTGCGTTTTCATCTCGAGCACGCGGGTTTTACGGTGCGGGCAACTGCCAGCGCCCTGCAAGCTTGGGATTGGTTGGCTGGTGTTGATGTGGTGGTACTCGATTGGATGCTGCCAGACCAACCTGGCTTGGTCTGGTTAAAACGCCTTCGTGAAAGCGCTTTTGCCAGTGTTCCAGTGCTGATGCTGACCGCCCGAGCCAGCGAGGTTGACCGTGTCGAAGGGCTGGATTCTGGGGCGGACGATTACCTAACCAAGCCCTTCAGTTCGCCTGAATTGGTCGCTCGAGTGCGGGCTTTGCTGCGGCGCACCAAACCTCAACAGGTGGTATTGAAACTGGGCAGGCTCGAGATTCAGACTGCCGATACCGAAGTCTTCTTGGAGGGTGTGAAACTTGATTTAACACGGCGCGAATTTGATTTGCTCAGTTTTCTGGCTGCCAATGTCGGACGGGTTTTTTCGCGCCAGGAATTACTGGATAAAGTTTGGGGTTTGGATTTTTCTGGCACTGAACGCACCGTCGATCAGCACATCACCCAGTTACGTCAGCGTTTGAATGAAACTTTAGAGCATTCAAAATTTCTCGAGACGGTGCGCGGTAAAGGTTATCGAATGCGGGTGCAAGCATGAGTTTGGATGCCAGCCTGGATTTTGTGCGCGATGCCGTGCTGGTTTTCAAGAACGACGAACTGCGTTTTTTAAACACTGCCGCCAGTGAGCTTTTTGGTGTCAAACTCGAACGCTCTCGGAATTTTAGAGCCATTGAAGTGCTGCGCAATTACAAACTTGAGCGACTGCTGTTATTGGGCGGCGAAACCGAACTCGAGTTGGCTGGTAAAACCTTGGTGGCTCGAGCCAAAGCTGGCACGTTAATTCTGGAAGATGTGACGTTTATTCGGCAGCGCGAACGCGAATTGCGTGAGGTCATGGCGGTGCTTTCGCACGAGTTTCGCACGCCTGTCACGGCGGTCAAAGGTTTACTGGAGGCGTTGCTGGTGATGGAAACGAACCCCAAGCAAGCGATACTGGAAACCCGCAAACGATTTTTGGAACTCAGTTTGCTCGAGATTGAACGCTTGGTGCGCTTAAGTGAGGATTTAACGGTGGGTTTTCGACCTCAAGCCGAACGCACTTTTGTATTGTCCGAAGTGATTGAACGCGTGTTGCGTTTAACGTCCGAAGAATTCGAGCGGCGCGGTGTCAAGGTCAGCGTTTCAGGGCAAGACCTGCTGGCGCGTTGCGACCCCGACAAACTCGTTCAAGCGCTACTCAACCTGCTCGAGAATGCCGCCCGTCACGGTCCAAACCCTGGCGAAATCCAGTTGACAGCCAGGCTCGAGAATCATTTTGTGTTGTTGAAAGTCACAGACTTTGGGCAGCAACTCGAGAATTACCAGAATATTTTTGATGCCAAAAAACGTGGCGCTGGCTCGAGCGGTTCGGGCATGGGGTTGTACATTCTGAAAACCATTGTTCAAGCTTGGGGCGGCAATACCTGGGGACGGTTTACGGGTTCTGGTAATGAGTTTGGATTCTCTGTTCCAAGTCCAAATTAAAGACACAACCCAGGAATTTTTGCCCATAAAATAACCACACATTCAAGCGGCAGCGAATATGAATCTGGTATCGTTTCCACACATCAAGGAGGCTCACATGAAACACCACTCGAGTAGAGGAACTTCCGAATTTCACGTTTCGCGTACAGCGCGTGAAGAATACGACTTCGATCTCGAATTGTTCTCGAGTTCGGGCAATGTCGTGTTTGCCAATTTTGCGGCGGCACGGGTGTTTGCCGCCAAACTAAACACCAAAAACCCTGCTCGAGGCGTGCGGGCGGGCGATGTCAACGCAATGGGTTTGATCGACGAGGTCATGCACGCCCTGGTCGAAGAGTACAGGTTGCGCCACAACCCAAAATTGTGGCTCGAGGCGTTGGCGCTGCTTGAAAGCCAAATCGGTGCAAGCCGTGTCAATGCGGCATTGCTCGAATTTGGCAGGCGCTTTCCGCCGCTGGCGGTGTTCACGAACGAGGTCAAGCTCGAGGCGTATTTGGCTGGCACGAGCAATGAGCGTTCCAACCGTGAGGTCATGCTCGAGGAAATGCTGATGCTCTGGCTTGAGAACGCCAACCCTGCGTTCGTACCGTTTGCCGACTTGTTCGACGATGCGAGTCTTAAAACCAGCACCGCGTACCCTAGCATCATCTCGAGTTTGGAATCTTTTCTCGAGGCGCAAGCGCCGTTTGAACTGGCGGGCGGTTTGAGTTTATGGAAAACACTTCGCGCTCCAGCCCTGAATCATCCTGGTTCACTTGAGGAACAACTGAAAATGCTGCTCGAGCGTTTCGGTGGTGTGTTCTCGGGCGCTCGAGCCGAACGATTGGGCAAAATGCGCTTGCGCTTGGTTTCGAGTTTAGACCTGATTTCCGAAGAGGGTCGCGGCATCAACGCCATGAATGTGGCTCGGGCGGGCGGCGGTTTTGCGGGTGGTTTTGGTGGTCGGGTGGATGTTCGTAAACTTGGCGCAAATGATCTCGAGTTTGAACCCGAGAATTTCACGCCAGACCGCGAGTGGATGCCAAACCTGGTACTGATTGCCAAGAATGCTTTTGTCTGGCTTGACCAACTCTCCAAAAAATACGGGCGTCAAATTGCCACGCTCGACCAAGTGCCAGACGAAGAACTCGAGCTGTTAAAGTCTTACGGCGTAACTGGTTTGTGGTTGATCGGCTTGTGGGAACGCAGCCATGCCAGCAAAGAAATCAAACAACGCATGGGCAATTCCGACGCGGTTGCCAGCGCTTACAGCCTCTACGATTACAGCACCGCCTCCGACCTTGGCGGCGATAATGCCGTCAATAACTTGCGTGCTCGAGCTTGGAGTCGCGGCATTCGACTGGCATCTGACATGGTTCCAAATCACGTCGGCATTGACGGACGCTGGGTGCTCGAGCATCCAGAATGGTTCATTCAACTGCCCTACAGCCCCTACCCTGGTTACACGTTTAATTCGGGCGATTTAAGCCGTGATGCAAACGTCGAAATTAAACTCGAGGATCATTACTACGACCATTCCGACGCGGCGGTGGTCTTTAAACGCACCAACCGTTACACGGGCGAGACGCGTTATATCTATCACGGCAATGACGGCACGGGTTTGCCCTGGAACGACACCGCGCAACTCGATTACACTCGAGCCGACGTGCGGGAAGCCATCATTCAGACCATTCTGCACGTCGCCAAGCAATTTCCGGTGATTCGTTTCGATGCCGCCATGACGCTGGCGAAAAAACACGTTCAACGCCTCTGGTTTCCCGAACCTGGCAGCAACGAGGGCGTGGCATCCCGAGCCGAATTTGGCATGAGCAAAGCCGATTTTGACGCGCTCGTGCCGCTCGAGTTTTGGCGCGAAGTGGTGGATCGCTGCGCCGTCGAAGCTCCAGACACGCTGCTTCTTGCCGAGGCATTCTGGATGATGGAAGGTTATTTTGTCCGCACCCTGGGAATGCACCGCGTTTACAACAGCGCCTTCATGAACATGCTGCGCGACGAGAAAAACGGTGAGTACCTCGAGATCATCAAAAACACCCTCGAGTTTGAACCCGAGATTTTAAAACGTTTCGTCAATTTCATGAACAACCCAGACGAAAAAACGGCGGCGGAACAATTTGGTAAAAGCGACAAGTATTTTGGCGTGGCGACGCTGATGGCAACATTGCCAGGCTTGCCAATGCTGGGTCACGGGCAAATTGAGGGTTTTACCGAAAAGTACGGCATGGAATACCGCCGCGCGTACTACGACGAAATCCCAGATCAGGGCTTGATCGATTACCATTACAGCCAGGTTTTCCCGCTCTTGAAAAAACGCTATTTGTTTGCCGACACCCAAAACTTTGCGCTGTTTGACTTTGGGCATCAGGTCTATGCCTACAGCAACCGCGTCGGACTCGAGAAGGCATTGGTTGTGTTTAATAACGCCAATCGCCACGTTTCGGGTGCAGTCCACCACGGGCAGACGGGACGCAGGCAACGGGTGAGTTTGCAGCAAGCCTTGGGTGCAAATACCAGCCGTCAACATTTCCTGATTTACCGCGATCTGGTCAGCAACCAAGAATTTATTCGCAACGCCGCCGACATCAATGACCACGGTTTGAAACTCGAGCTTGGCGCTTACGCCAGGGCTGTGCTGATGGACTGGCGCGAGGTTTTTGATGCGGACGGACGGTATCAAAAAGTCGCCCAAATGCTCGGTGGACGCGGCGTGTACAGCATCGAACAAGCCACCCGTGAATTGTACCTCGAGCCAATTTTGACACCCTGGAACGCCCTGATGAACGCCGCGACCTTCAGAGCCTTAACTGACAAACCTTCCAAACTCTTCTACGGCGAACTCGAGATGAAAGCCAAAGCTGTGACAGACGGCATTGAAATCTTTGCGGGATCGGACTTGGACGGTACAACCTACGCCAAAACCGTGCGAGCAAACCTCGAGAAACTGAAAAACCCTTCAAACATCACCATCGCCTGGATTCTGACCCAAGGTTTAGCCGCGACGCCCGCGCAATCTCGAGTCTGGCTTAGCGAATACTTGCTCGCCGAGGTCGTTGAACGCACCTTCACCGACCTCGGTTCGAGCAACGATGAAGCCTGGAAAGCCGTGCAACGCCTGAAGTTCCTGGTTTCCGTTCAGGATAGCCTCAGTACCAGCACACTCGAGGGATTGCTGGGTGCCTGGACTGCCGATTCTGACGCAGGATTTGCCCTGGGTATGAACACCTATGAAGGCACAACATACTTGGGACAAGCACAACTCGAGAAAACACTAGATGATGCGATCAGTATTGCCGCATTTTTAGGAACCGAAAAGGAATTTGCCAAACTTGCGACCAGCCTCAAAAAAGACGCGGACAAAGCGGGTTACAAACTCGAGCTTTTGATGAACGTGAAAAAGGTGGCTAAAACCAAAACGGTTGTCGGCAAAACCGTCAAAACCAAAACCCCAAAAACATCCACAACACCCACGTTGAAAACCACCAAGACCCTCAGGGCGCCGCAAGCGAACATGCCCGAAGGTGCGTCTTATATTCAAGAAGCGGCGCCCCTACAAGACACCAAATCCATAACAGAAAAGCCTGCAACAAAAACCTCCAGCAAACCCAAAACCACAAAACCCGTAGTGGCGCTGCTTCTTGACCCTACGGCAGCACCTGACGGGCTTGGGTCGCTTGCTGCGCCCTCGCCCAGCAAACCCCCAGCTAAAAAGACCGTGACAAACCCCTCGAGCCTCAAAACCCCAGACAACTTTGAGCGTATCGAAGGCATCGGACCGAAATTTGCTAGCGCCTTGACAGATGCGGGCTTCAAATCGTTCTCTCAATTGAGCAAAGCCAAACCCGCAAAACTCGAGAAAATTTTGACCGAAGCGGGCTTGCGCAAACCCGCAAGTTTAAGCACCTGGGCAGAACAGGCAGCACTTCTGGCGAGCGGTGACGAAGCCGGTTTTGTGGTACTGACAGCGGTTTTGACCGCAGGGCGTAAAAAGTAACGTTAAAATAAGGACTCATGACCAAAGTTTTAAAAGTCAACCCAGACCAACCCGAATTTGATGCCGTGCTCGAGGCGGCACGCATGATTCAAACGGGTGGTTTGGTCGCGTTCCCAACCGAAACGGTTTATGGTTTGGGCGCTCATGGTTTGTCGGCAACGGCGGTCAGAAAAATTTTTGAAGCCAAACGTCGTCCCAGCACCGACCCGTTGATCCTGCATGTTGCCAGCCCGCTCGAGGTCGAAATGCTGACCACCGTCTCGGCAATGCGGGTGCTCGAGCGTCAAATTGATGCGCTGTCCGAAAGTTTCTGGCCTGGGGCGTTAACCCTGGTTTTGCCGCGCGGTTCGGGCGTGCCGCTCGAGGTGACGGGCGGCGGCAACACCGTGGCGGTGCGTGTGCCGTCACACAAAATTGCTCAGGCATTGATTCGGGCGGCTGGAGTGCCAATCGCCGCCCCGAGCGCCAATTTGTTCAGCCGCCCAAGTCCAACCAGTGCCGCCGACGTGCTCGAGGATTTAAAAGACCGTGTTGATATCGTGCTCGACGGTGGTATGACCGAAATTGGTTTGGAAAGCACAGTGCTCGATTTAACCACCACCATCCCAACGTTGCTACGCCCTGGCGGCGTACCCCTTGAGGAACTCGAGCGTGTGCTGGGCGAGGTGGCATTGCCTGGCGAGGTGGTCATGGACGGCAATTCAATTGCGCCCTCACCTGGAATGCAGATCAGACATTATGCCCCTCGAGCCAAAATGGTCTGCTTGATGGGCGCGGTAGGAATGCCACTTCGGGCAGCCTTAAAAAGAGAAGCCGATGCGATTGTGGCATCAAACCAGCGTTTGGGTTTGTTGCTGTGTCATTCTTCAATGCTCAGCTTGGACGGCATCAATGCCGAACGCGTCAATTTGGGCGCGTGTTCCAATCAGTGGTTTATTGCCTCGCAGTTGTTTACAGGTTTGCGGGCGCTTGATCGGGCGGGTGTGGATGTGATCTTGACCCACGGTTTTGCCGATGTTGGTTTGGGACGTGCGATCAATGACCGTTTGTACCGTGCCAGCGAAGGACAGGTTGTTGAGGTCGAAATGGTGACGGGTCGCCCTGGAAAGGCAGCGCCTACACCCACCGTCGAGGACGACTTGTTACAGTCCTCGGAGGGTGATTTGCTGGGTTAAAGCTTGATTCTCGAGCGGGTATACTCGGACATGCCGATTTTTAAGGGATTCATCAAAGACGTGAAATATCACGCGAATTTAACAGCTATGCTCGAGTCGTATGGGTTTGAGAAGTTTGATATTAACGAGACAAAATCGGTGGGCTTGGTACAAACCTCAAGAGGTACGCTTGCTTTTTCCAAATGGGTGTCGCCAAAACCGACAAGGAGCTATCCGTTTGAACGAATCTATAACACCTATAACAATCAGAAAATCATTACCATCATCCCAATTGTCAAAGACGAAGGCATTGATGGAGACAGCGATTTTATCTCGTACAAAACATTCTCTTGGATGAGTCTGCTGAATGTATATGTCATTTTGGCATATTACTCGAGCGCTTCAAAACGTCCAGGAGTAAAGCAAAAAATTACAAATCAGAAATTCGATGTTGATTTTATTCGTGAGCAAATTGATGCAATTACGCAATACAAACAGAGTGCCTTGCATTGGAATCGAACGCTTTTAAAAGATCAATTTACCAACATTCTGAAGCTCGCCATTCGGTCTTACCAAGGAATTTCGCTCAAGACGGGAGTTGGCGTTCACGATTATTCAAAACGTTTAAGTGATTATCTAAAAGATTTAGAGGCTTACCAAAAAAACTCTCTGGACGCCTCAAGACGTGCTGCACACCGTGAAACCAGTGTTAACCACGCGCTCGAGTTGGTGGATGCCAGTCAAAAATATGTGCTCGAGATTGAAAATTACCTTGGTGGAATCTATTCTTTGTCGCCAGATGCCATTGTGATCGAGGCTGGGACTTGGATTATTCTCGAGTCGAAAAACACCAGCAAAAGCAAATTGCCGCAACTTTCTGACATCAAAGATGGTTTGTTCAAACTGATTTTGTTCTCTAATCTTGATCGTTTGGATTGTGATGGCGTTGCGGTTGAATTCAAAACCAGGCTGCAATTGACGGGCAACGGCGTTCACGGTCAATTGACCATGCCGTGTTCTGAGGGTGTCATTGAACAATTTTTGCAAAATAATACCTTCAGCAAACCACAACAAACCACCATAAAACTACTCAACCAAGAAACCCAATCAAACCCAAAGCTCGAGATTCTGATTGAAAGCAATGGCGTGAAATGATGTTGAAATCCCCGCTTCGTTATCCTGGTGGTAAAGCCAAAGTTTTGGACGCGATTCTGGAACGTTTTCCAGAGCGTTTCCTCGAGTTTCGAGAGCCTTTTGTTGGTGGCGGCAGCGTTTTTTTGGCAGTGCGACAAAAATTCCCAGAAGTTAACGTTTGGATCAATGACTTAAACCTTGACCTGATCGCTTTTTGGCGAACGGTACAAACAGATTGTGCGGCGCTGACAACAGAGGTTAGGGGAATCAAAGAGACGGAACGTGACGGACGGGCTTTGTTTGAGCGTTTTCGCTCGAGTTTGTCCAATGATTTAACCCAGTTCGAGCGGGCAGTACGCTTTCTTGTGCTGAACCGCATCAGCTTCTCGGGAACAGTGGACAGTGGCGGTTATTCGGAGCAATCTTTTCAAGGACGCTTTACCCACTCGAGCATTGACCGTGTTCAAGAAATTGCTGGCTTGATGCAGGGTGTCAGGATTACCAATCTGGACTACCGAGAAGTGCTAAACACGGTTGGGGGAAATGTTTTTGTGTTTCTTGACCCACCATACTTTAGTGCCACGAAATCAAAACTGTACGGCAAAAAAGGTGATCTGCACGTTGGGTTTGACCATACAGAATTTGCCCTCGAGATGCAAGAATGCCAGCATCATTGGTTAATTACTTATGACGATTGTGCCGATATTCGCAACAATTTTACATTTGCTCAAATTGAAGACTTCTCAGTTCAGTATGGCATGAACAATTATAAGCAAAGCAGTGCGGCTCGAGGGGCGGAATTGTTTATTTCAGATCAAACAGTTGCGCCTGTCCAAGACGAATTATTTGCTCTTGTTTGAGTTTTTAACCCAACGTCCCAAGTCTTTCAACCAGCAGGTCAAAAAATCCGTCCGCATCGGCAGTCATCGCCACATCGCAATTTGCAGGCTTTCCTGTTACATCCCAAACATCGCAAACCGTTCGCCCGAAACTGGGTCCTGGTAATATATCCACCTCAACGTGCATGTTTTGCACCGTAAACAATTCGGGTTTAATCAGGTACGCTATCGTGCAAGGGTCGTGCAGCGCGGGTCCAGCAAAGCCGTAACGCTTGTTGTACGCCAGCTTGAAAAACTCGAGCAATTGCGCGGTGACTGTTCCAACTTTTGTCCCCAATACCCTGAATTTTTCCACGCGGTCTGGTGTGGCAAGGCATTGATGCGTTAGGTTCAGTCCAAACATGGTCAACTTCACGCCGCTCGAGAAGACAATGCTGGCGGCGTGCGGGTCGCAAAGAATGTTGAATTCGGCGGAGGGACTGGTGTTACCTAGGGTGGTGCTGCCGCCCATGACCACAATTTCCCTAATCAACGGAATAATTTTAGGCTCGAGCCTCATGGCAAGGGCAATGTTGGTGAATGCGCCCACAGGCACAAGGGTCACCTGGTTGGGATGCTCGAGAATGCTGTCAATGATGAATTGCACGGCGTGTTGAGCTTCGAGTTGCAGTTTGGGTTCTTCAAAAACGGGTCCCTCGAGTCCACTTTTGCCGTGCACATCTTCGGCGCTGATGCGTTCGCGCAGTAGGGGTCGGCTTGCGCCCGCGAAGACTTTGGTGGTTTTGCCTGCCAGTTCGACCATGATGCGGGCGTTGCGGCTGGTGAACTCCAGTCCAACGTTGCCGTAAACGGTGGTAATCCCGAGCACCTCGAGTTCGGGGCTTGAAAGCGCCAGTAAGATAGCAATGGCGTCGTCGTGTCCAGGGTCGCAGTCAAGAATAATTTTGCGGGTCATTGTCTGTTCAGTTTAACCCGAATCGGCTTGGTGGTCATTTTTGTTTCGCGTATTCGTTTAGATTTGTTAAGCTTTGAGACGAATGTTTTGTGGCGATGCAAAATGCAGGTTTATTTTTTGGGTTGCAGCTCTGCAAAAAGCTGAGGGCATCCAGTGTTAATCGTGTTGCCAGACCTTCATGGTCGTGCCGATCTGCTCGAGGCAACCGTGAAATACTATCCGCCTGACACCAATTACGTGTTTTTGGGTGACGCGATAGACCGAGGTCCTGATTCCAAGGGCTGCATTCGGCAACTGCTCGAGCTTCACGATCAGGGGCGTTGCGTGTTGATTCGCGGCAATCACGAGGTTATGGTCGAGAACGCCGCACAGTATGACCGCATGGCGCAGGAGTCTGGCGATGCGAGTTTGTTGCGGCTCGCCAGGGAAGAATTTGTCAACTGGCAACGCAATGGTGGCAGCACCTTATTTCGAGAGTACGGTTTGTTTGGACCTGGCAATCTGCCCAGCGACTTAAGCGATTTTATTGCCAAAACCCAACTCAGTTACGAGACGCCCAATTTTTACCTGTGCTCTCATGCCGCCCCAGCCGTCAAATTGGACCGTTATGCGACTGTTGCCGATGCGATGGTTTGGGCGCGACCCAACGAGGGTCCGTTTGAACTCGAGCCTCATATTGTCGGTAGCATTCATGGGCACACGCCTTTGGGTGTGCCAACTTGGGTGGACAAGCATTTGTACATGGATTTGGGCGCGGTGTTCAGTGGTAATTTTGCGACCCTGAACCTCGAGAGCATGGAGATGCTGGTCTTGCGCGGCGCGGGCATGGTCGGGCGCGATAACTTGCTCGAGTTGTTTTCCGAAGAGGATGGTTTGATTCGTGCTCATCCTTACAAGGTGCTCGAGATTTACTGAGTTCTGGCTTTGTTGAAAACCAAAGTATGATACACTTTATGTCATGAGCGAAACCTTACGGGAAATACTCTGGCAGCAATTCGGCGCTTCGATTGACATGCTCGAGAATGCCATGCTGGCTTGCTCGGACGAAGTTTGGAGCAACGGTTCTAAAGAATTTGATTTCTGGTATTTGGCGTATCACACTTTATTTTGGTTGGATTACTACCTCTCAGATTCGACTGCTGACTTTCATCCACCAGAGCCATTCACCTTAAGCGAGACTGACCCGTCAGGTCTTTTGCCAGACCGCGTGTACTCCAAAGCAGAGCTATTAAATTACCTCGAGTTTGTCCGCGAAAAATGCCGTGTGCTGATTGAAGGGTTGACCGATGAAAAAGCGCAACAGCGTTTTATCAATGAATACAGGAATTACAGCATCCTCGAGATTCTGCTTTACAACATGCGTCATGTGCAACATCACACGGCGCAACTGAATCAATTGTTGCGTCGTTATCAAGATTCGGCTCCAACTTGGGTTGGTCGAACAAAGCACCCACTGCACCCTTGAAAAACACATTTCTCGAGGTTAGCCATGAATCCAAATTCAAGTTCCATCTCGAGCCAGAAAGCTGCACCGCTCGAGTACGACCAGATCAAGGGTAAAGTCTGCAACCGTTGCGGCGTTGAACTGCCCGAAGAATTTAAAGCCGTGTGCGGAATCAAAAATCCTTGCCCGAGGTGTGGTTATTTGTACCCGATTGGCGACTGTGCAGACTAAATCTGTGATTCTCGAGACGGCACAACCATTTTCATTTGCGCTGACCGCCAGTGTTCTGGCACGCTTACCGCAACACAATCAAGTCGAGTGTTTTGACGAAAAAAATGGCATCCATCAACGCGCCATTCAGACCAGCACGGGCGCTCGAGTGATTACTGCCAAATCACACGCTAAAGGTTTGGAAATCAACGACAATTCCCCAGAGGCTCGAGAATGGGCGATCACCTCGTTTGGACTCGAGCTTGATCCTGCACCATTTTACAAGGTGGCAAGAAAGGATTCCGCACTCTCGAGTGCCATAAATTCCCTGGCAGGCTTGCGACCCCCGCTCATGACGCCCTGGGAGGCTTGGGTGGCAGCGATTCTGGGGCAGCAGATCACGCTTTCATTTTGCTTGCAGCAAATCAGCATGGTGTCTAAACGTTTTGGTGGCGAGGTCGCGGGGCAACTCGCGGACGGTACAAGTCATTTGTTTCCATTGCATCCAACACCCGAACAGATTCTTGCTGCCGACGAGGCTGGGTTGCTCGAGTGTAAAGTCTCGAGGCGCAAAACCGAATACCTTAAAACCGTGGCGAAGGCGACGCTCGAGGGTTACTTCGATGGGATGCTGGGTGGTGATGTGACCGATGTACTCGAGCATTTGACCGCACTGCGCGGCGTGGGTTTATGGACGGCGCGTTACTGGCTTGCCACCATCGGACGGTTGGACTTTCTGGCATATGGCGATGCTGGTTTAAACGCCGCCTTTAAGAGCGCTTATGGTTCGCTGGACGGTATCGAAGCTTGGGGCGAGGCATTGGGCGCAACTCGAGGTTGGGCGTATTACTATTTGATCTGGCACACGAAATACATGAAATAAAAATCTCGAGTTTTTAAGCTCGAGATTCAGGATGCGGTTCAGTTACTTTTTCAGCAGGTCACGAATTTGCACCAAGAGTTCTTCTTGGGTAGGACCAGCGGGTACGGCTGGTGCTTCTGGCTTTTTCATGCGTGCCATTGCGGCGTTCATTGGAACGACCACAATGAAGTATACTGCCGCCGCCTTAATAACAAAGCTAATGATGGTATTGATAAAATTACCAATTCCAATACCGGCACATACATTTACACCCTTAACAACACTAACTGTGCCTAAGCAAATTGCACTGAAGTCTGGTTGACCACCAATCATGCCAATAATTGGTGTAATCACATCTTTCACGATTGAATCTACAACTGCACCAAACGCAGCGCCGATAATCACACCAACTGCCAGGTCAACGACATTTCCCCGCATTAAAAAGTTCTTAAATCCTTCAAGCATCTTTTATTCCTCCCTTGAATCTTTTGTGTATCATCTCACAGTTTAAGCAAGACCAGACCCAAAAAGCAAATTCTGGACGCTCGAGAATTCATTCTTTCAGGGAAGACGGCTAACGAACCACTTTGACCTTGGCAGGCTCGAGACGCACGCCATCCACCACGCGCCCTTGGGCATCCACCGCCAAAAGTCGTACCTCGAGTGAACGTCCGATGCCAGGGTTTTTTGGCATTAACGCCAAAGCAAACGTCACGCGGTCAAGCGCCTCTTGCGAACCAATCATCGTGACTTCATCGGGTGTGGCGCGAAGGAGCTTGGGTTCTAAAACACCGCCTGGTAAGGTGGGTGTTGGTTCGAGCGCGGCAATTCTGACCGTGACCATATCTCGAGCCAGTTGACTGAGACTGCCGTTGACATTCACCGTTTGGGTCGAAGACCGCACCACACCGTCAGGCAGCGTAATTTTGACGGGATGCGTAAAAAAACCATTCTCGATGTCGGTCACGTCCAAACTGGCGGCAACATCTTTGCCCTCTAAGGTTTCAACCCGTACCTTCGCGCCCTGAAGCTCGAGTTTAATGGTTTTGGGCAGGTCGGTCAGGATGCGGTCATTGCCCAAACCGATCACCTCAATTGGCACTTCGAGGTTGCGGGTGATATTGGCACGGCGGTCAGTGGTCGCCGCGAACCACAACAAGACCGCCACCACCAGCGCACCGATCTTTTGCGGAAAATTATGCCAAACCCGCCAGCTTCGCGGCGAAAAAAGCCGCCGCACGGTGTTGCGCCCAATTTCCTCGAGCAATGAATCGCTGGTGCTGACCACATCGGTCTGAACTTTTCTGGATTCAGTTGACAGGTGCTTTCACCTCCTCGTTGGCGATAGCAGGTTTGACGGGCGGTACTTCTTTGATCTCCAAGGTCGGTTGTTTACGACGCAAAGCGCTCGACCAGGCAGCAGGCAAAAAAGCTTTGTTGCCGCTCGAGGTGTGATAAATGCCTTCGCGCAGGCGTTCGCGCAATTCCGAGACACTTAAATCTGGTGATAACTGCCCGTTCTCCGCAATTCGGATCGAGCCGCGCTCCTCGGAAACCACCACCACAATGGCATCAGACAATTCTGACAAGCCCAGCGCCGCCCTGTGCCGCGTGCCGTACAGGCGTTGCACCACCCCTGACGGGGCTTGCAAGGGAAACAGACAGCCCGCGCTCGAGAGTCGTCCGTGTTGTACGATTACACCGCCATCGTGAAGCGGTGTATTGCGGGCAAAGACCGTCTCGAGCGTGACCGCCGTGACCTCGGCATCGAGTTTGACACCCGTGGCGGCATACTCGCCCAGAGGAGTCTTGCGCTCGAGGGCGATTAACGCGCCAATTTTACGTTCCGCCAGGCGTTCCGAAGCCCTGATAATTTCTTGAATCGCCACATTCGCAGGCGCATCCTCGCGGGCTTGCGCACGCCCCAGACGCTCGAGCACCGCCCGCAACTCGGGTTGAAAGACCACGATCAGGGCAAAAAAACCAACCGTGGCAATCTGGGACAAAATAAAATGGATGGTTCGCAAATCCAGCACGTTCGAGCCGTACCAAGCCGCACCGAAGACCACCAAACCGCGCATCAGGTTTATGGTGCGCGAATTGGAGACGAGCTTATAACCCTGGTACAGTAAAACTGCGACCAGGACAATATCGAGCGCATCGAGTGGAGTAAAAAACATGAATGCTCCAAAACCGAGAGACGAAAAAAACTGTTGATACCTGATCCCATTGTAGTGCAAATGCGTGAAAACACGCTGATGAGAACGATTTTATCAATCCTTAATTCGAGAAATTTGCTTTCAAAGATTCTCAAAACAAGAATTTATTGCTTTACCGTCGCCTTTATTCAACTCGAGAAACCCCAGAAAGCGCAATACGTCATCTGGCTAACGTTCAAAATCTTAAACTCGAGATAGACTGTCATTCTGAAAGGGAGCGTATTGGTTTCGACAGGGATCATTGAAGATGTGGTTGCAAGCCGAGGATGGTGGTTGGCCTCGAAAATATTCCACCAAAGCCTTAACTGGCAACGTTTTCAAAATGGACAGCAATGTCCTTCCCCTCGCTGCTTAATCCCAGCGAAAGCCGCTTAAAAACCCCGCAGTTGGTTTTTAACCCGCTTAATTAAAGACTGCTAGCGTCCAGAACACCTCATACTGAGACGCGAAATTTATGGGGTTGGTGCTCGAGAAATCCTGCCTTTGGGAGCGCTCAAGTGCGACATTAAAGCAAAGGCTAAGCTTGTAGACGCCCATTGGACGGGTTTTTGGACGAGGGTTCGACCCCCTCCGCTTCCACCAGAATGCCCCTTGTAGGGAGCGAGACGCGTCTCGCCCTTACAAGGGGATGTTTTTTTGGGCGGCAATAGTAAACTGAACATTATGCAAACCTGGACTTTAAAGGCTGGCGTGATCGAAACCGATTTGGACGACGAACTGGTGCTGCTCGACCCTAAAACTCAGGGCATGTTCAGTCTGAACAACACTGGACGCGTGATCTGGCATGGTTTGAAAAATGCTGAAAGCCTCGAGAGTATCGCCCAAAAACTCGAGCTTCAATTCACAGTCACCTTTGAGCAAGCCCAGACCGATACTAGCGTTTTAATTGCCGAACTCGAGAAGGCTGGGCTTATTTCTTGAGTTTTTCGATTCTGGGACGCCAATTACTCAACTCAAACCCAAGCTTAAAGCCTTGGCTCGAGTCGTATTTTCGTTTTCCTTACGAGGTTAACGCCAGCAATTACAAGATTGAACTGTTGCAAAAATCGTTGCCCAATTTCCCGCTCGAGCTTCCCGCCACCATCCTCGAATTGCCAGATGCAAGGCTCGAGATGCGCAATCTTGAAAGCGAATTCTGGTTTGGCACAACCGAATCTGGAATGCGTTTTACTTTTGAGTCGGGCATTTCAAAACTGGAGTGGTGGGGACCAGAAATTCCGTTCAACGCGCTTTTTATTGGGATTTGTGAGGGTTTGCGTTTAAGTGGACTGGTGTCTTTGCACGCCAGCATCGCCGCCAAAAACTCGAGCGCCACCGCATTTTTGGGTCCAAGTGGACGCGGCAAAACCACGACCCTGCTGCGAGCCAGTATTGCCGGCTGGCAAATTATTGCCGAAGATTTTTCCTGGCTAATGCCTGAAAGCCTGATGCTGTACGGTTTTGATCGCGGTTTAAGGCTGCTGCCCGATACCGCCAAAATTTTTAAACAACATCACGAAGACATTGAGTTGCTCGAGCTGATTGCTGGAAAATACGTTGTGCCTTACGAACAATTAGGCGTAAAACGACAAGTCGTCAAACTCGAGCGAATCGCGGTGCTCGAACGCAATCCCGATGCACCATCAGCCTGGAGGGCGCTGCCCAAACGCGAGGGCGCACTGGCGCTCTGGGAAGCCAACGGCGTGCCGTTCACGCCTGACGCGCAACATTTTGTTGCTGGCAGCATTCCGAAATTGCTGGCAACATTAAAACTCGAGACGCTGGTGCTGGGGCAGGGCGAACTGCCGCTTTAAGACCAAACGCGTTAAACTCGAGGCATGGGTTATGTTCAGGTTTTACGCGGCGGGTTGCTCGAGTCCAGACACAAAGTTCATGCGGCTGTTCTCAACAGTGACGGTAAATTGATCGCCAGTGTTGGCGACCCGCACTTCTCGAGTTTCTTACGCTCGAGCGCCAAACCATTCCAAGCCCTGACCTTGATTCCGCACCTCGAGCAACTTAGACTTGGTTTTGAACATTTGGCAATTGCGATGGCATCGCACAACGGAGAAGCCATTCATGTTCAAACTGTGGCAGACCTTCAAGCCAAAGCGGGCGTCAAGCTCGAGTGGTTGGTTTGCGGCACGCATCAACCGTTTTCTGCCAGCGCTCGAGCGGCGTTGAAAGCCGCAAATTTAAGACCCAATGTTTTGCAGCACAATTGCAGCGGCAAGCATTCGGGAATGCTGGCGGCATGTCTCGCCAAGGGTCTAACGACAACGGGTTACGCGCAACCCGATCACCCACTCCAACAAGGGATTGCCAACGACATTCGCGCCCTGATGGAAACCGACACGCTCGAGATTGCCATAGACGGTTGCAGCGTGCCGTGTTACCGCGTGCCGCTCGAGCGGGTGGCGTTGGGCATGACGCGTTTCGCCGCGCCCGAAACAGCACCAGAAGCTTATCAATCACGGCTCGAGCAAGCTTTCAATGCCATGCGTGAGCACCCGTATTTGATCGCGGGCGAACAGCGCATTGACACGGATTTAATGGAAAACATCCCGAAATTAATCTCTAAAATTGGCGCGGAAGCCTTCATGGTGCTGGCAATCCGCGACACGCAACACGGCAATTTAGGCATCGCCATGAAAATCGAGGACGGCACTGAACGCGCCCGAGACATTGCGATGCTGCGGATTCTCGAGCAACTGAATGTCGTTGCACCAGACCACAGCCAACTCTCGAGCCACCGCAACACCATCCTCAAAAACCATGCTGGCTTGCTGGTCGGAGAGATCAATACCGCGTTCGACCTCGAGTTTAGATAATCCAGCACAACAAAAATCCCACCGCCCGAGTGAACAGGCGATGGGATTTGAGATACGATTTTTATTGGGGGATCAAAACGCTATCAATCACATGGATCACGCCGTTGCTGGCATTGATGTCGGCTTCGATGACAAAAACGTGACCGTTGAGCACAATCGAATGATCGTCTACGGCGACCTTTACTTTCTTACCTGATAACGTTGTGACTTCAGTTGCACCCGCTAACAGTGCAGAATTCAAACGACCCGAAACCACGTGATACAACAGGATTTCTTTGAGTGCATCGCCATCTGGGATGCTTTCGAGCTTTGCAAAGGCATCATTGGTCGGGGCAAAGACTGTAAATGGTCCTGCGCCAGAAAGGGCTTCGACCAAGTTAGCACTCTTTAATGCGCCAACCAAAGTCGAGAATTTCGGATTGCCCAGCGCAATTTCAACAATGGATTTTGCGACAGGTGGAATCAGTACAGTGTCAATGACATGGATAATACCATTTGAAGCTTCAATGTTTGCTGTTGTGACCATCACAGCATCATTCAGAATTACTTTGTCGCCAACCAACTTCACACGAACGACTTCCCCTTGAAGTGTTTTGACAAAACCGTTTTTGAGTAACGCTTTTGCGTCGAACTTCCCGGCAGCAACGTGATAAAGTAGCACTTCTTTCAGGGCATCGCCGCTCGGAACAGCCGCAAGCTTACTGAAAGCGTTGTTGGTTGGGGCAAAAACTGTGAACGGACCTTTGCCCCTCAAGGGTTCAACCAGCCTGGCGCTCGAGAGTGCACCGACGAGGGTTGAAAAATCTGGGTTCGCCAGCGCAATATCAACAATCGACTTTGGTGGAGTCGGTGGGATCAGTACAGTATCAATGACGTGGACAATACCGTTTGAAGCTTGAATATCGGCGATTGTCACCACGACGTTACCGTTAAGGATTACTTTATCGCCCATGCGTTTTACAGTCACGACTTGACCTTGAAGTGTTTTGACCGAACCATTTTTGAGCAACGTCTTGGCATCGAACTTTCCGGCGGCAACGTGATACAGCAAGACTTCTTTCAGTGCATCTCCGCTCGGGACAGCAGCGAGTTTACTGAACGCATCATTGGTCGGGGCAAAGACCGTGAACGGACCCGCGCCACTCAGGGCTTCAACCAAGTTCGCACTTTTTAATGCGCCAACCAGGCTCGAGAAATTGGGATTGCCCACCGCAATTTCGACAATCGATTTTAACGCTGGGGCATCGCCTTTCAATTCGTCAACGACATATGCGCCAAGCGGAGCGCCGCCGCCCACCACATCGGCGGCGACCACGGTTTGGATACTGCCTTTGGCGATATCGAGCGTCGCATCAATTGCCACGGTTTTTGTACCCGTTGGGGTAATCCGAACCTGCAATTTACCAGGCAGGGCGGCATAATAACCGCTGGCGGTCTTGAAGGGAACATTGCGTAAAACTGGGCGCAATTTTTCAATGCTGCGCCCTGGGCGCGACAGGTAAATGTCTACATTCGGTGCGCTCGGTGAGCCGTGCAGCAAACGCACGATACCCAAGCCAGAAATACTGAACGGCAATTCTCGTAAGACAAGCGGTTCAATGTTTTTCAGTAAACCGACGGCATAAGCGGCGTAATACTTGTTTGCCTCCAGGTCCAAATCGGCGTTGATGACGGTGGTGCTCGAGCCTGCCGCATTGACTTTGACGTTGTATTTGCCGGCGGCTAAACTGGCAGGACCGGCTTGATTCTGGTAGGTCAAACCCGAGATTGCAACCTTGTCGTTAACCAAAACGTCCACGGCGGGCGCATCTGGCGAACCGTGCACGACCCGTACCGCAGGGGCGACGGTTTGACGCGGCTCGAGCGCAAAAAAACCGCCCGATGAACGCGTGGTTGAAGCCAAGCTGTTGAGAGCCACCTCTTGACCGTCCAAGTTGCGCATTACGCCATCAAGCGACATTGTGCCAAGCACGGGTTCGTCAGCTTCGGTGATCGGTTGGGAATTCTGTCCACAGGCAGCGAGTAGCGCCAGCAGACCTGCAAGTGCAAGTCGTTTTAACTTCATAGAGCCTCCTTGTTGAGTACCTTCTCCTGAATGGTAGCGGTACGTTTCAAAGAAACTCTCGGGCTTGGGTTACCGTTGCTGATGAGTTTTGTTAGCGGTGACCTGCCTTATGATTCAAATTATTGATTTGATTTGTTGTACGGCGCAAAAAATGCCTCTCACGGTTTCAATATCCGAATTTAATGGTCTTAAAATCTTACGCTCAAAAACGGCTTGAGCATTAGAAAACCCCGAAGTCTCAAACCTTGCAAGCTTTTTTGACATTGTTTACTCGAGCATTGTTTATTTGAACATTGTGTACTCGAGTAAACAATGTTTGACACCTCAAACTCTGGCATCAAGTCCAGTACAACGCTACGGGTTTATTTTTTCTTATTTTGACTGATTCCACCTGGGGTTTCCCACAAGCGAAAACCACCCTTAAACGCGTTGTTATTGCTGCCCAAGTGCACACCCTCTGGCAGAGACTCGAGTTTTTTGGTGTTGCCACCACCGAGCACCACGTAATCGGGCAACAATGCCGCGCTGAGGATACTGATAACTTCTGGCACAAACTCGCGCCATTTTTTCTTGCCGTATTCGTCCATGCCGCGTTGACCCACGTAATCTTCAAAAGTTTTTTTCTTATACGGCAAATGTCCAAGTTCCATCGGCAAGACCACACCATCGGCAATCAGCGTTGAACCCAAGCCCGTGCCCAAACCCAAGAACAGCATCTTGCCGCCCTCGTAACTGCCTAAGGCTTGCATTGAGGCATCGTTGATATATTTAATCGGACAACCAAAGGCGCTTTCAAAATCAAATCCAACCCAACCTCTACCCAGATTATACGGCTCGAGCGCGATTTTGCCAGCTTTGACTGGGGCGGGAAAACCAATCGTAATGGCGTTAAAACTCCAACCTTTGACCGTCTCGAGTGTCCCTTTCACCATGTCTTGCGGGGTTAAATTTGGACCAGAATCAAAACGGCGGGCTTCGGTTTGACCTGTCGCCAGCAACTTCACGTTCGTCCCACCGACATCAATCACCAGAATTTTCTCGTTAGACATGCGTCTAGGCTATCACGCCAGAAAACACTCGAGCACCCGCATTATTTAATCCCTGTGACCAAATGGAGCACCGTGTAAATGCTCCAACTGATTGTCATGCAAGCCGGAATGGTAATGATCCAAGCGCTGACCATGCGCCCCGCAATGCCCCATTTGACCGCGCTCAGGCGTTTGGTTGCCCCAATGCCCAGAATGCTGCTCGAGATCGTGTGTGTGGTGCTGATCGGCACACCCAGGGCGGTTGCGGCTTGAATCACGGTGGCAGCCCCAATTTCGGCGGCAAAACCGTCAATTGGGCGCAACTCGACGATTTTTAAACCCATTGTCTTGATGATGCGCCAACCACCCGTTGCCGTGCCAATGCCCATTGCCAGTGCCGAACCGACCTTGACCCAGAGCGGCACTTGAATATCGTTACCAGTCCAACCGAAATATGACGCAAGTGCCAAAGTAATAATGCCCATCGTCTTTTGCGCGTCGTTGCCCCCGTGCGAAAACGCCATAAACGCCGCCGAGGCAATTTGCAAGCGACCAAAGATTCTCGTGACCCGCAAGGGTTTCCAACGTGCCACCAGCCACATCAAGCCAACTCCGAGCAGCATGGTGAAGACAAAACCAAAAAGCGGTGAAAGCAACAAACCCTGAACGGTCTGCAAAACCTTGCCATCCCATTTGATCGCGCCCATACCAGCCGCCGCCACACCCGCGCCAACAATGCTAAAGACCAAAGCGTGGCTCGAGCTTGAGGGAATGCCGTAATACCAGGTGATTAAGTTCCAGATAATGGCTGAAACCAGTGCCGATAACACCAGCAGTTGGGTGGTCAGTTCTGGGGCAACAATGCCTTTGCCCACGGCTTTCGCCACTTCAGTGCCGACCATCGCGCCTGCAAAATTGAGCAGCGCCGCCATCGCAATGGCTTGCGCGGGAGACAACACCCGCGTTGCCACGCTGGTCGCAATCGCGTTGGCTGTGTCATGAAAACCATTGATGTAATCAAAGACAAACGCCAGCACCACGACCAAAATCAGTAAAATCAATTCAAGACTCATGCAAGACCCCGCTTATGCGTTCTTGAGCGCAATGCTCTCGAGGGCGCTGGCAACATCCTGGGCGCGGTCTGTGGCATCCTCGAGGAACTGATTGAGTTCGCCCCAACGAATCGCAGAAACCAAGGTTTTGATGTCACTGGCATCGTTGTACAAACTCGAGGCGGCTTGATCCATGATGTCGTCCGCTTCGGACTCGAGGGTTTTGATTTCTTTGGCACGGGCTAAAAGAGCGGCGCTGTCCTGGTTTTTTTCGACCAGCGGCACGGCAACGGTTAAAAGTTTGGCTTGCGCGGCAATGATCTTGCCCATCTGAATCGCCTGTTCGGTTGGCGCAGGAATGCGGTACAACCACAGGCGCTTGGCAGCGTCTTCGATGGCATCGACAAAATCATCCATGCGCCCCGAGAGCAGCACAATATCCTCGCGGTCAAGCGGCGTGATAAACGTTTGGGTTAAAGCATTCGAGATCGTATGCCCAACCTCGTCGGCTTTTTGCTCGAGCGCACTGATGGCACGCACTTTGCGTTCGACATCGGTGTAATTCTCGAGTAAATCCTGAAACGCCAGCGCCGTCTCGAGCGCAACGGCGGCTTGAGCGCGAAAATGATCGAAGAAACGTTCATTCTTGGGCAGGAATCTTGTCAGCATCATCACAGTCTGACATTTTCTTCACACTGACATGTCAACTTCGTTCTCGAGATTAAGCTTTAAAACCCAGTTCCAGCCTCGAGTACATGCCGCACGCGTTCGGGCAAACCCGAGTAATCTTTGGCTGTAATACCAGCCACAGGTTTAGCCAGCTTCAACGCCAAAAACGCCTTTGCCGTTGCCTCCAAGTAGAACAACATCTCGGGCGGCGCTTCAGGCTCGAGCAATTTTTTTGGACGACCACGCCCACGGGATTTCACAACCTGCAACAACAGCATCTCAAGTTGCCCCTGAAAATACTCGAGCGCCAAAAAAACCGCGCAATCCACCGCATCGCCCGTCGCACCCACAAACAATTTCTCGAACGACCCGTTTTGATCAGATTTGAGCGCCAAATCTGGATTGCGAATCAAACTTTTGCACGCCGACTGCACCAACGGGTTCGCCATCGTGTTCTTACAGTGCGAACACGGCAAAACCGCGCCATTGGGTTCGGGTTCAGTCAAACTACCGCACACAGGACACGGTACAAATCCACGTCGCAACCGCTCCGCCCGCGCCCGCTCGAGCGCCTCGGCGGTCTTACGCACCAACGGCTGCATGTCCGTGGGTGTCGTCTCCAGGAGCGCACTCACCCTAGCCTTCTCGAGCTTAGAGAGCGCAGGGAGTCGCGTCTTTTTTGCCCCGACCACCTTATGCTCGAACACACCCATTTGAAAACGCAAATCCTTCGGCGCTTCATCACCCAATTTTTCACGCAACATCTCGAGGTACAGACCGCGCTGCATGGTAAAAAAATTCGCTGCCGTCGAATCCTGGGTCTCTATTATCATCACACCATCACGCACCGCTACGGCTCGGGTTGTTCGAGCCATCTGCACGCCAACGACCTCCGACCACGCCACCAAAGGACGCGCACGGGTCATGCCGCGCTTGAGGTTGGTTTTGTTCATGACTCGCGTTAATACATCCGAGATTGGACGAACTGCACCTTTGCGTTTTTTACGGAAAGCTTCAGGCATGGGCAAATTCCTGTGGTGAGATATTTCGCACAAAAATATAGCCAATTTCTCGCACAAGGGTGCAGCAAGCGGCGCCCCTACGCAAAAACACCATCATGACCCCACCTCGAGTTTGCCATTTTCAATTTTGAACAATTTACTGGCATGGTCTGGGGCTTCAGTTCCAGTCACAATCGCTTGGGGCACGCTCGAGGCAAGCTCGAGTAAAAAGCTACGGCGGTGCGTGTCGAGTTCGGCGCTGAAATCGTCAATCAACAGCACTGGGGCTTCACCAAATTTTTCGCTGATTAAATCAAATTCGGCTTTGCGCATGGCAAGCGCGATGGTTCGGGCTTCACCCCTAGACGCATAATCGAGCGCCGAGACATACCCCAGTTTAATCTCGAGGTCATCTCGGTGCGGTCCAATTGCGCTTGAGCCTCTAGCCAGTTCTTCACGGCGTTTTTCGTTTAGGTGCGCATGGAAATCCTCTAAACGCGCGGTTTCGAGAAGGTTCAACTCGAGTTTTTTGCTGTTGCCCGCCAGGTTGGTGTGCGCGGTTTCGGTCAAGGTTTTCAGTTTATTGACGGCGCGACGGCGCAGGCGCATGATTTCCGCGCCCAACTCGGCAAATCGCGCATCCCAAACCTCCAAACCTGCGCCACCCACTTTTAACGCCGCGTTGCGTTGCGCCAGCGTGCGATCAAACAATGCCAGCGCTTGGGCGTAACGCGGCGACATTCTCGAGACGAGCGCATCCAAGAACGCCCGACGCACCGATGGCGAACCGTGCACCAAATCCGCATCTTCAGGGCGAATCAAAACCGCCGAGGCGTGCCGTGCCAGATCAGCCGTTTTGACCCGCACGCCGTCAACCTTCGCCAACTTCTTGCCCTTCGCCAATCCCACCTCGAGTTTGGTGATGCCGTCCTCGCGCTCGAGTTCCGCGCCGACAAATGCCTCGTGTTCCCCCAGTCGAATCACAGTTTCGACCCTACTCACCTCGAGTACACCCGTGAGGCAAACAAATGCCGCCTCGAGCAAATTGGTTTTACCCTGCGCGTTACCGCCCACCACGGCGATCAAACCGAGCGGAAACTCGAGTTTGCCAGCCTCCAGATGACGGTAATTCAGGGTTTGCAAACTGCGCAAGATCATTGGGTTTATTCTAGCTCGAGAGCATCAGCTTTGATGCAAAACAAAAAGGGCGGCATTGCGCCGCCCTTTAAATGGTTTTGAAATGTTAAATCTTAAAAAGAATGATGAAAGCACCGCCGTAATACGGCAAAATCGGAGTTGCTAAACCTGGAAAGAAACTAATACCACCACTGAAATCAATACCCAACGAAATACTTGGCTGCAACACGTACTCTAAACCGATTGTCCCCTGAGCGCCAACATAGATATTACCAGTGAAGATAAACCCAACGTGAGCACCCGCACCGAAGTACAAGCTGAGTGGTACGCCCTTACCACCCAATGGAACACGCCCAAGCATCAAATCGGCTTGTAAGTTGATACCCGCAAAAAACGCAGTCTCAAGTGCAACACGAAAACCGCTGCCTTGCTGACCGACACCAGCGGTGCTGTACTGCACACCCAAAGGATAACCGAGACGGATACCGAAGGACTGCGCGAAAGATGGCGAGGCAAACATTAAAAACGCGATTAAACCAATAAGTAATTTCTTAAGCTTCATTTTGACCTCCCAGGTCATGGAATTAAGTGCGAATTCAGGATAACACAGGTTGCAAAATACGTGTCGAGTCAACAAAATTAGCAGCAAATTCTGCCCTCGAGAGGCTCAAACCCTGGATTTTGCGTTCACTTTTATTTCACTCGAATCTCGTTTCAAATTTCGCAGTATTTCAGACGTTTGTGGGAAAATCCTTTCGGCTTCAACTCGAGCAATGGTTATTTCTCATTCGCAATGTTGTGGTGCGCTAAGAATTGCACCATAAATCCAAGGTATGCTTTTGGGTACAACCAATTAGGAGGTTTTATGAAAAAAATTCTGATCGTTCTGCTAGCAATCATTGGCTTCTCGAGTTTTGCTAACGCCCAAAATTTTACGATACGCATCGGTCCTCAACTCACCCTCGCCCCAGGGGTGGGCTTTGCCATTGATGCCAACATTCAAGGCAAAGAACTCTCGAGGTTTTCCTCGAGCCTCAGCCTTGGGTTAAACGGTACTTTTGTGCTGGGTTTTGGCGATGGTGTCAGTTACTTGCTTAGTGTGGGACCAACTTTGAACATCGAGTTTGATTCCAAAGGAGATGCGTTTTTTGGCTTTAACCTTGGCATTGCCAATGCCAGGTTCATTTTTGGTTTTGTCAGTGGCGTGCATTATTTTGTCACGCCCACCATTAATTTGTTTGCGAACCTTGGGTTGATCGCTGTGCCAGGAATTGGCGGTTCGTTTGACTTCGGTGCGGATTTTCGCCTGGCGAGAGATATCAATTTGTACGGCAAGTTTGTGATTGGACTCGGTGGTGGAAGCTTCGGTCTAGGAACAGGACTTACTTTTCGTTTCTGAACCATAAAATCCGCCCAGGATAAATATTGCACGACGTCGGTCAAGGATTCTTGACCGACGTCGTTTTGTTCAAAGCTGCTCGAGGTTTTTTTGAATGCGGGTGTTTGCGGGTAACACGCCAGGCACAAACTCGAGTCCAGTTAATTTTTCATACGCCGCAATGTAGCGTGCCGCCACTTGCGCCACGAATTCGGGCGGCATGACCGGCGGCACACCATCACCTTTGTACCCGCGTTCGACAAACCATTCGCGCAAAAATTCCTTGTCAAAATTCTTCGGATTGCTCGGGTCTGCTTTTGCACTCTCGAGCGTCCAGTACCGACTCGAATCGGGCGTGTGCATTTCGTCAATCAGCACGAGTTGCCCGTCGATCAAACCAAACTCGTACTTGGTATCCACCAGGATTAAACCAGCGGCTCGAGCAATTTCCTGCCCTCGCTTGAACAACGCCACAGCTACCTGTTCAACTTGTTGCCAAATCTCGAGTAACACCAAACCACGCTCGAGAATTTCACTGCGGGTCAAGCGTTCGTCATGACCGCCAGCCTCGGCTTTGGTGGTCGGCGTGATGATCGGCTCGGGTAACGCGTCATTCTTTTTCAGTCCACCGGGCAATTTGATGCCGTAAGCCTCACGCATCCCAGATTCGTACAACGACCACAAACTGGTTTTGGTGACCCCAGTGATAAAACCGCGCACGATCACCTCCACGGGCAATGGCACGGCTTCTCGAGCCACCGTCACATTCTCGTCTGGAACGGACAGCACATGATTCGGCACGATGTCTTCGGTTTGCGCAAACCACCACGCCGAGAGTTGATTGAGCGCTTGTCCCTTAAATGGAATCGTGCCAAGTACGACATCGAACGCACTGATGCGGTCTGTGGTGATCAGGATTCTCGAGCCGTTGTGGTGGTACATATCACGGACTTTGCCCGTAAATTTTGCGCCAAAACCCGTTAATTCGACGTGCTCGAGGGCGTTTGGGACGGCGGCTAACAATTCTTGATGGGTGAGCATGGGTTGACCCTTCCTTGCCTGTGTTGAAATGACTCGTCATGCGCAAAGGGCGAACACAAGGTTCGCCCCTACGAATTCTCTAAGCGTTTTTAAGACCGTTTTGGAACAAAACCAAACCACTGTTTCCATGTTCGCCACGGTGAACTCGAGGGTGTTGCCAATCAAAGATATGATTTTCTGGATGCGGCATAAGCCCAAGCACGTTGCCAGCCGCATTGCTGATACCAGCGATGCTCGAGATGCTACCGTTCGGGTTGGCTGGATAACCATTTCCCACATAAGTTAAAGCAATCATATTGCGGGTTTTTAAACTCTCAAAGGTTGCATCATCAGATACTAAGAAACGACCTTCACCGTGAGCAACAGGACAATCAATCACATCATCTAAGCCTTGCAAAAATACGCTGCTCGAGTTTTGATTGACCTCGAGCGTGACCCAGCGACATTCAAAATGCCCCGATTGATTAAAGGTTAAGGTACTCGAGCGGGTTTCGAGGTCATCACCAGGTAAGATTCCAGCTTTGACCAATGTCTGAAACCCATTGCAGATGCCCAGCACGGGTTGACCAGATTTGACGAAAGCCTCGAGTTGATCTTGGAAACGCGCCCGCAAATCGAGCGCCCAAAGCACGCCAGCGCCCAAATCGTCACCATACGAGAAACCGCCAGGCACAATCAGCATGGCGTAATCCTGGAGCTTCTTGTCACCAGCCATCAGTTGATTGACATGCACGATTTCGGATTTTCCGCCTGACATCTGCACCGCCAGCGCCGCGTCACGGTCACGGTTGCTGCCGTTCGCGTGCAAAATCAAAACAGGTTTAGAACCCGTGATGCTTGAAACCCTGGCTCGAGATTTGCTCGAGATTGGATTTGGTGCAACTTCACCGCGCCAAGCTTGCTCTAGGGCATCAATATCGGTATCCAGAATCGCGTCACCATCCCAGAAAATGGTGAACTGTGCTATTTCGTCCTCTTCGGCTCCGGCAACATTGCCAAACAATGACAAACTCTGCCCAGCGAACAATGCCTCGAACCGCTCTGAATCTTCGGGACGCACCTCGAGAATGATTCTTCCTGCGGTTTCGCTGAATAAGGTGGTTTGCGCGTCCAATAAAGGGTTTTCTGTGGTGAAACCCGCCACAACACCCAAACGTCCAGCAAGCGCCATTTCCGCCAACGCAACCGCCAAACCACCTTCAGAGCAATCGTGCGCACTTTGCACCAAACCAGCCTGAATTGCCTCGTGCAAAGCACGATAACGCTCGAGTGGATTCGCAACGGGTTGCGGTACAACACCACCCTCGAGTTTATGGATTTTCGCGTAATGACTTGCGCCCAGTTCATCTCGAGTTTCACCAAGCACGTAAATCAGATTGTCGGCTTGTTTGAAATCCATCGTCACGGTTTTTTGCACGTCAGGTACAATACCCACTGCGCTAATCAAGAGTGTTCCAGGAATCGCATGTTTCGCGCCAGATTCGTCGGTATATTCGTTGTACAAACTGTCCTTACCCGAAATAAACGGCGTGCCATACGCAAGAGCCGCGTCGTAACAACCGCGTGTCGTCTCGAGCAAGCCGCCCAAACGGTCTGGCAGGGTCGGGTTGCCCCAACAAAAATTATCCAGAATTGCAATGCGGTCTGGGTCAGCGCCCACAGCCACCGCATTGCGCACCGCTTCGTCCACGGCAGCCCACGCCATCGCGTAAGGCTCGAGTTCGCCGTATTGAGGGCAGATGCCGTTAGAAAGTGACACGCCACGAAGCGTATCGTTGAGACTCGGCGACCCTGCCCGAAGGTGCGTTTTAGGGTCAAGAGAGGGATTTGGTACGAGCACGGCGGCATCGCTTGGACCGTGATTGGCAGCGCCAACCAGCGGTTTCACGGCTGTGCCGCCCTTCACCTCATGGTCGTAACGGCGAATCACAGGTTCTTTGGATTTAATGTTTGGATGCGCTAGAAGCTCGAGCAACGAGTTTTCGGGATCAATCGCAGATTTTGGTGTACTTAACGAAGCCGCGTTGCTCGAGTTGCGTTTTGGAACATCAGCCTGCAAGGTTTTTTGTGGAATGCCATCGTGCAAAAGCCCGAGCGCCAATTGACCCACAAGTTTATCGCCATACTGTAACTCGAGCCGCCCTGAATCGTTGAATTCGCCAAGCACGAAAGCCTCAACATTTTGTGATTCGCAAATTTGCTCGAGCCTCGCCCAGTTTTCCTTTGGTACACCCAGCACCATGCGTTCTTGCGCTTCCGAAAGCCAGATTTCCCAGGGTTTTAAGCCAGGGTATTTCAACAATGCCCGCTCGAGTTGGACTTTTGCGCCCAAACCCTCGCTCATTTCGCCCACGGCGCTCGAGAAACCACCTGCGCCGCAATCGGTGAGTGCGGAATAGAGGTTCTCGGCTTTGGCTTTGAGAATAACTTCTTGGACTTGTTTTTCGGTGATTGGATTGCCAATTTGCACACTCGCGCCAGCAATTTCGGCAGTGCTGGTGTCCATTTCCAAACTCGAGAAGGTCGCACCGCGCAAACCGTCGCGTCCAGTGCGACCCCCAAGTGCAATAATCAAATCGCCCGGTTTGGCTTTTAACGGGTTGGCGTTGCGTTCGGATGCGGGCAAAATCCCCAGGCATCCCGCAAATACGAGCGGGTTGGCGGTATAACCCTCATGGTAAAAAATCGCGCCGTTGACAGTTGGAATGCCCATTTTGTTGCCGTAATCTTCGATGCCGTGAACCACGCCATCAAACACGCGCTGGGGCGGCAGCACACCCTCGGGAACATTCTGGCGCTCGAGCGGACCAAAGCACAAAATATCGGTGTTGGCAATCGGACGCGCCCCGACCGCCAACACGTCACGAATCACACCGCCAGCACCCGTGTTCGCGCCGCCGAACGGCTCTAAAGCGCTGGGGTGATTGTGCGTTTCGACTTTGAACGCCAGGTCGAATTCGTCATCAAATTCGATCATGCCCGCGTTGTCTTTAATCGCGCTGCGCACCCAAGATTTGTTGATTTTCGCGTTTGCGGCGACAATATAGGTTTTCAACAAACCGTTGACACTCGAGCCGTCAGAACCCTCGATTTTTGCCCTGAACGTCTTATGCACGCAGTGTTCAGACCAGGTTTGGGCAATCATCTCGAGTTCAACATCCGCCGCCTCTCGAGCCTCTTGTCGGTAATACGCCCTTACAGCCTGCATCTCGGTTAAATCCAAGGCAAGTCGTCGTTCGCGCGAAATCTCGAGCAGCCGAGCATCGTCTGCGCCCCTAATGTCAAGCATTTCAACGTTTTCACTCGCGCCTTTTTCGGCATGAACGAAAGGTGGCGTAATGCTCGAGTTGATGGCGGATCGTTGCACCACAGGATTTGAATAAACGCTGTTCGCAAGTTTTTGTAATTCGATTTGTGAATGATTCGCCGTCAGAACAATCCGTTCGCCCGTCGCCGCCCGCTCAAGCGAAATCACCCGCAAGACCATCGCCGCACGCACCAAATTCTCGGCGGCAGAATCGGTCACACCAGGCAGCATGGTCACCTCAATGCAACTCGAGTTTTCAGTCGGGCGTGTACCGTCAGGGAAAATACGGCTTTGCTCGGTTACAGGGTCGCACAAGACCTCATTCGTCAACAATTCCACTTCCTCGAGCGTTAAATCTGCGCCCTCAAGAAAATACAACCTCGAGCGGATTTCTTCGAGTTTTGGCGGGTTCTTCAGTTCGACTTCGACGCGGTAGGTTGGCATTTTTTCTCCTTGCAACTTGTGACAACCAAGTGCAGGGCGCAGCAAGCAGCGCCCCTACGACAAATGGATTTTTGGTAATTTCTCGAGTGCAATATTTGTACTTTCAACAATCAATTCATGTTCTGCTTTATGGATTTTTTCGGAATAACTTTCAAGCGTGTCGCCCGTTTCAAACGGCACTTCTCGAGTTGCAATCGGTTCGCCGGCATCCAAATCTTTGATCACATGATGCACCATACAGCCGCTTCTGGCGATTTCGCCACGTTGCCAGGCTTTAAATGCGTCTTCAATGCCGTGAGCGCCAGGAAATTCACCAGGCAATGCGGGGTGCAAATTGATAATCCGACCAGGAAAACCTTCGATCAACGCACCAGAATCAATGTGCATCCAACCCGCGCAGACCAGTAAATCAGGTTTAAATTCTGCAATGCTCGAGGCTAAATCGGCGTCGTATTCTTCCCTGGCGCGACCCGCATCGCGGTACGGTTTCAACGGAAAATACAAAGTCTCAATGCCCACATTTTTGGCACGCGTCAGACCAAATGCGGCTTTGCGATTGGAAACCACCAGCCCGATTTCGGCGTTTAAGACACCACCTCGAGCCGCGTCAATAAGCGCCTGTAAATTTGTACCAGACCCAGAAATCAAGACCGCCACTCGAGCTTGACTCACGCGTTTTCCTCGAGAATCACATCTACCAAACCACTGGCAAGTCCAACATAGGTTTCTGGGCGCAACTCGAGCAGACGCTTTTTGTCGGTTTCGGGGATCTCGAGGCTTTGAATAAACTGGTGCATGATGGTCTCATCAACGGTTTCACCGCGAGTCAAGTCTTTCATGCGCTCGTAACCACCTTTGAGGTTGAACTTGCGCATCACCGTTTGCACGGGTTCGGCTAACAGCGCCCATTCATGCTCGAGGTCGGCTTGAATCGCGTATTCATTGACCTCGAGCTTACCGATGCCGCGCGTAAGGCTACCGAGTGCAATCATGCCGTGCGCGATGCCAACGCCAACATTACGCAAAGCGCTAGAGTCTGAAAGATCACGCTGCAACCTCGAGATTTGCAGTTTTGACGCAAGGTGATTCAGGGTCGCGTTTGCCAAGCCAAAATTTGCTTCGGCATTCTCGAAATCAATCGGGTTGACTTTGTGTGGCATGGTGGATGATCCAACCTCGCCAGCGATCACGCGTTGTTTGAAATAACCAAGCGAAATGTACTGCCAAACATCTTGCGCGAAACCCAGCGCGATTTGGTTGAAACGACTTGTGGCATGAAACAATTCGGCAATGTAATCGTGCGATTCGATTTGTGTGGTCAGCGGATTGAAGGTCAGTCCAAGGGTATTCTCGACAAAATCTTTGGCAAGTTCGCGCCAGTTTGCTTCAGGGTACGCGCTGGTATGCGCGTTAAAATTTCCGACTGCTCCAGCAAATTTACCCAAATACTCGAGGCTATAGATTTGCTTTAACTGCCGCCGCCAACGGTAAACAAAGACCGCCAACTCTTTGCCCAAGGTGGTCGGTGACGCGGGCTGCCCGTGGGTTCGCGCCATCATCGGTAAGCTGCGGGTTTGAACCGCCAAACTCGAGACGGCACTGACCATGTTTTGCGCGGCGGGCAACCAATGATTCTTGACCGCATCTCGGAGCATCATGGCATAAGCCAAGTTATTGATATCTTCAGACGTACACGCAAAATGCACGAATTCGCCCAGTTCGATCAAACTCGAGACTTGCAATTTCTCGCGGATGTAATACTCGACGGCTTTGACATCGTGCTTGGTCGTGCGTTCGATGTGTTTGATCCAGTCCGAATCCTCGAGCGAATATGACGCCAGCCACCCATCCAGAAACGCGTTTTCCTCGCTCGAGATGGCGCGAATGCCCTCGAGTTTAGAGTTTGCCAGATAACGCAGCCACTCGAGTTCGACCCGAACGCGGTATTTCATTAAAGCGTGTTCGGACAGGACTTCGGACAGGCTGCTGGTGGCGTTTTCGTAACGACCATCTATCGGGGAAATACTGCTTAAACTCATTCGGGAATGCTCCAATCTTCAATGCGTAAACCCGTGATTCTTGAGTATTCGCGGGTGTTGCCCGTCACGACAATCAACCCTCGAGATACCGCAATTCCTGCAATCAGCAAATCATAAGGTCCAATTGGTGTTCCTTGGCTGTCAAGTTGGACTTTAATGCGACCCGCGATTAGACCATCTTGTACACTTAAATCAACGAACTGAATTTTTTCGAGTAATGGCTTGAGGATGGGTTCGTACTTCTGACGTTGTTTTGGCTTGCGATTAAAACCGTATTCAATTTCCATCATGGTCACGCTTGAAATCACCAGTTTGTTTGAAGTCACTCGTAAGAATCGATTGAGAATGGAAGGTCGTTGCCGCATGTAAAAACTTAAGGTGTCTGTATCGAGCAAATATTTCATTGTTTAGGTTTCGTCAAATTCTGGAAAAAGGTTGCGTGGAGCGCCTTCTGTTGGGCGAATGTTTTCCCAAGGATCAGGTTCGAGATGCCAATTTGGGTTTGGGTTTTGAAGAATTTCGAGCATTTCTTTTGACCAATCATTGTTTTCGACCCGTTGCTCAAATTTGGCAAGTCGTGCTGCTGGTTTTCCGTTTCTGGCGATAATAATTTCTTGACCGTTTTCGACGGCTTCTAAGAGTTTTGAGAGGTTGGTTTTGGCTTCGTGGACGTTCACGATTCTTGGTTCTGGTTTCTCGAGTGCTATGGGCATGATTTCACCTCAAAAACCACTTTAGCTAAGATTAGCTAATTAGGCAAATTTAGACCAACAAAACCGTGTCTATATCTCGAGCCTGAATTTCACCCACCAAATAGCATTCGCTTTTCAGAAGCTCGAGTGCTTTTTGCGCGTCTTGTTTGGCGACAACCGCAATAAAACCGATGCCCATGTTGAAGGCGTGAAACAACTCGCGCTCACCAATCGCGCCTAGGGTTTCGATCAATTTAAAAATCGGTGGTGCAACCCACGATCCCTTGGTGAAAACAGCGCTGACAGTTTCAGGTAAAACCCGAGGCACGTTGTCCCACAAACCGCCGCCCGTGATGTGCGCCATACCGTGAATAGCAATTCCAGCAGTTTGCAAACCCGAGACATGATCCAAATACGACCTATGCGGCTCGAGCAACGCCTGCCCAATGCTTGCACCGTTCAAATCCGCTCGAGCTTCAGACCAGTTTTGGTTTTCCAGAACTTTACGCGCCAAAGAATAACCGTTGGTGTGCAAGCCGCTCGAGGGGAAAGCCAGAATCACGTCACCCACAGTAATACTCGAGCCATCAACTGCATTTTGAAAGTCCACAACGCCGACCATTGTTCCCGCAACATCAAGTTCACCCTCGAGATACACGTTCGGCATTTCGGCGGTTTCACCACCGAGCAACACACAATTTGCGGCTTTGCAAGCCCTTGCCATGCTCGAGACAATCCGTGCCACCAATTCTGCACTGAGTTTGCTACTCGCAATGTAATCCATGAAAAACAAGGGTTTCGCGCCCTGCACCAGAATATCATTGATGCCGTGATTGACAATATCTGCGCCAATGCCGTCCCAAAGGTTGAGCTTCGCTGCAATTTTGGTTTTCGTGCCAACGCCGTCCGTGCTGGCAACCAGCACAGGAGTCTCGAGGTTTTTTAAAGCGCTCGCATCAAACATTCCGCCGAACGCACCAACACCCGCCAAAACTCGAGCATCATGGGTGCTTTTCACCGCGTCTTTCATCAGTTGCACGGCTCGAGTGCCTTCCGCGATGTTCACACCGCTCGAGGCATAAGAACCCACGGGTTTTTCGGCAATCGGCATCGTGGTTGGTAACGCGTTGCTGGATGCGGTTTTGCCAATGTCACGACGAAACTGCATTCCTTCAAACCGCACGTGCTCGAGGGCGGTGTAAGCGTTTTTCAAGGCAAGCTCGAGGTTTTCGCCAACACCTGTCACATTCAAAACGCGCCCGCCGTTGGTCACAATTTTCCCAGCCTCGAGTTTTGTTCCCGCCTGAAAAATCAGGGCGTTTTCAAACCGATGCTCGAGTCCAGTAATTCCCAGTCCTTTAGTGTAATTTCCTGGATAGCCTGGGCTGGCAACCACCACCGTCGCACACGTGCCAGATTTCCATTTGATCTCGAGTTTATCCAGCGTTCCATCGACGCAAGCCTCGAAAATCTCGAGCAAATCCGTCTCGAGCAGTGGCAGAATCACCTGTGTTTCGGGATCACCAAAACGGCAGTTAAATTCGATTACCCGAATGCCATTTGGCGTCAGCATCAACCCTGCGTAAAGCACGCCCCTGTACGGAATTCCCCTAGCGTTCATGCCGCGCACCACAGGCTCGAGAATGCCTGTCTTGATCTCCTCGAGTGTTGCCGCAGAAATTTCTGGAACTGGGGCGAACGCGCCCATGCCGCCCGTGTTCACGCCCGTGTCACCCTCACCAATTCGTTTGTGATCTCGAGCGGCGGGCATGAGTTTAACGGTCTGACCGTCCACGAATGCCAGCACGCTCAGTTCAGGACCCGTCATGCGTTCTTCAATCAAGACCGTACTGCCAGCCTGACCAAATTCACCCGCGAAAATTCGCTCAAGCGCCTGTTCTGCACCCGTTAAATCATCACAAACGATCACGCCCTTACCGAGCGCCAAACCATCGGCTTTGACCACAAAACCAGGACTCGAGAACGGATTTGAACGCACGAAAACCAGCGCATTCTTGAGGTTTTCAAACACGCCAGCAGCAGCGTTTTTGACCCCAACTTCACGCATGATTTCTTTGGCAAAAGCCTTGCTCCACTCGAGCTTCGCCGCGTTCTGGGTTGGACCAAAAACTCGGATGCCGCGCAAGGTGAACGCATCCACGATTCCCGCCGCAAGCGGATCATCAGGACCGATCACCACAAAATCAATCTGGTTTTCAACCGTAAACTCGAGCAACCTGCCAATTTCGGTGACGCTAATATTGACGTTGTTTGGGTGTGTTCCCGCATTCCCAGGTGCGACAAAAACTTGGCTGACTTTAGGGCTTTGACTGAGCTTCCAAACGATGGCGTGTTCGCGTCCGCCGCCACCAACGACCAAAACCTTCATGCGTCACCCTCGAGAGAAACATGAATTGTAGGGGCGAGGGATGCCTCGCCCCTAGGCGAAAAGCGCGATTTCAAGTCAAACTCCCTTCAAAAAGCGCTTGATCTCGAGTGTCACCAAACAACCAGGCGGGAATGTCAATCGGGTACTCGCCCGAAAAGCACGCGGTGCAATGTCCGTGTTGAACGCTCGAGCTGTGCTCAACTCCATGCCTCGCTTCTTGACCCAAAGAATGCACCTGTCTTGCCCTTAAAGCAGCACCTGACGGGCTTGGGCGCTGACGGGCAGGGGTCGCTTCGCTCGAGTCTTCACCAATCGCGCTTTTCAGCCCGTCTATAGAAAGGTACGCGAGGCTGTCAGCGCCGATGTGTAGCCGAATTTCCTCGAGCGTTTTGTTGTGCGCGATCAATTGATTGTAGGTTGCCATGTCCACACCCATAAAGCAAGGATGTTTAATCATGGGACTTGCCACGCGAACATGGACTTCAATCGCGCCAGCGTCGCGCACGAGTTGCACCAGTGGTCCTGAAGTTGTGCCGCGCACGATACTGTCATCCACCAACACAATGCGTTTGCCCTCGAGATTTGCGCGAAGTGGGTTGTATTTGAGTTGCATTCCAAGCTCGCGTAGGCTTTGATCGGGTTGAATAAACGTGCGTCCAATGTAACGGTTTTTAATCAAACCCTCGGTGTACGGAATACCCGTCTCGAGCGCAAAACCAATGCCGTGCGGCGTGGCGGAATCTGGTACGGCAATGACCACATCGGCAACCACGGGAGCTTCTTTGGCAAGTTGCCGCCCGAGGCGTTGACGCACGTCATGAATGACTTGTCCTTCCATGACCGAATCTGGACGGGCAAAATACACGTATTCAAAGCTGCACAGTGCTCTGGGGGCATCGTGCTCGAGTTTGATGCTGGTGATGCCGTGCGCGTCTATTTTGATGATTTCGCCAGGTTCGATTTCGCGCACGAATTCCGCGCCAATTGTAAAGAGTGCACTGGTTTCGGAGGCGATCATGTAACCACCCTCGAGTTTTCCAAGGCACAGCGGGCGTAAACCGTTCGCATCTCGAGCGCCGTAAATCGCGTCTCGGGTCAGAATCGCCAGTGAGTACGCGCCTTTGGCGACGCGCATCAAACCAAGAAGGCGTTGCTGCCAACGGTCTAAATTCGATTCGTCAGGTTTGAGTTCTGACCAGGCATCCACGGGTGCTGCCAGCATCAGCGTCATGATCTCGCTGTCGCTGGTGCTTTGCAGTCCGCCGCCGCGCTCGAGCAGCATCTTACGAAGCTCGAGCGTATTCGTCAGGTTGCCGTTGTGCGACACGCCGAGTGGACCATCAATGGTTTCGATCAAAAACGGTTGGGCGTTCCTGAGCAAGCTCGAGCCTGTGGTGCTGTAACGGTTGTGACCTATCGCGTGCGAGCCAATCAGCGGCTTCATGTTGGCTTCGTTGAAGACTTGCGAGACCAAACCCACGTCTTTATGTAGATACGCGCTTTTGCCGTCGCTGGTGGCAATTCCAGCCGCCTCCTGCCCCCGGTGTTGCAAGGCATAAAGTCCGAAAAAAGTCAGGCGGGCAACGTCGCGCCCTGGGGCGTAGACGCCGAAAACGCCACATTCGTCATGCGGCTTGTCATCAGTAAAGGCTAGGGTCACAGTTTCTCCTGGTGAATGATGGTTTCAAACAACACAACCTCAAGTGTACCCTCGAGAACAGTCGGGGGCAACGGTTTAAAATCTGGCTGATTTGGGCTACACTAGCTGTTACACCAAAAAACAAAACAAACAAACGTTTGCAGGAATGGCTTACGCCAAATGGCGAATGTGAAATCTCGAGCAGCGCCTTACACTGCTCAAGTGAAGCGAGGCATAGAAGTCAGCGCTTCATCTCGAGGTAAGTCCAATGAATTTCAAAACCATCAAAATTTACACCGAGTACGCGCAAATCGCGCCTGATGTTCATATTGATTCAGATTCTCGAGATTCTGAACCGCTTCAAACCTGACGGCACCTTCCCAGCATTTTTTGCTCGAGTGAGGTTACGACCAAACTCGAGTTTTTTAATTTTACGGCGCTGTGATCTAACGGCTATGATACTCGACTGTCTCTCGAGAAGCGCGGGTTCGACTCCCGCCAGTGCCGCCAAAATTTATCCCCAAGGTCTTGTCGTCCAACGGTTTAGGACTTCACACCCAAGGCGTGAAAATAAGCATTAAACCCTCCTCGAGATCACCAGTTTTGAAGGTTCTTCTAACGGTTAAGAAACCTGTCTGATACACAGGCAATACAGGTTCGACTCCTGTACCTTCAACCATGAATGCACAGGGCTGAGGGCATAAATCACAATTTCAGAAACAAGGTGTTCAAGATGGCAATGTCGGGTTTGCCAGAACCAAAATACAGTTCAGTGCGATTCCAGAGGTTTGCGCTCGAGATGGTGGCGTTGCTTGCCGCGGGAACAGGCAGTGTTGGGTTACTGGTTGCCATGAACAAGCCAAACAAGCCCAGTACGGCGACAGTGCCGATGGTCAGTATGATTTTCATCATTAGCTCCCGGTTCTGAACATGACTCGAGAGAATGCAATCATGCAAATTTCTCTCGAGTAGTTTGACTTACGGATATTTCAATAAGTGAATAATCTATTTGGGCAGCGCATAAATCACGCCGTAACTGGCAGCCAGTTTCATCAGTTGTTCAAATTGGGTTGGACTTGGTGCTGGTGGTGCATTTTCAGGCAACTCGAGCGATTTGGCAACAGCCCCCGTCTGACGGTACAAACCCTCGAGTCCACCTGGCGTGAACATCACAAGCGCCCTGGCAGTTGGGGTTTTGAGCTTAAACCAGTGCTGGGCGTTGCGAGGTTGAAACACCTGATCTCCTGGTTTGGCAAGCGTGATAATCCCATTTGAAGTAAATTCAACCTCACCCTCGAGAATATAAAAAATCTCATCCTCGAGCGTGTGAGTGTGCGGTGGAGCTTCACGACCTTGCTTCACGATTACATCAATCAAGGTGTACGCCCCGCCTGTGGATTTTTTATCGGCAAGAATGCTGAAAACATTTCCCGCGACAATAATGCTGTTCTCGAGCGAGCGATGACTGCCAAAGGCACTTAGGTTTGGCTTGGTGGTTTGGGCAAATATTCTGGGTTCGACGGTAGCCGCGAATGCGGCGCTCAAACCAGTGGCGGCGAGGGTCTTCAGAACTTGACGGCGATTTTGCGAATTGTTTTTCATGGTGAATCCTTTCAAATCATTTTTTGGCGATGATGGCGATACGGTTGATGCCCGACAATTTTTGCAATCCCTGCGAGCACAGCAAACAAACCTTGCTGCAACCAGACTGGCGAACCAGGCAAATAGCTTTCTGAAAGTTGTCCAAGAATTGCTAAATCGAAGACATTGCTTGGCGAACCATCGGCTTTGACCTGCCCAGCGTTGGCAAGCGAGAACAACAGATCGAGGGTTTCGATCAGGTGTCTCGAGGGACGAACCTCGTTCTCGAACACCACAGGTTGATCAGAAGAATTCCAGAAGCGGTGCAGCATCCCACGTGAGACAAGTTGGCTCTGCCCAGCTTGGAGTTTGAGTGGTCTCTTCGAGTCTCCCGCGATCATATCCAGTTGTCCCTCGAGCACAAAAAATTCTTCGGTATGGGTTGTATGAATGTGCAAAAACACACCTTTAGCGTGAGGCGGCAGGCTGAAGCGCATTCGGCTGTACGCGCCATTCGTTTCGCGTTTCGTCTCGAGGAACGTTGCCTCTTCGCCTGTTACACGGTTGTAAATCGTAGCTCCAACTTGAATCATAAAATGCTCCTTTGAACGAATCTAGCGCTCACTCGAATTCGTTTGTTAACTCCAATATCCAACGGTCACGAACGCCGCCAGCAAGAGCGGGATCAGGTTAATCGGCATGGCATGGTACTCGCGTCTCGAGGCATGAAAGACCGTCGCGCCAAGCATTGTCGCCATCAATCCAAGCCCCGCCCAGGGTGTCAGCCAAGGCATGATTCCACTTGCGATGGGCGCGACCAGTCCAACCGCACCCAAAAACTCGAGTACCCCAATCAGCCGAACCAAGGTCGGGTTCACCACTCGCACCCAGGTTGCGCCTTCTTTTAATTTCTCGAGCGACATGAAGGTGTGTGCGATACCAACTGCCAGAAAAAAGACGATCAGCAAGCCCTGGGCTGTCCATAGCGCGATAGTCATTTGGTAGTTCCAATTTGAATCATGGTGATCTTGACCTTTCAAATGTTCTATCCTCACAGCACTCTCGAGCACGCTTAACATGCCGTCGCAACCTTCTTTGGTCTGACCTGGAACTTGTGTGGTGATTAAATTGCCATAAAACTGCTCCTTAAAATGAATTGATGGTCTGAACGGGAGAAAAACAGACCACCGTTGTTAAGCTATGCCTTGAGCGTCACTGTGTCGTCACAAAAATCTATCTCGAGCTTGTGTGAAACGATGCGAATTGAATCTCGAGTTTTACTTGGTCGTAAAGTTTAGTGATTGCGATGTTGCCGTAAAATAGCTGCGTCCCGTGCCATCGCAACGCAAGCCACAAGCGGATTCTGGAGCAGCGAAAGCATCAAGGCTGGCATAAGGTCCAAAACCCCGCACGAACCAATGCAAGAAAGTATTTGGTATTGGATTGATGCCCTCGCTGCGAACATCTGGCAGGTGTGTTTCGCTGGCGCTCGTGTAAACAAAAACAGGGGAGCGACCAGGAAAACTAAATTCAACAATGCTGATGCCGCCCTCAAGTGGTGTCCAAGCAAAACGGGTTTGGGCATCCACGCTGGCGTTGTTGGCAGGCTCGAGTAAATTGGGTGGGGTTGGTACAATCAGCGTTGCGATGTCATTGGGCAGTAAGCCCCCGCGATGGACTTCGGATTCCTTAAAACCGTCTCGGTTGGTGACAACGTGAAGGCTGAGGCGTTTGCCGATCTGTGGCACGGCATAGGTCACGGTGGTGTCTCGAGTCGAATCTTTGATTGGAATGATTTCGCCACCACCCAATTCAACGCCGACCAAAATACGATTGAGGGTCAAACTTGTTGGCAGTGTGACATTGGCAGTCAAGAAACTGGTGGTCACGGGTTGCAGGTTGAGATTCTGCTTGTTAAATTCAGCTTCATCAATCAACTCGAGCGGCTTCTCGGCATAGCCTGTGTACTTCTCAATTCGACCTCGGATACCTGTGTTTTCGAGATATTGAAGCGCATACAACGTGCCTTGGGTGCGTGCGCCCTGAAAGAAGACTGAACCAGTGGTGTAATCAGGACCTCGTTCTTCAGAAAGCAACTGTTCTCGAGCACCTGTGGTCGAGGCAAAACCAACCCTGGTCACATGGTCTATAGGGTTTGGAAATCCTGCACCGTCAAACAACGTGCCAAGCACCGTGGCATTGCCAGGGGTCTCGGCTTTGAGGTTTAAGGGCAAGGCTAAGGGTAGGGTCAAATCGGGTCGGGTCAAGCCTTCAAACACATGGACTTGTGCAGGGCGGTTGGCAGAGGCAGGCAGAGCAATCACCAGATCGTAAGGTGTTTTGATATTTTCAATCTTAAATTCGCCTGCGGCGTTGGTGTTCGCCACCGTCGAACCAATTCGTGCTCGAGCATTGCCAAAAGGAATGCCAACATCATTGAGCACTTTGCCTGTCACCGTGATGGTGTTGGCACTGAGCGCACGCACAACCACTTCTAATTTCTGGGCTTGACGGGTTTCGCCTGCTTGGGCTTGGACAAATAACGAATAGGTTTTGGCTTCGACAGTTGCCGCCACATTTAAGGTCAATTCCGTCTGACCATCGGCAGGGTTGGGCGAGAACGTACCACTGATCCCGTCAGGCGCACCTGCTAAGGACAGCAACGCCGCACCCAACTCGCCCTCTCGAGTCAAATTGATGCTTAAAGTGCTGCTCTCACCAGGGTTAATCTCGAGCCGTGCTGGGTTCAAATTCATCTCGAGTTTTGGTTCGGTCACGGGTGGGGTTGGTGGGTCGCTCGAGTTACCACCGCAGGCGTTCAGCATGAGGCTCGAGAGTAGAACCATGAAAGGCAATAATAATTTTTGTTGCATAAATAACCTCGGTTTTATCTTGGGAGTTGCGGCGGGCAACTCACATTGCGTTCGTCAATGACGGTATTGGTTTCGTCCTTGACGCTCAGGCGAATTTTTCCGAAAGCGCTCGGTCCTATCTTGATGTCGCACGGTGAAAGCGTGTCGTTGATGGTGACACCGTTTTTCGTACCAGAGACAGTCTTGGTGATGTCGTTCACCACCGTGCCGCTCAAGCTGACCCACTGCCAGGTATAAGTCAACATGTTCGTATCGGGGTCTTCAAGAAAAGCCTTCGCCGCCACTGGAGGAAAATTTCCTGTCGTTCCAAGTTGTTCTCTTTCTTCGGGCGAAAGGATCGTGACGCTCGGTCTGCCATTATCTTCAACCGTGATGCCAACCGATACCGAAGTGCTCGCACCGAGCGAATCTGTACCCGTCAAAGTGATGGTGCGCTGACCAACGCTGGCGAATTTCACCCTGACCAAATCATTCGCGTCTGGGCAATTGTTGCTCGGCATCTGGTCACTGGCGTTGCTGCTCTTCCAACGCAATTTGGTGCAATCTAATTTGCCTTCGTTCGGGTCAAGTGCCGATCCCAGCAGCACAAATCCCACCCCTCGAGTCACGGTTTCGTTGATTCTGGGTCGCACCACATTTACGTCTGGCGGGGTGTTGACTACCTCGAAGGTGGCGGTGGTGTTCGAGCTTGCGCCTTCAGGGTCAGTCGCCGTGACCCTCAGGACACGGACTCCTGGAGTGGTAAACGTATGATTGATGTCCGAACCTGTGCCGATCACGCCGTCAATGTCGGTGCTCCAGGTGATGTTCGTGACAATATCGCCGTCAGGATCAGACACCAGATTAAAACTGGTAAATGGAAATTGAAATAACGCTTGATTCAACTGAATCTTTTTGCCCTCTAAACTCGAGAGGTTGGTTATTGGTGGTTGATTGACCGCCTCGGCAAGTTTGAAGACCAAATTAAGCAGTTTACGATCAGTCTTCAAACGCTTGAAAATCAAATTCAAATTCAAGCCAACTCGAGCATCAATCACGCCCTGCAAAGTCCAGGCGGGTTTACCCTTCGGGCGAGGAATCTGTCCGTCAAATTGCAAGGAGGCGTTCAAACCAACAAATGCTCCTGCAACGCCGTACAAATTGATCGAGCCATCTACCAACAATTCAACCCGTGCCTTCACGCTGCCTTGAGCGGCACTTCCATCGGCATCAAAACGAATTTCAGCCGCGTTGATGTCCTTAAACTTAAGGTCTTTGAGGTTCTTGACATCCTTAAATTCTTTCTTAAATTCAATCCCAAGTCCGACATCGGCAACGGCTTGTGCTTGAAAACTGACTTTCGCGCTAAACTCGCCGTCGAGCTTGAGCGTGACATTGATCTCGGGAATCAACACGATAGGCACAGGTCCAATAAAAAACACGATGGGCTTGTAAATTTGCTTGAACAAAGGAATCTCTTCCTTGTGCTGCAATTTGATGCCTGCAAAAACACCCAAACTGACTTCTTGCTTAAATTGCAAACCAAGTTTGAACTTCACACCATCAGGAATTGGTGTGGGAATGCCAAAAATCTTTTTGAAGGTCAGACCCGCGTCCATACCAATCAACGGGTCAGCAAAAAACAGTGTGCCATCCACCCGCAACTGATCCTCTTTGGTGTCTTTGTTGCCGTCATTATCGAATAAAACCGTGTTATCAAAATTTACTTCGTACTCGAAACGATCTGCTCGCGCCAATCCTGAAGCGCGTTGCAACTTGATGTTTTTTTGCAACGCCGTGCTCGAAGCCAGATCAGCAGGGGACAATTGCCGCTCGAAACTCGAGTCCGTTTGCAACACGGCATCACTGAGTTCCGCTTGCTCCGTCTCGACGATCACCTGCCCACCCTCGAGCTTGACCGCTTTGACCTTCTTCAAATAGCCTGCTGGCGCGGCAGGTGATGGTTCACTTGCAAGCACATCCCCAGCTTTTAAGTTCTCCAAAAACGGTGTGCTGCTCGAGAATTGCAAGTTCCCAGTTTCAGAAAGTTTCACCAGACTCGCTCGGGTGTTGGAATCGGTGACTCGAGTATTTTCAGCGATGACCGTCTCGAGTTTTGGTTCTGCTTCGGGTTGTCCACAAGCTGCAAGTGCGAACAGCATGATGACAAGCAGCAAGACTCGCGCCCTCATGGTGTACCTCCAGTATTCTTAAAACTTGATTGTTTGTTCATACCGACTCCTCTTTCAAAATCCGTTTTCAAACGGCAAGATGGCTGTCACCACCGCAACGACTTAACTCGAGTCATTGCGGTGACAAATTGATTTCTGTAAAGACTCGAGTCTCGAGCCTTCGTTCATCAGGCTAGACACCATGCGTCACCCGAGCGTCACAGAAATCAAAGTTTTTGTTGTTCAGTACGGGTTCAAATGAAAATCCTCGAAAATCAAAAATACTCGAGTTTGAAATTCGCAATACCTTGGTTACGCCAATCGGCGGATGTACTTTCAACATCATCACCTTAAACTCGAGTCACCCATTTCGGGGTGATTCAAAATGCCAACTATCTAAAACCAATTCAAAATTGTGCAATGGTTTCGAGCTTCAAACGCTCGAGTTGCTGTGTTGTTGATCTGATATTCTGGTGCATATTAAATCAAGAACATTGTGTCTGAATCGCTTTGAAAGGACGTTTTTTTGATTCGTTTTTCTTTATCTGCCGAAAGTATTTATATCGCATTTCATTTGATTGCCTCGCTGTGTTTTGGTTTGGTGTTCACGGTCAACACCTTGTTTTATGCCACCACCGTTCGACTTGACCCGTTTCAGTTGGTTTTGGTTGGCACGGTGCTCGAGTTGAGCATTTTCTTGTTTGAAATTCCGACTGGCATTATTGCCGATGTCTTCTCGCGGCGGCTTTCGATTGTGATTGGATATGCCCTGATCGGTTGCGCTTTTGTGCTCGAGGGGACGATTCCAGCCCTCTGGACAATCTTAGGCGCTCAATTCTTGTGGGGTTTGGGATACACGTTTACCTCTGGCGCAACCCAAGCATGGCTTTCTGACGAAATTGGCAAAGACCGTGCTGCTCGAGTTTTTTTGCGTACCGCGAAACTCGAGCAAGGTTTTGGTTTTATTGTCCTACCCATTTCGATCTTGCTGGCAATCACCAGCAACATTCGTGTACCAATTGTACTGGGTGGTTTGGGATTTATTTTGCTATCAATTTTTTTGTTTTTGTTCATGCCCGAACAAGGTTTTAAGCCAACCGCCAGAGAAGATCGCAACACCTGGCAGCAGATGCGTCATACGTTTCTCGAGGGTTGGCGGGTAGTCCGTTCTAAACCTGGCTTGCAATGGATTCTGATTATCACCATCATCTTGGGCGCAGCCAGTGAATCCTTTGACCGCTTATGGCAAGTGCATTTGTTATCGTTTCAGTTTCCCAGCCTTGGCATTTTGAACAACCTTAACCTCGAGCAAACACGCTTGGTCTGGTTTGGTCTGATCGGTCTGGCACTGAGTTTGGTGGTCATGCCCCTCATTCACATCCTCGAGCAGCGCGTCAACACCACGAGTTTTCAAGCCACCGCTCGAGCTTTACTGGGCTTAAATTTTGGCTTGATCGTGTTCCTGTGCATTTTTGCGTTCGCACCTAATTTTATCTTGGCACTGGCAGGTTACGTTGGCGCTCGAGCTATCCGTTCTTTGATCGAACCACTCTCGCAAGCCTGGATCAACCAAGGACTCGAGCCTCAAACTCGAGCCACCGTGCTTTCAATGAATGGTCAAGCCGATGCCATTGGGCAGATGAGAGGCGGTCCAGTGATCGGTTGGTTGGGCAAGACCAGTTTGCGCTTTGCACTGGCGGCGGGCGCAGGATTGCTGTTACCTGCAATTGGTGTTTACGTTCACACCTTGCAAAAACCTGAAGGCTATCAATCTCTGGAATTTGAAAACAATCAGTAACCTCTAAGAACGCTCGAGTCACCAGATATTGGGACTCGAGCGTTTTATTAAATTTTGAGCTTCACTTGTTTGATTCTTACCGAATCGCGTATCGAATCAAAATCACGCCACTCGAGTAGACCCGTGTGTTTTTGAGTTCTAATTGCACTGGTTTTGAGATTTGACGGAACAATGAAATACCAGCACCGAACAGCACTGGGTTCAGTTTGAGGATGATCTCGTCAAGCAAATTCGCAGCTAAGAATCTGGCTGCCAAGTCTCCTCCGCCGCACAAATACAAGTCCTTCCCCGCTTGGTTTTTCAGGTGTTGCACCAGTTCGCTTGGGTCACTCGAGATAAGTTGTACATGTTCATTTGGGCTTTCTTTTAAGCTGCTCGAGAAGACGTATTGCTTCATCCAGGGGTACGGATTGGTCACGCCAAATCGCGCACCAAAGTCATAGGTGTTGCGACCCATGAACGCCACGTCGTAATCGTTTTTCAGAGCGTTCAAGTAATCACTGGCATGTTCGCCCTCCTGAATAAAACCATCAACGCTATGGTCTTCGTGACCGATAAAACCATCTACCGTGGATGCCACGTGGTAAATCACTTTTCGCATTTCAAACCTCTTTTAATCAACTGTTGTGGTTGAATTCATGATTTGGAAATGGCGTAAATCAAAGTTGGGAAATCATCGCCATCAATCCCGTCCACTTTGCGCTCGAGCCTCATCCCGATTTTTTCAGCAACCCGTTTCGAGGCAATGTTCTCTGGGTCAATCAGGCAAATTAAACGAGACAAATTCAAGTCCCCAAAACCGTACTCGAGGATCGCTCGAGCCGCTTCAGTTGCTAAACCTTGACCCCAGAACGCCTTGTCTATCAGGTACGAAACTTCGACTTCATGACTCGACTCAATCGTCCAGGGCAACAAGCCACAGCGCCCGATAAAGCCTCCCGTCGGCTTATAAATCGTCGCCCAAAGTCCTAACTCTGGATATGATGGATGTCCATTTAAAAACCATTCGAGTTCCAGTTTGGTTTGCTCGAGATTCAAAGTTTTTTCAGGAAAATACTGCCGCGTTTCTTCGTCACTGTATAGGGCAAATAATGCCTCGAGATCGTCCATTTTTAAGCGTCTGAGCACAAGTCGTTGGGTTTCGAGAATGGTGTTGCTCATGATCTAGCCTCCTTCGCTTTAGCCTGCAAGAATTGAGATTCAAGCTTTCAAGCACACGCAACCCAAAGGTTGTGGCAAGAACGCTCGAGGTTGAGGAGATTTAATTTAGATCATGGTAAGCCGCAGTTCGCGGCAGTTAAAACATAGAACATTTTGCTCGAGATGACATCAGCAAAATGATGTAGTGTTTATCCTGTCTCGAGATTCTTAAAGCGCGTGAATCAAGGTTTCCGCCGCATGTGAAGCAGTGGGTATGGTTTGTTCATGCCATCTCGTTCGGAACGCCCAATAATTTCAAAACCCAGTTTGAGATAAAAACCAACGGCTTGCGGGTTCTGTTCATTGACATCAAGTTCCGTTGCACCAAATGTTCTTACTGCGTGCTCGAGAAGTCGCTTACCAATTCCTTGACCGCGCCAATCAGGATGAATGAACAGCATTTCAACCTTGCCATCGCTAAACCCAAGAAACCCAATCACTTGTTGTTTGTGATCGCGCACGCAAGTTAATTCTGGCATTTTGGGCAGTACATCACGCACAATGGGTTTGAACAATTGAAGATCGGTTTCCAAAACAAAGTCATGCGTTGCCCGAACAGAAGCTTCCCAAACCTCGAGCACACGCGAGAAATCAACAACTTGAACTCGAGACACCTCGTTTTGGAGATGATTTGTGTTGTTCACTTTGACTCCGTATCAAGGTTAGTGTAAAACCAGAAGCTCAAAATTGCATCGGCAAAATGATGTAGTCCAACAAAACTCGAGGGGCGGTTTAACCCCTCGAGATATTTGTGATGAATTACTGACAGGTTGCGTAAGCATTATTGCTGAAAAGATCGCTACCCGTGTCAGGGTTGAGTCTGCCATCGTTGGCAACAAAGTTCATTTGCAAACCGTTAATACAAGATTGACTGAGGGTTGTATCAATCGCACCAGATGAATTTGACATGATTGTATGGATTGCTTCGTTGGTGAAGTTGCCATAGCCAATGTGAACATAAACAACAGAGTTACTCTTGTAACTACTACCAGTCACGCGGAATTTATGGTTTCCTTGAGCGCTCACTGACAAGCTTGGTGGAGTAGGTTTATCTTTAATCACTCGCATTACTGCAAGGTGAACTCGAGGGTTGACACCATACCCGTCAATCTGAGCCGAGCGTGGACGGGTTTTGGTGTAGACCAGCGTCCGATATTCGCGTGGTGGGATATGACCATCCCATGAACGCCTCCAGCTACAACTAAACGTGACACATTTGTAATAATCTGACCATAAAAAAGCACCAGAATCGAACGAGGCATTCATTCCTGTAACCTCAAAGTACGTGTAATCAACGCTTTTGTAGCGCCAAGACCAAGCCGAACCCACGTTGGTTGTACAGAAGTGACTCATGTTGGTTTTGCAAAAATACATCAAAAACCAATTTGCATCAGCATTCCAATCCCAATCAAGAACCGCACTTGCAGCATCTATTTTGCTCGAACCAATTTCGGGATTGGCATCTGGTGGACTGGTATCTGTGCCTTGGAGCGAATCATCTGGAGTGCTGACCCGACGCACTTGGGCTTCCTCGAGCGCTCGAGGGGCAACAGCACCCGTTGGAGCGAAGGCTCGGTACACTTCGGGCAGGGTTTTGCCATTGGAAAATTGTGCCGAAAGTTTCGTGCGATGGCGATCCATATTGCCCGTTTCGACAATCACCACATCACCTGGTTCGATCTCGAGAAATTCGATTGTTTGACCTGTTCCCAACTCGAGTTTTGCCAAACTAACGGGTGTTGAACCTTTGGATATTATTTTTGCCGAAGTTTCAGGCGTTGGAGCAAGATTTTGACCACATGCTGTTAGTAATGCTGTAAGGGCGAGAATGCTAAAACGTCCGATCTGTTTGATGTTCATTGAATCTCCTGAATACTGATTTTTTGTAAAACTATCGAGAGGCTTGGGTACGATTCCAACTGCCATAAATATCTTTAGCGAAAAGATTTTTCAGCATTAATGTCTTGCTTTTTTTCTTAAGTCACTGTCGCACCTCCGCCGAGTAACTTAAGGAGGGCGCGTCACCAGTACGTCACTGGAATGCAGCTTAAGGCTGTGTATCACAATTTCATCTCACTCGAGCATAAACTGATTTTCTCGAGATGCCGCAGTTAAAGCAATCAAATTTTTGAAACTCGAGCTTTAAGTCATCACGAGCTTGTGATCGAGTGCGAATTTGACGGCAGCTTCAGCCAACAACGCGCCAGGGTTGAGACAATCGGCTTGATCTGTACCCAGCAACAATGGAATCTCGGTGCAACCCAGAATGATGCCATCTACAGCTTTTTGACGAAGTGCTTCTACTGCGTCTTGAGCGGCTGTGCCAGTTGCTCGACCTTCCATCAGTGCAAGAACATCTGCATTCAGTTGGGCTTGAAGTTGGGCATCAATCAATTCGCAAGCAATGCCCAATTGATTTAAAGGTTGGGCGTAAACCATTGCGCTTGGGTCGGGAAAGCCTAAAAGCCCAACCCGTTTCCAACCACGCCGCGTAACTTCCTCGAGCGTCACCGTAATCATACTGAGTACCTGCCGACCCGCAGCTTGTTCAAATTGATCTTGAAACAAGTGAAGACCGTTCGCTGTCACCACCAGAAAATCGGCTTTTGTCCCAATCCAACTTGCTGCCTCGAGTAAGGCAGGATCGGGTTGAAGCGGTAAGACAGGCATAAAACCATCTTTGGTTAGCACAGGTGGGCGTCGGTGGTAATAAACGATCATTGGTGGATAACCGCCGTTCATGTGTTGTGGAATCAGACGCTGCGAAACTTGATGAATTCGAGTTTCAAAGTCGAGCGTGGCTTGCGGACTGAAGCCGCCGAGAATGCCGATGGTTTTCATGAAGAACCTCCAAGCCAACCCTAGAGGCAGCTCGTCACCAGAACGTCACCAGAACGAAGCTCGAGTTCGTTCAGTGCGGCGTAAAAATTGAGATGCAGGTTTAGAGAATTGGTTCGAGATTTGCTGTCTCAAGACGTGTTGACCAATGCTCGAGAAACCGTGTTTGCAATTCTGGCTCGAGGGTTGCCGCAAGTTGTTGCATCAGGGCTTGTGCTTTGCTGCGGGATTTTTGTTTTTGTGCTATTTCCTCAGTTCGCTCAAGTGCAGCCAACACCGCCGCGTACAACGAGAGTTTATGAAGTGGGGAGATTTCTGAAGCCTTGAGTATTTCTAAGGCTTCCTCGAGCCGAGTTTGGGAATGATAACGCAGGGCAACTTGAGCACGAAGTTGTAAGTTTAGAGCAGCAGCACGATTTGGCAGTGAGGCTTGGATTCCAGCGACCAATTCAAGGGTTTCTGCTGCGTCACCCAGGTAGAGTTTCGCCAGTCCAAAATTGATTTGTGTACCTGCATCAAGCCTATTTGTCTGTGCCATAACCCGCTCGAGCCGATGGGTGACAGGTGGACGATTCAACGCCACATCACATTGCATTTGTAAGGCTTCAAGCCACGGCTGATGTATTTTTAAGCCATTGGTTTCAATACTTTGACGTGCCGCCTTAAGCAATGGCAGCGCATTTTTGGGATCACCGCACTCGAGCAGCAATTGTGCTTGATTGAGTTGCGCCATCACCAAATGTGCTGTTGCGCCAATCTGATTAAAAATAGCGGCGGCGGTTTTTAAGTGCTCGAGAAAACCGCCCAGATCGCCGCGTTGTTCGCTGACATGACCAAAATGCGTATGAAACACGGCTTCCAAGCGTGGTTCGTGGGGTTCATGGGCAAGTGCCAAACCTTCTTGAAGATACGGCACGGCACGTTCTGTTTGTCCCATAGACAATAAAACAGCCGATAGGTTCACGATAACGCTGCGTTGCAAAAGTACAAACCCAAACTGACGGGCTTGCTCGAGTGATTCAAGCAGACATTCCAAAGCGAATTCGTTCTCGCCTCGCAAGTGTGCAATCCAGCCTCGAAGGTTGAGCGTCCCAATTTCACCGTATGTGTCGGGCAATGCGTGATAGATCTTAGAAGCGGCTTCAATATGGGTTTGGGCGGCGATCAGATCACCGCGATCAATCGCACTTCGACTGAGTGCTCGTTGCAATTCGCCAATTCGCTCAAAATCATGCTCTGAGATGTACTCGAGTGCGGCTTGGAATTGCGCTTCGGCTTCTAACAAATGACCCAAACGAAAGAGCGCCATTCCTTCCCGATGCAAAGCTCGGGCAGTTCGAGCGGCATTCAAATCGAATCGTTCACGAATTTGCCTGACCAGATCAATCGCATTCTCGTAATGCCCAAGCACAAATTCAAGGTTTGAGCGCTCGAGCTTGGCATCGGTTTGAGGTTCTAAATCGCCCATTTTGGCAGCGATTGTCTCGAGTATATTCACGGCGTTGTCCCAAGCGGTTCGATCATCAAGATAGCCATACAGTCTTATTTTGGCAGTCTGAATCTCGAAAGCTTCACGGTCTGTCGCGCCATTCTCGAGCGCCTGGTTGTAGTGCTCGAGTGCCTGTGAATACGCAAAAACTCGACTTGCGGCTTGTGCCGCTTGTACTCGAAAAGCGATTGCCTTGCGTATCAATCCAGCCCGCTCGAGATGATCTGCAATTCTGGCTGGCACGGCTTGTTGAAGCTCCAAGGTTTCAGCAAGTTTGCGGTGAATCAAACGCCGTCTGGTGTCGGACAATCCAGCTTCGAGCGCTCGAGCCACCAAGCCATGACTGAAGCGATGTTCTGAATGATGCACCTCGAGCAATTTTGCATTGATACTGCGTTCAATGGCTTCGAGCACTTCCCAGTCCGTCAGGGCACTCGCACCAGCGACAAGCTCGAGATCGAAGTCACCGCCTGCAAGACTGGCTGCCTCGAGCACCCGTCTCGCGCCAGCGCCGAGGTGATCTACCCTGGCAATCACGGCATCTTGGACGCCTTGGAACAAGGGCAGTTCAACTTGAGCATCAAAAGTTACCTTGCTCGAGTCCAATAAACCGCGCAACGTCTCGAGGAGGTAAAGCGGGTTGCCTGCGGTTGTTTGATAAAGCTGACGCGCGAATGCCGCCGTGATGGATTGTCTGCTGAGCACTTGTGCCAGCGAACGCACGTCCGGTTCGAGCAACGGCTCGAGATGGATGCGCCCAAGCTGCGTTTCGCGTTCGAGCGATTCTAAAAATTGAGTCGCGTTTGAATGCTCGAGCCATTCAGTGTTTCTAGCAGTGGCAATCAAGCGCACAGATTCATTTGAACGCCGCGTTAACAATGCCACAACCTCGAGACTCGAGGCATCAAACCAGTGCAAATCATCGAGCACAATTATGCCACCAGATGCGAGCAGTTTTAAGAGCGCATGACTTAAACCCTCAAGAAACCGTGAACGACCTTCAGGAGCGGGAGGTTCGGCTTTGATTGCCCGTTGAGGCTCGAGTTCTGGAATCAAGCGCAAGACCTCGAGTTTCCAGATTTCCTCAAGGTCGTGCAATTCAGCACTCGCTTCACGAATCGTTTCGGCTACCGCATAAAACGGCGTGCCGCTCGAGCCTTCAATACCGCGCAAGGTCAAACATTGCCCATGCGCTCGAGCGAAATCTTGCACCAATCGCGTTTTGCCCACACCAGGTTCGCCGAGCACCAAGGTGAATTTTGCAGCCGTCTCGAGTTGCGCCCAAACGGATTCTCGCCCCATCAGTGGGGGTGCGAAGTGGTGTTGACTCGAGACAGCATCAAGGATTTCAGTTTCGCAAGATTCACCACTGCGAATACGCTCGGCAAGCGCCACCGTTTCTGGCAATGGCGCTAAACCCACATCGCGGCGCAAGATGCGTTTTAAGCGCTCAAATCGCTCGAGTGCCGCACCACGTTCGCCCAGCATCGCATGAAGTCGCATGACCTCACGGTGATGATGCTCTTGGAGTTCGTCTTCTTTTAAGGACTCGAGATAGGCGCTCAGTGCCTCACGCAACGCGCCTTGTCGAGCCAATTCTGATGCGTGCAATGCCAAGGCATCACGACGAATTTCAGCAAGCACTTCGCGTTCATGACCAAGCCAAGCCTCGAAACCTGCTGCACCCGACAGTCTAAAATGCTCGAGCAACGGCGCAGTGTATAACGCAAGTGCCTGAGATCGATCTTGCTCGAGCCAGGCTTTAAACTGCAAAACATCAACATTGATCGTTCCCGTCAACCTTACCGAATCCGCGTTCAACTCGAGAAACTCACCCAATGCCGAACTCGAGATGCGATACAACTCTTGACGCAAATTGCGTCTGGCACGTTCTTCACCCATTGAAGACCAGAACAATTTCGCCAGTTGTTCACGGCTGCATTCGCCATTGATCGCCAAATAAGCGATGATGCCGAGGGTTTTTTTGGTTGGTGGGTTGAGCGCAGTCTGATCGAGCTTTAGTATTGGCGACCCAAACAGTGATACTTCCAGCACGGCGTTCTCCTGCCCTTTCAGGCTAGAAATTTTAGCACACGAGCACATGTTCAGCATCTGCCTTTTGTGTTGGTGCGTACTGCAAAGCGTTGAGCCAAACCAACGCTGGAACTTCGACCCTGTGTTTGACTTTCACTTTAGGTTTGACCGCATCCCAATTGTCGCGCAGAAGTTCACGACTTTCGTGACGCCCAAGCGTTTAAAAGCCTCGGTGGGTGACACAGTTTACGCGTGCCACATACGATAGCGCTGAGTCCTGCCGCTCGGAGCTATCTTCAATTGTACTCGAACTCGAGCTTTTGTTTCTCTCGAGCGACAAATGAGAAGGCGCTTTTATGCGCCTCCTCTCGAACATGTTCAACAATCCAATGAGATCATTTACCTACACACGAATCGAAGCCTGGTGCTGGTGCTTCCTCAGGGGTGGTGGCATCAATCGAAAGCAAGTAATTGATTAAGTCTTGGCGTTTGGTATTGTCCAAGCTAAAGACTGGGTTGCCCGCCAGCAGGTGTACATTCCAGCGTGGGTCGGTGAATAAATCGGTCAGGGTTTTCACTTGCCCATGATGCAAGTAGGGCGCTCCGAGGCTTAGACCATACAGGCTTGGAATGTTGAACCCAGCAAACTGACCTTGCGCCACTTTGAGATTGTCTTGTTGCTTCTCGAGTGCGGCGGTATCGGCAGCGTTCAGAGCGCCGAAGGTTTTCAGTTCGCGCAGAACACAAGCGACCTGTTCTCCACCGACTTCCACGCTGCCCCCAGCCTGTTCTTTTTGAATCAGTAAAGTGTGACCAGGCGATGTGAATGGCAGTGCTGCAAGTTCGGTATTTTTGGCGCTCGAAGGTGTAAAGAAGCGTTTGGAAAGTGTGAATCCGGGACCACCGTGACAGTTTTGGCAACCACCTTCACGAAACACCGCTTTGCCGCGAGTCACCGAAGCAGAATCGAGGAAACGTAAGCCTTTGGGTGGTCGAATGGTTTTGGTGAAGGCTTCGATGTCATCCCAGTCTTTGACGCAACTGGGACCAGTCACGATGCCGTCGTGAATTTCTTGAGCCGGCAGGCGGAGTTGGATTTTCAAACCGTTTGGATCGGTGGGATCTGTTGGGTTGAGGCTGAGGCGCGTTTCGCCAGAAATGTCGCCACCATTTGCAGCACTGGCACAAACGCCAGTCGTGACCGCACCCAATCCGCCCGAGACGCCTCGGGTGTTGCGTTCAAAATCGATGATTTCGTCGCGTTCGCCAGTCCAATTTAAGATGCGCTGAATTTGTGCGCCAGGTCCGTGGTTAAAAGTGCCATCCATCGAAATGGATTGGCGTGGACCCGCCCCAAAGCGCCAGGTGATGTTATCGCTCAAGCCGTCTGGGTGGCACGAACCGCAACTGCTCCAGGCTTCTGTTGACCAGCGACCTCGACCCGTAAAGTAAAAGCGCTGACCGTTGTTGACCTTCTTTTCTTCGGCACTGACCGGCGGGTCGGCAGATTGAATCTTGGTGACCGCCTTTTGTTGATCGAGTGCCACCACCGTTGCTGTGCGGCTGACCCAGCAATTCACATACATTTTCTTGCTGTCGGTGGTGTCGTTTGGTGTTACCAAGCCAATCGGGTTTTTGCAACCGATACCGCCACCCAGAAGATCAATTTGTTGCACGGCGGGTGCAGTCGAACCGAGTGTGACGCTCGAGCTTCCCGTGATGACTGCCCGTTGAATCGCGTCCGCACCGCGCCCCAGAAGGTATAAAATTGAATCGCCAACCAACGCCACATCAATTAAATCCGCCATAAAAAATTTGGTTGGGTTGGTGATTTGGCTTTTGATCGCATCCGCCAAGCTGATGGTAGCGGTTTTGCTGGCGCTGCTGATGTTGCCAATCAATAAAAGCGGGAAGACGTTTTCGTTGAACTTTGCCACGTTGTCTGGCGATGCACCGATGGCGGTGACAAAGAATTTATCACCAGCAATCGCCACGCTCGCCAGTTGGTTTGGGGCAGTCGAAATTGGCACAAAAGCCCCCGGGCTGATCGGTTCAAAACTTGCCGTGCCAACATCAGAAAGACCACTCAAGTTAAACACCCGAACCTTTCCAATACGGCTCGAGTCCGTGGCTTCTTGTCCAGTCGGTGTGCCGTAAAATTCGGGCACCACCACTTTTTCATCGTTGTCGTTTGTATCACCGTTGTTGCTGATCGCCAGCGCCCTGGGGCTGAACATCGTTTTGGAAGTGATGATGGTCATGGCAGCCGTATCAACCAATGAAATGCGCGATTCGGCGAATTCGGCAACCACCAGTTTTGCGCCAGTCGGCGAAAGCGCCAATCCTGTCGGTTCAGAACCAACGTTGAGGGTTGCGGCGATGCTTGGCGAATTTGTATCAATGCCAGAAATTTTCATGACGGTGGCATCGGCACGGTTGACGACGTAAGCGGTCTTGTCATCTGGTCCAACGACAACCGCCACAGGTTCGTTGCCGACAGGGAACTTGACGGTGCGCGTGTCGGTGGCGACGTTGATGATCGAGATTGAATCATCGTCTGGATTGACCTGCACCACAATCTTGTCATCATTGGAAATGGCTACAGCGCTCGACTTAGAGGCACGTTTCAGCACTTTCGTGGCGGGTGGCGACGGCGGATCAACGTCACCTGGCGGACAGGAAGTTAAACCGAGGGTCGTGGTGGCAATGAGCAAAGAACCCATCGTCCACTTCATGGCTTTGGAACGTGTTTGGATTGTATCAACATTCATTTTTGACCCCTCTTGGGTGGTGTGGTTGCCTGAGCAAAATCATGAACCCCACCGTCTGCATTGCCTTTTTGCTCGAGTGTCGAAGATGTTCAGGAAGCGTTGGTTTTGGATTTGGCGGCTTGAGGTATCTGTGACTGATTTCGGGCATGGCACTCCTTTGGCAGATTACAGCCTAGACTAAGATTGGTAACGCGCCAGTAACGCAAAACTCGAGACTACTACAGTGATTGGCTCGAGTTTTAAGTTTTGCCTTTAGCAGAACCCCGAGGGAGTTTCGGAGTTTGAGCTTCGTTAAAATCTGGGGCGTCACCTGCTTGGATTGGGTAAGTGCGATATTCAAAGCCGCAGTGGGAGCAAAATTGGGTGTACGGCGAGGTGATTCGGATCTGGCAACGCGGGCAAGCTTTGAGCAGACGCTCGCCATCATTGATGCAGTAAACTTCTTTGGTTTTTGCTGGAACTGAACGCCCACAAACAACACACAGATGGTAGTAGGCGCGATTGGGACGCATCTTGAGCACCTCCTCATTCAATTTGTCAGCATAATGATCTTTGGGTAACGCGACGGTAACGCGAACCCTGCAACGCCAGATTGGATATTGACGGCATTTTTGCGATTTCTGCTTCGGAGCGTTTTTTGGCTTTGGGAACTCTACGGTAGACTGACCATTCGGGGGTCAGGTTTGTCACTCGAAACCATCAATACTTTGCTGAAACGCTTGAGCGTGGTGAGTTCAAAACGCGCTGGGGTGGCGCTGGGCATTTGGGGCGAGGCTGGGGTTGGCAAGAGCTTCACAGTCTCGAACTTGCAAGCTCGGGTGGCTTGCCGCAGTGTGCGGATTCACGCCAGCGTGAGTAATTTGGCGCTGGCGCGTGAATTGCCACATTCCGAAGCCTTGCCAACTTGGACCAAAAACGCGCTTGAACGTCTCGAGCAGGGTGGTCATGTGGACTTAAAAACCTTAAGTACGGCGCTTTCGGCATGGTTGGCAGCCCTTGCACCATTTATTTTGCAGATCGAAGATTTGCATGAAGCCACCCCACATCATTTGAGTTTGTGGACGAACTTGGCGGTGGCAGTCAAACGCAGCCGTGGGGTTGCTTTGATTATCACCAGTCGTTTTAGACCACCTGAAGTCTTTGAATCCTACTTGCTCGAGACGCTATCTGAACAAGACGAAACCAACTTGCTCGAGGCTGAAGCAGGTATGAGCTTACCCAAGGAAGCCATCGCTTGGATTGCTGCCAAAGCGCACGGCAATCCATTGTTTTCACTCGAGTATTTTCGGCATTTAACCCGCCTGGGCTATCTGTGGAGCGATGGTCGCCGTTGGCGTTGGCGTACTCCGGAGGGTGATCTGATGCCGACCAGCATTGAGGCGGTGATTGGTCATCACTTGCGGGCTGCCAACCTTTCAAAACAAGCGCGAGTAGCCTTGGCGGTCAAAGCCTTACTGCCCTTAAATGCCGATGATACGTTGTGGGCGAAACTTGCACAACTCGAGCAGCGCGTTGTGCAAACCATCAAATCTGAACTTGAACGCAACGGAATTCTGCGGTCTGGAACATTCACGCACCCGTTGTACCGCGACGTCGCTCGAGCCGAAATTGCACCGTCCGAACGTCAAGAAATTTCCCGCCGAGCCATTGGGGTTTTTCTTGAGCATGAGCCTATCTCGGCGGCGAGTTTTGAAATTGATGCGAATCTTGAGAACAGCGAAGCTCGAGCCTTGCTTGAATGTGCCGTATCAGCCTCGATTGCTTCGGGTGATCTTGGTCAAGCTGCGCAATTTAAACTTCGGGTGGCGGCTCGCTCGCCATTGTTGCAGCGTGTTGATCTCACGCTCGAGGCGGCACTTCTTGCGCGTCAAACCAATCTTGGACAGGCGCTCGAGATGGCAAACGCTGCGCTCGAGTTGGATTCGGAGCATGTTGAAGCGGCGCTTTTGTCTGCCGAATTGCTGGCAGAGGCAGGTCGCGGACTAGAGGGTGAACATCTGCTTGAAGCTGTCAATCGACATGAGAATGCAGATCAGGCACGGTTGTTTGAGACTCGTATCCGAGTCAAACATCTCAGCCACGATTACGCTGGCGTGCTCGAGTTATGGCATTTGCAGGGTGCAGGCTCGAGCAACATTCCACTGGCGATGATCGCACGGGCATTCGTGCAACTCTCCAAACTCCAAGAAGCCGAAAACGTCATCGCTCTGGCACTCGCCACCCCTAAACTCGAGCGCCTAGAATTGGCAGAACTCTTGTACATTCAATCGTTCATTCCCAATTTCGCTGGGCGTTACGATTCTGCCGATGTCGGCTTCAGCGCTTTTTTGCACATTGTAGAGGCGCTAAACGATGGCAGCCCCCGTTTCCGCGAGATGCGTTCGGGCGCGTTTCAACTCAGGGCGTACACCCGCAACGTCCTTGGACGCCCGCTCGAAGCAATCGCAGATATCCAAGCGGCGTTACATTTTCCTGAAGAATTTGGTGACGCCAGCCACTGCGCCCAACTGCAATCTGAACTGGGTTTGTACCTGCTCGAGACAGGTGAATACCAACGCGCCGAAGAGATTTTGTTCGAGGCTCGAGCCGTCTTGGAGCGCATTGGAAACCTGATTTACCTTTCGATGCTTGAGCGCATCACCGCACGTTTATACCTTGAGTGGTCGCCACCGCACGGCGCGGCATTGTCCTTGAAGCACGCCCAGGCAGCCGTCGAAACCATCGAACGGGCAGGAAAACCGCCCGCCTACGCCTCGGGCGCCTACTTTGTTGCGGGTTGGGCGGAAGCGCTCCACGGCGACTTCAAAGCAGCCAGTGCTTTGGCTGACGAACTCGAGACGCTTCAGGGCGGATTGCGTCAACCCGCCCTGAAGACTGGTGCCGCCTGGATACGTGGTTTGGTCTTCGTCCGTCTCGGTCAGCAACACGAGGCTCTCGAAGCTTTCGAATCGGTCACGACCTCAACGATGCCGATGGCATTGGGTCCGTCTCTCGAGCGCATGGCATTGGAACTTGATCGCTTGAAGGCTGATGAAATCAGCGTCAGAGCCAGAGTTGAACGCGCCCGAATTTCAGGGGCACTCAATTTGGTCGCGGTTGCGGAGCGTTACTTTCCCGAACTCTTCACCCGTAGCCCTGGGCAGACGCATTCCGAAATACGACAACATGTTCGTCTCGAGGTGCTCGGCAAAACCCAGGTGATCGTCAATGGCGAAGTGCTCTCGGATCGCACCCGCAAAGGCAAGGCACTGCTCTCGATGCTGCTTCAAGCACGACTGGCAGGGCGCAAAGAACCTTCCGACATTGATCTTGTAGATCACTTGTACCCAGAAATGACTGAAGCCAAAGGTGCGAGTGCCTTAAAGCAACTCGTTTATCGCCTTCGTGCTCAACTCGGGTCAAATGCGATTCCTCGAGCTTCAAACGGCTATGTTCTCGGAGCCGTTGCTTCAGATGCTGAAGAATTTCTGGCAACTGGCAACTCGCAACTCTGGCGTGGAGCACATCTCGAGGATTTGAATGAAAGTTGGGGTTCAACCGCCTTTGCGGCGTTGCATTACGCCCTGCGTCAAAAAGCCCTCGATCTTTTTGGAACTGACCTTGCCGAAACCACACGGATTGGACGAATCTTGCTGGAGATTAACCCGTTCGATCTCGAGGCGCTTTCATTAACTTTGAAAACCTTGCGCCTGCGAAGTGATGAAGCTGGCGCAATACAACTGTTTGCCTGGGCAAGAACGCAGTTTGAAGAGATTGGTGAGGTGTTGCCACCAGAGCTTGAGTGACCATCATTTGAGCGCACTACAGCAGTTTTCATAATGGTTGACGCGCCAAACGATAAGCACAATCTAAAAACCAACCGAGTACATCCCGACGTAACTTTAATGTTTTTACGCTAAATTCCAAACACGCGCATGGCGCATTCTATCAAACACTCGGGTTAACCACTTTATTGTCGGGGTACAAATATTTTTGCTCGAGTCACTTTTGTTTGCTCGAGATTTTGCTTTACGTTTGCTGTGCGAAATTGCCCACTCGAGTTTCAAAAATCAGGTATCGTATGTCTGATGCGTCTCTGGACTGTTCTGACAATAATGCTTTTCGCTTCCGCCCTGGCAATGACTGCACAGGCGATACCAGCTTCATCTTCGCTCGAGCGCGGCGCGAACGTGTTGGTGCGCAATGCCGAATCGTTTTTGGATGCTCGAGTCAGCACGAAAGACATGTTGCTCTCGAGTTTGCAAGCACCGCCAAAGCCGCTTATCTTGCGGGTTTTGATTGGGCAGCAATCCAAAGCCAACCTGATCTTTCCAACTTCGCACAATGCCACCTATACTGACGGCACGCTTTTAAGTCAGTCCGCCACGCCGCTCGAGTGGAATTTATCAATTCAAAACAGCAAAATCGCAATTGTTACCGAGGCAGGATTGTTTGACACGGGTCATAGCCGTTTGGTGTTCCAAACTGATTCTGGTGGTTATTTCCAATTTGGTGGTCGTGTTTACCGTGGTGCGGCAATTATCACTGTACGCGGTGGAACGTTAAACATTGTTAATGCTTTGGATGTCGAAGATTACGTCCGTGGTGTGACCCCAGTTGAAATGCCAAGTTCGTGGCCAGATGAGGCTTTGAAAGCCCAAACCATCATTGCCAGAACGTATGCCATTGCCAAACTGAATCAATCAGGCGATTACGATGTCTGCCCAACTGCCGCCTGCCAAGTGTACGGTGGTGCGAACGTCGAAACCATCCGTGGCAACGCCGCAGCCGATGCAACCAGGGGCTTGATTGTTTCCTGGAATGATCGTCCCGCAACCACGTATTTCAGTTCGGATAGTGGTGGCTATACCGCTTCGGGTCAAGAGATTTGGGGCACGAACTTGCCGTACTTACAAGCCCGTCCCGACCCGCTTTCAACCGCGCCCAACAACCCTTGGAGTTTAAAAATCTCGAGCGGCACAATTCAGAGTGTGGTGAACCGTTTTGCGGGTAAGGCTGGAAGCTTCCGCTCAATCTCGATTCCTGCCCGTACCGAATCGGGTCGCCCGAGCGCCTTGGACATCACAGGCGCGAGCGGCAGCGTGCGCGTCACGGGAACGAACGTTTACGCCTTCATTCGAGCATTGGGTGCAAAAAGCTCGCTGATTGGCATTTCCTCGAACAGCCCGCTTGTGCTCGAGGGTTACGGCAACGGGCATGGCGTGGGTTTATCGCAGTACGGCGCTCGAGGTTTGGCGGCTTCTGGTTGGACGTTTGATCAGATTTTAGGCTATTACTATGTTGGGGTTAGCCTTGCGAATTATGAAGTCACGCAGTAAAGATTCTCGGGCTTTACACGTTAAAATGATCGCGGATTCGGTCATCAATTGTTTGCATTAAATCCTTAGGAACGAATCCAAGCGATTTAATCAATCGGCTGATATGAACGGCTCTTGTCATTTCAACCTGAGCGCGACTGTCAAATTCCAATCCTGTACGTTGATTTGGTAAAATCACATCGCTGCGAAAAACCCGTTCTACAGTGGATTCGTGAATTATTGATAGTGTATTCTATCACACATGAAACCTTACTCTGTAGACCTTCGAGAACGGATTGTACAAACTCTTAAAGATA